>CAWBGV010000041.1:0-53599 GCA_963788395.1 Candidatus Doudnaibacteriota bacterium | reverse complement strand
TACTACAGTTTGCGGGTTCCGTCAGGACTGTGTTATAATAATTTTGTTTTAAGAGATGGGAATTTTGAAACTAAAAAATACAAATCACATATAAAAAAATAACCCAATATAATTGGGTTTTTGGCGTTTATATTTCTGCAACTTTTGTCTAAAATTTTCGTTATATAATTAGCTCGTTTTAAATAAATTAAACTAAAGCCTATGAGCCGCAACAATACAACAAACGCCAATTTGGTTGCCGACTATTTTTTATATAAAGGGCAGCAGGACAACAAGCCAATTTCCAATAAAAAGTTACAAAAATTGCTTTACTACTCTCAAGCGTGGTCTTTGGTTATTCGCAATCATAAACTATTTAACGAAAAAATTGAGGCGTGGGTTCACGGGCCAGCGGTCAGGCAAGTTTATTTGGAGTATAAAAAATTTGGCTTTAACCCTATTGTCAAAGAAATTCAGTCAAACGAATTTGATGGACTTCGGCCTGATGTTAAAAAGTTGCTTGATGAGGTTTGGAGCGTTTACGGCAAATTTGACGCTGGCTACTTAGAGCAGCTAACCCATTCTGAAAAACCGTGGCAGGACGCACGGGACGGAGTGCAGGCACACGAAAATTCAGAAAATGGAGTTACGCCAAAATCAATGAAAAGTTTTTATGCCCAAAAAATGCAAGAATCTGAAGCATAAATTTTATGGGCATACCAGAACCAGCCGCTGAAATTACCCCTCAAGCGCAAATACCTCAAGGCGTTGCAGGACTGCCGCCAGAATCAGAGGCTCCAGAGATTGAGCCTTACGTTATTTCTTTTGCCAAATACAATCAAAAAATGTGTGAAATCCATCTTTTAGAGAGCAATAAAGCAAAAAAGGCATTGGAAACTTTAAAGCAAATAGGCATAAAAATTACCTGCCAAGCCGATTTTCAGAAAAACAGCATTGACCGGATACCAATCAAAAATGAGGGCACTATAAACGGCTCTATAGCAAAATACCGCCCGATGTTGATATTAAAGAAATCAAGCTACAGGCAGAGGCAAGAATTTTTTATTTTGATATTGAGCCAGATAGAAAATTATACGTTGTAGCCATAACGCAAAATCATTTAGAAACTGATAAGGTTAGACGGTAACGGGGTTTAAAAATTTATGGACTACAAAATAATAATTAGTTTAATATCAGTCATTCTTGTCTTTGTTGGATATGGGCCATACATTCGTGATATTTTGAAAAGAAAAACAACCCCGCATACTTTTACTTTTTTAATTTGGGGTATTTCAAGTTCAATTACTTGGGCATTACAAGTGATGGGGGCCTGGAGTAAAGGTGTGTGGATAACATTTGCCGTTTCTGCCGTTTGTATATTTATTTTTTTCCTGTGCTTAAAATACGGTGAAAAAAGTATCACAATTACAGATGTGGTGTTTTTAATTCTTGCGTTATTTTCCCTTTTTCTTTGGCTTGTAGTAAAACAGCCAGTCTTGTCAGTAATACTGGTAGTTCTAACTGTACTTGAGGTTTTGGCCCAACGATAAGAAAATCTTGGAACAAGCCTCATTCAGAAACATTGTTTACTTGGTGGGTTGCCGCATTTAGACACGCCTTTGGTATTATTGCTCTGCAACAATTTAATATTTTTACACTTCTGTATCCTATAGCTTGGACACTTGCTAATATAATTTTCTGTCTGGTCTTAGTTGTAAGGCGCAGACAAATTAAGACAACGTAACACAAAACGATTTGGAAATTTATAGCTTTAGGCGATAACTGGGTTAAAACTTTTAAATCTTGTTCCAATTCTGCCCAATCAAAAGTTCTAAACGCATTCACTAGCCGGAGCCAACAAAAATCATTCTTACTCGAGAGTGATTTTTTGTAGGGAGTGTGGGCAATGGGTAATGTTGAAACAAACAAGGTTCCGACATCAATTACCATCTGGAGCCAATAAACACTAGCAATCGCTAATGTTTTTTGTTAGTATAAACATATATGTAACCAAAAAATCTATGAAAAAACTTATCATGTGGAATTTGATTACGCTCGATGGGTACTTTGAGGGCGAGAAGCGTGGAACTTGGATTTCCATGGGCTTGTTTGGGGCAAAGAGCTTGAAGATTTTATTGATGAGCAGCTCAAGACAATCGACTTGCTTATTTTTGGTGAGGCCACCTATAAAGGCATGTACGATTACTGGAGCAAAGAAAACAAAGAACCAGGAACGGTCGCAGACTATATGAACAAACTCCCTAAAATCGTATGTTCCCATAAGCTCAAAACTGCCGAGTGGAATAATACAACTATTGTGCGCGACGCAGTTACCGAATTGGGGAAATTAAAACAGGAAGGAAACGGGAATATGTTTGTATTCGGCAGCGGGAACCTTTCGGATTCTCTTATGAAAGCAAACCTCTTTGATGAATATCGCCTTTGCATTGCTCCTGTTTTCCTAGGAAAGGTAAACGCCTGTTTACCGAAGGCTTGCCGTATCAAAAACTAAAACTGCTCGAAGCAAAGCCCCTCCAAACCGGCGGAATAATATTACGCTACGCTCCAAATGGTGTGGAATAATAAAGCCGCCTGGAAATGGGTTGTACATTTCCAGGCCGTTTTGGCTCAGTAGATGCATTAAAAATAATTAAGTTATGCAAAGCACAAAAAAACAACCAGTTGTCTCATTTTTTTCGGCCCCAAACGAAATCGGGGTGCATGGTTGGCAAAAAATCATGCGACTTCAGGCGGCGTTCAATTAAGGATATTTAAGAAAAGCTCAGGGCAAAAGTCGCTATCGTATAGCGAAGCTCTCGATGAAGCGTTGTGCTTCGGCTGGATTGACGGGCAGAAAAATAAAAAGGTAGGTGAGATCGTCGTTCAGAGTGCCGAGCCAACAGACGATATCTGTTAGAAGCAGGATTTTTTTGCTATAGTAAACATACAAATTCTTAATTTATTTAATATGAACAGCACTATGTCCGGCGGAGCCGGGTCCCGTTCCGCGGGAAGAAAAATAATTGCGGCAATTAATATGACGCTCGATGGCTTTTGCGACCATACAGCGATGGTTCCGGGTGATCAAGGCATGCGTTTTTTTAACGATCTCTTGCGCAACGCCGACACCCTGCTCTACGGAAGGATTACCTATCAACTCATGGAAAATTTTTGGCCGCATATGGTAAAAAAGCCGAGCGGCGATAAACTGGATGATGAATTCGCGGTACTTATGGATACTATTTCAAAAATTGTTTTTTCCCGCACGCTGCAAAAAGTTGATTGGAAAAATTCAATACTGAAAAAGGAACTTATTAAAGAAGAAATTCTAAACCTTAAACAGCAGGCGGGTAAAAACATTTTAGTCGGCAGCCCCAGCTTAATAGTGGCTTTGACGGAGTTTGGCTTAATTGATGAATTTCAACTTGTCGTTCATCCGGTTATTTTAGGAAGCGGCCTGCCGTTATTTAAAAACCTTAAAAATAAAGTTAACCTTAAGCTCTTAAAAACAAAAACATTTGATAGTGGCGCAGTGGTTCTTTACTACCAGCCGGTAAAAGGGTTATAGAAACGCGGGTGTTTTTGGCTTCCATTTCCTTTTTGCCCGGCTTACTGTAAAATAATTTTATGACTAATAAAACAATTCCCGCCGGAACAGTGCATAAATTGCCGCCCGATTTAAAAAAGACCCTTGCTTCCGATAAGGCGGCTTTGGCGGTGTGGCAGGATTTAACGCCTTTGGCGCGCAATGAGTGGATATGCTGGGTTACGTTTGTTAAAAAGGCGGAAACCAGGAAGCAGCATGTAGAGAGAGTGAGAACTGAGCTGAAAGAAGGCATGCGGAGGCCGTGTTGCTGGCTGGGTTGTATTCATCGTACGGACAAAAAAGTCAGCCCCTCGGTGCAGGGGATACTCAAGAGACGGTCTAAAAAATAAATTAATATAAAAATATGCGCAAAATTATTGTCCTAACATTTTTAACGTTAGATGGTGTTATGCAGGCGCCAGGCGCACCGCAAGAAGACCCATCCGGTGGCTTTGGGTTTGGCGGCTGGTCTTTTCCTTATGCCGACGAATTTTCCGGAAAGCTCATGAGCGAGCAAATGAGCAAACCGTTCGATTTATTGCTGGGGAGAAAAACCTACGATATTTTTAGTTCGTATTGGCCGCACCAAAATGAGGCAGTCAACCCGGTGGCAAAAATGTTCAATAAGGCAAAAAAGTACGTTGCCTCACGTTCGGCGCCGCAGCTTAACTGGAAAAACTCCGAATTGCTGGCCGGAGATGTTGCCGAGGCCGTGCGCAAGCTTAAGCAAAGCGACGGCATAGATTTACAAGTCCACGGCAGCGGCAACTTGACTCAGACCTTGCTCAAGAACGATCTGGTCGACGAGCTCTGGCTAAAAATTTTTCCGCTGACTCTGGGCAACGGCAAACATTTGTTCGCGGAAGGCGCCATCCCCGCCGCCTTTACCCTGCTGGAAGCCAAAGTTTCTCCAACCGGAGTAATCTTCGCCAATTATCGCCGCGCTCCCGGAGAAATTAAAACCGGAAGCTTTTAGCAACCCAAGCTCCCTTTAAGGGGGGTTATTAGAATTCGTGATTATTTTGGTGTGATAAAATTATGACTGAGAATGCCTCCTAATCACAAACACTTAAATTATGGAAAAAGCAAAAAATGTAAATGAATATATAGCCAAGGCGCCCAAAGACGTCAGGAGTAAGCTCATTGAACTCCGCACCTTAATTAAACAGCTTGCGCCAAAAGCGGAGGAGCAAATTAGTTACGGCATGCCATCTTATGAGTACAAGGGACGCTTGGTTTATTTTGCCGCCATGCGCGGGTATATTGGACTGTATATTCCGCCGCCAATAATCGCGCAGCATGCAAAGGAGCTGCAGTTGTACGTAACAACCAAGTCCGCTATACATTTACCTACCAACAAACTTCCCGTCGCTCTTATCAAAAAATTAATCAAGGCCAGGATGAAACACAATGAGTCTAAAGTAAAATGAAACCTTAATCCCGAGGGTTCTTGGGTAAAAACCAACAAATGCTTGTTTTTTGTCTTTCATAAAAAATATTATAGGGCTTAGCTCGGGCTGATATGTTCTAATACCTGTTTTTGCCCTATACAAGCTTGATAATAGAGCATAGACTTAAGAAGCCAAGGAGAAAATCTATTACATGCGGATTAAAAATTGGGTGTACTTTTTAAAATCATTCTTGCTCCAGTTGGGTAACTCCAGGCAGCTAGCCTATGTGTATATTAATTGACCCACTCGTGGACGACAAATGCATAAAGTACATCATGTATAAAGAGCAGGTTCCTTTGAGGGAAAAAACCTGCTCTTTAAAATTTTGTAATAATCTGTTTATATAATAACCGCTGCATTCAAATATATGTGTTGCAGCCAAAGGAATCTTATGAACGAAGAGACAAAACCGGCGACAACCACGCCACCAACACCGACCACCTCAATTGACGCCAAACCCGCTGAGCAAAAGCCAGCGACTGCCGCTGCCAAGTAAACAACAAACCCCTGCTGAGCAGGGGTTTGTTGTTTACTTTTTGGCAACAGCTTTAGTTTATTTTACCAGCTTTGGTCATCTCCGGAAGGGCCGTAGATTTTGGGGATGGGGATGTTCTTTATTCTCATGTAGACGGTCAGCTGGCCGCGATGGTGGACCAGGTGGCGGATGGTGGAATCTATGCTCTCTTTTTTGGTTTCTGTAGAAAGTACTTGGCCTTTCATTATTAAAGAAAACTCTTTCATTAATTCTTCGTCGGTTACGTCCCGCAAGGCTTTACGGGCCAGTTCCAAGCACTCGTTAAAATGAACCGGTAGATCATCTGCCGACTTTAACTGGTAGCGTTCGTAGGTGGCAAAATCAATATCTCCCTGATTGATAATAGAAGCAATCCATTTAGGGATTTCCGAAACTGTAATTACCAGACTTTTAAGCGACATGGATTTTTCGGTTGGCTTAAAATCCAGGACTTCGTCGGTAATTCGCTCTAAACACTTGCGGGTGGCCTCGGCTTCCGAATCCAACTGGGAAAGATACAACTGTCCAAATGGCATATTCATAGGGCTCCTTTCAATAAATAATTAAGACAAACACGTACCGTTATTATAGCATATTTAAAGTTGCTTTTTTTATCCAAAGCAGCTAGGATGGCGTTTCCTATTTTTTTAAAAAGTAAGCTATAATGAAGGCATGACACAAGAAAATACTCCGGAATTACAAACCGAATCAAAAGACAGTTCCCATGTCAAAGTTAGCCCAACGGCTTATGGGGTGGCTTTTCGAAGAACATTGGCCGAGATTGAACACGCCGAAGCTATTTATCAAGAATTGGAGAAGATGAAGGCCGGACAGACGGCCGCAGATATTTCGCTGCTCGAAAAAATGAAGGCGCCGGAACTTACCCCCTTCTTTGAAGCCCGCTACAAATTGGTCAATAAATTTTTAAAAGAAAATGGCGCGGACCAGGTTTTAGAAGTAGCCGCCGGGCTCTCGCCGCGCGGCATTGCCATGACAACCGGCAACCCTGAGCTTAAGTACGTCGAAGTCGATTTGGATACTATGATTACAGAAAAGACTCAAATTCATAATAACTTAATTGCAAAAGGAAACATAACCCACCGGCCTCACCATTATTTGGAAAGAGGTAACGCCTTAAACCCCGACAGTCTGTGGCAGGCCGTCCGTCATTTTGAAAAGAGGCCTTTGGCCATAGTCAACGAAGGCCTGATGCGCTATTTAACTTTTGAGCAAAAAACTCAGTACGCCAAAAACGTGGCCGAACTTCTTAAAGAATTTGGCGGGATATGGGTAACGCCCGACATTACTTTAAAAGGTACGATGGCCGCCGCTAGTGCCCGCACCAGTCAGATGTCTAAGGATTTGGGGATTGATGTGGAGGCTAACTTGTTTGAAAGCGAGAAACAGGCAAGAAAATTTTTTGAAGATTTGGGATTTAAAGTAGAAGCCCATGCTTTTAGAGAAATCGAAGCAAAACTGGTATCCCCAAAAAAGCTCGGCACTACGCCGGAACAAATGTCCGACATGCTGGATAAGTCAGTGCTATACCTGATGAGGTTGTCCGCTCAATAAAATTCTAACTCATGGTATAATAATTTAAAGCTTTATAATATAATTAATTTAAAATTTATGAGCAATCGACCAATACATTTTGAGGTTCAGGCGGATGATGCCGAGCGGGCGAAAAATTTTTACCAGAACGCCCTGGGCTGGCAGATAGAAAAAACCGGCATGCCCGGCGTGGGCATGGATTACTGGATGGTTAAGACCGGCGAAGGGCCGGGAATCGACGGAGGGATATATCAGCGAAAAGATAATCCATCCCGCAAACTCAATAGTTTTGACTGCACTATTTTAGTGGACGAAATAGATAAGGTGATTGCCGCCATTAAAGCCAATGGCGGGAAAATTGAGCCTTGGGAAGGGAAAGAAAAGTGGGAAATGAAAGGCCTCGGCTGGTTCTCGCGCGCAGTAGACACCGAAGGCAACACTTTTGGCTTACTCCAAGGCACTGAGTGGCAGCCCAAGTAACTTATAGACTTAACCAACCACCAATCTTTATTGGTGGTTTTAATTAGGCGTATTTTCAAACTTGCTTGACAGGAATTTTGTGGTAAGATATCATTCAACTACATAGTTGAATATAAATTAACACTTAATAAGTCCCGCCAAGCGGGATCCGGCCTGGCCGGGGAAAGATGAGGTTATGGATAATCAAAACGAATTAACTATTGAACGCGATTACAGTGCGCCTTTAGAAGCCGTCTGGAAAGCCTGGACTGACCCGGAACTGCTTAAGCAATGGTGGGGACCGGATAACGTTATAATTCCTGAATGCGAAGTTGACTTGCGGGTGGGCGGGAAATTTTACATTGTTATGGAAGCCGGAGAGGGGATGGGACCGTATAAAGGTACCAAGTGGCCAATGCTAGCCGAATTTACGGCGGTTGAACCAAATTCTAAGCTGGCGTATCACGCCAAGGCCTGGGTTGATAAACAAGATAAAGAGGAAACTTTGATTGACCAAACCACAGAAGTAACCTTAGCTCAAGAGAACGGTAAAACTAAAGTCACCGTAAAAGTAGTTGTGCTTAAAACCGGACCCCAGGCCAAGATGGCTATCCAAGGTATGCAAGCCGGGTTCACCCAGCAATTAAATAAGTTAAAAGATTTTTTGGCAGCTGGAAATAGATATATAAAATTTTTCTACCAAAAAGCAGGCTCGTACCTCTGCCGGAAGGTGGCTTGCTGATACTGATTGACTTTTTTGCGTTTTGCGGGAATCTACATACGTCCTACGGATTAAATTCCAATTCTAGGCGATCAAAATCCAGGAGTATGCGATTGCGATTTGAAAGTACACGAAAAGTGGGGCGCTTAGACCTAAATCCTCCTATTTACAATGGCGCTGGTACAGTCAAAACCATTGAAGGTGTTGAAAAAATAGCGAGAAATCGAACACCAGCGCAGTCACGGTAACATAATTTCCCTTACCTCCAGACGGCCGGGAAATTCCGGTGATGTATTCTGTATACGCCCCCATAACTCGTATTAACAGTCTGGCAGTACCGAATCCCGGAGATGACTATTACCGCGTGCAGATTCCAGAAATGGCGAGTATTTGCAAGGAGGTCGTAACAGGTAAACACCTGGTGGTCAGCGCCAGTAGCCTAAACGTCGGTGCAGATTCTCGGCGTGATTGCCGGACTTTATGCTGGAGAAAGGTGCCACTGCCAACGAAGCCAATTTGGCTTGCCCAACAAATGGGAAGGCGGCGTCCAAGATCAGATTTTTGGTTTTTCTCCCGATCTGACCGGTCAGATTTTGTATCACTTAAAGCGCAAAACCGGGGAGGGTAAGAATAATGTGATTAAACTCCCGCCATATTCTGATCCGCTCCTGTTGCACAAAGTCGCGGTGGTAATTAAAGAGTATCCCAGCATATTTGCCGCGGTGGTCGTTTGCAACACCTTTGCCAACGCGTTCAATGTTGTGCGGGAAAAAGGCAAGCGGCCCCGTCCGGCAATTAGTGGGCAAAAAAATTTTGGCGGATACTGCCGTCGTTGGCTACAAAGCCATTGCTCTTGGGCAGTGCCTGATGTGGCAAGAAGCCCTGGCCGGTAGCGGCATTGATGTGATTGGCGCAGGTGGAATTTTTACCGGCGCCGATGCGGCTGCAGTTGTTTTCAGTTTACGGGCGTGAAGGCGGTTCAAGTGGTGACAGGACTCTTTCGGGAATATGAGATTTACCCGCAGGTCATTGATAGAATCCTGCTCGAACTGGAAAAGATTGAAAATTACCCGAACTGACTCCGGCTTAACCCTCGCTAGGCGCCAACAGCGGACTCATTCGCGAGTCCGCTTTTTTCATTTTGCAAATTCCCGATTTTCCGCTCTCTACTATGGCGTAAGAACAGATGGAGGATCTACCATGATTGGTATTTGTAATGTGTTGATTGCAGGCCTTTATTCGGGATCAATTGTCTTTGACGGCGAAACCATCTTTGAAGTTTACAAACAGGGCCAACCGCTTCCTGAAGGCGTGGAATGGATAGACGGGCAGGGTTGCGAATTTTGTACCCTCGCCGGGATTAATCCCCACGTTCACGACCGTCCTCGACCAACCGGAAAAAGAAGATGTGCCGCACTTGGAAGCGGCCTGTATTTGCCGGCGGTATGAACGATTATGACCATGCCTTATATATCAGGGACGGAACTTAGTGGCCGCGCCAGTTGGAATATTTAGAACAACGCTGGGAACACAGCCGGTTGACCGTTAAGTTCCATCTCGGCGCCGGGCGCGACAACTTGGAGGCTTTACGCCAACTGGACCGTTCGTTGTACGACACTTTAACCGCAGTTAAACTTTACATGGAAGAAACGACAAATCCTTGCCATCGATCGATTAACAACGCCCCCACTTCACCGGAGAGTCTGCCCGAGGCACAACGCCCAAGCCGGCTCTATTACCCTGGTCCACGTGGGAGTAACCCGCAAGAATGGGTCGGCTGACAACGGCAAAAAACGTTTTCCCCGCCCGTTCGCACTTTGACCACTTCATCCTACGGCACAGCAAAATAGAGATTGAAGGCACTCGCCGGTGCTCTGGCTATTAACCGCGAAGTCGGCGGAACCATGCACATTTGTCATGTCTCAACCCCTCGGGCGGTGGAACTCATTCTGGATGCCCGGAATCGGGGACAGGACATTACCTGCGAGACCGATCCAAAATATTGGCGACTATCCTGTAGCCTGTTATACACCGATGGTGGGTTTGCTCAGGTCAACCCTTCACTTAGTACAACTCCATGAAATGGGAGGTATAGAGCGGGCAGTCTGCCGCGGCGACATTGACTTTATTGCCGATGATCACGCGCCGCACGAAGTCTGGAAAAAAAGTTGGACTATCCACAATCTCCAGAGCGGCTTGCCCGGCGTCCAAACTACCATACTGCTGACTTATGAATTACTGCAGCGGGGTCAGAATAGACGCGCAACGTTTTGTTGAACTGAGTTCCCTAAATGCCGCCCGGCGTTTTCAGCCTAAAAAAGGGCCACCTCGCTCCTGGTTACGACGCGGACGTGATTTTAATAAATCCGCGCGGCCAGACCGCCTTTACTAACGAATCTATGCATTATAAATGCGGCTGGACGCCATACCACGGCACTCAAGTACCCGCCAGTATTCGATCTCGTGGTCCTGAAAGGAGAAATAGTCAGGAACACTCTCACCAGCACCGCCTGATCAGCATCTCATAGCGCCGCTTCAAACCCGGCGCTTTTTTATAAAATACATCCTTATGTTAAAATAGAGTTAAACGTCTATAATAATGATATATCATTAATAACGGGCCGGGTTGAAATAAAGCAAGTTTTGAGGCTACTTCTTAATTAAATATTAGTCGTAACTAAGAAAGGAACAAGTATGGACGCAAATATATTTTCCCAGCTGCTGCTTCAGGAATTTAATCAGGAAATGAAAACTACCAAAAAAGTTTTGGAGCGGGTGCCGTTTGATAAGTTTGATTGGGTACCCCATCCAAAGTCCACGCGCTTGGGAATCCTGGCGGTGCACGTGGCCACATTGCCCGGAATGGGCGCTCAGATTTTAACCACAGATAAACTTTCGTTTACAGCCGAGCATAAGCAGCCCCAAGTGCAGAGTACTGCCGAAATTGTTGCCTTATTTGAAAAAAGCAGCGGAGCAACACGGAAAGCTTTGGAAGATGCTACTGACGCACAGTTGTTACAACCTTGGAAATTAATATTTGGAGAAAAAGAATTACTCCAGGCTCCGCGAGTCCTGGCTTTTCAGACCGTAATGATGAATCATCATGTCCACCACCGCGCCCAGCTCGGAGTCTTTTTGCGCCTGAATAATATTCCAATCCCCGGTTCCTACGGGCCTTCGGCCGATGAGCGTAATATCTAAAGTGGAGGGGTCAAATTTTTATGACAATTTTTATTTGGATAACAACTATTTGCTGGGTGGTGCTGATTGGTTTTTGGGTAGTGGCGGCCTTGGGAGCAAAACCCAGCGTGGGCGGGGGAACAAGGTTGTGGCGGGAGGCCGGGGTGCGGGTGATGCTGCTGGTAGTCGTGCTGGTATTGTGGCACTTGGGACTGCTAAAGCGAACCCCTACGCATCTGTACTCTTTGTATGCGGTGAGCGCGCCCTGGGGCCTTGCGCTGGGAATTGTAGGCTCAATTTGTAGTCTTGCGGGAGTGGCTTTGGCCATTTGGGCCCGGATTTATTTAGGTAAAAATTGGGGCATGCCCATGACGCTTCGGCAAGACCACCACCTGGTCACCAGCGGTCCCTATGCCTGGATTCGGCATCCAATCTATACCGGTTTTCTGCTGGCCATGCTCGGCTCGGCCCTGACCGACGATTTAGCCTGGCTGGCCGTCCTGCTGATTTTTGGCGTCTATTTTATTTACAGCGCCCGCAGCGAAGAGAAAAACCATGCTCCAGCAATTTCCCGACCAGTACTCCTCTTACCAAAAAAAGACAAAAATGCTGATCCCGTTTATTTTGTGATTTAGGAAATCAGGACAGCCGGCGTTAAAAGGTGTATACTATAAGCATCAAAAAGGTCGAAGCTTTAAGAAACAAAAAATACAACTTTTATGGACACTACTTTTGTCCTGGCCAGAATTTGCGGCGTGATGTGCCTGCTGATTGGCCTTTCGGTTATGAATAAAAATTACATGACCGGAATTGTGAATGAGCTGGAAAACAGCAAGGCCTTGTTTTGGTTTATTGGTTTCGCAGCGGCCCTGCTCGGCGTTATCATGCTGGCTTTTTACAGCACCTGGAACGCCCATTGGCCGGTACTGCTGACCATTCTCGGCTGGCTGGCCCTGCTCAAAGGCTTAGCCATAATGCTTTTTCCCAGCTCCCTGGGCCATTCGCTGTACCGCAAATTTAAGACCAGCGGCATTATTACTTTTAGCGGCGTCATCGCCCTAATTGTTGGAATTATCCTATTATACAAAGGTTTCGTATAATCGCTAATTCTCTATAAAGTAAGCCAAAAAAATCCTCAAACTCAATTGAGGATTTTTTTAATTAATAGAGCTAGTGTATAATATACAAGCATCCAAACTTTAAAATCTAATTTTCTATGAAGGTATATACCGTTTCCGAACGCCAGCCCGGGCAGAATCTAAATCAGCGCCCCCAGCAGCCGCCGCAAAAAAAAGCCAAAGTCAGGCTGGTCAGTTTTAAGTTCATCACCTTCATTTTTATTATTATCATTTTATTGTTGGCGGGCGGCGCCTACGCCTATATTTCCCATTCCCTGTCCCACACCAACAAAAGCTTCAGCAACGGCCAGGGCTTTAGCTTGAGTTCCTTTTTTTCGGCTCACAACGTGACTTTGCAGGGACAAGACACCGACCGGACCAACGTCATGATTTACGGCTTGACCGCCAACGGGTTGCGGACAGACACCATTATTTTAGTTTCCTACTATTGGAAGGAACACAAACTGGCCATGCTGAACATTCCCCGCGACCTGTACGTCACCTACAACGGGAATAACACCAAAATTGTTTCTTTATATTCCATCGCCAAAGATGCCCAGCCTAACAACCAGAGTTATCCGCCCGAATACGTGAGTAACTTTATCAGCCAGGAGTACGGTATTCCGATTGACTATTGGGTGGTGGCCAACATGAACGCTTTTAAGCAGCTGGTCGATGCAGTCGGAGGCGTGACCATCAACGTACCCGATACCTTTACCGACTACCAGTATCCCACCGACGACTACAAAGGCTATATTTCTCCCGCGCCTCACTTTGACGCCGGCATTCAGACCATGGACGGCACCACCGCTTTAATTTACGCCAGAAGCCGCCACGCCGCCGGCCCCGAAGGTACCGATTTTGCCCGCAGCAAACGCCAGCAAGTTATTATCCAAGCCATTTTGAGCAAGTTAAAACAGCAGGGCGTGTTTACCGATGTCAGTAAAATAGATTCCTACTTAAGCATTTTTGGCAATAATATTTTTACCAATATGACGGCGGCCGAACTGATAAAATCCGCCCAGTTGGCCAGCCAGCTGAATTTGAGCCAGATATTGTTATGGCTAACTGGCGCAACAATATTGGCTTCCTCTGCGACTCTACCGATGCCGGCGGGTCGATTACGTGCTGCGCTACGGAGTGCCGGGAAATTGTACGTGTGGGCGGCGTCAATGACGGCGACCCTTACCGGCAGGAGGCCATTAATTACGTTCAAAACTTGCTGCAGAACGCGGAGCCCAAACCCGCGACTTCCACTCCCGCAACCTCGCTGGACGAAATCCCAACCATAAGGTATGCAGTTTCAAAAAAAATTCGGCCAAGCTAAGTTCTTTGGGGCGATCAACGACTTTAGAAGCCTGCCGGTTTTAGTTGAGCCCTACTCTAACATTTGGCGATACGCCAGCGCCGTGCTGGTGGTGGTGTTGGCCGTGGTTGCCAATCTGCACGTTCACATTTTACATACTTACCCCACACTGCTCTTGTTCGCGGCCGTCATTTTTTCAACCTGGTACGGCGGATTAGGGCCAGGCTTAACCGCGACCGTTTTAGCCATGATGGCTTTTGATTACTATTTTACCGCTCCTATTTATTCTTTCAGTTTTAATTCCGTGTATATCCCGCAATCTATTGTTTTTGTTTCGGTAGCGGTGCTGATTAGTTCGTTAGTGGAATCTCAGCGGCAGGCTGAGCAGGCGGTAGCGCCCTGGTAAAAAAACAAAAATTGTTCATGCCAACGCTTCGCACGAATTATTTACGCCGCTCTCGGTCATTAAAGCTCAAAGCGAAGTTTTGCTGCAAACCCCCAACCCGGCACCGTATTATAAAGAAGTCACCGCCGGCAATCTGAAAGAGGTCGACCGCATGGCAAAAATTGTCGAGCTCTCTTGGAGCTATCGCGTGACGAGCTGCAGGCTACGCAAGCGCTGATCGAACCGATTAAATTATCCGAACTCACAGCTGCGGTTTTACAAAAGATGAAAATCCTGGCCACTGAAAAAAACGTTCCATACGCATGTTCCAGCAGGACAGCAGCGCTGTCCCCGGCGACGCGGCAGCGCTGACCCAGATGATTGTGAACTTACTCCAAAACGCTATCCAGTATACCCCGGCGGGGGCAGTGTGAGCGCCGGAGTAGTGAACCTTGGCAAAATTTTTGAGCTGGTGGTTCGGGACACCGGCAGTAGGCATAGCAGCGGAGCAGCTACCCTATATTTTTGAGCCGTTTTTTAAAACCGACCAAGCCAGAAAATACCGAAAGGCGGCGCTGGGCTGGGCTTGGCGATTGTCAAAACCATTGTCGATTCCCACCACGGCACCATTGCTGTTAGCAGCAAAATAAATAAGGGGACAACGGTTACCGTTACACTTCCCCAAATTTAACAAATAAATAAACGAGAACGGTTATGAAAATTTGTATTATTGAAGACGAAGAGCGCCTGGCCA
Organism: Candidatus Doudnaibacteriota bacterium; assembly: GCA_963788395.1. Classification (GTDB taxonomy): domain Bacteria; phylum Patescibacteriota; class Doudnabacteria; order UBA920; family UBA920; genus CAIVSE01. Next base: position 38,595 of record CAWBGV010000041.1, on the reverse strand, counting down.
AAGCTTTATCTCAGGGATTGAGCACGCTGGGCTACCGGGTGGATTATTTTTTGGACGGTGAAATTGGCAATCAAACTTTGGAATTTCATCATCAGGATTATGACGCGGCTATAATCGATCTGATGTTGCCGAATAAAAGCGGTTTAGAAATTTGTCAAAACTTGCGTAAAAATAACAGCACTTACCGGTGTTGGTTTTAAGCGCCCTCAATACCGTGACCGATAAAACCAACCTGCTCCAAAATGCGGGCCGATGATTATGTTACCAAGCCCTTTTCGTTGAAGAACTTTCTGCCCGCATCACAGGCCCTGCTCCGGCGGCCCGGGGCCGCCTTGGCGGGTTATGTTAACGGCAGGGAAACTTAGGACTTACGATATGGTTAATCGCAAGAGCTTATTATGAACACATCGAAATTCTTTAACCGTAAAAGAGTTTGTGCTCCTGGAATATTTTATTCGTCACCCCGATCAAATAATTACCCGCGAACAGCTGTTAAATAATTTGTGGGATGTGGATATGCCCAGCAACGTTATAGAAGCTCATGTTAAAAATTTACGCAAAAAAATAGAGAGCCAAACCCAGGAAAAAATATTAGAAACAGTCTGGGGAATTGGCTATCGCCTCAAAAGCAAGTGAAGGTTTACGTTTGGATTAGTTATGGATAGTCACCGAATTGGTGGGGTAGTTGGGGAGGTAGGTTACGCTACTCGTCCCGCCGGGGATGTTCAGGGCAACACCGTCGCTCCAGGTGAAAGTAGCAGGCGGGCCCAGCTGGGTGGTTATGGTGGAAGAGCCGGTGCTTTCCGGCGGAATAAGAATGGGGATTACGATATCGTAGGTTTTGGAAGTATTAGCGGCAATTGTGTTGTCGTTGTTGAGCGTAATAATCGTGCTGGCCTGGCTGTTGGGGGCCAAATTAAAAGTAGAATTGGAAGAAGGGACGGGCTGGGAAGTGGCGTCGTCGTAAACGGCTATGGCTGCCGGACCGGGAGACCCGGCCGGAATCGGAGACCGTTAATCCGAACGTATTGAGCACGACTCCGCCGCTGCCGCCGGCCGAGACCACAACTTGGGCGACTTGGTTCATGCCGTTTACCAGAGAGTTACTGGAGGTATTAATACCCAGGCTGGGAGCGGTAGCTACCAAATCCATTTGGTTAGAGACTGCATTGACGTTGGCCGTGATCGAGTTATAAGCACCGGGGGTGGTATAGACTACCCTGACGAGGTCTAAGGTAAAGTGTTGATTAGAAGGCATACTTGTTGGACCCACTATATAGTAACTAGCTGTAATCGGTATGTCTAAACCCGCAGGGCCGTTGGTATCTTGTAAGTACATCCCGACAATAGCCGCGGAGTTGTTAACCACGGCTCCGCTCACGCCATTGGCCGTAACCGAGCTAATAACGTACGGGGACGAATCTATTACATTAAAATCTAATTCTTGAATCGTAATATTGCTGCTGCTGGCCGTAATATGATAGGTGGCAATCGCCTGACCGCTGCTGCCGCTGAGTACATATTGGGAAAGAGGGGATGAGGGCGAAACAGAGGCGCCAATGCCGGCCGCGGTTGGTATTGGCGTTGGCGTGGCTGCGGCCGAGGGAGTGGGAGTTATTGGCGGAGTCGGAGTTGGTCCTGATTCGGATTGCGGCACGGTCGGCGCGGCAGATTGGGCAGCAATGCGCGGATCGTTTAAGGTTAGCGGCGGAACGCCGGGAGCGGCGTTGAGCGCGGCAATATCGTACTTATTAGCTTTGACAATGAATTTGCCGGCTCCGCCATTATTTAAAAAGATAGCCCAAGATGGCACGGCAATCATTCCGTCTTGAGTAGAATAGTAGACGGTGCCGTTAGAGAGCAGCCAGCTGCCCCACGGATGAATGTCGTTAGCTGTAGTAATGGCGTAGCTTTGGGACAGGGTATAATTTTGCAAATCGCCTTTTATGACGTTGCGCGAGGAATATCCCAGCCCCACAAAAGCCGCCCAATTGGTAAATGGAATCTTAGTGGTGCCGCTGATAAAATAGAAAGTTCCGCCGTCGTTAACTAAGCTGCCGCTGGGATAGGCATACAGCGTGCTGGCGCCTAAAACCTGACCGCCGGTTTGCGCGGCCACTAATTGAGTATAGGTTAAGGCATGGGTCGGGCCAGGGACAAACGAAAACACCACCAGTATAGTAAGAAGCGGAAAAAACTTTTGTTTTAAAATAGACATGGTCGTTGTAATAATAGTTGTTAATAGTATATACCCTTTTACCCGAACCTGCCATCGGGGGAGCGGGATCATGATATAATAGTGGGGCAAAAATAAATTTTTACAGCAACCGTGCGTGTATGAAATCCAGCCTCTCAAAATACAAAGTAGTTATAATGATTATATTTATCGCGGTCCAGGCTCAGGGCGGCTTTTTGGCCGCGCCGGCCTTAGCGCAATCTGTTCCCGGCGGCGCCGATTCCAGCCAATTGCAATCGCAAATTAATGCCGATAATCAACAAATTGCCTCGCTGAATCAGCAAATTGCCCAGTATCAAGCAGAGCTGACTAAAGCCGGGGCCGATAAAAAAACGCTCCAGGCGGCGATTTATGCCTTAGATTTGCAGCGCGGCGAAGTCCAGACTCAGGTGGCAGCCACCCAAAGTCAAATTAGTGATACTCAACTCCAAGTTCAACAATTGGGAAATCAAATTATCACTACCAAACAAACCATTGCCTCTTACCAAGCCGCGCTGGCCCAAGATTTGCAGGCGCTGGAAGAAGACAGTAACGAGCCTTTTATTTTGCAGATGGCTTCTTCTGGCAACTTGCCGGCGTTCTGGGATAATCTCGATCAAACGGAACAGGTGCAAGAGGCTATTCAAACCAAAACTCAAGAGCTGCAAACTGAACAAACTACTTTGACGACCGCTCAAAATAGCATGCAGCAAAAAGAAAGCGCGCTTTCGGTCCAGCACCAGGCGCTGGCATCCCAACAGCAATCGTTAAACGCGACGGTGGCTCAAAAAAATCAACTCTTGGCCGAAACCAAAAATAAAGAATCTACTTACCAGTCTTTGCTGGCCCAGGCTAAAGCCGAGCTAAACAGTTTTTCTAAATTTACTCAGAATGCCGGCGGTTCGTCGCTGCTGGCGAATCAGACAGTATGCGATACGTGGGGTTGTTATTACAACCAGCGCGACGCTTTGTGGGGGAATGTCTCGCTGGACGGAACTGGCTATACGCTGGCCAGCGAGGGTTGTTTGGTTACTGCCGTGGCCATGGTCATGACCCACTATGGCTACCGTGATGTGACGCCGATGACTATAAATTCCAACCCGACTAATTTTGCGGCTTACTATCCGGCCTACCTACTTTATACGGTCACTGCCGGCGGCGTGACTGCTACCCGCCAAACGGCGGATATCGACTCAACTTTGGCTACCGGCAACCCGGTCATTATTGGGATGAATGTTTACGGCGGCACCCACTTTGTGGTTTTGGTCAGCGGCAGCAACGGCAACTACATTATGCGCGACCCCTACGTAGCTAACGGCAAAGATATTGCTTTTGCCTCTTACTACAATACGGGAGAGATCTACAGCATTACCAAGGTCGTGATAAGTTCATAATTAGCATTGCGCAATTTTCATTTTTTTGTTTGCATTGATTTTTATACTCCGAACTGCTAGATTATCAGTATGGAAAAAAGCAAGCAATTTGTAGTGGATTTAGCGGCGCGGGCCGGCGTAACCATCAACGGTCCCCAGCCGTGGGATATTCAGGTCCATAACGAAGAGTTGTATGCCCGGGTTATGCGTTCGCCTTATTTAGGCCTGGGAGAATCGTACGTGGACGGCTGGTGGGATTGCGCCCGGCTGGACGAATTCTTTTTTAAAGTTTTGCGCGCCGACCTGGAAGCTGATCTTAAAAACTGGAAGCTCAGGGTCCACTTTTTGAAAGCCTCAATTTTTAACTATCAAAAAAAATCCAAGGCCGTGGAAGTCGCGCAAAAACATTACGACATCGGCAATAATTTGTACCAGCAGATGCTCGGTAAAAGCATGTCGTACACCTGCGCTTACTGGAAAGACGCCCAAAATTTAGACCAGGCCCAGTTTGCCAAATTTGACCTGGTCTGCAAAAAAATCGGTTTGCAGCCCGGCATGAAAGTTTTAGATTTAGGCTGCGGGTTTGGCAGCTTCTTAAAGTACGCGGCCGAAAAATACCAGATCAGCGGCGTGGGGGTGAATATTTCCACAGAGCAAATAAAGTTCGCCAAACAATCCTGCCAGGGCCTGCCGCTGGAATTTCAGCTTTCGGATTATCGCGAAGCCAAAGGCAATTACGACCGCGTGGTTTCGATTGGCCTGATGGAGCACGTTGGCTATAAAAATTATAAATCATTATTTACGATTGCCTGCGACCGGCTGAACACCGATGGTTTGTTTTTACTCCACACCATTGGCAATCCCACCTCCGTGACCATGGCCGACCCTTGGACCAACAAATATATTTTTCCCAACGGCCACTTGCCATCGGTCAAACAGCTGGGAGGCGCTTGGGAGAACCTGTTTATTTTGGAAGATTTTCATAATTTTGGCGCTGATTACGATCAGACCCTCATGGCTTGGCAGCAAAATTTTGCCGCCAGCTGGCCGGAGATCAAGCAAGATTACGACGAACGTTTTTACCGGATGTGGACGTACTATTTACTGTCCTGCGCCGGAGCGTTTCGGGCCAGAAGAAACCAATTGTGGCAATTCGTGTTTTCAAAACGGGGAGTCGTTGGTGGTTATACAACGGTTCGTTAGATTTAATTTATGTCTTCTATTTCCGATTACGAAACCAAAAAAGCCCGGCTGTCGGAACAAATGAGCCGGGCCGGTACGGTGCGTTTAGATAAAACAACCTCCAACCTGTTTCGGGATCGTCAGCAGGCTGCTGAGGATGTTTTAACTGTCCGTGATTTTAACCGAGTATTGTCCGTTAACGAATCTGAACAGCGGGCCAATGTAGAGGGTATGACGACCTACGAAGATTTTGTAGACGCTACCTTACAATATAATCTTATCCCGGCGGTGGTTCCGCAGCTCAAGACTATTACTATTGGCGGCGCGGTAGCCGGCGTAGGTATAGAAGCCTCTTCGTTTCGCTACGGCCTGGTCCACGAAACGGTTCTAGAAATGGAAATTTTGCTGGCCGATGGGACTACGGTGATTTGCAGCCCCGAGCAACATTCCGATTTATTTTATGGCTTCCCCAATTCCTATGGTACGTTCGGCTACGCGCTGCGCCTAAAAGTTAAATTAATTCCGGTAAAGCCGTTCGTGAAGATAACGCATAAGCGGTTGACCAACGCCGCAGCTTATTTCCAGGAGTTGGCCCAGGTCTGCCGGTCCGAAGTGGATTTTGTCGACGGAGTAATGTTCAGTCCGCAGGAAATGTATATTACCTCCGGAATATTTGTCGATACAGCGCCATTTACCAGCGATTATACCTACCAGAATATTTATTATACATCTATTCAGGAAAAACAAATTGACTATCTTACTGTCCACGATTTTCTTTGGCGCTGGGATACCGACTGGTTCTGGTGCTCCAAAGTCATCCATGCCCAAAATCCGTTTGTCCGGAGGTTATTGGGCCGGCCACGGCTGAATTCTAAATTTTATACCAAGCTCATGCGCTGGGAACACCGCTGGCAAATCAGCAAGCGGCTGAATCCGCTGTTTGGCATTCATGAGGAATGGGTGATTCAGGACGTAGATATTCCTATCGAAAACGCCCCCGCGTTCGCCGATTTTTTTTCCCGCACCATTGGCATAACACCAGTCTGGATCTGTCCCATCGGAACTTACAACCCGTCTGCAAAATTCAATTTTTACAATCTTAATCCCAGCAAATTATACGTTAATTTTGGTTTTTGGGATTCCGTGGCTACCAACAAGCCGGCCGGATATTACAATAAGCTGGTCGAAGCCAAAGTTGCCGAACTCGGCGGGAAAAAAGGATTGTACTCCGATTCCTATTACACTCAGGAAGAATTTTGGAAGATGTACGATAGAACTAGTTACGACGCGTTGAAACTAAAATACGATCCTAAACAAAAACTTAAAAATCTTTTTGAAAAATGCGTGAACAAACAGTAATCTATTCATTTCCCGGAGCCGATTCACCTCCTTTGGCTGAAGTCGGCGGCAAAGGGCTTTCGTTGATGCTGGGCAGCCGGGCGGGCTTGCCCGTACCGCCAGGATTTATTTTGTCGGTCGATTTTTTTAGTCCCTGGCTGCAGGAACTTGCCGCAACTCCGGCCTGGGTAAGTTTTATAAAGGCTACCGATGCTGAACTGGAAAAAGCTTGTACGGCCCTCAAGCAGACCGCGCTGCGGTTTTCCTTTACTGCCCGGCAGGATCAAGAATTAAAGCAAGCTTGGGGGAAATATTCGCCGCAAGCTTTGTTTGCCGTCCGGTCGTCTTCGCCGGAAGAAGATCTGGAAGGTGCTTCGTTTGCCGGAGGGTACGAAACGGTGCTCGGGGTATCAACCCCAAACCTCACCGGCGCCATCCAACGTGCGTTTGCTTCGTGTTTGGATTACCGCGTGGTTATGTACAAGCGTCAGAATGGTTTGAATATTACTAATCCCAAAATAGCGGTTATTATCCAGGAGCAAATTGCCAGCGAGATCGCCGGCGTAGGCTTTTCGTTAGATCCGGTGACCAACAATTTTGACGACGCGGTTTTTACCGCTAACTGGGGCCTGGGTGAAACGGTCGTGGCCGGCACGATTAGTCCCGACGTTTATATCGTAAATAAAGTCTTATTCCAAATTAAAAACCGTACTCTGGGCAAAAAAGAAACTTCGATCTGGCTGGCGCCGCAGGGCCGGACCGAAGAAAAGACCAACTACCGCAGCCAATCTTTGACTCTTTCGGATAATCAGGTGATAGAATTGACGCGGTTGATTAATCAAGTCGAAACGTTCTACAAAAAACCGATTGATATTGAGTGGGCCTACGCCAAAGAAAAATTATATTTGCTCCAGGCCCGGCCGATTACCACTTACATTTCCTTGCCGCCAAGCATGATTACCGCGCCGGGACAGAGAAAACGGCTCTATATAGATGTGACCATTAGTCTCCAGGGCATTTACCAGCCGATTTCGATAGTCGGCAGTTCTCTGTTTTCCGCGCTGGTCAGAAAAGTAGGGAAAATAGTTTTCTTTAGAGATATTACCCGCGATATCAACACCGCCATCCCCTGGGTTACCCCGGGCCGGTTGTACGTAAATCTTTCGGCGGCCTTCCAGCTGGTTGGAAAAAAAGCTGTGGCGGATTTTACGACTATTGCCGATGAGCTGGCGGCTCAGGCTATCGCCAATGTGGACGAACAGGAGTATCGGTCGCAAGCCAATCTGCTGAAATTACTTCCGCTGGGGATGCTCGTTCAGTTTCCGCGATTGCTGTTTCAAGTTTGGCGCGCGAAGATGCAGCCGGAGCGCGCTCATGAAAAAAGCCAGCAACGACTCCAACAATTATTGCTCAGAATGAAGGCTGCGGCTCGGGAAGAAACGTCACTGAGGGTTTTGTCTAATAGATTACTGGACGATTTAATTAAAGACGTGGTTTTTAATACCGTCCCGCTGTTTGTGGCCGCTAAAAGCGCTTTTGGCCAAATGAAAAAGATAGCCGGACCCCAGCAGCAAGCCGCGTTTGGGCCTCTGGAAATAGCTCTACCTAATAATCTAACTACTCAAATGGGATTGGCGCTGTCCCGGGTGGCCCGGCTGTTGCCCGCCAGTCCGACCAAGCCTTTTTTGGCCGCCTGGGAAGATTTTTTACAGACCTACGGCCACCGCGGGCCAATGGAAATAGATATTGCCGCTCCGCGTTACCACGACAACCAGCAGTTGTTGGTTCAGATGTTGGAATCGATGCGCTCCGACCTCAAAGATACCAGCGCGGAAGAAATTTTTCAGGAGCATCAGAATCAGAGCCAGCAAGCGTATCAGAAGATCTATCAGAAAGTTAAGCTGGTAAATCCTAAGCAGGTCAAACGCTTTGCGTCGTTGCATCGCTTTTACGAAATTTTCGGCGGGTATCGCGAAACCCATAAATATTATGTGGCTTTTGCGACGGACTTATTGCGGCAGCGGGTGCTCAGCTTGGGTCAAACTTTGTACAAAGCCGGGCGTTTGGAGGCTGTGGAGCAGGTTTTTGATTTGACTCTGGAAGAACTGGATCAAGCGGTTGCTGACGGGTCGTTTAATGTAGGAGAACGGGCGCGGCAAAATAAAAAAGCTTTAGATGTGTTGGCGCGGGCGCCGCAACTGCCTTCTGTGTTTAATTCTCGCGGGCTGATTATTCGTCCGCCGGTTCCGCCGGCACGGCCGGGCCAGGTTTCGGGCACGCCCATTTCTCCGGGCGTGGTTAAGGGCCGGATTAAGGTTTTGCATTCGCCCGGTGAGAAGCCGTTACTAAAAGGGGAAATCTTGGTCGCCCGGGCGACCGACCCCGGCTGGACGCCGCTGTTTGTGAACGCCGGAGCGGTGATTCTGGAGATTGGAGGCGTGCTGCAGCATGGAGCGCTAGTGGCCAGAGAATACGGTTTGCCCTGCGTGGCCGGAGTGGAGCAGGCGACTGAGTTATGGAAAGACGGAACTTTAGTTGAGGTCGATGGTTCCGCCGGAATTATTCGATTGGTAACCCCGCAGTAAATAAAGTAATTAATTTAAAAAATTTATGTTTCAACATACCAAAGCCTTCAGCAGTTTTGCGGTCCGTGACCTGGCTGCTGCCAAAAAGTTTTATAGTGAGGTGTTAGAACTTACGATAGAAGATGCTTTTATGAGCCTGCGGCTTAAGCTTACCGGCGCCGGCGAAGTGAATATCTACCCAAAGCCTGACCACGTTCCGGCCGTGTTTACAATTCTTAATTTCTCGGTGGAAAATATAGACGAGGCTGTCGATACCTTGGTCCAGAAAGGAATTAGCTTTGAACGGTACGAAGGTTTTTCTCAGGACGAAAAAGGTATCATGCGCGGCCTGTCCCAAAATCGCGGACCGGATATAGCCTGGTTTACCGATCCTTCGGGTAATATACTCTCCGTACTGCAAGAAAAATAAAAATTTTAGTTTTTAGCTGTCAGTCTTGACAAAAAATAGAAAAAGCTTTAAAGTAAAGCTGCTTTCTTGGCAACCTGAAAGCAAAAATACAAACTCCGCTTAGGCGGAGTTTGAACTGCATGGAGGATTGTAGATGAGACGTTTGGCGTATTATGCGCTGATGGTAGCGCTACTTTTGGCGTTAGGCATGTCTTTCGCCACGGCCGATGTTTTGACTTGGTCAATAACAGGGACTGGTGTAACAGGGTCCGGGACCCTGACGGTTGGTTCTCCATTATCGCCCGAGGTCTATGGAGTTACCAGCATGACCGGGACTTTCGCCGATACTAACAACGGTATCAACGGCGTAGTGTTCGACCCATACAGCCCTTCTTTAATCACGGAGACTTCTCCCGATGGGCTGTACTATTTTGACAACCTTCTGGACTTCAACGGGGGTCAGTTTTTAGACTCTAACGCTGGATTGCTCTTTCAGGTGATTGGAAACAACGCGTTGGACGGAGGCGAAGTCAATGTCGCGGGCGGAGGAACCGACCCGGCTCCTTACGACTATCAAGGATGGGAAACTACCCATACATCGACGTACCTTCCTAGTAGTGGCGCGGGGTATGCTTGGAGCTTCAATGTTAGTGCACCCGTACCCGAACCGGCGACTATGTCATTGATCGGTTTTGCGCTTTTTGGCCTAGGCTTCCGGTATCATCGCAAACGCAAATCCCACTAACGGGACTCGGCGAGCAGTAACGCACCACCTGCGGTCAACGAAGAATAAAATTCTTCGTTGACCGCAGTTTTTTTATATCTGAATTTTTATTCCGCTTAATTGCTCCGCGATTTTCCAGAGCTGTTCCCGGGCGGCGGCGTTTTGCGCCGGTTTGGGAATGCGAACGAGTACCGGGTGGCCGTGAAGCTGGAAGAATTTATCCGGGCCGTAATAATTTCCCTGGGCGGCGCCGGGGTCGGTGGCCGCGCGTAACGTTGGCAGCGCGCCATGAGCGGCGTCTTGCGAAACTAGGAGCGCCAGCGGACTTTGGAAAAAATTATTGGTAGTGCCCGAACCGCTGGACTGTAATTTAGTGCGGGCATAGCCGGGGTGCGCGGCCAGACTCAGCAGCTTAAAGCCCGCCCGCTCACAACGCGGCCCGAGCTCCAGCGCAAACATTAAGTCGGCTAATTTGGATTGGCAGTAAGCTTTCCAGGGACCGTACGTTTGTTCCCAATTTAAATCTTCAAACCGTATCCGCCGCAAACCCATATTGGCTGCTCCGCTGGAAACCGTCACCACCCGCGGGGCAGGGGAGCGCCGCAAGACCGGCAGTAGCAGCAGGGTTAAAGCAAACGGGCCAATAAAATTAGTCGCCAACTGGAGCTCATATCCGTCTGGAGAGAGTTGCCGCTTTGGGACCGCCATTACCCCGGCGTTATTTATCAAGACATCTATTTTGTCCTCAGCTGCCATCTTAGCCGCAAAGGCATGGACAGATTTTAAATCGGCCAAATCTAAAATTTCGTACCTGACCTTGGCTTGCGGAATCAGTTGTTGAATTCTATGAACCGCGTCCTGGCCTTTGGCTTCCGACCGCGCGGTTAGAATCACGCTTGCGCCCGCCCTGGCCAGCTCCAGTGCCGCTTCCCAACCAATCCCGCTATTGGCTCCTGTGATGAGTACCAGTTTTCCGGCCTGTGAGGGTATATCCCTTATTGTCCATTCATTCATAAAGTTACAATCCTTTCGTCTAAGTATATAATGACGGATGTAGTCCGTAAATCTAATCTTATTGTATCATGCCACCACCAAAAGATTCCTACAAATGGATTGCTCTCTCCAACACTACGGCAGTTATGAATTCCGTGCCGGCCCGGGAACGCGGACAGGCTTCGGGCATGCGGGCGACTACTATGAACTCCGGCATGGTGCTTTCGATCGGTTTGCTTTTACGCTGTCGCTGATCTGCTACCTAATCGCGGCACTCTCTTCCTGGCTGAGAGGGGAAAAGTATATACACGAAGAGAGTTAGGTAAACAGTTTGACAGAACTTTTTTCTCGAATATCCCCTCGAGGGGTGGTTATTTTGATTTTGGCTATTTTATATAGTAGAGAATAAAACTCGACTTCGCCGGATGGGAAAGACCGCTTAAACCCGATTGTTGACGGTGAAAACTCCAGAAATTTTAAGCAGTCTGGAAAAATAACTACCCAGTGGTCTTTTTTGAATGAAAGGAATGAGCGGGTGGAATTGTAGTAGTTTGTAAAAGCCTTAATTAATTCAAAAATCATGAACAAGAAAATGTTAGTGTTTGGGTCTGCAATCGTCCTTTTGGCCGCCGGATGCAGCAGCCAGCCGCAGGCTAATAGTCAAAGCAGTCCCCCCAGCTCAACGGTAGCCCAAAATCAAACTGCTCCAACCAGTCCCGCGGTTCCTATGTCTCCATCCGGTGGGTCGGCCAGTTCGACCCGCAGGGGTTTTGGAATGCCAAATTTGCCGGCGGGATCAAAGCCGTTCTTTGGCACCATTGCCTCGGTTTCCGGTTCGCAAATTACGATTAGCGGCCATATGCGCAACAGCAGTTCTACTGCTTCGACTATTATTAACATCACAAGCAGCACTACTTACCAAGGCGGTTCGCAAAGCAGTTTAACTACCGGCACTCGCGTGGCGGGGATAGGTACCACGAACGGCGATGGCAGCTTAAACGCTACCAGTATCCAAATTAACCCGACCTTCTCCGGCCGGGGATCGGGCGGCGGCTATGGCGGACCGCACCCAACCCCAACCGGCGCGCAATAATTTTGTCGGCAACCTTTAGCAATTTAAAAACAGCCTGTCAAAAGGTTGTTTTTTATTACCTGTTCAAATAAAAATCCGCGACTCTGCCGCGATGTTATTGTTCAAAGTTAAGATTTGACAAAAGGACGAACTGTGTAATAATTAACTTAGTTAATGATTAAGTTAGAGAACCATTTTATGAGTTCCACTAAAGATATGGAAAATATTCGGGACATGATTGTGCAGCTTTCCCGCAGGCTGCGCGGCGACCTCAAGCAGCGTTTGGCCGAATCCGGCATTGGTATTACACCGTTGCTGTATAATGTTTTGACTTTGCTGGAGGGCCGCAATCTGACGCTTCAGGAAATTGCGGAAGAAATGAACATTAATCCTCCTACGTTGGTTGCCGCGGTTGACAGCCTGGAAGACTGGGGTTTCCTAAAACGGACAATCGATCTGCGCGATCGGCGCCGCTGGCCTTTACAAATTACCAAAAGCGGCCAGAATATTTTAAAAAAAGTCCCCAAAGTCAGCAAAACCGACAGCTTTGCGGCCAGCCTGCTGCGATTGGAGAAAAAGCGCCAGGTAGAGTTAGCCCAAACACTGGCCGCTTTATTAAATTCATAAACACCCTATGCCTGCTATAATCGATGTCCAAAATTTAACCAAGAAATTTGGTGACTTTACTGCCGTAGATTCGATTACTTTTGCCGTCCAGCCGCAGGAGGTCTTCGCTTTTTTAGGGCCCAATGGCGCCGGTAAGAGTACGACTATTAAAATGCTGATTACGCTTTTGGAGCCGACCGGCGGCCAAGCCATAATCGACGGTAAAGACGTTCGGGTGCATCCCAGTGACGTCCGGAATATTATCGGCTATGTACCCCAAAGCATTTCCGTGGACGGCACGCTGACCGCGTATGAAAACTTAATGCTCATGGCCCGCTTGTACGAAGTGCCTCGGCAAGAACGAAAGTCGCGAGTGCGGGAGGTTTTGGAATTTTTGAACCTGGGTGACCACGCCAATGCTTTAGTCCGGACTTTTTCCGGCGGCATGATCCGAAAAATGGAAATTGGCCAGGCCATGCTCCATCGGCCGCGGGTACTGTTTTTGGACGAGCCGACGACCGGTTTGGACCCGGTCGCCCGCCAGAACGTTTGGGGCCATCTGTTAGAATTACGCAAAAGCTTTGGGGTAACTGTCTTTTTCTCGACTCACTATATGGAAGAAGCTGATTCCGTAGCCGACCGCGTGGCTATTATGAACCAGGGTAAATTGGCGGTCATTGGCACTGCTGGCGAACTCAAAACTAAAACGGGCAAGCCCGAAGCCAGTTTGGAAGACGCGTTTATTTATTTTACGGGCAGTCAGCTGGAAACCGGAGGCAATTTTAGAGACATTCGCCGCGCGCGGCAAACCGAGCGGAGATTGGGCTAATCATTCGTATTTGAGAATAAACTACCAAGTATGTTCAATTATATCTATCAAACTGTTAGTAAATCCTATATTTTGGCGGAGATGGAAGTCCGCAAGTTATTGCACGACCCGACCGAACTGATTTCTCGCGCCCTGCAACCAATTTTGTGGCTGGGAATTTTTGGCGAAGCCTTAAGTAAAATCCGCGCCATTCCAACCCAGGGGTACAGCTACCTGCAATTTATTACTCCCGGCATTCTGACCCAGTCAGTAGTGTTCGTAGCTATTTTTTACGGATTATACATTATTATGGACCGCGATACCGGAATTTTACAAAAGCTTTTGGTAACGCCCACCCCGCGTTTGGCCTTAGTTTGGGGCAGAATGATCTCAGCCGGTGTCCGTGGGTTGTCCCAGGCCATTATAGTGTTCGTGTTTGCCCTGATTTTGCGAATTCCCCTGCATTTGACCCCCTGGTCATTATTGGGAGTTTTGATTATTATAATGTTAGGAGCGGGTTTCTTTACCGGCTTGTCGATGATCATTGCGGCTATAGTGAAAACCCGCGAACGGTTTATGGGAATTGGCCAAGTAATTACTCAACCGCTCTTTTTTGCCTCTAACGCAATCTATCCTATCGCGATTATGCCGCACTGGCTGCAAGTGGTAGCCACGATTAATCCGCTCAGCTATATGGTAGACGGGCTTCGCGGGCTGATTGTCAGTGGTAACACCTCGCAACTGCCGTTCGATATCCTTATTCTGGCCGTAGTTACGTTGATCATTTCGATTATTAGCGCTTGGATGTATCCTAAAGTTGTTATCTAACACCGTAGGGTAACGTAGTTGTTCCCAGCTCCAGGTGGTCGCGAAGGCAGGTCCCTTTTTTCGCTGCGGAACTCGCCGCTATATTAACTTAATAGAAGTTGGCTCAAACAGTCCTCGCTTCAAAAAGTGACCTACCTTCGCGACCTCCAAATAGGAGCTGAGAACAGTCCCTAAGAACCAAAGAGAAAACAAAATGCAAAAAGCTCTGGGTGTGGTTAGCCCCGACCCAAAACATATTATCTTATATTTAGAAGATTTTGCCGCCGAAACGCAGCAGTTTCAGTTTGCGGTCAGCCCCGATGGCGTCACATTTCGGCACCTCCCCGCTCTTTGCCTGCCGCCGTTTCGGCTGCCTTAGCTACCGAAGCGGGGCGCACCCACTCCTTAAGGTTTTTTATAGACGGAAAAAAATCAGTAATCACTTTTATTCAATCGACCGGTAGGGCCAGCCGCGTTGGCCAGGCAATTAGCCAAGGGCCGCGCCGCTGGACTCAGGGTAAACCAATTTCCGGGATCAGCGAGACTGCGGCTTTTATTATTCAGTCCAGCGGCCGGCGCTTGCTGTTTTATGGCGACCACACTATTTATTTAGCCGCCGCTTCCGCCCGAGGGCGGTGGAAAGCGGCGGCCAGTCCCTGGCTTAAGCCTCGTTCCAATTTTTTTGACCATAACAGTCTCCAGGTTGGCCATGCGCGCACCACCGAAAAAGGGATTTTGTCATTTATTACTGCCACTATCATGAAGGAGACAGAAAAGTTTTAGCCGTGGGAGCTGTTTTGGCCGACGGCCAGGATCCCGAAAAAATCTTGTGGCGCAGCGAATATCCCCTCTGGCACCAAACGGGCGTTTACGCCGACAAAACACTGGCCGTGGTCGGCGAAGTTGATTTTGCAGGCAAAACATTATTGTTCCTGCAGGATGAAGCCGGAAATATTTATTCCATCCATTTGCCGTTATGGAATCTTTCGACCCAGGCCAAGCCGCACACCCGTAAGCCTCGGCTTGACCGTTCCCATGCTAACCCGGTCTTAACACCCAAGCCCGAACATGACTGGGAATCCAAGGCTGTCTTTAACCCCGCGGCTTTTGTGGCCAAGGGCCGAGTCCATTTAATTTATCGGGCGATTGGCAACGACGATATTTCCACTTTTGGCTATGCTTCCAGCGGGGACGGTGTGCATTTTGACGAACGATTAGACTATCCAGTGTATACGCCGCGACAAAACTTTGAAGGGCGCAGCATTCAAAAAGCTGCCCAGCCCAGTCCCTATGCTTCTGGCGGCACCGGGATTGGCGGCTGCGAAGACCCGCGCCTTTCGTTAGTCGGAGATATGCTGTACATGACTTATGTGGCTTTTGATGGCTGGAATCCGCCGCGGGTAGCGCTGACCGCTATATCCCTGGAAGATTTTTTGGCCCATCACTGGAACTGGCAGGAACCAGTCTTAATTTCGCCGTACATTCCGGGCGAAGGTAATAAAAATTCTTGTATTTTACCGGAGAAAGTCAAAGGTCAGTACGTCATTTTTCACCGGATCTGGCCGGATATTCTTATAGATTATTCGGCGGATTTGGATTTTGACGGACAGAAAAAGTTTTTAAGCAAACAGGGCCACGCCAAAATTAGCCCGCGGAAAACGCACTGGGATTCCCGCAAAGTCGGGATTGGAGCCACGCCGATTAAAACTTCCGAAGGCTGGCTGTTGATTTACCAGGCCGTTGGCCATCAGGATTCGAGCAAATACAAGATTGGGGCGATGCTGCTGGATTTACAGGATCCGTCCCAGGTTCTGGCCCGCTCTAACGCTCCGGTGCTGGAGCCGGAAGCTTGGTACGAAAACGAAGGCTGGAAATACGGCGTGGTCTATCCTTGCGGCGCCGCGGTTTTGGGCGACGATCTGTTCGTCTACTATGGCGAGGCAGATACCTACACCTGCGTAGCCAAAGCCAATTTGCAGGACTTTGTTAGCCAATTACTCATTCATCAGCCTGTCGCCTTAAGTCCTGTCGTAGTATAATATCTTTATAAAGCTTTCTAGACTGCCAATATAATCCTCTCTATATGAACATTCTTCAGCGGGCTGAGCAGAATCCGATCTTAACACCCGACCCTCAAAATTTTTGGGAAGCCGCGGGGGCGTTTAATGGCTCTGTGGCGTTTGACGGTAAAATGTATCACATGGTTTACCGCGCGCTTTCGGGCGACCAGGATTGGCAGGGGACGCGCTTAAAAGTCTCTTCGGTGGGGTACGCCGAGAGTACCGACGGAATTCATTTTACCAACCACCGGCAGTTGTGGGCGCCCACCGAGGAGTGGGAAAAATATGGCTGTGAAGATCCGCGGATTACGAAAATAGACGATACCTACTATATTTTTTATACCGCTCTTTCCGAATATCCTTTTAATCAAAACGGGATTAAAGTCGCGGTTGCTATCACCAAAGATTTACAGACCATAGAAGAAAAACACCCGGTGACACCTTTTAACGCCAAGGCTATGGCGTTATTTCCGGAAAAAATCAACGGCCAGTACGCGGCGCTCCTGACCGTACATACCGACAACCCGCCGGCGCGGATTTGTCTGGCATTATTTGATGAGCCGGAACAAATATGGTCAATCGATTTTTGGAGGCAGTGGTACGACGACCTGGAAGACCACGTTTTGTTTGTCCGCCGCAGCGGGCATGATCACGTGGAAACCGGCGCGCCGCCGGTCAAGACCAAAGAAGGTTGGTTAGCTGTATTTTCTTATATTAAAGATTACTTTGCCCCTCCGGCCACATTTGGAATAGAAGCCGTTTTGCTTGATAAAGCCAACCCGTTCCGGATTATTGGCCGAACCATAGAACCGATTTTACAACCCGAGACCGATTATGAACGCCATGGCAACGTTTCTGATATTGCCTTTCCTACCGGCGCGTTCGTAGCGAAAAACGAACTTTCCGTTTATTACGGCGCGGCCGACACCACCACGTGTCTGGCCAGAATGTCGCTGGGCCGTTGCTCAAAGAAATGATCAGCAACGGGCCGCCGACCATTCGGTTGCGCCGCTCCAGTTATAATCCGATTATTTCACCGATTGCCAACCATGGCTGGGAAGCCAAAGCTACCTTTAACCCCGCGGCTTGGTTTGACGGTAAAGTAGTGCACTTACTGTATAGGGCCCAGGGCCGGATAATACTTCAGTGCTTGGTTATGCGGCCAGTGCCGACGGCCTTTCGTTGGCCGAGCGTTTGCCAGAGCCGGTCTATGTCCCGCGGGAAACGTTTGAGCAAAAGTTAGTTCCGGGCGGTAATTCCGGTTGCGAAGACCCGCGTTTAACCCAAATGGGCGATACCTTGTATTTAACTTATACCGCTTATGATGGCAAAAACCCGCCTCGCGTAGCTTTAAGTTCAATTTTAATTAAAGATTTTATAAGCAAGCGTTGGGACTGGTCAATGCCACGGCTGATTTCACCGCCAGGGCAGGATGATAAAGATTCCGCGTTGTTTCCAAAAAAAATCAAAGGCCAATACGGGGTTTTACACCGCCTGGGCCAGGGGATTAGTTTGGATTTTAATAAAGATTTAAATTTTGGCGAGGGTCGTTGGCTGGATGGTCCGCACCTGATGAATCCGCGGGACGACAGTTGGGACAGTGTGCGGATTGGGATTGCCGCACCTCCGATAGAAACCAAAGCCGGCTGGCTGTTACTGTATCACGGTATTTCTCATCATACCAAGTACCGCCTGGGCGCGGCGCTTCTGGATTTAAACGACCCGACGCGCGTTTTGGCCAGAACCGATGAACCGATTTTGGAACCAGAACTTTCTTACGAAAAATTCGGGCAGGTCCCGCAAGTTGTTTTTCCCTGCGGAGCAGTGGTGGTAGGGGATACTTTGTTTGTTTATTATGGCGGGGCTGATACCGTAGTCGGAGCGGCGCATATTAAGCTGCAGGAGATTTTGGGATAGCTGCCATTAGCGGGAGAAAATGGTAAAGTTTAAATCCAAGCCAAGGAACTTCTAAAAGGCTGCCTTTTTTGTTAGAAATCAAATGAAACTAAGTTATTTATGAAATAAGTCTGAATAATTTGTCTAATTTATTTAAATGTGTTACATTACTTGTAAATAAGAGTTTTTAGAAACTAAAAGTGTCTAAAATTTAAAAAGTATGGGAATTAAACCTAGATTATCCCGCCAAATCGGGAGATTTGGCCCATTTCTCAGTACCAAATCTGGCTTCACCCTCATCGAACTCCTGGTAGTCATCTCGATTATTGGCCTGTTAGCCTCCGTAGTCTTAGTAGCCCTCAATACTGCCCGCCAGAAAGCCCGTGATGCCACCAGAATCGGGGATATCAACCAGATGTCCCAAGCCCTGGAAAACTTCTACAATGACGCCTTAGCCTATCCTACCGGTACCGGCTATACCACTGGTTCAGGGGCTATCTTGGGTTCTGCAGTCATGCAGGCCTACAACGCCCAAACCGGAATACTCTACAACTTTACCCCTTCTTACTTAGGCAGTCTCCCGGTATCTCCCAACCCTCCTGATGGCAGCTGCACCACAGCTAATAACCCCTTTTACTACCTTGCTACTCCCACCGGTAACGTCTACACCATTACCTTCTGCTTAGGCTATGGGGTAGGTGGAACCTCCGGTGTCTCTGCGGGAGTCCATACTTTGACGAATGCGGGCGTAAAGTAAATTATTAGTGGATTACTTATGTATAGCAATCCTGCTATTGACCCTAAGGTCTTAACCGAATACCGTTGCCGGAATTGCCGCAAGCTTTTGTGCAAAGGTCTTTTAGAAGGGCGCGGTACTCTGCTGGAAGTGAAATGCCGCGGTTGCGGCAGACTGTGTTTATTTCAGGGCGAAGACGCGGAAATAATCCGGCGCCGTTCTATACTTATTCGAGAAGGCTTGATTCCCGATACTGATTCGGATTAACTTTAGGATTAGTTTTACGACAATGCAGGCAGCCCCCGCGGGCCGGCCTGTTTTTGTTTTACAAATGAGATAGAATTTTTATATAATATTCTTACCCATGGTTTTTAATTATGATCATGAGGGTGATATTAATGCAAATTTATGAAAAAAACCTTATTTATTAGCCTGATATTTCTGGTTATAATTGCCGCCAGCGATGCCGGGGCATGGTATTGGTACCAAAAACAAAGCCAGAAACAGGAGCAGCAATACAACGGACAAATAATGGCTTTGCAAAAGCAGGTTTCCGGTTTGCAAACCCAGCTGGCTTCGGTCAGCAAACAAAGCGCCTCGGCCGCGCTTTCAGCCCAGGAAGTAGCTAATCGACAGCCGGTCTACCAAAAATCCCAGGAAGATTTAGTTACCGCAGCGGTGTCCAAAGTCGCGCCGGCCGTGGTTTCTGTAATTATTTCCCAAGACGTGCCTCAGTACCAAGTCACGTATGTAAATCCGTTCGGCGACGATCCCTTTTTCCAAAATTCCGGCATTCAAATTCCGGAGTACGAACCCACCGGCCAAACTCAATCTCAAGAAGTCGGCGCCGGTACCGGTTTTATTATCACCTCCGATGGGTATATTTTAACTAATAAGCATGTGGTCGACACCCCCAATGCCAGTTACACTGTGCTATTGTCCAATGGCAAGCAGCTAACGGCCCAAGTTATTTATCAAGACCCGCAGAATGATATAGCTATCATCAAAATTGCGGGCACCGGTTATCCAACGGTCACCCTGGGTGATTCGGGCAGTTTAAAGCTCGGTGATACGGTTATTGCGATTGGTAATGCTTTGGGACAATACAATAATTCTGTTTCGGTGGGAGTTATTTCCGGATTGAATCGGACCATTCAGCCCTCGGATGAAAACGGCACCACCGAAACGCTGACCGGCGTCATTCAAACTGACGCGGCTATCAACCCGGGCAACAGTGGCGGTCCGCTGTTGGATTTAAACGGTAACGTCATGGGTATTAACGTGGCCACAGTGCAGGGCTCTAATAATATCGGTTTTTCGATTCCGATTAATCAGGTAAAAAGCATTGTAAAAAACGCGATTGGAAGGTAGTGGTTAGCGAGTTTGCATTATAATAATTTCACAAATTTTTTTATAAAAAAAGATTAAATATTATTTAAAGTGTGTGTTGACTTTTTGTTTTTAACAGGATATGATTATAAACATTCAATCATATGCCTGATGTAACTTACGAAACAAATAATCCCGAACTGATCAGTATTTTCAAAGAGGTCAATCAAGATCCTTCAGCAAGAAAGACGCTGCTTAAAGAATGGAGCGAGGTAAACGAAGGGAGAAATGTAATTACTTATTTTTCTTCTTTTACTGTCCCTGGAGCAATGATCCAAGATCAAGACCGGGATTTAATCGAGGAGTTGCTGTCTAAAATGAACACGAATAAAGGACTTGATTTGATTATCAATAGTCCCGGCGGTTTGCGATTGGCCGCGGAACGAATTATTCAAATATGCCGGGTTTATTCATCGGATTTTAGAGTCATTGTTCCCAAGTTAGCGAAATCTGCCGCCACTATGATCGCTTTTGGGGCAAATAAAATCCTGTTGGGCGAGACGTCGGAGTCGGGGCCGGTAGATCCTCAAATGACTTATAAAGATCAGCGCGGGGAACTCGTAACTCGGTCTGCCTACGCTATTGTTAAAGGTGTCAGAGAAGTTCTTGAAGAGATAAAGACAGCTCCTCAGGGGAGCAGGATAGAAGGGTTGCTGAGCATGCTACCCCCAATTGATCAGCCGTTTTTGGAAGAGTGTAAGA
The DNA here is from genome assembly GCA_963788395.1 of Candidatus Doudnaibacteriota bacterium. Lineage (GTDB taxonomy): Bacteria > Patescibacteriota > Doudnabacteria > UBA920 > UBA920 > CAIVSE01. The sequence goes on along the minus strand of CAWBGV010000041.1, from coordinate 17,721 downwards.
TCGCACAAGAGTTATCTAAAGATATAGCGATTAGGTATCTGAAGATAACCACTTTTCCAACTCTAAAGGAAAGAAAAGATGGTTTTGCGGATACTTCAGAGTGTATAGAGAATAAAATAAAAAAATTTTTAATGCCGGAGGAAACTTTTTCTCATGGAAGGCCAATTACTTTTCAAGAAGCTCAGCAAATTGGACTGAAAGTGGAGCTGATTGCAAAAACAGATCCCCGATGGGATCTATTACTTAAAATTTACACCAGGACTAATTTTGTTGTACAGAACTCACAAACTATAAAATTGATAGAGAGCCCTGATTATAATTTTGCGCTTTCAACACCCCCTCGTCAGTAGAGGCCTGCCTTATATTCCATTGATATTTGGTCGGATCAGTGTGCGGGATGGTTTCTCGATATTGCTTTTGAAATTCTCTCACAATTCGAAGAGCTTCGGAGTTCATCTTCGTTTTTTGAATTTCATCTATATTTACGCTCTCTTTGTGGACCAATAAATTCATACGATAATTATAACACGTCCTTAATCAATTTGCTACTAGTACCCTAAATAATAAAGACTATCAAAATACAATAAGCCAAAGTTTGACAAAAATAAAATAATGTAATATCATTCAACTATATGGTTGAATATAACCTACAACTTAATGTAGTTTTTAGTTCTCTGGCCGACCCGACCCGGCGGGATATTCTGCGCCGGCTGGCTAAGCAGCAATTGAGTATTGGGGAAATCGCTAAACCGTACCGGCTAACGTTCGCCGCGGTTTCCAAGCACTTGCAGGTCCTGGAAAAATCAAAATTAATAATCAAGCATCGGCAGGGAAAAGAGCAAATAGTCCAGCTCTCTCCGGCAGCGTTTAAGAATGCGGCGGAATATTTGCGGCACTATGAAGCTATTTGGAATCAGCGGTTCGACGCTTTAGAACAGGTCTTAGAACAAGAAAATCACAAAATTTTAAAATCTTACGCCGCCAATTTTAATAAAAAATCTCCCCGCAGCGCTAAAGGAAAATAATTATGGCAACTGCGAGCAACCCGATTGCCCACGACCCCGCCAAGGGGGACTTGGCCATTACCAGAGTAATTAACGCTCCGCCGCCGCAGAGATAATCAGGAGTGTTAATATGCCACAGGGTCTCATAAACGGTCAAATCTCCAAACTGTTAGAATTGCAAGGTGCTCACGACAACTTGGATAACTTCACGAATCTGCGTTGGAGAGTATTGCCATAGCGCAAGCGTGTCGTCTTGAGACTCCGACACTATCAAAACTCGCGTTCCATCCGCTGACCTAATATATGCGTCCGCGACAGGGCCTGTGGCGTCCGAGTACTCGGGCGGAATAGCACCGGTCAGCACCAAGGCGTCAAGACCGCTCGATGTTGTTTCTTCTGTGAACGATCCGGCGTTTAACAGCAGGTTATCGTAGTCGATGTACTTAGAAAACCAGTCGTCAAGACTTAGACCATCAGGATTTGAGTATAGAGACAGTACAAATACCGGTCCTGTTTGGCCGCTCTGCGGTGCATTCGTTATCACATAATATCGAGTTACACCTGGAGTCGAAGTAGAAGGAGCGCTCAGTGTTAGTGGGGCCGGCGTATAGGTGTACGTGAAATGAATAGCTCTATCAGGACTCGTTATCGACTCACCAACAATAATGATCGTCGGAGGCGATAAAAGGCGGTTGAGCAAACCTTTTAAGGCGGCTGAAACTTGTAATTGAATCTGCCCGGTCGCAGGTTCATCAAATCTAACTTGCAAGGCATAGATCCCGTTGCCCGAACTTTGCGATTACACCTAGAATCGTCGGTTGAGTACCGGTGGCGCCAAGTCGCAGAAGATTAACACTATTGAGTATCGGAGCGGGAGTGATCGACACTGTGACCGTTACGATCGTTGGCGTGTTGGCTGTGATGAACGTCGGACTTGTGCTCGGTGTTCCGATCGTGGGTGGTGTTGTCGCGCGAGGAGTTAGGTCCGATTCTGTTGGACGCGGTGAATTCCCTTGCTGAGTCGCTGGTGTCGGCCGCGAAGGGACGACTTGAGGGCTGCCATGGGGCGCCGCAACAAGCAGGTAAACACTTCCGATTAGAAGAACAACCAGGGCAATGCTTCCGAGGACAAGTGGAGTTTTCATACTTTCGACCTCCTTTTGCGGAGCGGGGGGCGCGCCGATTGCTGCCCGCAGCCAACATTAATTCTGTTAATTTGGCCTAAGCGTAGCACCAGAAAAAGGCTGCGTCAAACAGATTTTATTTGGTACCTAGCTCAATCGGGCTATACGGTTAAGGTCGGCGGCTCGCGAGAACTTCCTGAGAACCCATTGGCGGGGCTGCTCAAAAAGGACTATCGCAAGGCAGGATATAGTTCTTCTGGCTACGCCATTTGGACGATTTGAGGGATACCGAATTCCTGATACTGTTCCAGAGGGGCAATAACACTACGCACCTAAGCTCTTTTGTCGCTCTTCGGTGGCGGTCTCGTTGAGATGTACGTACGGCCAAGTACCGCCCTCGGACGCCTTCCAAGTTCGCTACGCTTCCAATCTCGATAAGGGTGACGTGTCCACAGTATTTCAAAGGCTTTATGGAACATACGGCGCCACCCGAATAGCTCAGGATGTCATCGGGTTGAGGCATTGACAAGTCACTTTTGTTTTTGTGAGCTTCGAGACCGAAGCTTCCGGCTAATCCATAATAATCGGCAGCATTGCCCTTCCCAGCCCAGTTGAGGCTATTGCATAAAGCGTTATTAGCATCACAAGCCTTTGCGAGTCGATAGAACCGTCTAACAAAATCCACGCATTCATACTGATATCCATCTAGGCCAGATACCTGCAGTTTGCCCTGCGAGTTTGAAACAAATTACAGGTCTCTGACGTGTGATTTCCATTCCACTTAGACTGAACTCCTTTATAAATATCAACTGGATCGCCACAGATCTTGGGCGGTGGATAAGCCAACTGTTGCGGTTGCCCGTACAAATGGGAACAAATCGGAAGTAACAGTGCAATTAAGTAGGTTCTGCGCCACATTGTAATTCTCCTGATCGCTCAACTAACCGCCTGGTCCCCGTTTGCCTACTGAATTCGAAACGTGCCTCGGATCGCGTCGAATTGGGACCGAATCTGGGCATCAGTGAAACCAGCAGTATTGATCTCGTCCTGAGGTTCGCTCCAACCGAATATGTACGAACTGCTCTGGCCAAGTTTTTCGGGACTCGTAAAGCCCGTGTTTTGAAGATCTGCCCAGCCCGATGGCGTGTAGACAGATATAACGAACGCTGCCGCGCCATCGGGAAAGGAAAACACAACAGATTTGATCGTGTCACCGTCTGGGTTCGGAACCTCGGATGTGGTGATACCCCACTGGGCAGGCACACTGATATCGAATAAATTCTGTGAGTCTGTCAAGGTCGTCCACGAGCTTGTCGACGTGGGTTCTGAGACGAGTAGCGATAAATTTGGTGATTGTACCCGCATGAGCGACCCGCGGAACGCAGCCGAAACGCGAAACATCGTGACCCCTGAAGGCAGCGAAGAGAATGGGATTGAAACGGTAAAGATGCCATCATTAGCGGCAACATCTCCGTTCTGACCGTTATCGTTGAGCTGTCCAATTATCAACGGTTGTCCGTTAGGAACCACTTGGAGAAGCTCGACGCTGGACGCGATCAGGTCCGGATCTGAAATCTGTGCCGTAATTGTAACTGGTTGCGAAGATCCGGCGACTATTGACGGCGGCGAAATGCTCATGGTGCCGATTTGGTGGCTGGCGTTTGAAACGACCTGCGAACTTGTGTCGAAAGTTTCTAACGGATTGCGCGTTTGTGACTGCGGAGGACCTTTTGGGGCCTGGGTCCGGGGTTGGGCAAGAATCCATATTCCTCCTACTGCGACGAACGCAATGCCGACTACAAGGGTCGTCATTCTCGGGGTCATTCGGATTTGGGAAAGTGTTCTCATAAAAAGTATTCGTGTTCAATCCAAAAGGATTAGGGACCCGGCGGCCGCGATCTTGATTCTTGCCTCATGCGAATCACGACCAACGCTATCGCGGCCAGTAAAAACGAGTATCGTGGCTCCGGCACCGTTGCGGTGGCATACGTCAGGTCATCCGCGGTGAAGGAGCTTCCACCGGGATCCCCGGCGATGCTGAGGCTGGAAATGCCTCCGGCAAAGGTTACGCTTAGTAGCTCATTTGGGCTGCTGCCCGGATCTCCCGAGCACGGTGGGCCGGCCAGGCAGGCCAATTGTTTGAGAAGATCGACGTCGTGTCTGCCACTTGCTTATCACTTGCATCGTATGCAGTAAGCGTCAGCGGTTCGAGAAAGGTAAAGTAGCCAGACACGCTGAGGACGGGGCTGTCGAATGTTATGACGATGGGACCGCCGTTGTCAGATGCCACATTTACGCCTGAATGCGGTGGAAATTCAAACTCGTTGAGAGAGATGCCCGCTGAAAGGACGATGGCGTTTGAAAAGGTCAGGCCGGGGTACTGTGTGGTCAAGACAGTGCCGTCCGGAAAGCCCTCAAAATCGAGGGTTACGGTTGTCGCAGTGAGCGCTGCCGGCGCTGCGAACCACAACAGAAAGGCTATCCTACGAAATGCCGTTTTCGATCGAGCAAGGTAGGTACGAGGTAAGCGTATCAAAGGCTCAACACTCCCGTCAAGATTGAATATGTTCATTACCTTGAGGCAAGAGCTCAAATCGTGCAAGCGCAAAAATGCGCAGAAACGCGAAATGGATGTAAAAGTTTGCGCAGTTGTCACAAAACTTCGATGTTGATAGGCTGGGACTCTGCGCCAGATGGCTAACGAAGGCAAAAACGTCGCCGATGAGCTCTCCACCTGGCAGCAGATTGCCGACTACCTCGGGGTGAGCGTCCGCACTGTCCAGACTTGGGCCAAGCAACGTCATTTGCCGGTGAGAAAGATAGGCGGACGCGTATCGGCCAAGGTCTCAGACCTGGAAAGCTGGAAAAAGGTCGAGACCTCGGCACACGTCCCTACCGCAGATACGGTAGAACAACATGACCCAAATGGATCACACATTTTCACCGATGGCCCAGTTGTACAACACGGCATACGGCTGCTTCTGGCGAAATGGCGGCGCTGGGCGGTAGGAATCGGGTTTGCCCTCGTAGCCGTCGTATCAGTCGCAGCCTGGTGGCAGACGGCTTCAGAACACGGTAACGCCCCGAATTCCTATCGGGCAGTAGGCAAAGTCCTGACTGTTTACCGGGCCAGCGGACGCGCGCTGTGGCAATACACATTCCCTGCCCCGTTATACGAACCCAGCTATACCGCGCCATTACCGGCCTGCGTGTTCGCCGACCTCGATGGCGATGGCACCATTGAAACCGTCTGCCGTTACCATCCTGATGACCAGTTCCCAGATCAGCGGCTGTACTGCTTTGATCAGCGCACGGCCGCGTCCGGTGGATATTCAGGCCCGCCACACCATTCGCTCATCTGGCAAGGAGTACGCCGCCCCGTACTACATTTCGCCGATCCTGGTCACACCGCCGGACAAAACTGGGCACCGCAGGATCATCATAAACAGCAACACCACTGGAGTTTTCCTGATCAAGTAGCTGTGCTTGATTACCGTGGGCGACTTATTGGGGAATATTGGCATCACGGCCACCTCCCGCACCTGCTGTTGCTGGACCTGAATGGTGATGGTAAACTCCGCCTGATCGCCGCAGGCCTGAACGACAGTCCAGGTTATAAGCGGGCTACGCTGCTGATTTTCGACCCCGACCACGTTTCCGGCAGTTCGCTCCGGATCGATGGCACTCCGGACTTCGACGACATGACGGCGGGCTCGGAACAGACTGTTGTGTTCTTCCCAAAAACTCGCATCAGCCAGACTGCCGAATTCAACCGAGTCGTGGAGGTGTCCGTGTTCGGCTCCGGGACGATGGCCGTACACGTTTGTGAGGGCATAAGGGAGGATCTGCCCTATGTCGTGTACGAGTTTGCTAAAGGCATTCGGCTCCAAGACCTGACATTCTCAGACGCACTTAAGGCTGCATATCGCGAGCGATTCGGCACTGCGGCGGGTAACCAATATATCGGCAAAGATACCGAGCGGCCTGGCGAAGTTGTGGTGGCGAATGGTTCGGTGGAGGCGGTTAAGGCTATGGGCGGTGGGGTGCCTAAAGCAAGACTTCGTGAAGGACGGGGTGTTGTCAAGCAGAGTTTTGGGTCAGCGCCATTAGTGGGCCTTTTAACTGCGACGTTGGCAGCGCCGCTGATTCTTAGACACTCCGCATTTCCGGATCAGTCGCGGTTGCATCTCCTAACGATGTCCAGCACCGAGCATTTGATAGCATTTCCTGTGGCGCGCCAGAATATGCATAGCACAGATGAGCTACACGGCTGGGATGAAATCGCCGACTATCTGAACGTTACTCGACGGACCGCCCAGAACTATGAGCGGAGCCGGGGGTTAGTGGTTCGCCGGCTGCCGGGAACCAAAGGCAGAGTTTGGGCCATTGCATCAGAAATTGACGCATGGAAACAGGTAAACAATTTGACCTCTGGTCGAAACGATTCCTGCCAACAGCAATTTCCGAGCTTCAGTACAGTCATCCCCCAAACTGACCAGACTCGATCCGAACAGAATCGATTGACCGAGGAATTTGCAAAACCCCCGGTGCCGCAACATTGGTTAATGAAGCTGGCCATTTAGGCTGGCCCTTTTTGCACTTACGGTGCTTGGCACTGGTGCCGTTTGGATCGGTCTGGAAACGAAACCTACGGTACCGGTCTCCTTTCGGCTCACAGGAACTCTTTAAACAGTTTTTGCACAGGGTGAACGGTTGCTTTGGCAATACAATTTCCCGAGCCCATCTCAGGCTGTGGATTACAGCTCGAAATCCCAGGTCTGCGCTTATGCAGATCTATCGGGAGACGGCTCACTGCAGACGCTTTGCAGATACTTCCCGGTTAACCACGAAATAGTGGGAGACAAGCTTTATTGCTTTGACGGGAAAGGGACACGTCCAGTGGGTGTTTACGCCGGGAGGCACGCGGCGGGCCAACAGCCGCCAATACGATCCCCGTACTGGATAGATGAGTTCTTAGTCTTACCGGCAGATGCCCTGCGCCACCGCCAAATCGTGGTCACGAGCAACCACAACTGGAGTTTTCCGGATCAAGTAGCAGTGCTTGATTACCGTGGGCGACTTATTGGGGAGTATTGGCATCACGGCCACCTCCTGCATCTTTCCGTTTTGAGTGGCGTAGGACAGCAGAAAACAAAACTCGTCGTCAGCGGTTTAAACGACAGTCCGGGGTACGGGCGAGGGACGGTGCTTATTTTTGACCCAAATCATGTAACCGGGAGTTCCTTGAAAACAGACGGCAGCCCCGATTTCCATGGTCTACCTGCTGGATCGGAGCAGACCGTGATCTTCTTTCCCAAGACCCGCATAAGCGAAATGCTGGAATTCAACCGGGTCAGCGATGTAAGAACTGTTTTGGATGGTGGCATGACCGTGATTGTCGCGGAGGGAATTTCCGAACTGAGTGTCCCATATGCGGATTCCTGCGAAGTGAATAGCCTGTTGACGTGATGTGAATAAAATCGGAGCAGAGCGACGCTGGCATTTGTAATCTGCCTGAGTTTATTCACATCAGTCAAGGATGAGGTGGTGGGCGAGAGCGATAGATGCTGGATGGCGTCAACATTATTCGTCTCTGTCTCGTCGCGGCGGGTGTGCCCGGTGGTGTCGGTAAGTGACCGAGACGCTGCTCCAAAGTGCGGACTTTTTGAGCGACGTACTGCCAGTATTGCTCTGAGACCTGCTGCCGCACCTGGCGAATAACGGCGTGAAGTAATGCAACGTCGTGATGGGCGTTCCTCCGCTGTTGTTGAGTAGCGCGATGTATTTGCGGACTGAGCCCAGCAGGATGGCGCGCTCCACTTCGACGATCTCAATACTATCGCGGTGAAGCTGGGCGGCAAGTTTCTCGTTGGCGGACGTAAATACGCTGCGGACACAACTGCGTTCAAGAAAGCACCGCTTCACACGGCTGACGTAGAGCCGTTGATCGTCGGTGAAGGCTCTTTCCTGAGTGCGTAGGTAAGGCCAAAACCGATCGGTGATTTCAACAACGTCTTGCCGATGGACACATATTCCCGTTGGCAAAGTTCCTGAAGATTCGCTTCGACCTGGGCTTCGGATCTCCGCAACTCACGCGCTAGTTCCAGCGTTGTGACAACTATGGAGCCGCAGCCGCGTTCAGCATGCAAGCAAAGCCAGACAAACAGCTTGAAAGTGGCGTCGGAAAGCAACCGCAGAGCGGCGTCAACTTCGACTCCGGCGGCGAACCATCCCGATGCGCGCTTGAGATGAAAGCGTGCCGCCGTGCTCATTGTTCATCCTCGGGTCCGAGCTTGCGGCCCTTCTTCTTGCGGATCGATTCGCCGCTGAGTTCGACCCGATAGGCGTTATGGACCAGCCGGTCCATAGATGCTATCGGCGATGCTGGGATCGCCGATCTGCTCATGCCAGTGGGCAATCGGCATTTGCGATGTCAGGATCATGGAACGGCGCTGATAACGGTCGTCGCAGATCTCCAGAAAGTCGCGCCGTTCTGCGTCCTTCAGGGGAGCCATGGCGAAGTCGTCCAGCACCAGCACATCGACGCGCGAGAGCTTCAGCAAAAACCTGCCAATGCTGCCGTCCACATGCGCGACCGCCAGTTCTCGAAATAGCTCGGTCGTTCTCTTGTGCAGCACTGAAAAGCCGTCGCGGCACGCTTTCTGAGCCAATGCACATCCCAACCAGCTTTTGCCGATTCCAGTCGGCCCGATCAGCAAGACGTTCTGATTCTGCCGCACCCATTCGCTGGCCGATAGAGTGCGCATCAGTTTCCTGTCCAGTCCGCGCGGATGCTGATAATCGATGTCTTCAATGGCAGCCGCGCTCTTTCAACTTGGCGGAGCGCAGGCGGCGGCCAGAGCGCGGTTCTCCTTCCAGAGCCATTGCTGATCGACCAGCAGCGCGAAGCGTTCCTCGAAGCTGAGCTGGCTCATGTCGGCTGTTTCCAGTTGCGCGCGGAAGGCATCCGCCATTCCGTGCAGTTTCATAGTCTGCAGTTTCTCCATGGTCGGTTGATTCAACATACGAGTCTCCTGTGTCGTTACTGCAATAGGGTTGTGGGCGGATCGTAGTAAGAAGCGCCCGCGCACGTTTTCATGGCTGCGGCCCGGCTTTCCATCTTCCGGATCGAGGGTCCATTTGACGGTCGAGCGAGCGCTTCAGAATCGAGCGCAGACTCTATAGGAGAAGGCCTGCAGTTGTAAGCGCGCGCTGGCTGGCGGCTTCCAGTCGTTCTGCCGAGTATGTTTTTGCCAGGCGCAAAATGCCCAGGCAAGAGCGGTATCCCATCTCTGGATGCGGCTTTGTCGCCAGAATGTGACTGACGACTTGTGCGGTGGCAGGACCGACCGACTCGGCCCAGTGAATCAACCTGCGATGGCGTCCATTCCAGATGTGCCTGATGACTCTTGGGCCGGTGCTCGGCAACGGTGGTGTGGCGGTAGGAGGCGCGCTGCGCGGGTGCGAAGCCACACGCACGCCATGGTGAAGATCTCAACCGTCGAGACAGTGAATCGGGCTTCCAATTGCTGCCCGACCAACTGGTAAGGAACGCTGTAATAATGGCGGTCCACCTCCACGTGGTAGTCGATGTTGGCACGGACCTTCTTCCATTCGGCCAGCACATACGCTGCTGTGGAAGTGGCTGCAAGGCGGGCTGGTCTAGTGTCGCGAACAAGGAAGCGCGGCTGCCTTCGCGTTTGCGAAAGCCGCGGTGGTTGATTCGATCTCGTAACTCAATGATGGCTTCATTCAACTCCGCCACCGAGTAGAAGCGCCGATGCCGCAGTGCCGCAATCATCCAGCGCTCCGCTATCCGAACTCCGACTTCCACCTTGGCTTTGTCACGCGGCTTGTAAGGACGCGCCGGCATCACCGCCACGCCATAGTGTTCGGCCATCTCATGATAGGTACGGTTCAGGTCAGGCTCATACCGGCAAGCGCGATCACCCCGGTACGCGGATTGTCCGGCACGACCAGCTTCACCGTGCCTGGAAAGAACTCAAAGGCGCGCACATGACAGTCTACCCAGTTCGCCAAGCCTTGTCCCGGCGCGGCGTGTGCGAATGTATAACTGCTGGCGCCGAGAGCGGCAACGAAGATCGAGGCCGATGTTACCTCGCCGGTCTTGCGGTTGTGAATCGGAACCGTATCTCCGGCCCAGTCCACAAACATCTTTTCACCGGCTTTGTGGTCTTGCCGCAACGTGACATGCTCATTGCGGCTCCAGCGTGCGAAGAGTTCACAAAAGCGCGAATAACTGTACCCGCCGGAATCGGTTTCGCGATATTCTTCCCAGACCAGTTGCAGCGTCAAATGCTTATGTGTCTGGAGTTGGTGTTGTACGGCGCCAAAGTCAATGGCGGGGTGTATGGTTGGGCGTGGCTCGAGGCCGAACCGGGAACAAAAGCTCGTTCAGCCGTTGATCATCGCAGTCCTCCGGCAGCGGCCAACCGAGGCCGGCGGTGGCTCTTTCGAGATAGCGATGAACGGTTGCCTGAGCGATGGCACAACTGCGAGCGATCTGATCCTGGTGTAAACCGAGGCCAAATCGCAGACAGAGCACTTTCTCTGATCCGTCGCATGGGATTTTTTTTTGCTGGCAAATTTTGATCCTCCTTGTTTGAAACAGGATCAAATCTCCGCGTTCGTGTCCAGCGCCGCCACGCTTGATTAATATTTTTTTAGAAATAGATTCCGGGGATGTGAATATCATTCCGGAGAACCAGATTCTTCATTCACATCGGCCCGGAATCCATCTCACATCACATCGGAATCCCTATTCACATCATTGCGGAACGGTTATTCGCATGGGCAGGAATACGCAGTTGCTGCAGGTGTTAGCCACGCTTGGGTCTATGTTGCAGTCTGCTTAGCCCGGCCCAACTGTGGATAGTGCTTAAAACGTAACATAGAGGGCGCTCTTTGCCGTTAAGCTCCACTGATGTGGTGGCGAGCAGGCACTACGACATTGAACAGTTGTCCAATCGAAAGTGGAATCAACTTCGCCTGCTCTTTTCTATTCACTTAACGAACGCTTGATCCAGTCCAGCCAGTACCCATGGCATCTGAGGCTAACCACCGAACATGACCAAGATCACCGCCTCAGACTCTTTCGGTCCTTTCCCGAAGATCTTCCGGACAGGATTGTACCGGCGTTGATCTCTCAGGCAACTCACACTCCAAGCTTCAACACAGAGGGATTCATGTTGGCAGCTTGTGTGGCTTACGAAACGTTTTATGGTGTTTAGTCAGATTACTCCATTGTGCCTACAAAGAAATGTCGAACGCGCGAATGGGAACTGTCCCTCCAAAATATTCGGATCGGTCTGCAATCATTGAAGTTGATCGACTTCCATCTGTTCCTCTGGACTGCGCAACGACGCCTGTTCACAGTGCTCGGTGCCCTCGCATCATTGTTCAAGACGTCCGCCCAACTAAGGCTGGAAAACATCGCTTTGCGGCATCAACTTGCCGTTTTGCGTCGTTCGACTCCCAAACGGCTGAAGCTGACGCCAGCCGATCGAATCTTCTGGGTATGGTTGCGGCGTGTGTGGAAGGAGTGGAGATCAGCCCTGATGATCGTCAAGCCCGAGACGGTCGTCGCCTGGCACCGGAAGGGCTTCCGTATATTCTGGACGTGGAAAGTAAACCGGAGAAAACCAGGTCGACCCAGCGTGCCTTCGGACATTCGGGATTTGATCCGAATAATGAGTAGCAACAACCCACGCTGGGGTGCACCGCGCATTCACGGCGAGTTGCTCAAACTCGGGATCCAGATTACCGAACCCACGGTTGCCAAATACATGGTTCGCCATCGTAAGCCGCCTTCACAAACGTGGCGAACATTTGAGCGTGAGTTGGAAATACGTTGACAAAGTCTTTCGACTTTTCCCAAGATCAGATCCGCGTCCGCAGTCCACACGAAGGGCTTGGGATTTTGGTTGCGGTGGTCCAAGTAGGAGAGCATGGCTTTCTCCAGTTCCCGGACTGCGGTATGGCTTCCCCGTCGTACGCAGCGTTCCGTCACTTCGGCGAATAACCGCTCCACCAGATTCAGCCAACTCCCGCTGGTAGGCGTGAAGTGGACATGATAGCGGGGATGACGCGCTAACCAGGTTCGCACCTTGCTCACCTTGTGGGTGCCGTAGTTGTCCATCACCAGATGAACCTCCAGCCCGCGCGGGAGATTGGCATCCACATCGTTGAGAAATCGCAGGAATTCCTGATGGCGGTGTCGTCGATAGCAATTGCTGATGGTGACGCCGCTCGCCACATCCAGGGCCGCAAACAGTGATGTTACTCCATGCCGTTCGTAATCATGCGATTGCCGCGCTGGTACGCCCGGAGCCAATGGCAGAATCGGCTGGGTCCGGTTCAGCGCCTGCACCTGACTCTTTTCGTCTACACACAGGACGATCGCGCGATCCGGTGGGTGCATATACAAGCCGACGATATCCCGAACCTTTTCAACGAATTGAGGGTCTTTGGAGAATTTGAAGTTCTCCACCCGGTGCGGCTGTAGTCCGAAGGCGCGCCAGATCCGCACGATGGCCGTCTGCGATAACCCTGCCTTCTTCGCCATCAGCCGGGTACTCCAGTGCGTGCTATTGGCCGGCATCGTTTCCGAGCGTTTTGGTCACAACGGCCTCAACCTGTTTGTCCGCAATCGAACGCGGAGCACCCGGGCGGGGTTCATCGAGCAAGCCTTCGAGCCGGTTCACTCGAAAGCGCTCCCGCCATTTACAAACTGTCGCTCCGGTGATCTGCAACTTCTTGGCCACCGCTGCGTTGCTCAATCCTTCATCGCAGCCCAGCACAATGCGAGCACGCATCGCCATGGCCTGTGCCGACTTCGGCCGTCGAGCCAACATCGCGAGCTTGTCTCTTTCCTCCGCTGTGAGGTTGAGTGGCTTGGTGGGGCGTCCGATACCCATACCTCCAGTATGAGGGTATCGCACCTATTATTCAACGTATTTCTGACTCAGAACACTAGCAGCCTGGGGTTGAAATCTGTTTTTGAAATTGGGAGCGTATGAGATGCGCGCAAAGGAAGAGTTGAAAGAGAGACGCTACCAAGCCTTTAGTGGTTACTCTTGTCCCCAAGAACCTCCCTCGGTTCGGAGCTAATCGCCTGCGCGATCAGAGCGACCAGAAAATGGAGCGTAATCGAGAGTCCTTGCAGCCCTCTCGGAGTTCCGATTCCGTACGTGTTTCGCAATAGCAGCCCCAGATTCATGGCCGCCACGTGGATCAGCATCCGTTTGAGAATGTTGTTGTGTTCTCGCAGGTGCGTTCGCCGCATGGCTCCCGTGCGATAACAATGTGCGAACGTCCGTTCGATCAGTTCACCACGCCTCCGCAAAAGCTGCTTGCCTTTCGGCCGCTGAACCTGTCGCCGGTTGGCGTATACCGCATCGCGTTGTTCTTCTTTCCCCACCCAATGCCGTTTCCCGGTTTGCTTCTTCTCGGAGATATAAGTGCGCACACCCAGGGCCTTCATCTCCTGCAATACCGGTCGCTGTGGTAACCCTTGTCGGCCACTATTTCCTCGACCCCGCCCACATGGACTTGCGGCTCTTCGGCCGGGCATCTCGCGTCGCGCCCATCAACTCAGCCACCGTCGTGCCAGTTCCGCCAGCGTTTCCTTGATCGTGGTGGTGTCGCCTTAATTGGCCGGCTGCAACGTTACCGCCACCACGCGCCCGTTTCCATGTCCACCGCGTGCTCGGCCTTATGCGCCAAATGGGTGCCCCCATACTTCATCTTGGTGATGCTTCGCGTCCGGATCGTGGGGATTTACCCATTCGTCGTTCGACCCTTTCTTTTCTCTTTCCGATCCAGCTTGCGCCAGATCTTCTCGCGTCGGCGTCGCGATCCCCGACTGCCTCGCGAGCCCTTTCAAAATCTCCGTAGCCTTCTCCGTTGTCGCGCCGCACGATCGATCGCAGCGCCGCATTGGCTTCCAGCGTCGTCGCGTCGATTCCGATCGTCTTCCCCTCGACAAACCGCGTTCGGCCAGCAGTTCCAGAACCCAATGGAATACCTGGCGATGTGTTTCCACATCGATCAACCGCCGCGTGCGCGAGATCGTCGTGTGATCCGGCGCACTCTCGTGCCGTCGAATCCCCACGAACTCCCGGATCGAAACGGGAGTTTTCCTGCTCGCCGGGGAATCCCTGCTTTGAGGTATCGATCCCTTCGAAGTACCCCACCAGCAACAAACGGAAGTAGATTCCAGGAGCGAGACCGGGAGTCCGATTGTGACCGCATAGAAACGCTGGCATTGCCTTTCCACAAATCCGTCAAAATCGTGTCGCGCGAGAAGTTGGTTCAGACGCTCATAAAGGGATGGCTCGTGGGTCGCGCCATTCGGAACTCGGCACCCAAATCTCTTCCTGCTGCTCTCGCCGCGTGCCCATCGCCATATGACGATTCTACGATCAAACATCTTCTGGAAAACTGTTTTCAGACTTTCACCCCGGACTGCTAGGACTACTCTAGGGACGAAACGCTCGCTCCCTGATAGTCTTCTTCGTTCGCAAACAATCTCGTAACGGCTGCGTCACACGTCGCAAAATGGTATTTGGAACGCATCGATCTCGCAATCAATATCTTCAGTTCCACTAAGGCATACACGAAAGAAATGGCGATTCGTCGCACATCGAAGCGAATACCTCAGAGCTTCTGAGCAGCAGGATCAAACTGAGACGGGCTGGCGGCGAGTACGATCGCCCTAAAAGCCTTGGTTTTGGCGGTTGTAGACTGGCCGGTGACCGTTGACCGCCGAAGGTTAGCGAGTTCAGAATCGCGTCCTTCACGTCTAATGGAGTCAAGCGCCTTCGCATAACTAGCGCCTACTCCCGGCTCAACCCAATGAATCACATGACCGTATGGATTCAACGACAGGGATTCGAGTACTCGAACCGGTGCGCCCATGGCAAGGTATTCAACTGCCTTCAAGGGACTGCTCGCAAGGGTGAACGGATTCAACCGGTACGGGACTGCACAAGCATCACAGTGCTGAATCAGTCCGGGCACATGCTCCACGGCCACTGACGGAAGTAAGACCAACTTCGCAGTGCCCAGTCTCGCGTTATCATTGGCTGTAACTGCTGCGACCTTATCCTGCATGCCTTCATCGGCTGGCCCGGCTAAGACCCACGACCACTCGGGTCTCTCAGACAACGCGCCGATGATACCTGGCCAGTCAATGCGCTCTGAGATATGGCCCGTGACGAGCACGCGAGGCCGGGGCACGCCCGCCAGAATCGCCCGGCTCTTCCCTTTGCAGCTTGGGGTCAAAAAGGCGTTCATCATATCCATTTGTCAGAACGTGAATCGGAACCTTCCGTTCTGGAGGCATTCGTGATTTCAAGACAGCCGCCAGCGTTTCGCTCACGCACACTACTATGTCTACTCTGCCCTTAATAGATGCTTTTCCGCCTCGACTTCTCCCGAGATTGGATCGCCCCAAACGGTTAGGGTCCGATCATCAATCGCCAGATAAACCGCGATATCTTCGGCAAGTCCACGAACAAGAGGAAATTGATCGGGAGAGTCGTAACAGACGATCCGAAGGCCCATCGCAGGTGATAGGCGACGGAGTTGGAGTTGATCGACGTCTTCGATTCCTCTGTGCCATCATAGCGCCACAGATCCGGAAGCTCCTGTGGCAAATGCAACGGACGGTAGAGGAACGAACCTGTTACTCCGTGGATCACTTGCTGTCGATTCGCAAAAGAGGGCAATCGGCGATCGCGTAACGCACTAACCGGCTGCTCCACGACAACGACAGGCTCGGATTCGGCTATCCGCATGCTGACGGCCTTGCGCATCGAAGTGGGTTTGGCCCCGGCTGCGAAGAACACCCAGCGGCATAAGCTCGTCTTTTCTTTCTCACTAGTCGCCATGAGCTCTGCCACGATTGCGGCAAGCCGCGAGAAATCCGATCTCCCGAATGGAATCGACTCACGAGGTCCGACGCTTCGAGCCCAGTCGGCCATGCGCTTGAGCCCACATTCCAAATCTACGCTCGCACAAGCGCCAGCACCTCGCGAGCCTTTCCATGATCCGAAATCGCATGCCGGACTTCTTGCCGGGGCTGAATATACGTTTACGCCGGTTTGCCGCCCCAACGCGGTCTGCACTGCTTCTGCGAGCCTAAGGACGGAATATGGTGTGTCTGCCCCGAGGTTGAATACTTGGCCATAAGCCTCCGGAACCTGAACAGAACGCGCAATCACTGGTGCCACGTCCGCGATATGAGTGAATGCACGAGTTTGAGAACCGTCGCCAAAGATTGTACAGGGTTTCCCAGTCATCACTTGATTCATGAAGATCCCCATCACGTTGCGATAGCGGTCGGCTGCTGTTTGGCGTTCTCCGTAGGACGTTGTGGGGGCGAAAGATAATGTAGTCCAGATGAAACATTTCGTGGGCTGCGCGCAAGTCCATCTCGACGGCATACTTTGCTATGCCGTATGGATCTTCGGGTATTGGAATGTCAGATTCGCGCATCGGGATCTGGCCGCAGCCATATACCGCAATACTGGACATAAATACAAAGCAACGACACCGATGCCGATCGCGGCGTCGTTAAACCATGGACCCGACCACGTTGTTGGTGTAATTGAACCTACGGATGAAGTGGCTAAGTCCCTCCGCAGCATAGGCGGCAAGGTGGAAAACATAGTTAAATGCTTCTTTGTCAAAGAGGCTGGACACGAGCGCGTCGTCGGTAATGCTGCCTTGGACGAAGATCACCCTCCCGGTACGTTCTCACGGAAACCGCCCAAAGGTCGTCGAGCACAACTACCCGGTGACCTAATTGAAGAAGATGCTCGGCGACATGGCTGCCGATAAAGCCAGCGCCTCCTGTTACTAGAGAAACTGGAGTAGCAGTTACTCCACCAGTAGGTGCATTCATGGTTGTTTTGGTCAGAGACCTCAGAAATATGAGCCGTTGTGGCAAGGGCGTTGTCAGCAACACGTTTTGCCCAAGAAGAGATGCTGGCCGCGGAATGCTGTTGATGTCTCTGTACATTGCCATGTAGGCCGACGAAGAGCCTCCCATGAGAATCTCCGCCAAGCAGCGGCGCGACATGTTATCGCAGGCCCTCGCCGGATTTTCTGGCGATTGCAGCGGCTAGAATACCGCTAGTCAACATATCTATAAACTGCACTCCGTAGTCCTTAGCGACCCAGCGGAACAAGGGACCGTCGTGAATGATTAGCTGCATTCCGCTTAGCATTGCCTCGATGAGAACGATTGGAAGCCCTTCATTAAGAGCGGCGTGAACGAAAAGGTCGGCGGCACCATAGATTATTGAATCCGATCAGACCCTACGCTAAGGAACCGCCATCTGCCGGGTATGACGCGTTCCGCGAGATTCTCGATCTCCCGCGTTTCCGACGTCGATTGGCCGACGGCGACGAACCACACGTTCTGACCCAATACACTCAGTTCTCTCAGGATGTAATCGATTCGCTTGTGCTCCCGTTTCACAGCCGCCACGGAAAGCACCACAAAAGCTTCCTCAGGCACCCCCAATCGACGGCGCACCTCAGAGCGTCGTGAACAGCTTTCGCGG
>CAWBGV010000040.1:0-7238 GCA_963788395.1 Candidatus Doudnaibacteriota bacterium | reverse complement strand
CTACTGTAAAAAACCGCCTTATTTTGCTATAATTTGTAAAGTAAAGTAAATTCAGAAAAAACGTAATGAACGAAAAAAGTAATGAAAAATTAAAGGCCACTTTAGCGAGGAAATTAGAGCTGGCACGGGACAACCGGCATAACAAACAGTATCTGATGGCTGTTATGGGGTTTAATACTTATATTGGCAGCACCCCCGAACTTGAACCAATTATCAGCAAGTTAATTGAGGAAGAAAAAATAGCCCCGATTTATTTGCAGGAATTGTTTAATGATTTTGTTATGTCCCAATTTTTAGCACGGGACGCAAAAATTGGACTTAAACTACAATTCCCAAATTTTTATAATTTGCAGCTTGAACAAAAATTTAAGCTGTTACCAAAACTTTTAAACCTAATTGAAGTTGACTATGAGGACTTTAAAACGCACCCTGACCAGCTAATTTTTGACCCAAACGCTCGTGTTGTTCATTTAAAAAACGATGAAGATTTTTACTACCTACAAAAGCTATTCAACGATATTATAGAGGCTTTGGACAATGAAAAGACCAAACAAGCCGAGGCCGACAAAAATCTAAAATTTAACGAAGCGGTTGAAATTGCCCGTAGCTATTGGAAAAAACTGAACGATGAAGAGCTAACCAAAAGATTGCCCTATTGGGAAGAGGACTATTTATTTTTAGTTTATAAAATACTTAAAGGTAACCAGCGGCAAACCAAATCAGCCTTTAGTATAGGCGATATTCAGCCGCAACGCTGGCCGTGGCACTTTATCTATTACTGTTTGGGTAACCTATGCAAAGAGCTGGGTATTCAGCTTGAGGGCTTAGTATTCCATAAAGAAATATACAAAAAATATTGCCCTCAAGAATTTCAAGAAATTCAAAAACTGATTGATGAAAAGCTGGATGACAAGCGAGCCTTTGGTTATAAAAAGATTTTTGAAAACGACTTTAAAATAGAAGATTTTGGGCAGATTGAATTTTTATTTAACTTTAAATACAATGGCATTTACGAATTTATAGAATTTGATACCAAATTAAGCGAAAAAACCCAAGAGAAGTTGGAAGGCTATCTAAGAGATTACCTGCAATTTTTTATCAATAACCAGTTGACCGCCGAGCGGAAAAATTACCTGACTTTTGAACGAATGAAAGCGGAAGTTATTAGTAGTTTGCGTTTAAATAGCGGCCGCTATGGCAGTTCATTTTTGTTTAAATTCAGGAATGTTTTTTTGGCTATAAGTCATTACGATGAGTTTTTATTTTTGCATACACTATTCGCCCTTGAACTGCTTGAGTATTTAACCATTGAAGACATTTGGGTTTTTGATATGGATTTACCGCCGGAAAAGCAAACTGACGAATACAAAATTAAGCTGTATTTGCTGCCCAAATTTTTTGATGAACAAAAAGCGGCAATGACAATTCCGTCCACGGCAGCAGTAAAAAATAAAAAACCTGAAAGCGGCAAATCCCCGCTATCTTTTGACCCTAAAAATAGTATCTTGCATTTTATGGGCAAGGAAATTTTAGTAGCGAAGTCAAAGGACACGGACGCTCATTATTTGCTGGAAACTCTATTTAAAGAGCCAAAAAAGGTATGGAATTTTGACGAAATTTCCGCCGATTGGGGCAATGCTGCTTACGATAAGGACGACTGGAATAAATTTTATAATGCTGCCTATTCCATTAACGGAAAAGTGGCTAAGGCTACTACCATATCGGATTTTTTAGAAAAATCAAAAAGCACCGTAAATATAACAAAAAAATACTTGTAGCCTAAGTTTGCAAACTTTTTGCAAAGTTTTACAAACAGGAATTTTTTTATACTGGCCTCAAAGCCAGTTTTTTTATGTCCAAAATAACCGAGCAAGACAAGCAAATGATGGAAAGATTATCCCGCCGGAATTTAACAGAGCAGGAAGTTTTTGAGGCGCAGCAAGACTTGCTTGGCGGAATTAGCTGGCTAATTGAACAAGATAAAAAACAAAATCCGCACCTATATGAAAATAACTGAAATAAACATTACGCCTATAAAGCCCAATGACGGCCTTATTGCCTTTGCCAGCGTGGTTTTAGATGACTGCTTGTATTTAGGCTCAATTTAAACGATGGTTACCATAATAAGGTTACCATCTTTTGGGGGCCTTATTAGTCGTCTATAATAGCGTCTTGAATAAGTTGATGTTGCCTAATATTGTAACCCGCTACAAATGCTCTATAATTTTCTATATTTGAGTCAAAATACGCTAAAAGAATATTAATATCGCACAGCCTCTTATTTACTGGGTTTAAATATTCGTGGATACTCGAGTATTCATATTCAAAAGGCGACGGGGGATTGTTATGTATATAGGCTGACAAGTAGGTTAGATAGCCATCGTTTTCTACCAATTTCGCTTTAAAAGTGTCTTGGAATATACTTCCGACTTTATCATAGCGTCCGTTAAAATATTTACCGTAGCTCGTGCCTAGTTTTTCCATTAATAATGATACAGGCACTTTAGTGTTCTGTTTAATTAGCAAATGAAAATGATTTGGCATTAAACAATAAGCCATTATTGTAAAGGCTTCTTTTTCTAAAGGGTGAAGGGTTTTAAAATTCCCATCTTCGATTGATAGAATAAAAGCCAACCTCTTAGCAAATGCCAAGTAATCTTGCGCATCAATAAATAGTAATTCTTTATTGTGGCCGCGATTATATACATGGTACCAGCATCCCTGTCTAAATACTTTGTAATCTCTTGAGTTCACAAAACCTCCTATTGATGGTTACCATCTTATGGTTACCATTTTTACTTGTTCTCTCCACCATAGCAGAATCGACATGAGATTTTCTTAAAGTTTTTATAGAGAAACTATAAACTAAAACCCACCAATAAATTGGTGGGTTTTAGTGGCTCCGCATGTTAGCCGACGTTAGAACCTAAAACTCGGGGCAAAATAAGGAAATTTTAGGACTATTATTTTACAAAAAGAAGAGGCGCACGTCGGATGGATCCGAAACGTGCGCGTGTGATTGCGGTGATGCTTAGAACATTTTCAGAGGGTCTATTTCGTGGTCTTTGGGTAGGCCACATCCTCCGAGACGAACAAGATCCTTTGCTTTCTGGCCTTCGAAGTCCGTTTCGGTATGAGTCTCATCCTTCCACATCTTCACCTCGGCCTTGTTCGGGTCGTTATAACCAGAGGCTACCCGATTATATAGTGAACGACCACTAGGTGCTTTGCCCATATATTTGTCCCATACCCATCGGTCACAGAGCCCAATTTCGGTGATCGGTCTAATGCTGGTTTTGGCGCAGCTGGTCAGCAGCACCTTGGCTTCCTTAAACGTAAACGGCTTTTTCTTCATCTTTTTCTTCATGAGGTTTTGCCTCCAGTGCTGTGTTCACGCTCCTTGCGTAGGCGGTGGGCGAGCCAGCCACGATTTTTTCGTGTCGGGATTGCGGGCACGTGAGGTTGGTTTTTGCCCTTCTCCTCTTCTGCCAGTATCCGCTTCTCGAAAACAGCTTTTGGCTCAAGAGTGCAGGTGAGGTGGTATTCCATAACAATGGCGTCTTCTACCTGCGGCGAGTCCTTTAAGGCGTCTATGAGTTCTCGGGCTTTGGCCATGAAAATGTTTGCGACATCCAATGGAATTCGTATGGTCTTAATGTTTGTCTCGACTTCCTCTCGGCCACTACCTCTGCCACTGTCATAGGTTTTGGGGCTAAGGCCGGGCGGCAGATCCGCCAAAGACTTGCCTTTAAAATACCGAACGCCGTTAACTTCTACTTCCATAAAAATCCTCCTTATTCCTTTCACCTCAACAAACCACAAATGATTTACTAAAGTGAGTGGCGGAACGTCTTGTGAACGCTCCGCCGATTAAACTTATTGCACTACTGTGCGACGATCAAAACAGTTTCAAACAGTTGAAACAACTGCGAAACACCGTTGAACCCTGCCTGCTTAAGCCAGTCTATCTGGTCTTCTAACGGCGCCAGCTTGTTCATAAACATGTGATGATGTGCCCACTCGGTTAGTGCCTGTTCATCGTGTGCTTTTTCCACCAAATGGTGGTAGTGACGAGCGGCGGCCAGTGCTGCTTTGCGGGGATCGCGGAAAGTTACCAAATCGCCGAAGATAAATGCTCCACGAGGACGCAGAGTCCGGCGAATCTTCTGGAACATCTTCTGTTTGCCTTCATCGGTCTGGTGGTGCAAGCCAATTACTGACAACACGAGATCATAACGATTGTCGCCAAATGGCACTTCGGCGTAGTCATCGAGCAAGTAGGTAACACCTTTGTCACCGAGCTTTTCTTTTGCGCCTTTGAGCATCTGGGCTGAAAAATCGACCACTGTCAGGTTGGCATCGGGGCAACGGGTCTTCACAAGTTTGGAAGTCAGCCCTGTGCCCACGCCCACATCCAGAACATCGGGTGTATGGTTATGGCGCTCACCAACCCAGACCGACAGGTATTCCTGAATCAATTGGTGGATCTCCTTGTGGAAAGGAATTGAGTTGACTATGTCGCGGTCATACTGCTCCATGCTATACCGGTTGAAATTCAAATCTTCCGGCTTTACGTTCGTAGTTTCCATTTATTCTCTCCTTTAAATTGGTTTTGAAATTTTGTTTACCCTTCCAAATTCACAAACAGCTTTTATGAACTTAGAAGGGAGGGAAGTATAATACTTCCCATAAGTGACCTCCTTACGGCTGGTCAGGCCGGGCATGTTTCAGCCAACTTCTGCCGGACGGTGCTCAGCAGCAGCTCCAAAGGTATGTAGTCCTGTGCGAGAGGGTGGGCGTAATACATCTCACCCATTGGCATCGGGGGCCACGATGCTCCCGATCGAAGACAGAGAGGAGCCGCAGGCAGAGCCCCACCAGCCGTAGCCGGCGATGAGGTCCATGGAGAGGCTGGAAGGAACAGGACTGACCAGGGCGTCGAAATTGTGATCGGTGTGAAACCGTTCTCCGAACAAGAGGGTGTTGCTCAACCCATCAGAAACGTCGAGAACTCGAACCGGGCTCAGGAGGGGCGAGGACGCTGGTCCCACCGCATAGAACATGCCGTCGAAAGTTGGGTTGGGATACGATTGAGTGCCGCCATTGCCTCCATAGCTGGTGACGCCAAAGAGAAAGGTTCCGGGGGGATGCTTCGTTGCCGTGCAAGGGTTTTGCGCTATCCAGTCGGAAGGACAAACCAACACGTTGAGGACTCTCGCCGCGGGAGGTTTGGGCGTCGTGGCGGTTTGTTCGCCGTTAAGAAGCGGCGATGCGAAGTTCCAGGTATTATACAGCGGTTGCTGTTCGAGATACGGCAAAATGCTGACAAAGAGAGTGTAGCCCTGAATGGGCGGTCCGACCGAAAACGATCCCGTGTACAGGTAGAGGCCCCCCGGAAATGTTCCCTGGGCATTGTTGTAGTTGTGAGCGGCCAACGCGATCTGCTTGAGGTTATTGGCGCACTGAATGCGACTGGCAGCCGCCCGCACTCTGTCACGGCCGGTAGCAACAAGGCGATCAATATCGCGATTATGGAAATCACAACCAGAAGCTTCGATCAGAGTGAAGCCGTGACGTTGATTCATGAGTTTTACTCCAATAGTGTTTTGAGGCGCTGCTCACCTCCTACCTTTAATCGGAGCCGGGCACCTGTAGCAACGAAAGCAAGGTTGGTGCCAACAAAAACGAAACAGTCGCTTTTCCCTTCCCAGACTCGTTTTTTTTCGATGGAATTCGGCAATCTGAGCACGCTGCAACATCCGAGCACTTCGCGACTTCCGAAAATTAATGGCGAGGTGTGGCAAGCTGGAAGAAATTTCATTCCTTGTGATGCGCCACTGGAACGCCCCAATTCGCCGTGAATGGTTTTGTCGGGATCGTATCATTCAATGACACGATCATGTCATAGTTGCGACAAACGGCAAACCAGGATGAAGGAGGAAGAAGAAAGGATGAAGGAGGAAGGATGAAGGATGAATAAATACCGGAGAGATTCTTGGTTTCGCCGGTGGAGGCATACATTATTCAGAAGGATTGAGGGTGCGAGGGCCCATTGCGAAGAGATCCGGCCTTTCTCATTCATCCTTCATCCTTTGAGGATCCTCCCATGCCGCCGCCGCAAATGCCAGCTTCGGAAAAGATTGTGCTGCCCGACGTCAAGAACGTTATCGCTGTCGCCAGCGGCAAGGGAGGCGTCGGCAAATCGACCGTGGCCACCAATCTCGCTCTGGCCCTGCATATGCTCGGAAGCCGGGTCGGGCTGCTCGATGCGGATATTTATGGGCCGAGCATTCCGATCATGATGGGCATCAGCGGCATTTTCGATCCGAACCTGACCGCGTTTCCTCTGGAACGCTACGGGCTGAAGCTCATGTCGATGGGCTTTTGCGTCAGTCCGGAAACGGCCACGATCTGGCGCGGACCCATGGTGCACAAGTACCTCACCGTTTTTCTGACGCAGATTCCGTGGGGGGACCTCGATTATCTGGTCATCGATCTGCCCCCCGGCACCGGCGACGCTCAATTGACGCTGACGCAGACGGCCCCGCTGTCCGGCGCCGTCATCGTCACCACGCCGCAGGAAGTCAGCCTGATCGACGCTCGCAAAGGTCTGGAAATGTTCCGCCAGGTGCGGGTGCCGGTGCTGGGCATCGTCGAAAACATGAGTTACTTCGTCGGCGGCGACGGCCAGCGCTACGATATTTTCGGACACGGCGGCGGCAAGAAATTGGCGGAGGAAGCCCGCGTCTCCCTGCTCGGTGAGATTCCCATCGAACCCAAGGTCGTCGAGTGCGGCGATCGAGGGCGATCCAATCGTGCATAAGTATCCCGATTCGCCGTGGCCAAGGCCTATCAGAACCTGGCCCAAACCGTGGCCAAGGAAGTCGGCAAAATGGGCGGACCTGAGAGCCTGCCGGGATTGCAGATGTAAGGGTAAATCAGCCCGGAGCGCAGGCGAAAGCGACGGGACGTGGAACCGCACCCGTCACTTGCGCTCCGGGTTGACCACTATTTGCTCTTGACTTAATTCGGTGTCAGGTTATATTCCCCGCCGCCAATCGGGGGAAGAAACGTTTTTTGTGGACACGTGCAAAGGGATGGAACCCATGCGCTGTGGATTTTTGTTGAGCCTTGGTCTTGGTTTAGCCTTCATGCTGGGTTGCAATTATACGCGGATACCGTACCTTCGGCCGCCTATTCAACCGGATAACTTGACTCTGCCACCGGATGAAGCTCGA
>CAWBGV010000039.1:0-8982 GCA_963788395.1 Candidatus Doudnaibacteriota bacterium | reverse complement strand
AAAACGGGCCACAAAGCCAAATAGAACAATATTTATGCGCACCAACGCCAACGGGGGCTGGAACTTGGTTCAGCACCGTAGGTTACGGACAAACAGCTCAACAAGTAGGTGCAAGCAACCCAGCCAGCGGTGATCTGTATAAATGTATTAACCAAATCTATCGTTTCTCACTGATTTTAGCCAGCAGCATTGGCGTGTTTTACATTGTCATGGGCGGCTATATTTATATGTCAGCCGACGGCAATAAGGAATCGGTAGATAAAGCCAAGAGCATGTTGACGAGTACTATTACTGCTTTGGTAATTTTATTTTCAGGATACATTTTGTTAAATGCCTTAAACCCAGACTTAGTACAATTTCCCCAAATTCAACCGGTGAGTGTGTCTATTCAACAAGTTCAAGCGCCCACGGGTGTTTTAACAAATACACCAACAGTACCTGCCACGGGATCTACAAAACCAGTGCAATCATTTCCAAATGTTACACCCGCCAGCGGATGTTTACCCGGTGCGAACACTTGTCTTGTTAACGTTAACAATCTCACACCAACCCATGATTGCTCCAGTATGAGTGGGGTCTGTTTACTTTCACCGGCAGCAGCGCAAAGCGCCAGTACGTTTGTCAGTATTTTTAACAGCCTGAATTCTGGCTGTACGCTCAAACTTTCGGCCGCAGTTGAAGGCTCGAGCGGACCAAGTGTTTCTAGTTGCCATAAAACGGGAACCTGCGTCGATTTTAATATTTTACCTGCCTATAGCAGCAGCTGCGCTCAGGCTTTTTATACCGCAGCTCAAACGTCAGGGGTAGTAACATCTTTTCAAGATGAATATGTCCAAGCCGCACCAAGCACAACCGGCGGAAATATTCATGTGAATTTCTAAACTGCCCGCCGGCAGTTTTTTCATGCTCCGGCAGGGGAGTGGTCTTATTCGACAGACCGCAACATCGCTAACAATTCAATTCTCTTAAAACTAACCTGAGATAACTATATCTGAAATAAAAATTTAGTAACCTACTAAGAAGTATATAACTCTTAGATGCTAATCAATGAATTAGAGTTAAACCTTTTAGATTAAAGTTTTTGAAAACTTACCACGTCGGGAAAGGTACATTTCGCGACGCACTAAGTATTTCGATTTAGCCCTCCCCTAAGGCCTTTCCATATCTAACAAGTTCTTTATGGTTTCCAAACTCTTTTGGTATTTTAGCGGATTAGCCGGATTGGTCTCTATGACTTCGACTAAAATCCCAGCCAACTTGTTAAGAGTTTGAGTTTTTTGAGATTTCAGCGAATCTAATAGTTCATCACTGGCTTTATTAGCTCGATAAAGCTGCTCCTGGAACTTTTCGATGTATCTATCGTCCTGAGATCCAAACTCGTCACTAAAGGGGTTTTTAAGCGTATTAGCTGGCATAGATATAATCTTGATCATTAAAGATGGTGTAAGTGACGGATAATTGCGCCGGTTATTAAGCTCTAAATTCTAAATTCGATGTTCTAAGCAAAGATAAATATTAAATTAGCACGTTCTAAAGGCTTTAGTGTTTAATTATTTTGGATTTTAATATTATTTAGAGCTTAGATTTTAGAACTTCCTTACGGTATTAAATACGACCATACAAGGTAATTCCCCATCCCACTTTCTATCTCTATCGCCCAACCATCTTACAAAGCTTTAACCCTTCTCAATTCCTTAACCAAATCAGGCAAAACCTTTAGTAAGTAGTCAATCTCGATTTTGTTTGTCCCCGTCCCAGTGTTAATCGAATGCTACTTTGCGCTTGGCGCGGAGTGCGGCCCAAAGCCAGCAAAACATGCGAGGGGTCATTGGTAGCCGAACTACAGGCGCTACCGGTCGAAACGGCGATATTATAACTATCTAAGTACAGCATCAGACTCTCCCCTTCCACTCCTTCAATTGTGACATTGATATTGTTCGGAAGCCGTTGATCGATTGAACCGTTCAACGTTATTTTTGGTATAGTTTTAAATAATTTTTCTATGCAATAGTGACGCAATTTGCTGAGCCGCTTGTTTTCCGTTAATTGATTTTTTTGGGCTAGGCGCAAGGCTTCGGCCAATCCTACGGCACCAGCCACATTTTGCGTTCCCGATCTCAAATCTTTTTCCTGACCACCACCATATATTAAGGGGGTGAGCTGGACGTCATTTTTGATATATAAGAATCCGCTCTGCTTTGGGCCGTAAATTTTACTCCCGTTGACCGAGAGCAAATCCAGGCCCAATTTATGAACGTTCAAATCCAAAAATCCCGCCGCCTGGCAAGCATCCGAATGGAGCACTATCCGCGTCAATCCGCGTTGCACCCTCTCCGCGTTAATCCGCGCCGTTAACCTCCCTATTTCTGCCACCGGCTGCACTGTCCCGATTTCGTTGTTGGCATACATGACTGATATTAAAATCGTCTCAGGCCGGATTGCTTTTTTTAAATCATTTGCATCCACCAACCCCTCTTTGTCTACGCCAACGTACGTAACTTTGTACCCTTCGGCTGCCAAAGCCTGAAAGGATTTTAAAACGGCATCATGTTCAATGGCAGTCGTAATTAAATGTGGGACGTGCTTTTTGTCTGTGAAAGAATGCGGCCGGACCGCGCCAAAAATTGCCAAATTAACACTCTCAGTGCCGCCAGCGGTAAATACAACTTCTTTGCGCGAGCTCCTATAAAACCAGCAATCGAATGTCTCGCGTCTTCCAAAGCTGCAGCCGCTTCCCTACCCTGTTTGTACAAACTTAAAGGATTTCCAAACCGCTCCGAAAAAAATGGCGCCATTACTTTTTGGACTCGCGCATCCATGGGTGTTGTTGCGGCGTAATCGAGGTAGATAGATTTTTTAGATGGTTTGATTGATGAGAGCATGGGGTTATTATACTGAAACGAACCTTTTCTGTCATCTCTTTGATTTTACAAACCCTGCAGCTTTTGCCTCAGCTTCGGTGTTAAAACACTTTTCCGGCTTCACCGTTTTATAAAACGCTCCCCCTTTTACATGATAGATTTTTTTGCCGCTGGAAGAAATATTCCCTTTTACAATGCAGCCGCTGGTCGGACTGGATGAAGCACTATCAACGGCCGTCACAACTGGTGTAGGCGTAGCCACTCCCCCATCTTCGGCCGGCGGATTCGTTTGTTTTTTTGTGGCATTTACGGTATAATAACTTTGGGTCGTTTTTGTGGCTTTCGGCTGAACAAAACTCCCACTACCAAAGCCTGCCAAAAAAACCAGCACAAAACAGAACCCGGTGAATATTTCGGTCTTGTAATCAAGACATATTTTTTTGAATCGTTCATACAACATTCCAGTAGTATAACTGATGGCTCTTAAAGAAAATTTAAATTTATTATGAAGTACGCATTTGTGTTAGGCCGGGTTTATACTCTCTCAACGGCCGAATTGTTTGCGGTGCTCGAAAAACCCGATTCCAGCCTGGGTTTAACCGGTGAACCGGTCAAAATTTTGGAGGCTTCACCGGAAATTTTGGCCATCGAAACAACAGCGCCCCTAAACGTAGAGAAATTGCAAAAAAAGTTGGGCGGTGTTATCAAGATATTGCAAGTAATCGATGAAGTCAAAAAACGCGATCAAGATTCTATAAATTTTGCATTAAAACACTACTTTAAGCCGAGTGTTTTAAAAAAACAGTTTTTAAAAGATTATAAAGGCAAAATTCAATTTGGAGTCAGCGTCTATCTTTTAGACATGGAGCTTGGCCGCCCGCTCCCCCATCATCAATCCGAAGACGACCGCACCGTAGTGACTGCTTTTGGCGAACCAAAACGCGTGGGGATGATGATAAAAAAATGCTTAACCGACATGGGTGAAAGCGCTCGGTTAGTCTTGCCCGAATTTAACTCACTGGCTCTGGCTTCTGTGGTAGTAACCAAAAACCTGCTGCTGCAAAAAGGAGCCGAAATTTGCATTATCGCCGGAAAGACGGTCGTCTATACCGCTAAAACTTTAGCGGTGCAGGATTTTGAGGATTACGGCCGCCGCGATTATCAGCGGCCGGTGCGGGATGAAAAGCAGGGCATGATTCCGCCCAAGGTCGCGCAGGTTATGATTAATTTAAGCCAAACTAAAACCGGCGAAACCATTCTAGATCCTTTTTGCGGCATTGGAACCATCATCCAAGAAGGCCTGCTCCTTGGTTATAAAATGTTGGGAAGCGACATTAACAAAACAGCCATTCGCGGTAGTGAACAAAATTTAGAATGGTTCCGCAACCGCTATAAAATCGCCCCGGGCAAATACCATGTCGAGGTGGCCGACGCGACCGATGTAGCCAAACTTTTGGTTAGCCAAAAAATTAGCGCGGTGGTTACCGAATGCACGCTTGGACCAATGTATAGCGAATACCCTGACCCCAAATCCATTGAGAAAAACTTTAAAGACCTAAAAAAGCTCTACCAAGCCTCGCTTAAAGAATTTACCAAATTTTTACCCCCTCAGGGTCGAGTAGTCATGTGTATCCCGGCATATAAAAAGGACCGTAATACCTACGAGATGTTCCCCAGCCTTGACTTTGCCAATGAATTAGGATATACTTTGAAAAGTATTATTCCACAGGAAATCAGCAAAAAATACAAGTTTTTGCGGATTACCGCCCGCGGCACGGCCATTTACGACCGAAAGGACGAATAGTTGCGCGGGAAATCGTAACTTTAGAAAAGGCTTAAGCCTTTTCTAAAGTAAATCACAAGAATCAAGAGCCAAGTACCAAACAAATTCCAAGGCCCAAAATTCAATTTTTAAATTTGTTTGGAATCTAAACTTGGTTATTGAAATTTGTTTGGCTTTTGTAATTTGGTAGTTGGAACTTAAAATTAATCATATTAATTTTCTTTATGGCCCATAAAAAAGCTGGCGGCAGTACCGCCCTCGGACGTGATTCAGTCTCTAAGCGCTTAGGCGTAAAAATTTTTGGCGACCAGGCCGTGAAAAAAGGCCAGGTAATTATTCGCCAGCATGGCACTAAGTATCATCCCCAAAAACGTTAAAGCCGGCAGCGATTCCACTTTATACGCGTTGATTGACGGTTTGGTAAAATTCCAAAACAAGCAGATCGCCAAATTCCACGGCAACCTAAAAAAGACCCGCGTATAACGTAGTAGCCGCCAAGTAACACTCCCTATCCACAAAACCCGCCACTCGGCGGGTTTTAAATTTTGAATATCGCCAGGTTAGTAGACTGCTGCTTACTTTTTTATTTTTTATAACCGCCTTCATAAACCCATCAAACAACGGGTGAGGTGAAAGGGGGCGGGATTGGAATTGGGGTGGAATTGGCTGCTACAAAGTAGGGGTGGTCTTTTAATTCCCACGATTTTACCAGTTTACCGTCGGGAGTGGTGCCCGCAATAACCAAGCCTGCCTCTTCCAACTTTTGCCGGTACTCGTTATTAAACTCATAGCGGTGGCGGTGGCGCTCGTTAATTTTAGCGGTCCGTCTTTTTAATCAATTTAGCATCTGCATAAGCCTTCTCGGTTTTAGTCCCGCGGGTAATCACACAGTCCCAACCGCCCAGCCGCATAGTAGCTCCATACTCCCGGTTCAACAGTTTTTTCTCTTGATCGGGCATAATATGAATGACCGGGTGCGGCGTATCATCATCAACTTCAGTGGTATTGGCATTTTTTAGACCAGCTACATTTCTGGCAAATTCAATTGTGGCCATCTGCATGCCATAACATAACCCTAAATAAGGAACGTTGTTTTCCCGCGCGTACTTAATAGTTTCTATCATCCCTTCCGTGCCGCGACTGCCAAAACCGCCGGGAACTACAATACCGTCAAAATCTTTTAGAACTTTGTCCGCGCCTTCTTTTTCGACTTGCAGGCTGGAAATCCAGTGCAGGTTAGTTTTTACCCCATTATTCCAGGAAGCATGCTTAATTGATTCCACGACCGAAATATAGACATCAGCCAACTTGTATGCGCCGGTTTCAAAATACTTCCCGACTACCGCGACCTCAATTTGCTTGGCATGGCCGTTAATCTTAGAAATTTTCTTAAGCAAATTGCGCCATTTTATAATATCGTTCTTCTTGGGCTTTAACCCAAACTTACCTAAAATTTGGTCGGTCAGCTTTTGGTCATCAAAACTTAAGGGCACGCGATAGATAGTGTCTAAGTTGGGAGCGGAGATAATATTTTCGGCGGGGATATTGCAGGTCCAGGCTAATGTTTCTTTACGCCGGTCGTCTAAAGCTTTTTCCGCGCGGCCAATCAAAAAATCGGGCTGAATACCGCTGCCGACTAATAACCTCACCGAGGTTTGGACGGGCTTAGACTTCATTTCGCCAATACTGGGAGGCGTTGGCAAATAACCAACATGCACGTGCAACACGTCGCGGCTGTCGCGATACTTCATAATCCGATTAGCTTCCACGAACAAAATATTCTGGTACTCCCCTACCGTCCCCCCAATTTCGGCAATCACAAAATCCGCTTTGCGTTCGCGAGCCGCCTTTTCTAATCTAGAAATAATTTCTTCCGGCACGTGCAACGCCACTTCTACATCTTCGCCGTCATACTCAAAGTTCCGTTCTTTTTGAATAATGTGCTGATAAATTTGGCCGTTGGTCACGTAATTGGAAGAAGACAAATCGGTGTTTAAAAAGCGTTCGTAATTTCCCACGTCTTGGTCGGTCTCCATCCCGTCTTTAGTCACAAAGACCTCGCCATGCTCCTGCGGACGAATGGTCCCGGCGTCGACGTTCAAATAGGCATCCATTTTTACCGGCGCCACGGTGTAGCCGCGGGATTCCAAAAGCAAAGCTATGGAAGAAGCGGTAATACCTTTTCCGACACTGGAGATAACACCGCCGGAAACAAAAATAAATTTAGTATTTAATTGCCTGGCTTTGCGGGGTTTAACGTGATAGGACATGTGTATTGAAAATTATAGAGTTAAGGTTTAGGCTGGTTCAATATGAATTTTAATGGTCGCGGGTGGTCGTTGGTCTAATTTTATCTTCACTTTATGTTCACCGAGTTCTTTGATTGGCTTGGGGAGTAAAATATTCGCTTTCTCCAAATTACTACCCATTTTATTGTTGATGGCCAATGTCTTTATCATGAACTCCGGAAAAAATCTGGCCTTTATTGCCCACTTTAATTTTGACGGTAAAGGTTCTTTTTTCCAATTCGGCCAATAAGTCCTTGACTTTCTGTGACTCCCGCTGCTTTTTAAGGTCGGCTTCCTTATTTTCTTTGGCTATCTTAGCCTGAATTTCGGGAGTGGCCGCTTGGGCGAAGCCTTTTTTGATTAAAAAATTTCTGGCGAAGCCTTCGTTGACCTCTTTGATTTCCCCACGCCTTCCCCCACCGGGATCATATTTGATGTAAATAACTTTCATACAATAGCGATTAACGAATAGGCAATAGTGATCAGACAATAGTGCTGTAGCTCTATTCACTATTCGCTATTGCCTGTTCGCTATAATTTAAACAATAAAAAAACTCCCTTTTACAGAGAGTCCTGGCCCGTTTTACAGGCAGCCGTTTTGGGCTATTTTTAAGTATATATGATTTTTAAAATTTGGCAAGAGGGCAGTGTTCTTAATCACGAATTATACTAATTGATTAGTAAATTTCGTATAATTCGTAATTAGTGGATTATACCTTTAAGTACTTCCTAATGGCCATATATGTTGGGACCTCGGCCAATACAAAGGATACTATAAACATCATGAGCGCTAAATACCAAAAGCTAAAAATGTTCTGGTTCAATACGTTAACCTGGGGATTAACCCAGGCCGCGGCCTTGGGTAAGACTTTTGTAAATATTGGGATAAATAACAACCCGCTAATTATCGTGGCAAAAATACTGTACAAAAATGCTTCGGTAATAAACGGTCCACGAATGTAGGCATTGGTCGCGCCAACCAGGCGCATAATTTCTACTTCTTCTTTTCGGTTATATATGGTTAGGGTAATGGTATTAAAAATTACCAGAATCGCGATTAAACAAAACACCACTACTAACCCAACGCCAAAGGTGACTATAAATTTGAGAATCTTATCCAAACGGTCAATGGCTAACTGAATTTTTGGGTCATTTTGATAATTAACCGTTGAGATAAAGTCTTTAAATTGCGGTTCCTGCAACTCCGCGGCAATTGCCGGATAATCGGAAAGCGCGTCGACCTTGGTGTGCAGGGTGGCCGGAAAAGGGTTAGAAGGTAATTCGTTAAGCGACTCCACAATCACCGGCTTGTCGGCGTTATCGGCTTTAAAATTATCGTAAGCCTGCTGAGCCGAAACATAGGTTACCGATTTCACTTCGTTATTCTGCTCCAACTGCTGCTGGATGTTTTGAATCTGGCTTTCGGCCAAACCGATTTTAAAGTAGACGCTGACATCAATAGAATTTTGGATGGTTTGGATTGAATAATTCGTAACCGCGAACAGCAAAAAAAGAATAGCAAAAATAACCAAAGTTACGGTCATAACCATAGTCGCGGCCGCTGACAGCCAAAGGTTGCGCCAAAAATTTACAAAACCGGTTTTAATGATTGGAAGAAAAGCATAGGGGGAGTGATTAGGCAATAGCGAATAGGCAAAAGTGCCGCCTCTCTACTCACTATTCGCTATTTCATCGCTATTGCCTGTTCGCTATAATTTATATTTTCCTTTTTCCTGTTCCATAACAATCTGGCCGCCCTCAATGGTTATAACGCGCTTTTTGATCTTATTAACCAGGTCGGAGGCGTAAGTCGCTAATATTATGGTCGTACCCAGTTGGTTGATCTTGAGCAATAAATCGATAACTTCATTGGCGTTGACTTCGTCCAAATTACCCGTGGGCTCGTCGGCCAACAAGAGCACGGGACGATGCGATAGCGCCCGCGCTATGGCCACGCGCTGTTTTTCTCCGCCGGACATTTGGTGGGGAAAGTTATCGCGCTTGTGCGATAGCCCGACTAAATCTAAAATTTTGGGAACATCTTTTTCGA
>CAWBGV010000038.1:0-15391 GCA_963788395.1 Candidatus Doudnaibacteriota bacterium | reverse complement strand
GAACTTGCGAGCAAGGAGATTGCTAATTTTGTAAAAAAGAATTAAGTATTTTTTTGTTTCCTCTTCCCCGCCCGCCCGCCGAAGTGTTAACGTAGGCGGGGCAAGGGGAAAGGGGATGATCAAGCAGTATCATAACTTTCAATTTTTCTCATGGATTCATCTACTCTTCCGCTCCAAGTCGGCGTCAAGGCACTGCTCAAAAATAAAGACGGTAAATACCTGCTGGTGAGGCGTAACCCAAAAAAATATCCGGACATGAAGCCGAGCTGGGATATTGTTGGCGGCCGGATTGATCTTGATTTTACTTTGCTGAAAACCTCAAACGTGAAATTATGGAAGAGGTAAAATTAGAATTAATTATACCGCCCACTCTTGTCGCCGCCCAGGATATTATGCGGCCGGATAAGCATGTGGTGCGCTTAACATACATTGGGGAAATTGACGGCGAGCCGGTTATCGACGAAGAGCATACAGAGTTTAGGTGGTTTAGCGGAGAAGAAATCAGAGCAATGGGGGAGTTGGACGGGTTTTTGAAGGAGTTGATTGAGAACAATGTGGTTGTATTATAAATCTTTCTGTCATTGCCAGGAGCTGCTCGTACATCCTCGGCGACGACCTGTCCGCCATAGTCCGCCTGAGGCGGCCGGAGGCGGAAGCAATCTCAACTCTGAATGCAGGTTGTAGATTGCTTTACCCCGAGGACATTCAGGTGTGGGTTCGCAATGACAAGTACTCCTTGTAATGATACTAAAGTAAATTAGTTTTCAATTTTCCATGGCCCCACCCCCTATCATCGCCCACCGCGGCGCGCATAATCCGGCTCCGGAAAATAGCTTGGAAGCATTTGAAAAAGCAATCAGTCTGGGGCTGGACATGGTCGAATTTGACGTTCGGCGCACTAAAGATGGTGTTTTAGTGGTGGGGCACGATCCTAAAATCAGCAATAAACCCATTAAAAGTTTGACCTCAGCCCAATTGCAGCGGCTTGATTCGAATATCCCGACGCTGGTTGAGGCCCTGCAAGTCTGCCGCGGAAAAGTTAAGTTGGATGTTGAACTCAAAGAATCAGGGACTCACGAAAACCGAGTACTTAATTTATTACTCGCTAACGTAGATCTGAATTCTTTTGTCATTACTTCCTTTTTGCAAAGCGTAATCCGTACGGTTAAGAAAAAATTTCCCCAGGTTCGGGTTGGTTTGCTGTTAAACGCCTGGCGCAATTCGTATGTAGCGACCGCGCGCGATATTCTGAGCCTGCAAAAAAATTCGGTTCAAATCGCCGATTTTTTAGCGCCGCACTGGTCGCTGCTTTTGGGCCAGCCAAATATCCAGCCGGAATTTTTAGGTAAGGAGCTGTACGTTTACACCGTTGACGATGAATATGTCATCCGTCAATTACTCAAGAGAAAAGACGTTAAGGGAATTATCACCAATGAACCTCAAACGCTGCAGCGCATCCTCTTACAAAAAGTCAGCAAAATTGCTTATGACAGTTTGGACAATAATACTAACCATTCTCGGACTTTCTGTGTTCGAAACCGTAAGCAGTATTGATAACGCGGTCATAAACGCGGAAGTGCTTTCGACAATGCATCCGCGCGCGCGGCGGTGGTTTTTGGTTTGGGGCCTATTAGCAGCGAGTATTCATCGTGCGGGGTTTGTTGCCCTGGTTGATTGTCTGGATCGCCGCCCCGGGTTTGGGCCCGTGGCAGGCGTTCGTAGCAGCTTAGCTCTAACCCTCGCGTCGTTTTTGCCCTGCGCCAGGCCGCGCCATTGCTGTTCATGACCGGAGGTACTTTTTTAATCCTCTTGTTTTTGCACTGGCTGTTTTTAGAACCTAAAAACTACGGTCTGCCCGGCGAACGTTTTTTACACAAACAAGGTACCCGATTTTATGCCTGGGCCGCGCTTTTGGCCGCGTTGCTTTTGTATTTTGCCTGGCAACAAGGTCCATTTTTGGCTTATGCCGCTATCTTAGGCTGCGCCGTCTTTTTTATTTTAGACGGCCTTAAAAGCCAACGCCGAAGCTGCCGAAAGGCAACTTCAGCATTCCACGGCTACCGATTTTAAAAAAATTGTTTATCTGGAAATTATCGATGCCGCTTTTTCTTATAGACGGCGTGCTTGGCGCTTTTGCTTTTACTTTTTCGGTACCCTTAATTTTAATCGGCAACAGTTTAGGCGCATTGGTGGTCCGCCAGCTCACTGTGGGCAACATTCACCGCATTCAGAAGTATACCTACTTAAAAAATGGCGCCATGTACTCAATTTTGGTTTTAGGCTGTATAATGATACTGAACGCTTTGGGATTCAACGTTCCAGAATGGATATCGCCGCTGGTGACGTTTGTGGTGGTCGGATGGTTTTTTTGGAAATCCAACGCGGGAAGAAACGTAAATGAAACATGAAATATTAAAGATCAAAGTTGCCGTTAAGCAGGTATGCTTCATGCTTCATAACCCTAATTTTAGCTCTTGCAGTCACTACTCACTACCAACTATTAACAACTTCCATGTTCCCAAAAAAACTTCTCTTCTTTCTCTTTGCCTTCATACTCCTGGCTGCTATCGTCTTTACCTTTTATACCTATGGACGCAAGCCAAAGCAGCCGGCAATAACTAATTTTGCCCAGTGCGTTGCGGCCGGGTATCCTGTTATGCAAAGCTATCCGCCCGAGTGTACTTTGCCCAATGGGACGTTTTTTGTGCAGTCCACCGTGAGTGACGGGCCACAATAATAGAAATAGTATGTAGTAGGTAGGCGGGAGAACAATTTACCCCTCGCCTATCCACTAATCTACTATTTGACAGTTTTTCCGCTCTTTAGTATAATATAGTAACTTAAAGGCCTGCAGGGCCTTTTAAAAAAGCTTTATGGGAAAAATATTCCAATTCTTAGGGGAAGTCAGGACCGAGCTTTCCAAGGTGGTTTGGCCGACCAGAGCTCAGACTATCAACTACACCATAACGGTTATAGTTTTTAGTTTAGTAGTAGCGCTTATTTTAGGCTCCGTAGACTACGGCTTGCTCGTCTTATTCCAAAAATTAGTCACCCGTTAAATGCTGCCTCCCGGACACATTGCGGCCGGTTATTTAACCGCCGAGGCTCTTTTACATTTGACTCATCCCGCGTTGAGTTCCGCACAGACGACTAACCTCCTATATTGGGGCGCATTCTTTGGCTTCTCACCGGATTTCGACGAGTTTGTGTTTTTTGCTCAAACTAAGGGACTGCTGGTTAATCCGCCGGCCGAAACCAATCATCGTGAATATTACAGTCACGCTCCCATTTTATGGTTAATTGCCGGTTTGCTGATTTATTTCTTGGCTGCGAGCACCTATGTTAAATATATTGGCTTGCTCTTATGGTTAGGCAGCTGGAGTCATTTTTTGTTAGATAGCATCGGTTTTGGAGTCATGTGGCTATGGCCATTTTCCCGCAGACAGTTTGCGCTGGTTAGTCCCGGTAAAAAACAGCACATTGCTGAGCGCAATTTTTGGAAACATTCCTGGGAATTCTTAAAAGTCTACAGCCGCACCGCCACCTTTTACGTCGAAATCATTATTCTTCTCACCGCCCTCATCGTCCTGTTCAAATAATCTAATCCCTAAAACCTAACCCCTAATTTTTAATTTATGGCCCGACAACAAGTCACCGGAGAACGCCACTGGTACGTCCTCCACACCTATTCCGGCTACGAAGACAGTGTTGCTTTTAACCTCAAGCAGCGTATTGAGAGCATGGATATGCAGGAGAAGATTTTTGACGCCCTGGTTCCTAAAGAGAAAAAGATTAAGATCAAAGACGGCAAGCGGACCACGGTAGAGGAAAAAATCTTTCCCGGCTATGTGCTTGTCAATATGATCGTAACCGACGATTCCTGGTATGTGGTCAGAAACACCCCCAATGTTACAGGATTCGTGGGCAGCGGAACTATTCCTTCACCGATTGCCGATGAAGAGTGGAACTACCTCCAAAAGCGCATGGGTACCGAAGAGCCTAAGTTTAAAGTAGAATTCCAGGTTGGGGATTTGGTGAAAATTACCGATGGACCGTTTAAGGATTACGAAGGTAAGGTCGGGGATATCGACGAAGCCCACGGCAAGGTCAAGGTTATGGTCACGATTTTTGGCCGTGAGACCCCGTAGAGCTGGACTTTTTGCAAGTAAAAAAGATGTAGGACGCGGAAGTACTGGCGGATTTATACGCAGATTTAACGCCGAGGTCGGATATCCACAGTTCTTCATAATAATCCAAGAAAGGCATGGTTGGTTCCTTAAATGGGATCCCGTCCAGTAATCATTAATTATAATCCGATTATTGGGCTACCATGAATATGTATGGCTAAAAAAGTAAAAGTGCAGATCAAACTGCAATTACCGGCTGGCAAAGCCACTCCGGCACCGCCCGT
The DNA here is from genome assembly GCA_963788395.1 of Candidatus Doudnaibacteriota bacterium. Lineage (GTDB taxonomy): Bacteria > Patescibacteriota > Doudnabacteria > UBA920 > UBA920 > CAIVSE01. The sequence goes on along the minus strand of CAWBGV010000038.1, from coordinate 10,980 downwards.
GGGTCCGCTGGGCCCCACGGCGTTAATATCGCCCAGTTCGTAAAAGAGTTCAACGATAAAACCGCGGGTGGCGATATGTTAACCCCGGTGGAAATGACCATCTACGAAGATCGGTCGTTCAGCTTTATCTTAAAAACGCCACCGGCCGCCAACCTGATTATGAAGGCAATTGGCCTGCAGAAAGGTTCGGCTAATCCGCTGACTACTAAAGTCGGAAAGATTTCGGCCAAGCAGGTCCGGGAAATTGCCGAAAAAAGATGGCCGATTTAAATGCCAACGATCTGGAAGCTGCCGATAAAATTATCCGCGGTACCGCCCGGAGTATGGGTGTGGACGTTATAGATTAAATCCCCAGTTCGAGGATAGGGGAGACAGAATGTAACTGTTATTATTCCCTACCCGCACATTAAAAATTTATTTAAATTTTTTATGGGAACTTTACTTACGTTGGTGTTCATAGTCGTAGTGTTCATTATTCTTCCCGGCTTCCGCGTCGTCCAGCAATATGAAAAAGGCGTTGTCTTCTTTTTTGGCAAGATCACGGGTATTAAACAACCCGGGTTAACCTGGATTGTGCCTTATTTCTCCTGGATGCGCAAAGTGGATTTGCGGACCATTACCCTGCCGATACCGGCCCAGCGCATTATTACTAAAGATAACGTTTCGGTGGATGTTTCAGCGGTGGCTTACTACAAAGTCGTAGATGTGACTAAGTCGATTGTGGCTATCGAAAATGTTATGTCGGCCATTAACCAGCTTTCGCAAACCACCATGCGCAATGTGGTCGGCAAATTCCAGCTGGATGAAATTTTATCAGAACGGGATACTATTAACATTGAAATTCGAACGACTTTGGATCAGCGGACCGAAGAATGGGGAGTAGTAGTCTCGGCCGTGGAAATTAAAGATATTGAATTACCGGAAAATATGCAGCGCGCCATGGCCAAGCAGGCTGAGGCGGAACGCGAGAAACGCGCTAAAATTATTGCCGCCGAAGGCGAATTCTTATCCGCCCAAAAGTTGGGCGAAGCGGCTGATGTTATTGCCGCTCACCCGATTGCCTTACAGTTGCGCAACCTGCAAACCATGTCCGAGATCTCGGTTGAAAAGAATTCTACAATTATTTTCCCCGCGCAGTTTATGAGCACCGTTAGCGATATTAAGAAGTTTTTGGAGGCTGAGCATAGTTAGTGGTGTAAAATTAATTTGTGGGAGATCTCAAGATCGTTGACCACGAAAGGAATGTATATGGCAAAAATTGCCAAACGAGTTAAAGCCAATAATGAGCAAGTTGACCGCGAGAAAGTGTATTCTCCGGAAGAGGCTATTGAGTTGGCCAAGAAGACCGCTAACACCAAGTTTGTCGGTTCAATTGAAGTTCACATTCGGACGTTAATCGATGCTAAAAAACGGACCAAGCCGTTCGCGGCACAGTCAGCTTGCCTCATGGTACTGGTAAGACCAAGAAGGTTGCGGCTTTTGTCAGCGAAGCTAAAGAAAAGGAAGCCAAAGACGCCGGGGCGGCCATAGTAGGCGGCGAAGAGCTGATTAAACAGATTAAAGAGACCGAAAAGACCGACTTTGACGTTGCTGTAGCAGAACCCTCCTTAATGCCAAAATTGGCCCAGATTGCCAAGATTTTGGGTACTCGCGGGCTGATGCCCAACCCAAAAACCGGCACGGTCGGACCGAACGTGGGGCAGATTATTAAAGAAATTGCCGGTGGTAAGGTCAACTTTAAAAACGACGACAGCGGCAATATCCATCAAATAATCGGCAAGAGCAACTTTGCCAGCGCCCAACTGGTGGAAAACTTAAAAGCTTTTTACCAGTCGGTAGTCCAAAGCAAGCCCAGTACTGTTAAGGGAACTTTTATGGGCGGTATTACCATCAACTCAACTATGGGTCCGGGAATTAAAGTTAAAATGTAATCGGTATTTACAAAACCGTTCGGCGCCGCCGAACGGTTTTTTTGTAAAAAAAGCGGCCGGGGTTGGCCGCGAAACACGCAGATGCGAGTAAATACTTCTATTCGGGTTTTGGGATAGTGGTGCATTGGAACAAACAGTATTTTTCCTCCTGTAATTTTGTACGTTAACAAAAAACCTCTCCACCCGGAGAGGTTGCGCTGATTGAGCTAGGTCTTTTGTCGGGACGGTTTCAGGGAAATTATGGTAATACTGACAATAAAGATAGCCAGAGCGATAATTTGGCTAATTACAACATCCTTAATGAAATTAGAGAGTGTAGTGTATAGCATCAATTTTATATTAAAACGAGATTTAGGCTTTGTCAAATATTTTTTTTTATAGTAAAATATCTAAAGAGCGGAAACTTCTTAATTAAGCCAAAAAACATGATACTTTCTGATGGGGATATTAAAAAGGCTATTAGCGCCGGACGCATTAAAATTACGCCTAAACCAAATTACGCCGAACAATTGGATTCCTGCATGATTGACCTGCATTTGGGCCATCATTTTCGGGTATTCAAGCATTCCAGCTATCCTTACATAGACTTAAAAGGCGCGGTAGACACCGACAAGCTTATGAAAGAGATTATTTTAAAAAAAGATGAACCGTTTATTATGCAGCCGCGGGATTTTGCGCTGGTGACGACGATTGAAACGTTAGAGCTGCAGGATGATATTGTCGGCCGCGTGGAAGGTCGCAGTAGTTTGGGACGGCTGGGGATTATTGTCCATGGCACGGCCAGTGTGTTTCATCCGGGGTGGATTGGTAAGCCGACGCTGGAGTTGGGGAACCTTGGGGTTATGCCGGTAGCTTTATATCCGGGTATGCGGATTTGCGCGTTTACGTTTGAAGAGCTCTCGAGTCCGGCCGAGGTGCCGTACAGAATGAAAAAAAATAATAAATACGCCGGCCAAAAATCGCCGCTGGCTTCTAAGTTGAACCGAGAAGTCAGTAAAGGCGTGAGCATTAAAGGCGTAGCAGCGGGGGACTATAAGTAGGGGAATAGCTTGTCAGCAGATTAGTGAATCAGTCATTCGCTGATCAGCTCCCTTCACTTTTCCAATTCCAAAAATCTATACTTCAACCCATTAAACTCACTCTCTTGCTCAAAGGTGAGTTTTTTGAATTGGTCGTAGGGCGGGAAAAAGGTGTCGGCGTCAAAATCTTTTTCCACCAAAGTGATATAAAGTTTGTCGGCCAAATCCAAAGTTTGGGCATAAATGGAGCCGCCGCCAATAATAAAAATTTCGTTTTGTTCAACTTTTTTCGCTTCGGCAATAGCTTCGGGAATAGAATGCACGACCAGGCCGCCGGGAGCGGAATAGTCTAAATCTTTAGCGATTACAATGTTTGTCCGGTTCGGCAGCGGGCGCCCCAGCGACTCAAAGGTTTTGTTGCCCATAACAATAGCATGCCCTTTGGTCAAATTTTTAAACCGCTGCAAATCCTCCGGCAAATGCCAGAGCAGTTTGTTATCTTTACCAATAGCCCGATTAGTGGCTACGGCGGCGATGATGCTAATTTTGGGGTTCATGAAAAAATGTGCGCTAGTTTTTCTAAGAGCTCAGCCGTTGATTGATATTCTATAAAGACCTCGCTAACTGTCCGTAGAGAGTGGGCTATATTGGATCCTTTTTTATATACGCATGTGATTGGTATTTTGTATATATTTGCCCAGCCCAGTTCTATGCCTTGCCCCGTGGAGGGATGTGATACTTCGGCTATAATCGCATCAATTTTTTTATCAACCAGAAAAGTCTTTACCATTAAAGGTTCTTCAGATTCCTCGTGGGGGAAAATAAAATGACAGCTCTTAGCCAGTGCGGACTCCCTTAATGGCTGATAAAGTTCGTTTTTATAGTCAATTTTTCTACTATGGCTGACATAAATAATCATAGATATTACTTTAATTCCCTTCCCGCTCTAGGAGGGGAATTCTAATTTACGTTTGACTAAGTCTGCTATATGAGAATAAGCCCTATACCACTCAAATGAATAATTTGGATTAGTCACTCCTAACACCAACCTACTGACTTTTGAACCTTCTTTGGCTATGGCGAGAATTGGCTTATTTAGTGAGAGCGCCAGTCCCAATTCGTATCCAAGCCCAATAGCAGGATAGGTGCAATCCGCCAAAAATAAATCGCAGGTATGGACCATGGCGGTATCGTTTTCAAAAACGTCGCGCGGCGTGCCGCCGACTAAGCCGATAAATTCCAGAATTTCGTAGGAAGTTTTTAGTTGGGCCTTTAGGTGGGTAATACCCTCAACAAATTCCGGCGGTGCCTGGGTCAGGCTGCAGCCAACATAGATCTTAGTCATGATGATAAAATTATTTAAGTATGGTGGCGAGCAACAGCAGAAGAACAATAACAAACAGCAGAAGCCACCCCACCGTATAAGAAAAAAGCTTTATTGCTTCGCTTTTATTGCCGTTTAAGAACCAAACTATAGGTTTACCCAAAACTAAAGCGCCAACAATAGCCGCTGAAACAACAAACAACATCAGCACGGCTAAACCGGTAAGCGGCGGCTTGTCGTTTCCAAAGATTCGGGAGGCGTTATTCATTATGCTCACTACCAGAAAAATATATACTGCAGTCCCAGCCGCATGCGCCAAGCCGTACCAGGGGAGTTTGGATGTGTTCATATAATTAAATATTATTAATATTCTTAAATTTTAGCCCGGCATCTGCCGCGTTTTTAACATTAGGCAACAGATAGAAATCCTGTAATTTATTAATATTGACCCATTGTGGGGTGGTCTCGCTGGAATTATGCAGCTCTCCAGAATACGATGTGCACAAAAATACCCGCCAACTGTAAATTTTTTCGCGCTCAGACTGATCTTTACGGTTTAACAGCTGCGAAGTATAAAAATTATCCGGAAATTCTACCAGATCAGCATTCGTAAAAACCAGGCCTGTTTCTTCCTCGAGCTCGCGAGCAGCAGCATGGATTTCTGTTTCCATTTTCCTGCAGCCTTCTCCCGAAGGCAATCCAAAAACGTGATCGTTATATCCTGAGCCGGCTTCGTGCCGGGCCCAGGAGTATATGGCCGTCCTTAAAAACTAATACGCCAACAGTAGGAATGGTCGGGATCATGCTTTTTGCGGAGCTGCTTCTTTTTCAAACAAGCCTCCGGACACGCTTAATTCTGCTTTTAATGAAGGATGTGGTTCATATCCTATCAGTTGTACATGTTCGGGACGGAAGTCATCAATATTTCTGACAGAAAGGTCCAAAGTAATTGTAGGGAGAGGCTTGGGATCGCGCTTGAGCTGCTCTTTGACTTGTTCCAAATGATTTTCATAAATATGGGCATCCCCGAATGTATGCACAAACTCACCCGGTTCAAAACCTGTCACTCGCGCTAAAATAATGGTCAGCAGCGCATAAGAAGCAATATTAAAAGGAACTCCTAAAAATAAATCAGCGCTGCGTTGATATAGTTGCAACGACAGTTTTCCGTCGATTTGGTTAATCTGGAACATATTGTGGCAAATTGGAAAACGGCAGGCATCTTCATTGGTTGCCATTGTATATAGATATTCAGGGTTCCAGGAATTTACGATGCAATTATGGGCGTTAGGGTCTTCTGTAATTTCTTTAATTATCCAGGCCAATTGGTGGAATGACAGTCCCTGGAGTCCGGGTAGGGCCAGCACCAGCCACAATTCACCATAAATCCGGGGGAGTTCGCCGCCGTGTTCTTTAGCGAAAGTTTCGTCATCGATAATTTTTTGAACGAGATTCTTTCTTTAGTTAATTTAGGAAATTTTCCTTCGTCAGCCTTTTTGTTAAAGATTTTGTAAGGGTAATCATCCCAAATATGGACGCCCTTGCGCGTTAAATAAGAGACGTTGCTTTGGCCGGACATAAACCAGTATAATTCTTCCAAGACGCCTTTCCAATAAACACGCTTGGTGGTCAGTAAGGGGAATCCTTGTGAAAGATCGAAGCGGATTTGTTTACCAAATAAACTGTATGAAGCATCGCCCGTTCCGCGGTCAACCTTGCGAAAACCATGTTCCAAGGCTTCCTTGAGCAAATTAAGACTATTGGTATTCCGGATGCTGTTTTGTTTCCATGGTCGTTGGATTAATTATTCGATGTTAAAAATATTTTCCGTCCCATAATATTCTTGCCAATGATGATTATAAAAATCAAACATCCTTGCCAATCTATCTTGGGGGAGTTCCACAATGTCTAAGTTCGGCCATCATTTGCCTGAGCAGTGTTTTGGTTTCGTCGGCTTTGGATTGGTCGTCAATTACCATTTCGAATTCAGATAAATAGCCATAGCCGGCATTTTTGTCGATGCTGACGTTAGCGCCTTTGTAGAAATAATCTGACCGTTCGCGGGACCATTTGGCTTGGTAAGTGAAACCGGCGTCCAAGACTTTTTTATCTAGGTCTTCCATCGAGATAGTCATTTTTGCTTCCCATTCCAGACGTGCCGTGCCATTGGAGCTAGTTGTATCGTCGACAGACGCTTTAACTACCAGAATGACGGTATCGTCCGCTTTTCGTGTTCTGACGGAAAAGTCTTTAGCCTTCTCAGCCAGGTCTTTTAACTTCGCTTTTTTTTCTTCATCTAAAATATCCGCCACCTGATCGTAGAGGGCCTGGAGATTACCACCTTCAAAATAGTGGTTTAACTGCTTGTGACTGCCTTTGCTCGCAATTGACGGGTCAGCCGCCTTCATTTTTTCAACAAGCCGGTCAGCATTTTCCTTGCCGCCAAGTAGGGACTTTATTTCGATTTCGTAAGAATGGTTGGACATAGTATTAATTAGGAATTAGGCAATAGTGGTTAGGTTTTTTTCTTTTTCTTGGCCTGAATCATCTTTTGTAAATCTCCCTCAACAAAGCGGTTTCTGGCGTATCGGTACCAATCGCTGGGGTCGGACTTTTGAATCATGTCCCAGAGTTTTTTTCCCGACTTGGTGAAAAAAAGTCCCGAAATAGTTTTGCGGTTGTCAGTCCAAACTTTCATATGAGTGCGGCCCGCTGCTTCTTGTTCTTTTATTTCAAAGTCGACATCCAGCCAATCCGCGTCTTTTACAATTTTAGCTTCAATCGATTTCCTGTCCTCGTACTCGTTCCACAAGGCCACCATTTCTGCTTCCAAAGAAGTGTCTTTAAAAACGTCTATAATAGCCTTATGTTCGTCGCGCTCAGTGTATTGCCGGGAAACGTAGTGCACGTCGCCGGTCCGGCTTTCGCTCACGTCATGAACCAGCGCCATCTTCATGATTTTTTCAATGTTGCCTCGCCCTTCCATTTTGGCCAGCGTGAGGGCTATCCAGGTAACCCGAAAATGATGCTCCGCTAAATTGGCAAAATCCGGCCCTAAAAATTGCTTCCAGGCGCGGTTAATTTGCCGGAGGCAGCCAAGTTCGTACAAAAGCTCCAAGTCTCTTTTTGTGCTCATATCTGCATAAAAATTACCTAAGTTTATAATAACTTTATTCATCCATTGCGTCAATTTTCCCGCTTTTCTTCGGATTGGGGCCATGCTATAATTCAGAGCAGCCATTAGCAATAAATTATGCCAATTTTATTAGGAATTTTAGGTGAACGATTGGCCGGCAAAGATACTGCCGGTGATTATTTAGTAACCCAGTACCAGGCATTTCAGATTAAATACAGCACCATACTCGATGAAGTTTTAGATATTTTAGATTTGCCCAAAAGCCGCCGTAACGAAATAGACTTAGGTATGGCCATGCGTAACGCCTTTCACGAGGGAGTATTGTGGGGCGCCGTTAAAAAAAAGATTGCCGGAGCGCCGCACAACATAAAAGTCATCAACGGGATTCGCTTTCAGGATGAGTTCGACAACGCCAAAGCTTTGGGCGCTAAAATGATTTATGTTACGGCTCCCCAGGAACTTTTATATCAGCGGTTTTTGGAACGCAAACAAAAAGCAGACGACAGCACCCTTACCGCGCAGGAGTTTGCAAAATTGGAACAAGAACCGACGGAAGTTAAAATTTCTTATTTAGGATCCAAGTGTGACTTTAAGATAGAGAACGTAGGGAGTCAGGAAGAGTTGTATGGGAAAATTGACGGGATAATGGAAGGTTTGGAATAAGATTATCTACGAAAGTTTTTTTATGGCATTACTTAAATTCGGCAAATCAAAAAAACCAGAGCAGCAGGCAGGCAAATTCATTGTCATCGACGGCAGTGACGGCAGCGGTAAAGCTACTCAAATGCAGCTGTTGATTGAGGAAATGCAGACCGCCGGTTACCAGGTGGAAACCGCGGATTTTCCGCAGTATGGGCAAAAATCGGCTGTGTTTGTGGAAGAGTACTTAAAAGGTAATTACGGTCAGGTGAACCCCCAGGCGGCATCGATTTTTTATGCGGTCGACAGATTTCAGGCCAGCTTTCAAATGAAAGACTGGCTGGCCCAGGAAAAATAATTATCTCTAATCGTTACGTAACTGCCAATGCCGGCCATCAGGGCGGTAAAATTTCGGATGAAATTGAACGCATGAAATTTTTTAAGTGGCTGAACAATTTAGAATACGATATTTTTGGCATACCGCGGCCGGACTTAAATATAATATTGCACGTGCCTGCCGAGCTGGCTCAGGAACTGGCTAAAAAGAAATGGCAGGAGCAGCGCCATCAGTTAGGCGGCAAGAACACTGACCTTCACGAGAGCGATCTGGAGCACTTGCAAAACGCCGAAAAAGTTTTTTTGGAAATCGCAAAACTTTTCCCCAATACTAAATTAATTGAGTGTACCGAAAACGGCCGGCTCCAGGACCCGCAAACCATTCATAACAAAGTCTGGGAACTAGTCCGCCGGATTGTCCTAAAAAGACACTAAGCCGGCGGCCGCACAAAAACAGTAAGAAATTCCATCCTTGTGTTTTATTTGCCTTTCCAACGTCAAATATGTTGAGTATACTGGAGAAAAGCCTTGAGGAGGGCTAAATAAAATGGACCGGATTGCTAAGCCTATTCATTTAAAAATACACAGAATTTTGCTTGATCGTCTAAAAATCAGAACAAAGTCATCTGGCAGACAAAGACTAAGGCAGGAAGCAGCCTGGATTGTCGAAAGCATGGTTTGTGCCGCACAAAAGTTAGATGACCGGGGCTGTAGGTTTTGGGACGATCCGATGGCCAGAATTAGCTGGGCGGGTAAAGGATAGAGATATCCGCATTGCCTAACCCCCCAAACTTTGGGTTATATCACAAACATCGGCAAGACTGAAAAATTGACGTTGCCTGAGGTAATCTATCGGTACTTGCAGATTGGCCTGCGTCTGTTAGAAAGACTTCCATCTTATATAACTGCATCAGGGTTGGAAGCAGCGGCTATTGCTGATTATTATAAAAATCATTTTACTGAGCTTGTGACTTTGGCCAGTCGTTGATCGATTGGCTTTTTTTTGCGATAATACCAGGTATGAACGAACTGAACAAGCGCCTGGAGACTTTACTGGCCGAAGTCCAAAATTTAAAACAGCACCTTAACCTGGAGCAAAAGCGGCAGCGGATTTTGGAATTGGAAGAGTTAATGCAGGGCAGTAATTTTTGGGCGGATAACGAGCATGCCCAAAAGGTCTCCAAAGAGTATAATCAACTGAAAGGGTTTTATGATTTTTGGATGAAATTAGAGCAGGATATTCAAGAATTACTGGAATTAATGGAGCACGATGCCGCTCCCAGCGTCTCTCCCGATCAGGAAGACAGCCAGCCGGCAGACGACGCCAAACAATACTTGGAAAAACAAGTCGCGGATTTGGAGGACCAATATAAAAAAATCGCCTGGTAGCGTTACTTTCCAAAAAGTACGATGACCACAATGCCATTTTTTCCCTGCACAGCGGTGCCGGGGAGTGGATGCTCAGGACTGGGCGGATATTTTATTGCGAATGTTTTTGCGGTATTGTGAACGGAAAGGTTTTACAACCGAAATTTTGGAACTGTCGCGGGGCGAACAGGGAGGGCTCAAAACGGCGGTAGTAGAAGTTCATGGGCCCTATGCCTACGGATTTTTAAAAAGCGAAGCCGGCGTGCATCGCCTGGTTCGCCTTTCGCCCTTTAATCCCGCCCATACCCGAGAAACATCTTTCGCGCTGCTGGAGCTCTTGCCCATCCTTGAAGAAAAAGAAGAATTGAAAATAGACCCTAAAGATTTAAAAATAGAAGCCAATACTTCTTCCGGCCATGGCGGCCAGTCTGTTAACACTACTTACTCCGCTATTCGCATTACACATATTCCCAGCGGCTTAAAAGTCAGCATTCAAAACGAGCGGTCGCAACACCAAAACCGCGAAGTCGCCATGCGGATTTTAATGGCTAAGATTAAAGCTCTGGAAGAAGAAAAATTGCAGAAAGAAAAACAAGAAATTCGCGGCGAGTTTAAATCGGCCGAATGGGGTAATCAAATCCGTTCCTACGTGCTCCATCCCTATAAAATGGTCAAAGATCATCGCACCAACTACGAAACCAGCGATCCCGACAGCGTCCTCAATGGCGAACTGGATGATTTTGTCGAAAAATACCTGGAAAAATTTAGCAGCTAAAGCGGGACTTGGTTTTTATTTTTAAGCCATTAGTGGTATAATTAACTAATCGGCTGCCCTTTTGAAACAAAACAGTTTTTCCGCTTGTACTAAACAGTAAAAGCACTTCGCTCCATGATTCGTTTTGAAAACGTCGTCAAATATTACAATAACCTCAAGGCTATTAATAACCTCAATCTCCAAATCCACCACGGGGAATTTATTTCTTTGGTGGGTCTTTCGGGTGCCGGTAAATCCACCCTGTTAAAGCTCATCATTGGGGAAGAAAATATCGATGAAGGCACTATTTTAATTGATGACGTAGACATTGCCACGGTAAAAAAATCCGATTTACCCTACCTGCGGCGTAAAATCGGAGTGGTCTTTCAGGATATGAAATTACTCCCGAAACGAACTGCATTTGAAAATGTAGCTTTTGCCATGGAAGTCTGCGGCCACCGCCGCGATAAAAT
>CAWBGV010000037.1:0-9672 GCA_963788395.1 Candidatus Doudnaibacteriota bacterium | reverse complement strand
TCCGAAACATCCCCGATAACAATTTCAAAAATCTTTCTTCCAGTTTTCTCCTCAATGTCTTTTTTTGCCGCCTCGGCTTTTGCTTGATTTCTGCAAAAAAGAATTACCTTTTTTGTTTCTTTTTTCAATGCTAACTGCCGGGCTGCTTCTTTGCCAAGCCCATTATTTGCTCCGGTTATTAATATGCTTTCATTCATATTTTTAAAGTTATGCTAATAATTACTCAAACTCTAACTTAATGTATGCAAGGTATAGTAAAGTACCTTTACTTTATATTAAATTACTTTGACAATATAGTCAAGAACCTTTATTATATGTTTACTGTGGATAACATACGCATTTATGAGTAACTCAAAAGAAAAGAACGAAGACAACTTTGCACCGGCCCTAGTTGCCGCTAGCCGTGCCTTGGTCGCCACCATGATGCCCGAGCTTGTTAGGTATGGTTTCAATGGCATCACGCCTGCCTTCGCGAGCCTTATGTCCTTGCTAGATGAGACCGGCGTCCGTCCAACCACCCTGGCGCAACGAGCCGGGACCACCAAACAGGCGATTGGTCAGCTGGTTCGAGAACTGGAAACACGCGGCTATGTTGAGCAGGTACCCGACTCAACCGACACGCGCGCCAAGATTGTGCGCCTGACGAAGCACGGGGTCGCCTTATACGCAGCATGTACTGAGGCGAGACAGGAACTGCAATCCACTGTTATCGCAAAGCTTGGCAAACTAAAAGTATCCCGATTGCGACGGGATCTGATAGAGCTTGCAGCTGTTCTTGAGGAAATGCGCACGCGCTGAAAATATATTGATGGCGAAATTTCGAAACGACCACCCTAGGCGAACTTTTAAACTAAGATATCTGATTATTTGCAAACAACTGTTGGCAAGAAACGGAAAACGGAGACATGACCTGTTTACTTTAACATTTCATTTAGCAAAATAAAAAACCGCTTGATGATATTCATCAAAGCGGTTTTTAAAATATCGCTTACCTTTTTGCCCACTGTGGCGATACAGACGCACGCATTAATACATGAAATTACTCGAACTATTACCTATATTTTATCATAAATATTAACGGGGAACAATGCTTGTGATTTTCGAGTTTAACTTTTTATAAAAAATAAAAAATCCCGAGTATGCGTATAGCATACCCGGGTAGTTCAGAGAACTAGACTAACTTGTTGCGGCAACATCATCAACGGGTTGACCGTTCTTCTGTGCGATCTTGGCCTCGAACCTGCGTTCCCAGTCAGTGACAGACCGGGAGGCCTGCTTCTGAAGCTGCTTGACATGCTTGATGACTTCGCTCACCTGCTTCACGTTCACGTCGCCGTCGTCGTACTTCTCGAGGATGCTCCGCATCGCTCGGGCAGTCACCTGGCCAACCGACCTGTAGTTTGCCGTGAACTTGCGCTGGAGCTCCCGATGCCGTTCTTGCTGTGCTTGTGCTTCGCGCGACTGCCAGATAGAGCTTCCTTCAGCTTCTGGACATCCACATCGTGCTCAACCGCTGCCTTGGCCGCCGTGAAGCCGCCTTCCACCACCGCATCGACCGCCCGCTGGAGCTTGGCTCGATTCAGCCGAGACTGGACATTGCCGACGTATGTCCTAATCATACCAGCAGGCAAACCCAGGTGGGTTGCGATAGCTTTGTTGCTCTGCCCCTCGCCCAGGAGGAGCTCGATGGTGTGTTCAGTATCCCCTGGCCTTATTTGACCAAGTGGGAACTAAAATTGAGGCGATGATAATGCCTTAACCCAGTTATCAGCCTTAAGCTTGATATCGGTAACCTCATTATACAGGTCTGTTAAATTTACATCTTCATCGACAAATGTAAATATTTTTGTTGTATCATCATAATGGCTAACGAGAACCATTCCTTCCACGTTGAAAGCTGATTTTGGGCCAATGTTGTAGGTGCCTATTGCAGAATTTAAACCCTTTTCTCTAATCCATTTTTTTAACCGCTCGTCGTAGTGTTCCAAATGGTTTCGAAATGTTCTATCGTGTATAACTGATTTTTTAGGAACCGAAATAATATCGCCAATTATTATCTTAGGTAACTCATCATTTTCTGCTTTTAAAAGTTTTGAAACATTGGCACAATGAGATAAAAAAGAATGTATTGAAGAAAAAACTAAATCTGTAGTTAGCGTTGCCTTTGAATCAATATTGTTGAAAGAGATTTGGGCAAAATGTGCTTGGGTCCATATTTCCCTAATGGACATTTCTATCCAAAAATCTTTTTCATTTGTTCGGTTCATATTTTGATATCCCGTATTTAAATAGGTCTTGCCCTAATTCAGTTACTGTAAAACTGGTACCATATCTGTGGCCAATACCAGCTGATGTCAAAAAGGCTTCACCATCATACCATACGCCCCGCAATCCGGTCTTCCAATCCTTGCCTGTTTTTGCTTTAAGAGCCATTGTTATTTTTGAGTCGCCACCACCCCAGTCATTTTCAGACATAATACTCATAAATGAATAAGAAAGTTCCTGAAGGTTTTTTAAAACATTACTCATCGCAATAAACCGTTCCCAGCCAAATGAACCATCGGTATAAGCCTTAAAAAGATATGCTAATATTTTTGACTTGTTTACCGAATCCAAATCCTCAATTGTTAATAGAATCTGTTCAGTTATTTTTTTACGATAATTTCTATCTTCAAAATCTTTTTTAAACTTTTTTAGAATATCCTCATTTACATTACCCGAATGAAATTCTTTTAAAAAAACCAGGAACTTTTTTACAAAAAATCTTTGTTTTATTGCAATTCCTGTTTTAGCTATTGCAACTAATGTTTTTATTACTGGAATTTCTTTAAATACTGGGTTCTCAATAATTGAATCAAGACCTATCTGGCTATAATCAATAGCTAAATCTATGTTTGGATTCAAGATTTCGTTGCTAATACTGCCAAGATTATTTTGCTCCATAAGTCTCTTGGAAAACCCCGATTATATTAATCTTTTTAGATCAGCCAAAAAGTCATCGACAGCTTTTTCAGGGGTTGCCCAAGATGTTACCAGTCTTATAGCGGACTGTCCTTCGCCGGCTTTTTCCCAAAAATGAAAACCATAATCCAATTTTAATTTTTCAACAAGAGCGTCTGGAAAAATAGGAAATATTTGATTGGTTGGCGAATCAACTAAAAATTTAAAACCCAATTCTTTTATTCCTTTAGCCAACTTTTGTCCCATTTCGTTTGCGTGTCTTGCGCTGTCAAAATATAAATTATCCTTAAAAAATTCCACAAATTGAACTGTAGCAACTCGCGCTTTGGCCAAGAGAGCGCCTCTCTGCCGTAGATGGTAACGAAAATTTTCCTGTAGGGCAGGATTCACAATAACAATCGCCTCGCCCATAAGCGCACCATTTTTGGTTCCGCCGATATAGAAAACATCCGAGAGATTGGCAATATCCCGAATATCTAAACCTGCGGCTTCACAAGTTAAAGCAGCTCCCAAACGGGCACCGTCAATGTATAAATATAAACCATTATCTTTACAGCATTTAAAAATTGCTTCCAATTCTTTTTTTGTGTAAATGGTCCCAAACTCTGTGGATTCAGAAATATAAACAGCACGGGGTTTAACCATTTGGTCAAAATTATGGTATTCAACAACTTTTAAAATTGCCGCTGGTGTTAATTTGCCGTCAGGTGCATTAATGGAATTTATTTTGTGTCCGGTGGCTTCAACGGCTCCGGTTTCGTGAGTGCTAATGTGTCCGCTGTCTGCGGCAATAACTGATTCGTAAGGTTTGAGCAGGGATGAAATAACAACAAGATTTGCATGTGTCCCGCTTGATACAAAATGTATAGCCGCGTCTTTTTTGCCAATCCTGTTTCTTATTAAGTCAACTGCCTCATTAGCAAAAGAATCCATACCATACCCTTCCTCTTGTTGGGTATTTGTTCGGCTAAATGCTTCCAGTATTTGTGGGTGCGCTCCCTCGGAATAGTCACAGAAAAATTGATATTTATAGGCCATAATTTAAGTTTAATTTTAATAAATGATTTAATCTAAGTTTACCAAATTTTGGTCTAAAAATAAACCTCGGTGGATAATTGCTTTGACCATAGCCAATTTTCCCGCTAGACTTAAATTATCCGTGGAATGGAAGACCACGGAGCGATAAATGGATGTTTATTTATATAATCGTAGAAATCACCGCCTTTCTGTAAGAAAGGCCTGCCGTGATAACTAAGTTCAGCGAAGCACTGGTTGACCGAATAACCAAACACTTTGCAGAACAATATAATACTGTAATAACGGAAGAACAAGCCCAGGAATATTTAGATTCTTTAGCTGATTTTCTCGTTATTGTAACTTCTAAAACCGGTGAAGCTGATTACCGGCGTTTTTCCGTTTGTCCGGATGAACCAAAAGACACGCTTTAACACGCCGCGTCCCGCGGCCTCCTTGCGAGGCCAGCGGGACAGCGGCAAAACTACTACCCAGTTTTTCCTGACTTGATATATGCCTCATAGTATCAGATTTAATTAAAATCCTTAATGAATTTAACATCCTAAAATCTATGTCCAACAATGAACCAAACCCAATGCTCACCAATTCACGGTTAAAGATTACCGGCGACATTGTTGAACTTATGGAATTTACCAACTCAATGTATTTGGGGCCAAAGACCAGAAAGAGAATTACCAGAAAAAGAGTCGCCGGCCAAAGGCTGATAAAAAATCTTAACCGCACCAGAACCACGGTAATTGATTTAATCAACTGCAATGCTTTCCAGTATTATCCCGATTTGCTCCACCCCTCCTGCAACTGGCCGATAACCCCAAAGTTTGTAACCTTTACTTACCGAGCGGAAGCGACCAACTTAACCCAAGTCCTCATAGACTTTAAACTTTTTAACCAACGTTACGCCAAAGCCTTTTACGACCTTAAAAAACTTCCGGCCAAGTATTTGGCGATTTACGAGATTCAAAAAAAGAGGGAACGGACTTACAAAAAAGCTGTCTGGCATTTTCACGTGGTTTACTTCAATCTACCGTGGATAGATAAAAATTTTATGCAGGATATTTGGAAACACGGATTTATTGATGTTAGGGATTTGTCAGCCGTCGGCAACGTCGGATTCTATATGACCAAATATATGCTTAAGGACGCCAACGACCCCAGACTTCAAGGCCACCGGATGTATTTGGCCTCCCAAAAGCTTTACAGGCCAAAAGTCGTCCGCTACCCTGAATTAATCAACGGACTGGTTAGGGACTTTCCGGCAAGTCTCATTACCTCGGAAACACCGCCAAAGGAAAGTAAATATTTAGGCGAGCTGATTCGCACCCGTTTTAACATCGCCAAAGACCCGGAATTGGCTAAAAAGTTTAGAAAAGATTTGGCTGACTTAACCGGGCAAGGTTTGGTTGAGGGAAAAGTTTAAATTTTTGTTTTTATTTTGGTGTTATTGCTGTTTGCCTTTTGGTATTTTCTGCTTAACGATGATTAACCAACCGATTCTCTTGTTAATCTGTGCCTTATCTTCCACTCTATCCCTACGTTCCATCAGAATGTTAATTTGTTCCTGCAAACAAAATCTAATGGTATTCATTTCCATTTGATTAAGTTCCATTGTTTTCACCGCCTTTCATTTTTTACTGATTATGGCGATGATAAAATTTTCGCAGTTTTGGGTGTCAAGGGATTTGAAAATATTTTAAGACGAAGGTAAATTATTTTTACCCTTGCACAACCCAAAAACGAAAATTATAATTTTAAAACAGAAGTAAAAAATAAATTGGTTATTTAAAAATTTAAAAATACAAAACGAAAGGGCTCCAGCGGTGGTGCGGGAGCCCTTGTCGGTTTGAATGGTTGTTGGCGTTCACTTCTTCTGGCGTCTCCTGGCCTGAACCAGCTCCCAGTCCTTGCGGACTTGGGCGGCGAATTCCGGCGCGAAGATGGCCTCGGCGAGAACCGGCACGAACCCAAAGAAAAGCGAATAGAACATGGGCTCGTATCCGGCGGCGGGGTGGTCAATCGGTGCGTCGTTGTTCTTGCCGTCTTTGTGAGTTCCAAGTCGGCCAGCGAATTTGCCACGAGTTGGATGAATCCCATTGGAACGAGTGTAGGACTTCCAAATTGTGTCGAAATGAAGTCGCAAAACTCCTGAAGCCCCTTGTCCTTCTCCGCCAGTTTCCAGTATTTCCCGATTTCGGTTCCTTTGAGCCGACGTTGTGCTTCTGCGGTCTGAGTAACCATTTCTTCCATTGTGAGCCTCCTTAATTGCTCGATTTTGTGACGATATTTGGGTTTAGATTTTAACTTAAAATAGTACCATTTTTAATGACTTTTGTCAAGCAAATTGGGGGATTGAATTTGGTCAATTGCCACATCGGAGCTATAATTTAAAAACTTAAATCAACCTTTATGAAAAACATTATTTATTGCAGAAAGTCATCCGAGGCTTCGGATCGCCAAGTCCTCTCCATTGAATCCCAGGAAAAGGAAATTTTGGCTTTGGCGGAAAGACATCAAAGCAAGGTTTTTAAAATCTTCCGTGAAAGTATGTCCGCCAAACAGCCCGGCCGTCCGGAGTTTGAAAAAATGGTTAAGCTAATTGAACAAAACCCCGGAAGTATTATCTTTGTCTGGAAGCTTGACCGCCTTGCCCGTAACCCCGTGGATGAGGGGAAAATTAAATGGCTCCTGCAAAAAAATGTTATTGCAAAAATAATTACTCCCGAAAGAATTTATTTGCCGAATGACAATGCTTTAATATCCGCCGTGGAATTTGGTATGGCCAATCAGTATATCCGCGACCTCTCCACCAACGTTAAGCGCGGCAACAAAACTAAACTGGAAAAAGGCGAACTGCCCGGCCCCGCCCCCATTGGCTACCTTGATAATCTTGTCACAAAGAAAAAAGAAATTGACCCAGTAAAGGCTCCGCTGATTAAAATTGCTTTTGAACTTTATGCCACCGGCGGTTATTCGCTTAAGGAAGTAAATAATTTGGTTTACGACAAAGGTTTAAGAACCAAAGGCGGTTTACGAATTAGCAAATCCCAGTTTGACCATATTCTGCGTAACCCTTTTTATTCCGGTGTTATAAAAAGAAGCGGCCAGCTTTACCCCGGCCAACATCAGCCCATTGTTTCAAAACAGTTATTTGACGATGTTCAAAATGTTCTCTCCGGTAAAAGCCGTCCGAGGCCTAAAACTCATTTCTTCCCTGTCCGCGGTTTTATGTTTTGCCATTCCTGCGGTTGTCTGTTAACGGCCAGCATTAAAAAAGGCCATACATATTATTACTGCACCAACGGCAAAGGCAAATGTGAACAGCACAAAAAATATCTCAACAAAGACAAAGCCAATGAACTTATTGCCGGACTGTTTGAAAAAGTGAAGTTTAAGGCTGAAGATATTGAAATCGCATACTTGGCTTTAAAAGAAAAAATTCAAATGCACGGTTATACTTCAGTTTCCAAAAAAGACCAACTGGCTCAAAACCTCAAAATTGAGCAGAGCAAGCTCTCTAACCTCGCCGACATAATTTCCACTGACCCCAGTATGAAAGAATCTCTCAAGCCCAAAATTTTATCTCTGGAGGCCAACACAAAAAATATTGAGGCACAAATTTTACAGCTCTCTACCCAAACCCAAGAGCAGGCCTTAACAACTTTGGAACAAACAAAAAAAGCCTTTTTACAGGCCTGTTCCGCGTCTTTTGATTACCTTGAGGGTAACGATATTAAAAAATCTAATGTACTAAAAAAGTTACTTTGGAACGCTAAGATTGAAAATCAGATTGTTCAACAGTATCAATTCAAAACTCCATTTTCTATTATGGCAGAATCACCCAAAAAGCTTGAAATAAACGAGTGGCTGGCGTTGGCGGTTTCGGACCACCGCTGTTCGCCCTGTACGCATAACCGATGAGCTCAGCAGTGCTTTCGAACACCAACACCTTCGCCTCGACTTCGGTAAAGTTGTTGAGGTCGTAGGCCTCCTTCCTGTGCCGTCCGTCAACCACCGAAAGATCCTCGGTGATCTCGATCTTGGGGAGCTCGACCTTGTTCTCGATCAGTCCCGCTAGGAACAGGACTTGATCCGTGTCCAGCTCCTTGCGAACGAACTTGTTCACGTTCAGCTCTGCCAGCTTCACTAACATCGTGCTCTTTACTCTCATCTTTTTATCCTCTTTCTTTCTCTAACTGCGCTCGGTTGTGGGTTGTCCGTCGGACGGCTGAAAGAACCGCCCAGAATTTGCACGCCATCCAGCACGCTTTCGCATGATCTTCGAGAGGATGACAATGCTGCCCTCCTCGGGAAAAATTTCTTCTGCCCAGACAGACTGTCTGAGAGAGAACGTGATGTCCTGGAGTTCAGCGTTCTTTGCTACTGCGTAGGGGCCGTGTTTGCCATTTGAGACGATTTCGATGACAACTGCCTCGTAGCTTTTGTTGTCCATGGTTTTACCTGTTCTCGTTAACCATGAGCTTCGAGCTCAGTGTGCTCAGGTGAGCAGAGAGCTGAAGTATCGTAGACCGAGATTGTCCATCGAGAGTAGGGAGATTTTGCTACCCCCCCCTCGAACATTGCGAGCAAACCCTGTGCAATCAGAACGAAGGCAGGAGTAGATGGCTGCACCACGAGAGACTGCTGTTCAGCGGATTGCTTTGCTACTGGCTTGGATAATATCCTGAGACGGCTAGAAGTAAAAGCCTGTTGCTTTCTCTGCTCCAGCTCTCCCCGCCGTTCTTTCCAGATCGTCCACATCAATTCCTGCTTCTCTGCTGAGCAACCTTCCCTCTCCCACAGCACCTGGTACACCTGGGATACATCTTTATAACCCAGAAGTTCATACGATTGCTGCGGCGAGAGAATGCTGAATCCAATAAGCTCTGCAAAATTGCGCAGAACCTTCTTCATGTTCTCAAACTCGATGACCTTGTAGCCATGGAGGTCGAGATAGCAGTAAATCTTGATCAGAATTTCACCCCTCGGGAGAGGATTATCCAGATCAGGATCCATCATCCTTCCCGCTGTCTGATTTCCGACCCCTAAGAACTTCGTTAAGGGCATCATTGCGTCAGCACGCCCACTCTTGCGCCTGGGAATTCTTGCGTTGAAACGATCACGGAAATGCTAAAGGCACACTTCCAGGTGATCACGAAGAACTTCGCTCTCCTCTTCTACCATAAAACCTCCTTTTTCAGTTTCACAGAACTACTAAACTTCGAGTATTATAGTAAATTTTAATCATTCTGTCAAGGACAGTCGCTCAAAAACCCCTTGATTTAAGGGGTTTTTCTAGGCTAGAATTTTATTTTTAAATCCAAAACAGGTTTTATTCGATTTAAATACCCGCTTGGGTTTGAGTCATTCTAGTGTTCAAATTTTATACCAATTTTAGGCGCGGCTTTATCCACCCAATTTTCCAACTCTTTTACCCTACTATTTGAAACTATGCGCTCTTGATCGTTAGTTACTTTTTCCTTTAACACCTGGTCAACAGAGGATTGTAAATCAGAAAAGCTTTTTTGCAGCTTTTCAATACCTTTGTCAAAGCTTTCCTGTGTAACAAAGACCGTTTTTTGGAATTCGGTCAAGTTTTTGATATCTTCGGGAGTTAACATAAATTTTTGGTTAAGTTGTTAGTATTATAGTGTTTGAATAATTTTTGGTCAAGCTACAGTA
>CAWBGV010000036.1:0-32705 GCA_963788395.1 Candidatus Doudnaibacteriota bacterium | reverse complement strand
TCTGTTCTTCGACGGCCCCAACCGGCGTCGGCCTGTGGAAATCTACGAGATGAAATAGTCCTATACCAATGACGAACTCCCGCACGCTCACTATCAGGAACATTTCAAACAATCGGTTCAGGTTCTCATAGCCAGGCGCAGGGTTTGCGATTTCGTCAATGCCTCCGCGCTCCTATACCCAACACCCATCATCTCTCTCGAGGAGGCGGCAGAAGCTCTACGGAATCTTGGCGGCGAGATGGACACTGACGGTAACCCCGCGATCTTGGCCGAATTCGTTGCGGCGATAATGCTTGGGCCGCGCAATCCTTCGGCATGCCAAAAGGTCGACGATTGGGAAGATGTAATCGAGTCGCTAAGGCTTCTCTGCGGAGCTCTTCACGATCACTCATCCGGAAACCTCGCTAGCCGCGTAGGATAAGACGACTCAATCGATCAGCAAGACCGAACTGTAGTCTCGAAGCAATGTATTGCTCGTTGATCGCTACAACAAACAGTTACTAATCCGTACCGGCTCGTTTTTTTATTTTTTGTTTTGGATCTTCCGTTTTATCGCCACCACGCCCTATACTGTTTTTGCAGCCGATACACTTTCTCGTACTGGCAAGGATTTAGTCTCTATTCCGCTGACCACGCTGACGTACGAACGCGCCCGCGAAATCCACATTATGCGCTACGTTGTCTTTTATGAACAAAGCCTGGTCGCCGGAAAAATTTTAGCCGTCATCATCGGCGCCTTCCTGTTTAATACCACTCTAGCCCAGGTTTTAGCCTGACCAACGCATTTATGGTATTATTTGTATTAGCAGGACTATTTAGCCTTTTATACATGTTTATTTAAACTCTCATGAATAAAGCTAGCCTGACAATTCAGTATCGCCGATTGAACTTGTAAAACATTTTTTTTATTGCCTATTCGCTAATCACTAATTATTTTATCCACCTATGAATTACGATGCTATCAAAAATGAAGACCCTGATATTTATAATCTCATCCAAAAAGAAAAACTTCGTCAAAAAGAAGGTTTAGAACTTATTCCTTCGGAAAACTATACTTCTGCCGCAGTTATGGAAAGTATGGGCAGTATCTTGACCAACAAATATTCGGAAGGTTACGCCCGCAAACGGTATTATGGCGGGAATGAATTTATAGACGATATTGAAACTTTAGCCATTGAACGCGCTAAGAGTTTGTTTGGCGTGGTCCATGCTAACGTACAACCTTATTCTGGCAGTCCGGCTAATTTGGCAGTCTATATGGCGACCCGCCAGCCGGGCGATGCCATTATGGGGTTAGCTTTACCCGAAGGTGGTCACTTGACCCACGGCTGGAAAGTTTCAGCCACCGCGATTTTTTACAAAAAGCGTACAATACCACGTGCGGGAAGATGGACGGGTAGACATTGATGAAATTTGGAAACTGGCTAAAGAGCACAAACCAAAATTGATTTGGACCGGAGCTACGGCGTATCCGTACATGTATGAGTACGATAAATTCGCCGAAATTGCCGATTCGGTAGGCGCTTATTTGGCCGCGGATATTGCCCATGTTGCAGGATTGATTGCCGCCGGGGCTCATCCTAGCCCGGTTCCATATGCCCACATTGTAAGTACTACGACTCATAAAACTTTACGTGGGCCGCGTGGTGGGATTATTATGGTTACTCAAAAAGGGTTAGATAAAGATCCGGAGCTGGCGGAAAAAGTTGATAAAGCAGTATTTCCGGGATTGCAAGGCGGCCCGCATGACCACCAAACCGGGGCGATTGCCATTGCGTTAAAAGAAGCGGCTACGGACGAATTTAAAGCCTATGGGCACCAAATTGTCAAAAATGCCAAGGCGTTGGCGGACTCGCTCAAAAAAAATGGAATCAAGCTGGTTTCAGGCGGTACCGAAAATCACCTTTTGCTACTAAACTTGGTCCCCATTTTGGGCCCCGGCGGGGGAGTGTTTGGTTCCGAAGTCTTAGAGGTTGCGGGGATGACAGTAAATAAAAACACTATCCCCAAAGATCCCTCGTCGCCGTTCTATCCCAGTGGGGTTCGGCTAGGCACGCCCGCAACTACAACGCGCGGTATGAAAGAAGGCGAGATGGAAAAAATAGGGCAATGGATGGCGCGAGCCATTAAAGAAGTTAGCTCCTATAAATTACCGGAGCAAAAAGACCAACGAATGGCCTACATAAATAAATTCAAGGCCGAGATTAATAATAATACTGTCTTAAAAACCATCCGCCAAGAGATAAAAGATCTCTGCAGCAAATTTCCGGTGCCTGGAATAGAATAACCATTTTTTTCTCAGGACGGTCAAAAGGCGTTTTTTTATCAAATTTAACAGTGGACCCTTTTAAAGGGGTCCCCTGTGTTGGCTTTACGGTTTGGGGGGGATTTGGTAAAATGGTGAGGATACAGCTAGGGCCGAGTGGTGGAATGGCAGACACAAACGACTCAAAATCGTTCGCTTAACGGCATGAGGGTTCGACTCCCTCCTCGGCCACCACGGGTCAATCAACCCTCACTCCACTTCGTCGCGTCGGACGCGACTTCGTTACGTTCGGATTGTTGCCCCTTACCCCAAATTTTCCACTTGGATTTGGCGAGAAAATTTGGGGCCCCGATGGGAGCCACAAGTATCGGCACTCTTATAAAACACTTATGGACGAGATCAATCCCATACAAAATATTACCATGCAGCCTTTAGACGCTACTCCGGCGGCAGTTTCTTCGGTTGAGCCTGTGGTGGCGGCGGCAGAACAGGCCGGCCGGGTTTCTTATTCTGACGCCAAGATTCAGGAAATTGAGCTGGCTAAGATCGTGGCTAATCCGTTTCAGCCCAGAAAAGTTTTTGAACCAGAAGCCTTAAAGGAATTGGCCGACTCAATCAAAGAGCACGGGGTAATCCAGCCTTTAGTAGTTACCGTGACCCCAACGGGATACGAAATTGTAGTAGGGGAACGCCGTTTCCGGGCTTCGCAATTGGCCGGTTTGGTTAAAGTCCCGGCCATCGTAAAAGAGGCTATGGTCGACCAGACCAAGCTGGAAGTCGCCTTGATTGAAAATATTCAGCGCCAGGAATTAAATCCTATCGAAGAAGCTCAGGCCTATGACCGTTTGATGAAGACTTTTAATCTGACGCAGGAGCAGGTTGCCAAAAAAGTCGGCAAGAGCCGGCCGGCAGTGGCCAACACGGTGCGTTTGTTGAATTTGCCGGCGGAAATCCAACGCGGAGTTATAGAGGGTAAAATTACCGAAGGCCATGCCCGGGCAATTTTAGGGTTGGTAGACGTCGAAAAAATGCTTTTGATGTTTAAGCTGATTCAAGAGCAGGGACTAAATGTGCGGCAGGTAGAGGCCAAGGTCCGGGAAATTACGGTAAAGCGCCAAATGGATGCTGCAGCGCCTGATCCTAAACTTATGGCCTTAGAGACGGAATTGCGCGGCAAGCTGGGCACCCAGGTTAAGATTCAGCGCCAAGGCCGCGGCGGCCGGATTACGATAGAATTTTTCAGCGATGAAGAACTAGACGAACTTATCCATCGCATGGCCAGCGAGCAAAAAAGCGCCACAGATTCCTATTTAACCGTCTAGCCCACAAAAGGGTGACCCTTGTGGGTTGGTTATCCACATTGACAAAAGTTTTTTTCGGAATATACTACATCTATATGAACAGGCATACAAATTACCTCTCCATTAATTGCCTCCCGACCTTTATTAAGGCCGTCGTTTGGCATGAACCCGTGAGGCGTTGGAGTTAAGCTGTTCAATGTTTAAGAACTTCTAACACCTGCCTCACAAGGGGCAGGTGTTCTTTTTGAGGGGTACTGCATATAAAACTTGGCCAAAAGTTTTTAGGCTAAACTTTGTGTGCAGAACATCGCATCATCCTACTCCGGCATCCTTTATTTCTTCAACCTTCCGCCCGAAATTTCGGACTGAACGTTGGAGTTGTAAAAGAAACGATGTCAGGAGGAGTAACCGATGAGCAGCTTAACGCTTCCGTCTCTGGGAGCGACTATATTCATGGCGCCAGACCATGCGATACAGACTTGGGCGAATGGCCCGATTTTCAAATGCGAAGGTTGTGCAAAACCTTACCCCGTGCGTAAGTTGGCCATAGTGAATATGCCCGAGCGGATAGAAAACAACCAGGTCGTTTTAGCCCATAAGGGGATTCTCTGCACTGAAACGTGCACCCATGGGGCTAATAAAGCGACACTGGAAGATCTGAAAAAAGTTTGCGATTCGCAATAATGTTTTGTGCTTGGCGGCAGGAACCTCTTGCCACCTTTCCTTGGTGAACACCCTTCTTCTGGTGAACACCAATCTTTGCCGCGGAGGCTATGCTTTATGTGACGTTTTGTCCCATAGTCTCCGCACCCGGTTCGTCCGTTGCGCACACCCGTTCCGGCGGGAATGCGGGCGACAAACCCCACATGTCATCGACAATTGGCCAACCTTCGGTCGTCAATCTCGAGAACATCTGGGGTTCTTTTTATTTACGGAAAACCCGCCCTGTCCATTTTTAGACAAGAGCGGGTGGATATAAGCAGTAAGTTTTTGATTGTTCCCTATTCGGGGCCCCCAATTTTCCATCCCTAGAAAAAAATCATAGGGAAAATTGGGGAAAGGGGCAACAATCCGAACGAAGCGGAGTCCGCCCGAGGCGGACGAAGCGCAGTGAGGATTGATTGACCCGTGGTCGGGCTGCTGGGAATCGAACCCAGACTACATGCACCCCATGCATGCGTACTACCACTATACTACAGCCCGAACAATATTCGCTTACTAATTAGCTTAGTAAAGATAGACCTTCATAAGTATATAGAAAATAATTTAATAAGGAAAGAGGCTTGTTCTCAACCATTATTTATAGGTGTGGATAATTAAAGCTTCGATTCATTTCAACTAAGCGGGAAAAAATAAAAAAAACGGCTAGACAATTTTTTTAGCACTCGTTATGATGAGAGTAGCAGGAGACGTGAGTCTATTCCAACAGTTAGCTAAATCGGTAATCTGTACAAGCCCACGTAAGAGTAAGGCTCTGGCTGCGTCTACATCAGTAAAGCTAATCTTGCCCAATAAGGAGAAACCAAATATGTTACAAGAAGAAGTCCAGCAGCAGTTTTTAGAGGCTTACGATAAGTATCAAGAAGCTATATACCGACACTGTTTTTTTAGAGTTTACAGCAAGACCCGCGCCGAAGAATTGGTGCAGGAAACTTATATGCGCGCCTGGCAATATATGGCCCAAGGCAAAGTCGTGGAAAATTTACGCGCCTTCTTGTACCGTGTGGCCAACAATTTAATTATCGACGAATCCCGCAAAAAGAAAGAAGATAGCCTGGAAGTGCTTATGGATAAGTCACCCGGCTACGAACCCTCGTACGAAGGCCATAAGAAGATTGAAAAACAAGTCTTGTACCAGGAAATTATAGAAGGCATGGACGATTTACCCCAG
Source organism: Candidatus Doudnaibacteriota bacterium (assembly GCA_963788395.1). Classification (GTDB taxonomy): domain Bacteria; phylum Patescibacteriota; class Doudnabacteria; order UBA920; family UBA920; genus CAIVSE01. The sequence goes on along the minus strand of CAWBGV010000036.1, from coordinate 27,247 downwards.
GATTACAAAGAGATTTTAATGTTCCGCTATGTCCACGACATGGACCCCAAAGAAATAGCCGAAATTTTAAATACCAATGCCAACAACGTTTCGGTAAAAATCAATCGCGCCGTCAAAGCGCTCAAATTACAATTTGCCGATAATAAATAATTATTTTTATAATTCTAACACAAACCCTACTCGTGATAACAGAGTAGGGTTTGTTGTTGTGTGCTTCCTATCGTTCTACCACGGTATTGTTCGGTAGTTCAATAAGCCGGACAATAATATAGGCGATCAGGGCGTAGATGATCATAGCAATAACTGTGGCCCATTCAAAATACACTCCCACCGAATTGGTATTGTAGAAAATGCCCCGGAACGGCGCGACTAAGGGAGCGGTTAGGGCGTAAATAAAGGTGACAAATGGGTTGCCCGGATTGGCAATAAATAATCGGAATATTAAACGCAGGGCTAAAATAATTTCCACTACATCTAAGACATAATAAATGATTTGGCTGGCTAAGTTGGGCCGGTACACTACGGGAGTTGAGGGACTGGTAGTCACGACCTTGTGCTCGAAGACCTGCTTGCTGTTGGTGGACGGGTCGTCGATTTCCTTATATTCATGAGTGGTTGAAATAGCCATACGTTTCCTTTCGTTTTTTAATGTTTTTGATTAACTCGCCCTAGATGACGAAACTGATTCAAAAGTATTACCTTATTTTTAAGGAAAATCCTCTTTTAGGGTATTTCTGATATAATAAATACAAGCAAATTTAATCTCAAATATAGGGCGGAAACGAAAGGGGGTGAGCGGTAATGTCAGCAATGACTTTACAGGTCAATTATTGGGCGGTGGTCGTGGTTGCTATTGTTAATATGATTATTGGGACCATTTGGTATGGGCCGTTTTTTGCCAAACAGTGGATGGTTGTCATGGGAGTTGACCCAAACGATAAAGCCAAAATGCAGGCCATCAACAAAAATATGAATGGCATGTATATTTTAAGTTTCCTGGGGCGCTGGTCTGGGCCTGGGTGATGGCAGTAGTTCTCAAGCGATTGGACGCTTACACGGTAGTGAAAGGGGTTAAGTGGTCGCTGGAGTTATGGTTGGGATTTGTAGTTACCATTAAATTAAGCGACGCAATGTTCAGCGGTAAAAACCCTCAGCAGCGCAGCCTGATGTTTTGGATTCAAACCGGTTACTATTTAATCACTTTCGTCGCCGCCGGAGTAATTTTGGGAGGCTGGCGATAAGAATAGCTCTAAAAAACAGACTCGTATAGTCTGTTTTTTGTGTTAAGCTTGGTTATTTAGTTTTGCTCTGCGTCTTTATGCAGCGAGTACAAGCCTTAATACGCTGGCCTTTGTAAACAGTCCATTGCAGGTTAGGGAGCAGGCGGACAATTGAGGGGCGCATGCTGTGGGAACGTTTTATGGTGCGGCTGTAAATTTTACCGCAAATAGCGCATTGACGGGGCATGGAAGTGAAAAGTTATCAAGTTATAAAGTATCAAGTCAGGGACTTAACTTTGATAGTTTAACACAGTTTTGGTATAATGGTCAAGAAGATAGTGATTAGGCAATAGCGAACAGGCAATAAAACCGCAGCACTAATGCCTATTCGCTAGGCACTGATTCGTAATCCAAATGACTTTATTAATCACCTTCATCATCTTAATCTTTTCCGCCATTGTCCACGAAGTTTCGCACGGGCTGATGGCCGAGCGGCTGGGGGATGATACGGCTCGGGAGCAGGGGAGAATTACTCTCAATCCGATCCCTCATATTGATATCTGGGGCACTATTTTGTTGCCGCTGTTTATGTGGATTGCCACTTCTGGCCAGTTCTTTTTTGGCGCGGCAAAACCGGTACCGGTAGATTTTAGTCGTTTAAAACCCCAACGCCTTGGTATGGCGCTGGTGAGCTTTGCGGGACCGCTCAGTAATTTTTTATTGGCCATCTTGTTTGTGATCCCCATTAAGCTTAATTTGACCAATTCTATCTCTTACCCAATCCTGTTGCTGGGGGTATATATATTAATTTATTGCTCGGGACATTCAATTTAATCCCAATTCCACCGTTGGACGGCAGTGAAAATTTTAGTAGCCATGGCGCCCCGGTCGTGGGTCTATTGGATTCTTTCGTTTGAGCGGTACGGATTTATTTTGGTAATGATCTTCGTCCTCTTCGGCTGGTTCGGCTACATTTTATGGCCGGTAGCCATGGCATTCTTCCATTTATTCCGTCTTAATTTTAATGATTTAGTTACGGTGTTAGGCAACGGAATTTAAGTTTGACTTTTTATTGTCAACACGTTATAATTGTTCTAATTGAATAAGAAACCCTTTGCTTAAGGCAAAGAATTACTCAATTTTAGTCGATTTGACCGGGAAGTAACATCGTAGGTTTCCGATGAAGTACCGGCCGAACGAAGTAGACGCGAACTGACAGTCCGTCAGTTTTTATTATTAATAAAAGCCGCTGAGTGGTCGCTGATTTTAACACCAGCGCTGATTTTACGCCGAAGCATTCATTCAATGGGTAGATTCAGCGTTAGATCAGCGTATTTATCAGCGTCTAATCCGCGGTCTTAAACACATGCCAACAATCAACCAATTAGTCCGCCATGGACGCGCTCCCTTGAGCGCCAAGAGTAAGTCGCCGGCGTTATTGCGCAGGCAGAATTTAATCAAAAATAAAACTTTGTATATAGCCACGGGCGCGCCGTTTATGCGAGGTGTCTGCTTAAAGGTCTTACGACCACGCCCAAAAAGCCGAACTCGGCTTTGCGTAAAGTCGCCAAAGTCAAATTGACCAACGGCATGGAAGTAATTGCCTACATTCCCGGCATTGGCCACAACTTACAGGAACATAGCGTGGTTATGATCCGCGGCGGCAGAGTCAAAGATCTTCCCGGTGTCCGCTATCACATTGTGCGCGGAAAATTAGACACCCTCGGCGTTGATGGTCGCAAACGCTGAAGAAGTAAGTATGGAACTAAGAGAAAGTAATAGGTTATTCGGCAGCGCGACGCGTAGCAGTAAGCGTCAAACGGCAAACGGCCGTCAGACGCAAGTCGAAAGACGATACGCGCGGTGCCGACGATTAACGACCAACCCAATTCTATGCCAAGAAAATCTCGTTCTTACGATAAACACACCCCTTTACCGGACCCCAAGTTCGGCAGCGTTAAGTACGCTAAATTTATAAACTATATTATGGAGCGCGGCAAAAAGAATGTGGCCCGCCGGATTTTTTACGATGCCCTGGAAATTGTGACCGAAAAAATGCCGCCTCAGGCCGCAGCCGACGGTGAACAAAAGAAAATCGATGGCCGCCAGGTCTTCGACGTAGCTTTAAAAAATGTCTCTCCGATTATGGAAATTAAGGGCCGCCGCATTGGCGGTTCTAACTACCAAGTCCCGATGGAAGTCCAGGAGCCCCGCAAAACCACTTTGGGTATGCGCTGGCTGCTGGCCGCCGCTAAAGGTAAAAAAGGCTCGCCCATGGCTGAGCGTTTAGCTACCGAAATTATGGATGCTTACAACAAGCAGGGCGCGGCTATTAAAAAGCGCGAAGACGTCCACCGCATGGCCGAAGCCAACAAAGCCTTTGCCCACTTTGCCCGTTTTGGAAACAAGCGCAGATAAACCAAATTTAACTTAGACTTATAAAAACTATGCCCCGAGAATATTCTATAGACCATACCCGGAACATTGGGATTATTGCCCACATTGACGCCGGTAAGACTACCGTTACAGAAGGTATTTTATTTAATACCGGACTGACTCACAAGATTGGCGCGGTGCACGAAGGCGAAACCACAACCGACTGGATGGAACAGGAGCGCGAGCGCGGCATTACCATTACCGCCGCAGCCGTAACTTGTTACTGGGAACCAAAATTTATTAAACTGGCCGACGGTGTTAAGCATAAAATCAACATCATCGACACCCCGGGCCACGTTGACTTCACGGTAGAAGTGGAGCGTTCTTTGCGCGTGCTCGACGGCGCCGTAGTCGTCTTCGACGGCAAAATGGGCGTGGAGCCGCAATCCGAAACTGTCTGGCGCCAGGCCGATAAATATCACGTGCCGCGCATGTGCTTTATCAACAAGATTAATCAGACCGGCGGCGATTTTTACAAGTCTTTGGACAGCATCCACAAGCGCTTGTCTCCCAATGCTTTCCCGATTCAGCTTCCCATCGGATTTGAAAAGGAAATCAACGGGATTGTAGATTTGATTAACATGAAGTCGTATACCTACAAAGATTTTACCGATAAAGAATTTACGATCGGCGAAGTTCCGGCCGACATGCTGGAAAAAGCCAAAGAATATCGCCACCGTTTACTGGAAAAAGTTCTGATAATCCGACGACCAGCTGATGGAAAAATATTTAGCCGGTCAGGAATTAACCGAAAAAGAATTTTTAACTGCGATTCGCAAAGCGGTTCAGGGCGGCCAATTTTACCCGGTACTCGGCGGCGACGGACGCGGGATTATTGTTCAAACTATCTTAGACGCTGTGACTAACTTTTTGCCATCGCCGCTCGACCGCGGTCCGGTAAAAGGACACGATTTAAAAACCGGCGCCGATATAGAGCGCAAGCCTTCCGACGACGAACCCTTTACGGCTTTAGCCTTTAAGATTGCGACCGATCCGTTCGTGGGACGCTTGTGTTTCTTCCGCGTCTACGCGGGCATGCTCCAGGCCGGATCGTATGTGCTGAATGCGCGCACCGGCAATAAAGAACGCGTCGGCCGTATCGTTCGGATGCGCGCCAATGACCGTGATGAAGTCAAAGAAGTCTACACCGGAGATATTTGCGCTTTGGTAGGGCCAAAAGATACCTTTACCGGGGATACGCTCTGCGATGTGGATCATCCGATTCAACTGGAAACGATTAAGTTCGCTGAGCCGGTAATTTCCATGGCTATTGAGCCGAAGACCAAAGCCGACCAGGAAAAAATGGGTATCGCCTTAAATAAATTAGCCGAAGAAGATCCGACCTTCCGCCTTTCGACCAACGAAGAGACTCAGCAAACCATTATTTCCGGTATGGGCGAACTGCACTTGGAAATTATTGTTGACCGGATGAAGCGCGAATTTAAAGTGGAAGCCAACGTGGGTAAGCCGGAAGTGGCCTATAAAGAAACCATCAAGAAAATCGCCGAAGCCGAAAGCAAGTACATTCGCCAGACCGGTGGTCGCGGACAATATGGACACGTCTATTTGCGGGTGGAACCGTTGGAGCGCGGCAAGGGTTATGAGTTCGTGGACGAAATTGTCGGCGGGGTCATTCCTAAGGAATACATTAAACCGATTGATAAAGGTATTCAGGAATCGGCGGCTAATGGCGTAATTGCCGGTTATCCGTTAGTAGATTTCCGCGCCGCGGCTTTTGATGGTTCGTACCACGAAGTTGACTCGAGCGAAATGGCCTTTAAGATTGCGGCTTCCAAGGGCTTGCAGGATGCGGTTAAAAAAGCTGACCCGATTATTTTGGAGCCGGTCATGAAAGTGGAAGTGATTACGCCGGAGACTAATATGGGCGACGTGATTGGCGACTTAAACAGTAAGCGCGCTCAAATTAACGAAATGACTGACCGCCAGCACTTAAAAGTGGTAGATGCCTTTGTGCCGCTGGCCGAAATGTTCGGTTATGCTACATCTCTGCGCTCTATGACTCAGGGCCAGGCCTCCTACACGATGGAATTCGATCATTACGCGGAAGTACCAAAGAATGTGGCCGCGACAATTATTGAGTCCCGCGCGGGAGTGAATGTGCGGAAGGGTATGTAAGCCGCGGATTTGACGCTGAAGCATTTAAGATCCCGTTTGCCGGAAGGCGGGCGGGGTTTTTCTTTATAAAATCTTTACGGGAACTTCAGGAGGCTTATGCTACTTTGGTGAGAGTGGGCGCGGCGAGGTTGCGAGATTTACCTTGACAATAAATTCTCAGGGGTTCGATCCCCCTCGCGTCCACCACTTTACAGTTATGAAACTGTTTGACATTTTTTGACCACAGTAGTAAAGTATACTTAATGTCAAGGTAAATCAATATTCGCGCCATGCGAGATTTACCAATCACCCCAGCTCCGGTTGGGGTTTTTGGTTGGCTTGACTTAGGGTCGTTTTGTCTATACAAGTCAAATGAAACCTTCCTTCCTCGACATTCGGCAACGACGGGCGAAGCTACTGCCAAAAGCCAAGAAGCGTCGGCGCATGAGTCTGTTGCCCCAACCTCAGGCGGCCAATAGGTCGTCTCAGCGGAGCTGGAATTGTCATTCCAGAGCCGCTTTTTATTTTAATTACATCCCGGAATCGTCGTCCAGGGCCAACGGGAAGCTAGATTATAACTACCTTGACTTTAGCCACTTGGCAAACTACAATTGGTTTATATGGCAACAAATTTATAGGATTTAATCAATTTGGCCAAGGCGGACCTGTCCGCCGAAGCTCTCTTTTAAAACGTAATTGATATAGGTATGTAACAGACATGACAAGTCTTCAAGACCTAATTAATCTGGCCAAGGCGGACGGGGGGAAGTTTTTTGTGATTGATGAAAACGGGGACGCTAAATTGGTGATTATGTCGGTGGAAGATTACCAGCGGCTGCTTTTAGGAAAACTCCAGCGGCAAGTTACCGACGTAGAAAATATCAATAAAGAAATTTTGCGCGCGCAGTTGGAAGAGGGGATACCGGTGCCCCAACCAAAAGCCGTTACTCAAACCATACTAAAAACCCCGCGCGTGGACATGCGCGAAGAAGTCATAGACCCTTCGTTCGACTTTGAAGGACCGAAGTTAGATATAGACGATCTATAATTTCATTATAAAAAAACCACCGTATTATATACGGTGGGTGCGAAGGACTCGGATGATTTCGGGTCCTTTGACTTTAATACTGCAAACCGCGAAAAACAGGGCGAGAGCCAAAAATAGATTTCCTACCAGGGGAAAGCCGATCATCAGCGCAAAGCAGGCAATGCCTTCAAAGGCAAATTTGGTTTTGCCCGGGTTTACCGCGCTGGCATCAAATTTTTTTGCCCAGATTGCAATAATGCTCAGCAAAAATAAGAGAGTCTCAATCACGGCCAGTGGGTAGAATACTAAGCGCCAGGTTTGCGCTTGGAGGGCGATCGCGATTTCTGCCATAAAGATCTTGTCGCAGATGGGATCAATAATCGACCCCCATCGTGTCACGCCTTCCAGCTTGGCCCACCAACCATCCAACAGATCTGTAGCCAGGCCACAGCCGAAGGTAGTCAGGACCATCGAGAGGGGCGCGTGGATTAATATAGCTTTAGCCGTGGCATAGCCCAGCGGTATCCGGAGAAATGAGATGGCGGTTGGGATGGTCCAGAATCGTTCTTTCGCGTTTTTAGCCGTGGATTTACTGACAAAGAGCCGTAACGGTCTTTGTCCTTGGCGAGTCATATGGGTGTAGCAAAAGCCTATTATTCTCGCAGTCCTGCCGACCGTGACGTGATAGTAGATCATCATCTGGAACGAGAATTTCTCAACGGTATTCATAAATCCTCTCCTTGAAGATATAGAATCCTACCATCTCAGCTTTTGAATAGCAAGAGCCGGAACTTTTGTAATTTTGCCTTTTAGAAACTGTCTAAGAAATGAACGATCGTTTATTTCTTAGACAGTTGGTTTTTTGGCTCTGCTTGGCGAATGTAAAAAAATAGGCTATATTTAATGAGCATTGCCACGATTTATCGGCCACTTAGCCTATAAATAGCTAGACTACAAAAAGATTATTCTTAAACCTAACCTTATGAAAAAAATCTTGATTATCGCCACAATCTTTTTATTAGCCGCGGCCTGTGCCAAAACCCCGCCGGTGGTAACTATCCAGCCAACCCCAACTCCCATTCCGACCATAACCCCTTCGCCAACTCCGGCCTGGAATACTTACACCAGTCCGAGCAAGTATGCTTTTACCATCCAGTATCCTTCCGATTTTGGTTTTAGCACAACCTATTCGCAGGTCCAGGGACTTTCGTATATTCCTGTTTGCGATACTGACATGGCCGCTTGCGCGTATTTGCCAAGAGTTACTTATCCCGGTACTAATTTTGACGGCGCTGGGGTATCCGTCAATATTGATCCCAGCTTGAATACTCAAGCTAAGTGTTACAGCTTTAACGATCCCTATTCCGAGGTTCACGGCACATCCACGCCAGTTACCATCAACGGCACAATTTTTTATTCCGCCATGGGCGGCGGGGGAGCGGCCGGGCATTTTGATAAAGTCCAGGCTTATAGAAATTTCCACAACAACCAATGTTACGAAATCGCCCAGCACGTTGCCGAAACTGATATTGGCAACTATCCCTCCGGCGTAGTTACGCAGTTTGACGAAAATGCCGTTTGGCAAAAGCTGCAGGGCGTAGTGAACACATTCCAGTTTGGAAGCTAAGGAATAAGGTTTGACAACTTTGGCAATTATCTATAAAATAAGTTGTAGTTAAAACAATTAATTATTGCTCTGGATCACGCCTTCTCGGCGGAAAAAAGAGATAAACCCTTGGCTTTGTGCCATATCGATAGGCGCAGAGCCTAGGGTTTCTCGGGCAATATTCCAATGTCACATTGGAACAAGAAAGGTAAATTATCATGGCAGATAAATTTGACCGTAGCAAAACCCACGTCAACGTTGGTACTATTGGTCACGTTGACCACGGCAAGACCACTTTGACCGCGGCCATCACTACGGTGCTCAGCAAGACCGGCGGAGCCAAAGCTCGCGCCTACGACAGCATCGACAACGCTCCAGAAGAAAAAGCCCGCGGTATTACCATTAACACCGCCCACGTAGAATACGAGAGCGCCAAGCGCCACTACGCCCACGTCGATTGTCCCGGACACGCCGACTACATCAAGAACATGATCACCGGAGCCGCCCAAATGGACGGCGCAATCTTGGTGGTTAGCGCCAACGACGGACCCATGCCCCAGACCCGCGAACATATTTTGCTCGCTGACCAGGTAGGTGTAAAGTACATCGTGGTTTACATGAACAAGTGTGATATGGTCCAGGATCCGGAACTGCTCGACTTAGTCGAGGAAGAAATTCGCGACTTGTTAACTAAATATCATTTTCCGGGCAAAGACACGCCGATTATTCGCGGCAGTGCTTTAAAAGCTTTGGAAGGGGATACCTCTGAATTAGGCGAACCCTCTATTCACAAATTAGTTGAGACTTTGGATACATACATTCCGGACCCGGTCCGCGAAACATCCAAGCCGTTCTTGATGCCGATAGAAGACATCTTTTCAATTGAAGGCCGCGGTACCGTGGTCACCGGCAGAATTGAACGCGGTGAAATTAAGCTCAACGACGAAATTGAAATCGTCGGTATCCGCCCGACCACGAAAACGGTCGTCACCGGTATTGAAATGTTCAACAAGCAGCTGGACAGCGGTATGGCTGGCGACAACGCCGGAATTTTGCTCCGCGGCACTAAAAAGGACGAAGTAGAACGCGGGCAAGTTTTGTGCAAACCCGGTTCCATCACTCCACATACAGAATTTGAATCCGAAGTTTACGTACTGAGCAAAGAAGAAGGCGGCCGCCATACCCCGTTCTTTAAGGGTTATAAGCCGCAGTTCTACATTCGCACTACAGACGTAACTGGTGATGTAACTTTGCCGGAAGGCCAGGAAATGGTTATGCCTGGTGACACCGTAAAATTAGTCATCAAGCTCATTACTCCGGTCGCTATGGAAGAAAAAGGCAAGTTCGCCATCCGCGAAGGCGGTAAAACCGTAGGTGCCGGTGTGGTTACTAAAATCATCAAATAAGATTAATACAGAGTTAGAACATCATAAAACTCCCCGCAAAGTGCGGGGAGTTTTATGATAGTAAGTTCAAAATTTGAATAATCGGGAATAGCGATTAGTGAAAGGGTAAGTTGCTGTCAGTTTTTTCACTAATCGCTATTTTTCAGTCAATCAATCCATTATTGAACCCTCCTTTGGGTGGACGTTTTGAGAGTTGGGGCGCGCTTGCCGGCTCTAGCCCAGCGAGCTTGTTGCGCAAGCGACATGCGTCTTCGGGCTTTTTGACTAAATTTTCTTTTAAATGGCAAAAAGCTTTTGCCAAGGTAATAACGCAATACGTGAATCTTGCGTTCAACTTCCTGCCGCCTCTGCTCCAGCCCTAATTTGGCCGCCTCAATGACAAACCTCTTGTATCTCATAAACCTCCCGCATAGATGACGGAGAGGGAACAGTAATTGTTTATACTTATTACGCAATATTTGGCCATATTTGTCAATTAACCCTTAAATCCTTGACAAACTATTAACGTTCCTATAAACTATTGCAAGTGGTTACTGCTCTCAAACAGTAGACCTTTATTAATATCAGTTAATTGGGTTTTTTAACAAATGGACAAGCAAGACTCCCAGCCGAGAATCCGCATAAAGATACGAGCTTACGATCATAAATTGATCGACCAAAGCTCCAAACAAATTGTGGATACGGCCAAACGTACCGGCGCCAGTATTTCGGGTCCTATTCCTTTACCAACCGAAAAGACTAAGTACACTGTACTTCGCTCCACGTTTGTGCACAAAGACAGCCGCGAACAGTTTGAAATGCGCGTCCATAAGCGGTTAATTGATATTCTCCAAGCCACCCCTAAAACGATTGATGCCCTGACTAATTTGAATTTACCCGCGGGAGTGGATGTAGAGATAAAGATGAGTTAGAAAGTTGAGCCATGTAATATGAAGCATGTAGCATGATAGGGTTGAAAAGTTATAAACTATTAGTAAATTAGTTCTGATTGGTCAAAGCGCAACAGGCTTAACCGATTAAGACAACAGTTTACTCACATAAGTAAAAATGGATTTGTCCATATTTATTGATGCGGGTAAAATGTTACCCGCTTTTAAATTAGATTATCTACGAAAGTACGAAAAAGTACTAAAATACGAAAACATAGTTTCGTACTTTGGTAAAATTTCGTAATTTCGTAGATAATCACACCTATGAATTTTTTAATCGGCCGCAAACTCAATATGACTCAGTACTTTGCCGAAAGCGGTGAGTCTTTTCCGGTGACCGTAATTTCAGCTGTGCCGATGACGGTTACTCAAGTTAAAACTGCCGATGGCAAAGATAAATACAACGCTATTCAAGTAGCTGCGGAAAAAAAGTCCGCCGGAGCCGGATCCCGCTCCGCGGGAAAAAAAATCAGTAAATCCATCCAGGGTCACCTTAAAGATTTGGGGACTTTTTCTATTTTAGCCGAATTCCGCGTCCCGGAAACTAAAGATTATAGCCGCGGACAAAAATTAGACGTTTCTACCTTCCAGATTGGAGAATTTGTGAATGCCGTCGGTACCAGCAAGGGCCGCGGTTTTACCGGCGCCATGAAGCGCCACGGGTTTAAAGGTTTTCCGGCCAGCCATGGCCACAACAAGCCCCGCAGCGTCGGTTCGATTGGGCAGCGTTTCCCTCAGCACACCCGCAAAGGTTTGCGCATGGCCGGCCACTTTGGCAACCAACAGGTCACCGTCAAGAATCTGCAAGTGGTAGAAGTAGATGCTAAAAAGAATTTATTGATGCTCAAAGGCGCAATTCCCGGCCACCGTAACGCCATCATCAGAATTATCTCCACCGGAAAAATTAAGCCTTTGGTGAAAGTTGTGGTTGAGAAGGAAGAGAAGAAAAAGAAATAATAGCGAATAGGCAATAGCGAATAGTGAATAGAACTGCAGCACTATTACCTATTGCCTAATCGCTATTCACTATTTTATGAAAGTATCCCTATACAATCAGACCGGCGAAGTTATTGGCGACATTGAGTTGAACGCGAAGATCTTCGAGGTTAAACCTAACCAGCATTTGCTGGCCGAAGCGGTGCGCGTTCAACAGAACAACGCCCGCCAGGGTACTTCCCACACCAAGACCCGCGGTGAAGTCAGCGGCGGCGGCAAAAAACCCTGGAAGCAAAAAGGTACCGGTCGCGCTCGCGCCGGCAGCATCCGCAGCCCAATTTGGCGGCACGGCGGCGTCACCTTTGGTCCGCGTTCCAACCAGAACTGGGAATTAAAGATGAACAAGAAAGCCAAGACCAAAGCCCTGTTCATGTCGCTTTCCGATAAAGCCAGCAGCCAGCAACTGGTAGTCATAGATGCGCTGACCTTAGAAAAGCCGAAGACTAGAGATTTTGTAAAACTGCTTGGGAATTTTAAGACCTTAGGTGCCAAGCAAATGCTGCTTTTACCCAAGAAAGATGACAGTTTAGTCCGCGCTTCCCGCAACGTCCCCAATATCCAGTCCACCTTTGCCAACAGCCTGAACATAGTAGATATCCTCAAAGCAGATACCCTGGTAGTATTAAAAGACAGTTTACCGGTCATAGAAAAGACATATTTGAAAAACTAGTAGATAGCGAATAGTGAATAGAACTGCAGCACTATTGCCTAATAATTATATGGCCACCTCCACTAAAAAAACTGAATCCACCGCCGAAGTTGCAACTACCACTCCGGCAGTCAAAGTTACCAGCGGTTACCGCGCGATTTTAATCAAGCCCCGGATTTCCGAGAAGGCTTCCCATGCCGCGACGAATGGTAAATACATTTTTGTGGTGGCTAAGCAGGCCAATAAAGTAGAAGTGAAAAAGGCTATCGAGAAGTCCTACAAAGTTACCGTTACCCAGGTCAACATTATTAATACCGAAGGCAAGAAACGCAATTACGGGCGGACTAACGGAAAAATGTCCGATTTTAAAAAAGCAATCGTCACCCTGAAAGCAGGGCAGAAGATCGAAGGAGTAACAGAGACAATTTAAGTTAATAGCGAATAGCGAACAGGCAATAGTATTGCCATTCTAATCGCTATTGCCTAATCACTATTTATCTTATGGCAGTTAAACTCTACAAACCAACCAGTGCAGGGCGGCGCATTCAGAGCGTGACGGATTATTCCGTATTGCACAAAACCGCCAAGACCCCCAAGGGCCTGGTTGTTTCCAAAGGCAAATCTGCCGGCCGCAACAACAGCGGCAAGATTACGGTTCGCCACCAAGGCGGCGGCGCTCGGAAGAAAATCCGGGTGGTAGATTTTTCCCGTGAGGACAAAAAAGGCGTCCCGGCAAAAGTTGTGACCATAGAATACGATCCGACCCGCACTGCTTTTATTTCTTTATTGTCCTACCGCGACGGCAGTAAGCGTTATATGTTAACTCCTCAGGGGTTGAAAGTCGGGGCTCAAGTAGTGTATGCTGATAACGCCGAAATCGCTCCGGGCAATCGCTTGGCCCTAAAAATATTCCCGTAGGTTCCTTTATTCATGACATTGAACTGATTCCCGGCCAGGGCGGCCGAATGGCCCGCAGCGCCGGCGCCTACGCGACTTTGCAGACGGTAGAAGGCGGTTACGGTTTACTCAAACTTCCCAGCGGTGAAATTCGGAAAATTAAAGAAACGGCCCTGGCAACCGTAGGACAACTGGCCAATGCCGATTGGATGAACGTCAGAATTGGAAAAGCCGGCCGCAGCCGCCTGATGGGCTGGCGCCCCTCAGTTCGCGGTAAAGTTATGAACCCGGTAGATCACCCGCACGGCGGTGGAGAAGGCCATAACCCGATTGGTATGAAGTACCCAAAGACCCCCTGGGGAAAGCACGCTTTGGGAGTCAAGACCAGAAGCAAGAAAAAGTATAGCAATATGATGATAATCAAGCGGAGAAGCAAGTAAACCGCGTAAAAAACTTAATTTAAAAATAGTAACACTCCAATACAGAGTAATTACATTCAATTAACAGTATGTCAAGATCTCTAAAAAAGGTCCCTATATTGACCCTCGAGTACTCAAGAAAGTGCTCAACGGCAAAGCCGGTAAGACTCAGATTAAAACCTGGTCGCGCGCTTGCGCGATTGCGCCGGAGTTCGTTGGGTTTACGTTTTTGGTGCATAATGGCCGAACGCACATTCCGGTGTTTGTCACCGAAAATATGGTCGGCCACAAGCTCGGCGAATTTGCTTTAACCCGCAAGTTCCTCCGCCACGGCGGTAAGATGGCCAAAGAACAGGAAGCAGCCAAAGCAGCGGCCGAAAAAGCCAAGCTGGAAGCAGCGAAGGAACCAGCGAAGTAGTTATCAGGAGTACGGCGGCGCGGCGCGTATCGGTAAACGTCCACCGGCTAACGGCCGGAAGACGGAAACCAAATACCCATACGCGCGGCGCCGACGATTAACGAATTACCCCCTATTATGGCAAAAGCTACTAATTCTAAAATTGCATCGAATCAGACCATTGTAAAGGCTCACGCCCGCCAGCTTCATCTTGCTCCGCGCAAATTGCGGTTGGTGACTAACGCGGTTAAAGATATGCACGTTAACGATGCTTTAGCTCAACTGGCCCACATGAACAAAAAAGGGCGCGCCAATGGTCATGAAGCTGATTAACTCCGCCGTAGCCAATGCCGAGAATAATTTTTCTTTATCAGCCGATCATTTATTTATTAAGAATATTACTACTGATTCCGGCACCGTTATGAAGCGCTATTTTCCCCGGGCTCGCGGCAGCGCGTTTGTGATTCGCCGCAAGCTGGCGCACATTAATATTGAACTGGAAGAACGCAAGACCGGTAAAACCGTCAAACTGGGCCTCACTGTTCAAGCGGGCCGAAAAACCGGCCGAAACACCCAGCGTGGACGCTCAGGAAGCTTCTAACACTAAACCGGTTAAGACCATGGGCCGCAAGAGCGAAGTCGGCAAAACTGAACAACAGCAGAAACTCAACCAACAGCAGAATAAGCGTAGATTATTTAATAGAAAAACAGGTGAGTAGGATAATTTCAAATTTCCAATTTCAAATTTCAAATGAATTGGAAATGAAGGAATTTGATATTTGTAATTTGTTATTTGAAATTTAATTCTTTATGGGTCATAAAATCAATCCAACCTCAATACGGCTGAACATTACCGACACTTGGAAGTCGCGCTGGTTTGCTAAAGGCAATTATAACGCGCTGCTTCAGGAAGACGTAAAAATTCGGGAATATCTGGAACGGCATCTTAAAAAAGCCGGGCTGGTTCGGATTGATATTGAGCGTACCGGTAATGGCAGCGGCGCAGTGACCGTGATTATTAAGACCACCAAACCGGGATTAATTATTGGTAAAGGCGGCGCCGGAATTGAAGACCTTAAGAAAAAGATTAAAGCCAAGTTGGGGATTAAACGGGAACTGAAAGTTAACATAGAAGAAGTCCGCGACATTAACTTGCAGTCTCAGGTTATCGCCAACGGTATTGCCGAGCAGATAGAAAAGCGCGTGGCTTTCCGCCGATTAATGAAGCAGTCGTTGGAACAAGTTATGAATGCCGGTGCCAAGGGCGCTAAAGTAGCCATAGGCGGCCGCCTCAACGGATCGGAAATCGCCCGTACCGAACATCTCTCCATGGGTAAAATTCCGCTCCACACCCTCCGCGCCGATATCGACTTCGCCCGCTCCACCGCCTTTACCACGTACGGAACCGTTGGAATTAAAGTCTGGATTTATAAGGGAGATATATTCGAGGAAAGGCAGATGAAGAATAAAGTAGCGACCTCAGAAAAAGTTTAACGGTATACGGCGGCGTAGCGCCGACGATTAACGAATTACGACCAATCTATGTTTATTCCTAAAAAAGCTCAAACACCGCAAACATCATCGCGGTCATACAAAAGGTCAGGCCAGTGCCGGTCATACGATTGCCTTTGGTACCTTTGCCCTGAAAGCTATGGAAAGTTCCTGGGTGACTGCCCGCCAGATTGAAGTGGCCCGCAGAGCCATGACCCGGTACGTCCAGCGCGGCGGTAAGATTTGGATCCGCGTGTTCGCCGATAAACCCGTAACAGTTCACGGCAATGAATCTCCGATGGGAGGCGGTAAAGGCGCGGTTGATCACTTTGTTTCGGTGGTAAAAAAAGGCAAGATTCTATTCGAGATGGACGGCGTCACCCAAGCCCAGGCCCGAGAAGCCATGCGGCTGGCCAGCTACAAACTCCCCGTTAAATCTAAATTTTTAGTTAAAGAGCGCCAGGGATAAATGGTATACGGCGGCGCGGCGCGTATCGGCAAACGTCCACCGGCTAACGGCCGGAAGACGGAAACCGAATACCGATACGCGCAGCGCCGACGATTAACGAATTACGATTCTATGAAGTACAAAGAACTTACAACTAAACCCGAAGCTGAAATCCGCCACATGCTGGAAGATTTGCAGGCTGAACTGCACGACATGTCCACCAAGGTCAAACTCGGGCAACTGAAAACCACGCATAAACTACAGATTGTGAAGAAAGATATTGCGAGAATTATGACGTATTTACATACTTTGAAGTAAGATTATCTACGAAAGTACGAAAACTCAGTTTCGTAATTTCGTAAGAATTCGTACTTTCGTAGATAATCAAATTCACCTAACTCACTACTATTATAGATAATTCGTATATGGATAACCCTAAAAAACAGCAAATAATCGGCACTATCGTCTCCGACGTCATGGATAAGACCGTGGTGGTCAAGGTAGACATGCGCAAGCGCCACGCCAAGTACAAGAAGTCCTACACGATGTCCAAGCGCTTTAAGGCCCACGACGAGACGAATCAGTATCATGTGGGTGATAAAGTCGTAATTGAATCGACCCGGCCGATTAGTAAAGATAAGAAATTTATAGTTTTAAAGAAAGTTTAACGGTATACGGCGGCGCGGCGCGTATCGGCAAACGTCCACCGGCTAACGGCCGGAAGACGAAAGCCGAATACCGATACGCGCGGCGCCGACGATTAACGAATTACAAGTATGTTACAAGTACGTTCCTGGATTAAAATAGCAGATAACACCGGCGCGAAGATCGTCAATGTTTTTTCTGTTAACGGTAAGAACAGTAACCGTTACGCCCGCGTCGGCGATATTATCGCCGGATCTGTTAAACAGGTTAGCCCGAATTCTACTTTAAAGAAAGGCGATAAAGTCTACGCCGTTATTGTCCGGACCCGCAAGGAAATGCGCCGCAAAGATGGCTCTTATATCCGTTTTGATGAAAACGCCGGTGTCTTGGTTAGCAAAGAGTCCGGCGAGCCGCGCGGTACTCGTATTTTCGGCCCCATCCCGCGCGAAATTCGCGAACGCGCAATTGGTGATTTTGAAGACGGCTTTAAAAAAATAGTATCATTAGCGCCGGAAGTAATTTAAGAAAATGATTATCTACGAAAGTATGAAAATTTAGTTTCGTAATTTCGTAAGAATTCGTACTTTCGTAGATAATCAAACAACGGTTTATATTTATGACTCAATTCAAACTGAAAATCCGTAAAGGCGACACGGTCAAAGTGCTCTCCGGCAAAGACCGGGGTAAGACCGGCAAAGTCTTGCAGGTATTGCCCAAAGCCGGGAAGTTGATTGTCGAAAACATCAACGTCCATACCAAATTCGAGAAAGGCAAGCAAGCAGGCCAGCCCGGCACCAAAATTACGACTCCCAGCCCGTTACCAGTTGGCAAAGTTCAGCTTATAGACAGCAACAGCGGCAATCCCAGCCGGGTCACCTATCACTTTTTAGAAAACGGCAGCAAACAAAGAATCGGCAAGGACAGCGGAAAGGCAGTATAATTAAGCCGCGGAATGCACGTAAAGTATCAGCGTTAAATCCGCGAACCAATCAGCGTATAATCAGCGTTTTTATGGAAAGACTTCAAGAACAATATAATAAGAAAATCGCGCCGGAACTGGCTAAGCAGTTTGGTTTTAAGAATGTCATGCAAGTTCCCAAGATTACCAAGATTGTCATCAACGTTGGCGTGGGCAAGATTAAGGAAGACAAGAAGAAAGTAGATGTGGTGGTGGATGAAATCAAGAAGATCAGCGGCCAGGCGCCGGTTAAAACCATTGCCCGCAAATCTATTTCCGGTTTTAAAGTCCGTGAGAACCAGGTGGTCGGCGTGACTTGCACCTTGCGCGGCTACCGAATGTACAGCTTTTTAGACAAACTGATTAACGTCGCATTGCCCCGGGTCGTGATTTTCAGGGGTTAAACCCCAACGGTTTTGACGGCCGGGGGAATTACCACTTAGGCCTGCGCGAGCAATTAGTTTTTCCGGAAGTCTCCAGCGAATCGTTAGAAAATATTTTTGGCCTGGAAGTCTCGATAGTAACCAACGCCGGCAAAGACGAACCGGCCAGAGCATTATTAACCCAGATGCATTTTCCTTTTAAGAAGCAGTAGAAGAAGCGACTAGCGAATAGGCATTAGGCATTAGCCTGCAGTTCTATTCACTAATCGCTATTGCCTAATCACTAAATATCTATGGCTACCCAAGCACACATTGCAAAAGCGAAGCGCAGCAAGATTAATCCGAAGTTTTCGACGCGGTTGACCCGGCGCTGTTGGAAATGCGGCCGCAAAGCCGGCTACATGCGCGATTTTGATATGTGCAGAATTTGTTTTAGAGAATTAGCCAGTAAAGGAGAAATCCCCGGCGTGGTAAAAGCAAGCTGGTAAACGCATTGCCAAGATTGCAAGAATGACATGATTGACAAGATTTGAAGATTGATAAGAATTTTTTCAAAATCGTGATCAATTTAAATCTTGTCAATCTTGCCAATCACTAAATCTTGTCAATCTATTAATTTTGTTCAATTAAATCTATGTACTCCGACCCAATCTCCGACATGTTAACCCGCATTCGCAATGCCACAGCTGCTCGCAAGAACGAGTTGGTTTTGCCATACTCCAAATTCAAATCCAACTTGGCCAAGCTCCTGCAAAAGGAAGGCTTTGTCAGCGGAGTTAACGAACTGACGGGTCGCCACAAGATGCTGCAGATTAATCTTAAGTATACAACAGATGGCCAACCGGTAATCGGTGGGATTAAAAGGGTCAGTAAACCCGGCCAGCGCATTTATTTGCCGGTTGATAAGCTGCCCCGGACGAACAGCGGCTATGGCGTAACCGTAGTTTCCACCTCACGAGGACTGCTAACCGACCGCCAAGCCAGAAAAGAACGCATGGGCGGCGAAGTGGTGTGTCAGATCTGGTAGACTTTACGGATTACGAATCCGTACGAATATACCAATTACCAATAAGAGGCATTAGTAATTAGTATATTCGTATAGATAAGTAATCAGTAAAGCAACCTATGCAGTAGTACAATAATTTTTAGTAAATAATAGAGATCTATATGTCACGTGTAGGCAAAAAACCAGTCATTATTCCTTCGGGAGTGAAAGCAGAGCTTAAAGGTGAAACCTTAACCGTAACCGGTCCCGAAGGGTGCTTTAAGCATGACCTTGCATCCCAAAGTCCTGGCAACCGTGACTGCGACAGAAATCACCATTGACGTAGCAGGGAAAGACAATAAGCGCGAACGGGCGTTATGGGGATTATTCCGCTCACTGACTCAAAATTTGGTGGAAGGTGTGACCAAGGGATTTGAGAAAAAGTTGGAAGTAAACGGCGTGGGCTTTAAAGTAGCCACTCAACCTGGTAAACTGGTAATGAGCCTGGGTTTTTCTCATCCGGTGGAAGTGTTGATTCCTAAAGATATTACGGTTGCTGTAGAAAAAAATGTTATCACCATTAGCGGCGTAGATAAACAGCGCGTCGGTCAGTTTGCCGCCGAAGTACGCGAACTCAAGAAACCGGAACCCTACAAAGGCAAAGGCATTAAATATATAGATGAAGTTGTATTGAGAAAAGCAGGTAAGGTCGTAAAAGTTGTCGGAGGCGGAAAGTAAAGTAATCAGGCAATAGCGAATAGGCAATAGTTTTTTTCAGCTCTATTCACTCTTCGCTAGTCGGTATTCGCTCATATATGAACAAGAACAAGCAAAAACTCAATAAGCGCACTCGCCGCCATGCGCGAGTTAGATCGGTAGTTGCCGGCACGGCTCAGCGTCCGCGTCTTTCGGTATTTCGAGCCAGCCAGCACATTTACGCCCAGATTATAGATGATGTCCAGGGTAAGACCTTAGCGGCAGCTTCCAGCATTGAGGTTAAAGCCAAAGATAAAGAAAACCGGCCTGGCGGCCGCGGTCGGCAAGTCAATCGCGGCTAAAGCCATGGTCAAGAATATTAAACAAGTAGTTTTCGACCGCGGCGGCTACGCCTATCATGGCCGGGTAAAAGCCCTAGCCGACGGAGCCAGAGAAGGCGGGCTGGAATTTTAGAAACGCGGAAGTACGCGGAATCTAACGCGGAAAAACGCAGAAGCTATTAATAATCAATGACATTCAGCGATTTTATGGAAAAACGACGCAGACAAAATCAAGATGGTGAGCGTGAACGCAGCGAGTTCGACCAAAAAGTGGTCGAAGTCAAGCGTGTTACGCGCGTAGTCGCAGGCGGCAAACGCATGCGTTTTCGGGCATTGGTTGTAATTGGCGATCATAAAGGTAAAATTGGCATGGGTTTAAAGAAAGGCTTGGATGTTTCCGAAAGCGTCAACAAGGCCGTCAACCAGGCCAAAAAAAACATGATTACCTTGCCGTTGGTCAACGAAACCATTCCGCACGAGATTAATATGAAGTACAAGTCTTCCAGCTTAATGCTTAAGCCCGCCCGTCCCGGTACCGGTGTGATTGCCGGCGGCGCCGTGCGCCAAGTTTTTGAGTTAGCCGGGGTTAAGAATGTTGTCAGTAAAATGTTGGGCAGCAATAATAAAGTCAATAATATTAAAGCAGTCTTTAGCGCCTTTCAGAAAATGAAAAGCAAAGAAGCGCTGAAACAATTGCGTAAATAATTTGGGAGGGTAGAGGGTAGAGGGGTGATAGAACAGGAACTGCTCTATCACCCCTCTACCCCACCCCTCACCCCTCATTTATGATCAAACTCCACCAACTCCATAAACATCCTAAATCTACCCACAAGCGCAAAGTTGTGGGGCGCGGTTTGGGCAGCGGCCATGGGACGTATTCTACTCGTGGTGGCAAGGGACAGACAGCCCGCACCGGCCACAGTAAAATGCCGGCTCGTTTTGAAGGCGGCCGCCAGCCACTGGTCCGCCAAATGCCCAAGTCCCGAGGTTTTAGAGCTTTGGATGACAAGGCTTTTGTAGTTTCTCTTTCTCAACTGAATGTCTTTAACGACGGCGAAACTGTAAATTTGAAAAGTTTAATAGAAAAAGGCCTAGTTAAATCAACCACTAAGAGGGTTAAAATTTTAGCTGGAGAAATCAAAAAGAAAGTCTCGGTAAAATTACCAATTTCCGCCTCAGCAAAAACAGCCGTAGAAAAAGCCGGCGGCAAAGTACTATAAAATGAAACATGAAGCATAAAACATGAAGCAATAAAAAGTAATGCTTCATGCTTGATGCTTCATGCCCCATGTCTATGAACAAACTCGCTCTTATTTGGCGCACGAAAGACTTACGAAATAAAGTTTTAATCGTTCTGGGATTGTTAATTTTAACCCGGGTCTTGGCTCACGTCCCGATTCCGGGCATCGATGCCAGTAAACTCCAGGCTTTTTTCCAGCAGAGCCAATTTTTCAGCTTGCTGGATATTTTTTCCGGCGGCGGTCTGACCTATTTTTCTATTGCTATGCTCGGGGTGGGACCGTATATTACGGCTTCGATTATTATGCAGTTGTTGACGATTGTGGTGCCTTCGCTGGCGGAAATGTCTAAAGAAGGCGGGGAAGCAGGCCGGGCTCAGATCAACCAATACACGCGTTACATTACTATCCCCCTGGCGGCTTTGCAGGCTTTTGGAACTATCCGCTTATTGCAAAACCAAGGGGGCGCCGATATTTTTAGGCGTCTTTACCCCGTTTCAATGGTTTATTACTCTTTTGAGCGTGATAGCCGGAACCATGTTGATTATGTGGATAGGGGAGATTATTTCTGAATACGATATTGGCAACGGCATTTCGTTAATTATTTTTGCCGGGATTATTTCCCGCCTGCCTTCGTTCTTAACCTTCGCCCAAAGCTGGTACGACCCGAGCAAACTGCCGGTAGTTTTGGGTTTGGCGGCGGTATTCTTGGTTGTGATTGCCGGGGTGGTGTTGGTGACCGAAGCTCAGCGGAATGTTCCGATTGCTTACGCCAAGCGCGTGCGCGGTAATAAGTTATTCGGCGGCGTTAATACTCACTTGCCGCTGCGATTAAATCAGGCCGGCGTGATCCCGATTATTTTTGCGATTTCGATTATGTTATTCCCGGCGCTGATTGCCCAATTCTTTGTGAACGCTAAATCCCACGCGATTGCGGCCGGAGCGCAGACAGTAATTAATTTATTTAATTCGCAAGGGGCGTTCTATATTACGACTTATTTTATTTTGGTCATGGCCTTTACTTATTTTTATACGGCCGTGGTCTTTAATCCGGTCGAAATTGCTGAAAATGTCCAAAAGAACGGCGGCTTTGTTCCTGGTCTGCGTCCGGGCAATCAGACGGCGGATTTTTTGTCTCGTGTCCTCAACCGCATCACTTTGGCTGGCGCATTTTTTCTGGCCTTGATTGCTATCCTGCCGCTTATTATGCAATACTACACCGGAACTACGGCACTGACGTTCGGCGGCACAGGCCTGTTGATTGTGGTTTCGGTGGTTATTGAAGTCATTAAGAAAGTTGATGCGCAGTTGACGATGCACGATTACGAAGGCTTTTAAGACGCGGACCTATCGCTGATTGGTACGCTGATTAGACGCTGAACGGGTGACAATCATCTAAAAACCTGCCATACTGTTGGCAGGTTTTAAATTATATGAATGAAATCGAAACTAAAGTACTAAACATTGATGCGGCAGATATCCGCCAAAAAATGGCAGTCCTAGATGCTAAGCTTATTCAGGATACAAAACTCACGGTCGACTGGTTTGGACCGGCTGAGATTTATAATCAGCCAAATATTACCGAGGGCCACGACAAATGGTTTTTAAGAATTCGAAAAGATTCCCAAGGCAAAGTGGAATTAACCTGGAAAGGCAAATCAGAAGTTTTGGGAGTAAGTCGCAGCCACAAAGAAATCAATTTTTCTGTGGGCGACTACGAAAACGCTGCTGAATTTTTGATTGCTATTGGATTAGTAAATTATGCACATCAAGAAAAATATCGGACGTCGTGGATTTACCAACAATGGCGTTTTGACCTCGACAGCTATCCCAAAATGCCCCCATATTTGGAAATTGAAGGTAATAGTGAACAACATATCCAGGGTGCACTACAACTTTTGGGCCTGCAAGACCATAAGACTAGTTCTCAAGGTGAGCGCATTCTAATTCAACAACATTATAACCTCGACTGGTACAGTATGAAATTTTAGCAAACTAATCAAATCACAACTGTCAAGAAATGAACGATCGTTCATTTCTTGACAGTTCAAAAATATGGAACTTGAAGGGTTTGAAAATTTAATCAGCCAAGCTGTAGCTGCGCTGCCGGAATCCATTCGTCAAAAGATGGATAATGTTGAGATTGTGGTTGAGGAAGGGGAGTCGCCGAATAACAGCCTGTTCGGATTATACCACGGCGTATCGCAGCTTAACCGTGGCTCTTCGTATGGCATGGGCGGCGTGTTGCCGGATAAGATAACCGTGTGGAAAGGCACCATCGAGCGCTTTGCGGGAGATTCTACAAAAATCCCCGCGCTAGTCCGCCGCGTCGTCTGGCACGAAATCGGCCACCACTTCGGCTTCAACGAACCCCAAATCCGCGCGTTGGAAGATAAATGGGCACGGGAAGGCAAAGTATGAATGTGGATACGCAACATCAGGCAAATCCTTCGCAGATACGGCAATTAAAATTTATCCGCTTATTCTGCGATATCTGCGTATCAGCGATTATTCGCGAATATTGACAAAATTGGCTAAAAAGTGTAGAATTAATTTTCAGGAGTGGCGGATTGTGATATAATAAATAGAGAATCTAATTACATTTATGGCAGGTGATCTGAAAGAGAATAATGCTAATAAATTCGATTTGAACCGCCCTCAAGGCGAAGGTTTTGATAATTCTGGCGCGGATTCACTTAATCAGGCACGTAAAGAGTATGGGGCCGAGTACACCGATAATATAGATACAAGTCATACGGTTGATAACCCGTTGAATACGATACCTAATAAGGATGTAGTAAATCCTAATCAAGCACAAGATAACGCTCTGCCTGTTTCGGAAACGTCTCAAGAGAGCGAAGCGGACCCGTCTCAGGTTGAACAACAAAAACGAGAAACCCTAAATGAACTTTTAACCAAAGAAGGAGACTTTGATCCATCAGAAGTTACAGATGTAGTTACGATGGGGGCGACACCGGCATGTTCCTCGCCAAGTCATGTTGAAATACGACCTGATTTACAATCTGCCCACGATTACAACCGCGGATCGCACCTGCATCGAACAGGCTCTGATCCGGCCGCTGGCGGAACATCTGAAGAAAGCCAGGTACATGTACACCGGCCACGGCCGATGGGGCATGGTTTGCCTCTACGGGATCTTCATCTCCGGGGTGACGATCGAGGATCAAGAAATGATCAACGGCGCTCTCTATGGCCTGGGCGGAAGCAAGGAGAAGCCCACCGGCGGTTTTATGGACTGCTTTAATCCCTCCCCACGTGCTTGCCTGCGCGATGACGGTCTCTGGGGCGGCGATCAGAAACCCGAGGACCAGATTGCCTCGCTGGCCATCCTGGTCAGTGTGGCCGAGGTGATGTGGCACCATGGTGTCAATCTCTATAGTTACCAGAATCGGGCGATGAAGCTACCCTTTGACGCCGGCCTTTCTCTGATACTGCCTTCCGCCGCGGGCCCGAGCGATGGCGAGTATGCCAAGCTTCCGGGTATGCCCGGCGTAATTGCCTATGAATACGCCTTCCGCAGGTACCAGGATACCCGCTATCTGCCACTGATCAACCAACTGAAACCGGCCCTTGTGCTGGCGGTTGGCGAACTGCCTTCGCTGTTTGACGTTCGTGCCTCGGGCAAGTGATTGCCTGCGGAGCGACCCGTCATCACAGTCGCGCCCCGCCAGACGGGTCCCTGATTCAAGCCTTGGACCGGGCGGAGGGATTCAGGCCTTCACCGCCATTGGGGGCCCACCTCGCTTTCCGCTTGCGCCAAACGGGGACGAGCCTTTGAATAGGGGGGATATGAGCGCGCACTCCAGACGAAGGATCTGCCTGGCAGGCGCGCGCTGAATTCACCTCCGGAATCGCCATGCCCCTGCCTTATAAAATCGCCACCTTGCTGTACGTTTTCAGCGAAGCGGAGGAAATGCTTCTGCTCGAACGTGCCCAGGAACCCAACTGCGGCTTCTGGAGCCCCTGCGGCGGCAAGCTGAAAATGGACCGGGGCGAATCGCCCTACGTCCGCGCCTGCCGCGAAGCGGGCGAGGAGATCGGCATGGCGCTCGCGCCGCGGGACCTGCACCTGGCGGGGCTCATCAGCGAGCACGGTTACCAAGGGCAGACGCATTGGCTGATGTTCTTGTTTGAGGTGAAGGTGAAACTGAAATCGCTCCCGCCGCCCCATCCGGAGGGGCGATTCGCTTTTTTCCGGCGAGAGGCCATCGCCGCGCTGAAGATTCCCCAGACCGACCGTGAGCGCCTCTGGCCGTGGTTCTGGCAGTATCGCGGCGGCTTTTTTGCCGCGCATTGCCATTGCCACGCCGACGGCCGTAAAGACTGGACCTCGGAGAGGCCAGCCAGGCCGGGACCCATCCGCTGAGAAGATTCCTTGCCAAACCCGGGCTTTGAGTTAAAAACGGGCGTGAGCATGAAATCATCACCTGTGTCCCGCAGCGGCAATTTCGCCAGCGGCCCCGCCGCCGACGTCGCCCGCTTTACGGAATCCATCTCTTTCGACTGGCGGCTGTGGAAGCACGACATCGAAGGCTCCATCGCGCATGCCACCATGTTCACGCCATCGGCATGCTGACCCAGGCGGAACTGGCCGCCATCACGGCGGGCCTGAACGAGATCGCGGCTGAGATCGCCGCCGGCACTTTCGTCTGGCGGGCGGAGACGAGGATGTGCATATGAACCTTGAGGCGGCCCTCACCGCCCGCGTGCCCGCCGGCGCCAAGCTACACACCAGCCGTTCGCGCAACGACCAGGTGGCGCTGGACGTGCGGCTCTGGCTGCGCGATGAAATCACGCGTTACTGGGCGAGATTGCCGATTTCCAACGCGCCCTCGTGGCGCTGGGCGAGCGCTATGCGGACGTGCTGATACCCGGCTACACGCATCTGCAACGGGCGCAGCCGGTCTACCTGGCGCATCATCTGCTCGCTTATGTGGAAATGCTGGAGCGCGATTGCGAGCGGTTTTGGGACTGCCATTCGCGAGTGAACGTGTGCCCGCTGGGGAGCGGCGCCATTGCCGGCAGCACCTTGCCGCTGCAGCGCGAATTGGTGGCCCGGCGGCTGGGCTTCGTGAACGCCGCCGGCGAACCGCAAGTTACCCAGAATTCGATGGACGCCGTGAGCGACCGCGATTTCATGGTGGAATTCGCCGCCGCCGCCGCGCTGCTGGCCGTGCATATCTCGCGGCTGGCCGAGGACCTCATTTTGTGGGTCAGCGCGGAGTTCAACTATTTGAAAATTGCCGACGCCTACACCACCGGGTCCTCGCTGATGCCGCAGAAGAAAAATCCGGACATCGCCGAATTGGCGCGCGGCAAGACGGGCCGCGTGACGGGCAACCTGGGCGCTGCTGATGCTGCTCAAGGGGCTGCCGATGACCTATAATCGCGATTTGCAGGAGGACAAGGAGCGGCTGTTTGACACCGCCGACACGGTGCGGGCCACCACGCGCATGATGGCCGCGATGCTGGGCCAGTGACGGTGAACCGCGCGGCCTGCGCCCGCGCCGCCAGCGATCCCGCGTTGCTGGCCACCGATCTGGCGGATTACCTGGTGCAAAAGGGCATGCCCTTCCGGCAGGCGCATCATGCGGTGGGCGCGGTGGTGGCGCTGGCGGAAAAAATTGGCCGGCCCCTCAACCAGCTCACGCCGGCGGAATTGCAATCCGTGGACCCGGCGTTTGGCCGCGATGCGGCGGACGTCTTCGATCTGTCAACGGCGATGGCCAAGCGCAACTTGGTGGGCGCGCCGGGCACCCGGGAAGTGACCCAACAACTGGCGCGCTGGCGCGAGCGCCTCTCGCCGCCGGGCCGGAAATGATCCGTGCGGGGGCGGAATATTTTGCCGCACCCATGGATTGACAAATCAACGGCGGCATGGCTTAATGTGCGTCCGCTCGTCGGATGGTAGGTTACCCAAGTGGCCAACGGGGGCAGACTGTAA
>CAWBGV010000035.1:0-18644 GCA_963788395.1 Candidatus Doudnaibacteriota bacterium | reverse complement strand
CATCAGAAGTTACAGATGTAGTTAATGGTCAATAAGTAGTTTTTAGCAGTTTTTGAAAACAAAAATAAATGCAGTTTGAACTCTCTACTTTTAATATCGCGCTTTTGGCGTTGGTGGGATTGATAGCGATTTTTATTGCTGTCTTTTTTTATTACTACAAGCGGCATCGGTACCACACCATGCACATTGTGCCTCGGACTTTGGAATGGGTTTATTTGGAAATCCAGGTACCCAAGGAGAATACCGACGAAAAAGAGAAGCAAAAAAGCGACGAAGAAAAAAAGAATTTAATTGCCGTGGCGGAGCAATTATTTACCACGCTTTCGGAATCCGGAGAACACAAAGGTTGGTTGCTCGGCAAGGATTATTATAGCTTTGAGATTGCCTGCACCGACAAAAAAATATCTTTTTATATAAATTGTCCCAAGCACCTCCAGCAGCTCGTCGAGAAACAGCTGCAGGCTCAGTACCCGCACGCGTTTGTGGAGCAAATTAAAGGATATAATCCTTTTATTAAGGGCGGGCAGGTGGAAGCGGAAGAGCTGCAGCTGGCAAAAAAATATTACTACCCATTTCGCACCTACAAAAACACCGAATCTGACCCGTTAAACGCCTTAACCAATGCCATGAGCAAGTTGCAGGAAGGCGAAGGCATGGCGATTCAGTTTGTCATCAGCCCGGCGGGAACCGCGTGGCAATACAAGCCGCGGCATATGGCGCTGGAAGTGCAACAGGGGAAAAATCCTGAAATAATCGAGCGCGGACAGGTGTATAAATTTATGCGCGCAGTACTGCACGGGCTTACGGGCACATTGGCCGGGCGTTCCAGCCAAAACCAAAATTCCCACGCCCATAAGGATCTTTCGGGCATGTACGCGCCCATCCAGCTGACGCCCATGCAGCAGGAAATTGTTAAGCGTTTGGAAGAAAAAGCCAGCCGGCCCGGTTATCGCACCAATATTCGGATCATAACTTCTTCCAACATACCCGGCAACGCCAAGCTGCATATGCGCAATATGCTGTCATCTTTTTTGCAGTTTAACATGCCGCCCTTTAACGGCTTTAAACCAAAAAAGCGCGACAAAAATGATGTCTTAAAAGATTTTATTTTTCGCGTTTTCCGCGACTATAAAAAAGAGAACATTTTAAATACCGAAGAGTTAGCCTCGCTCTGGCATCTCCCCACCCAGTACATTGAAACCCCGAACATTAAGTGGTTGATGTCCAAAAAAGCCCCGCCGCCGATTAATATCCCAACCGAAGGCGTGTTGTTGGGTAAAAATATCTACCGGGGCCAGGAAACCCCTATTTATATGTCCCGGGACGACCGCCGCCGCCATACCTACATTTTGGGCCGCACCGGCGGTGGAAAATCCGTCTTATTGGCCAATATGGCCATCCAGGACATCAAAAATGGCGAAGGGATTTGCGTTATTGATCCCCATGGGGATTTAGTCCAGGATATTTTAATGCGGGCGCCTAAAGAACGGGCGGAAGACATTATTGTCTTTGAGCCGTTCGACATGGACCGGCCCGTGGGTTTGAATATGCTGGAGGTGGACGGTGAAGAACAAAAAGATTTTGCAGTACAGGAAATGATCCAGATATTTTATAAACTGGTTACCGACCCGGCCATGCTTGGCCCGATGTTCGAGCACAATATGCGCAACGCCATGCTGACGCTCATGGCCGACGAACAACATCCCGGAACGATTACCGATATCCCGCGGATTTTTACGGACACTGATTTTCAAAAATATAAAGTTTCCAAAGTCAAAGATCCGGTGGTTCGTTTATTTTGGGAAAAAGAAATGGCCAAGACCTCGGATTTCCATAAATCGGAGATGCTCGGTTATTTAATTTCCAAAGTCGGCCGGTTCGTGGAGAACGCTATGATGCGCAATATTGTCGGCCAGCCAAAATCCGGTTTTAACTTTCGCAAAGTCATGGACGAAGGCAAAGTGTTATTAGTCAACCTGTCCAAGGGCCGCACCGGTGAAATCAACGCAAAACTATTGGGGTTGATTTTCGTCAGTAAGATACAAATGGCGGCGATGTCGCGCGCCGATATGCCTGAAGATAAGCGGAAAGATTTTTATTTGTACGTAGACGAGTTCCAAAATTTTATTACCGACGCGTTTTCTTCAATTTTGTCGGAAGCCCGGAAATACAAATTAAATTTAATCATTGCCCACCAATATTTAGGCCAGCTGGAACAGCAGGCCGGCGCCCAGGGCGCGGGCAGTAAAGACTTGCGCGACGCGGTGTTTGGTAATGCCGGTACTATGATTACGTTTCGGACCGGCGCCGAAGACGCCGAAGTTTTGGCTAAAGAGTTTGCGCCTACGTTTAATGAGTTTGACTTGGTGAATATAGAGCGGTTTACCACCTATATTAAGCTCATGATCAACGGCACCGGCTCCAAGCCATTTAACATGGCCACGTATCCGCTGCCAAAAGAAACCAACGAAGAAGTCGCCCAGGCCATTCGCCAACTCTCCCGCTTAAAGTACGGACGTCCGCGGGCCGAGGTGGAAGAAGAATTACTGGAAGCCGGACAAGTAGCAGAGATGATGTCAGCAGGACCGGCGGCGGTGGAGCGGGGACTGTAGGGTAGTGAGTAGTTAGTAGGCGGGGATGAATTAGAATAATTTTCTTCCCGCCTACCAACTACAAACTAATTTGCTTTTCTCTGACCAAACTTTTATAATTTAAGAAATAATTTAAGTTTAAGGATAACAATATGCCAGATGGACATGGGGAGCATGGTGGACACGGTGGTGGAAGTAGTGGAGGCGGTCATGGCCACGAAGGTGGAGGTTTTATTTCTGAGCTGATCGATGGGGTTTTGGAAGGTGCAGGTGAAACACTCAGCGAATTTACTAGCAAGAAAGCCGCCGATACTATAACTAAAACCGGAACCGATTTCGGTGTGATTGGCGCTGCTGCGAAAGGTGGAGGCGGCCATGGCGGTATTTTTGTGTTGTTATCTACCTTATTTTTGGCACTTGGAAATTTCACAAGACACCTGTAGAACAACGAGGCACAAATGACCCTAAAGTTCAATACTTTATTTTGCTAATGGTGCTGATAGCTCTTTTAACAGAACTCATAAAAAACCAGTTACACAACGTATCTTTATTTTCCTTCATAGTTTCCGTGTTGTATTTATGCTTTATGGCATATCTTTTTTTGGTAAAAAAATTAAAACTTCCAAAAATACGAGTTTGGGTTACGAGCGCTTTAGCCGTATACTCAATAATTATCGTAGTAATGTATTTTGTAAAATAGTTCTACTTTTCTTTCCGTTCTTTTTTTGGCAGCTTAACTCCCAAAATCTCAGGCCATTTGGCCTGTTTTTTCATACTCATTTGCAAAGACGAAAAGCCATTAAGGTGTTTGAACGGCTCGCCGCAATCGGTAAATGCTTTCGTTCGTCGGCGAATAATCCAAGCGTTCAGCCACCGCTGAGGGGTCATGGAGGTGGCGGTCATGGTAAGCATTAGCCTCCGGAACCACCGGCTATCCACTCCAGTGTACTTGTTTTTATTTTTCATTATGGTATAATCAATTTAGTTAGTTTGGTTTAGTCCATTTTGAAACAAAAGCCAATAAAATCAACATAAAAAATTAAGGTTTTTAATCGTGGAGTTTTCCACAGCTAAGATGATATCAATATAAAAGTCACAAAAGTATGGACAAAATGTCAAATTTAGCCCTAATTGCTCAAATGATAGATTCGGCCGAAAAGAACATCCAGTCGGCCAAGCAGCTTTTGCGTGAGATGATGGGCGGGGCTGCGCCCAAAGGCACTTCCAATTATTTGGCCGATAAAGCCCAGGTTTTAAACGTAGGCGAAGGCGGTAAAGTTATAGAGGGTGTTTTTGACGGCCAAAACATGATTGGACCCGACAAGAAGCAGTATCCTGTTCCGGCCAATTACGCTTCTAAATCTAAACTGGTAGAAGGAGACGTACTTAAATTAACCATTGCCGACGACGGGTCATTTATTTATAAGCAGATTGGTCCGGTGGAGCGCCGTAAGATGCTGGGCTTCTTAACTGTTGACGAAAAAGGCGACTTCCGGGTACTGGCCGAAGGCAAACCTTACAAAGTTTTACTGGCTTCTTTAACTTATTTTAAAGCCGAAGCCGGCGATGAGGTTACTATTGTCTTGCCGCAAGCCAGTGACGCCGAATGGGCCGCTGTAGAAAATGTGATCAAAAAAGGTTCAGCTTCCGCCCAAGCCGACGTAGAACTTGGCGGTGATTCAGAGGCCGAAGAAAACGGCAGGCACGTACGGTTGGATGTTGACGAGGAATTATAATCCACCATAACACGGGTAAGTGAAATCAAAACTTTTATGGCAGAGAGCACCAGACAGGGCCAAACTTTTAGCCAAAAAATTACCGGCATACTCACTGAGCGGCCGGTGATTTTGCAAATATTTCGATTTGTGGCCATAGGTTTTTTAAACACCGGTCTGAGTTTTATTATTGCCAATTTAGTATCTAAGTTCTTTAATGTTACCCAGGGCAACGCATTGGGCGCCAGCAGTGCCACGGGTTTTTTAATCGCTACGATTCAAAGCTATTATTGGAATAAGTACTGGGCGTTTGGCCAACAAACCACCAAGTTGTGGCAGAATTTTTTACGTTTAATAATTGTAGGTTTACTGGGAGTCTTGGCGCTCGGGTTTGTTTACTTGGGCTCAAAAAATACTGCTCCTTACCTGTATTATATTTTACTCCTAGTCATTTTTTTAATCATCGAATATATCATTTGGCGCAGCTTTCAGCTTACTGCCGGGGCCGCTCCGGCTAACCCGGTAGTTTCTTTTGCTGTTGTCAGCGTGGTCGGATTTTTGATTAATTATGCCATTGCCGACAAGTTTTCCTTAGCTGTGCATTTAACCGCTAATGGCGACCTAAATAAAAATTTGGCTTTGGTTGCGGCCACTTGTGTTTCGCTGTTCTGGAATTTTATTGGATATAAGATCTTTGTGTTCAAGAGATAAATTATTTCCAAAAAGGTGGTAATTTTTAAAGAACCCGTTGAGGGTTCTTTTGTGCTATAATTAGGTACGTAAGAATCAAATTTATGGCCGTTTTATATAGGAAATATCGCCCTCAAACCTTTGCCGAAGTTATTGGGCAAAAATACATTATTCAGACCCTCAAAAACCAGGTGGCCAGTGGCCAGGTGGCGCATGCCTACTTGTTTACGGGCAGCCGCGGAGTGGGTAAAACGTCTGTGGCCCGCATTTTAGCCAAAGCCGTTAATTGCCTGCATCCAAAAAGTGGCGAGCCTGACGGTAGCTGCGAAGTTTGCCAAGCCATTGCCCAAAATAATTTTTTAGATCTGGTCGAAATCGACGCAGCTTCCAACACTGGCGTCGATAACATCCGGGATCTCATTGAGCACGTCAAGTTCGCGCCTTCCCGCGGCAAATACAAAGTTTTTATTATAGATGAAGTCCACATGCTTTCCAAAGGCGCTTTTAACGCGCTTTTGAAAACTCTGGAAGAGCCGCCGGCCCACGCAATTTTTATTTTGGCCACTACCGAAATAAATAAAGTTCCGGCCACGATCATTTCCCGTTCCCAGCGGTTTGATTTTAAAACCCTCAGTGTAGCCGACATCCAGCAGCAATTAGCCTGGGTTGCCAAGAGCGAAAAAGTCGAGATGAATGAGAAGATTTTAGAACTGGTGGCCGAAAACGCTCAGGGCAGTTCGCGGGATGCGCTGTCTTTGCTGGGCAAGGTCTTAACCTTGGGCGCGGATGCCACCTTAGAAGACTGCCAGCAGTTATTAGGCAGTACCGATATTGCCTGGTCCGAGCGGCTATTGGATTTAATTGCTCAGGGCGCTGCCGCCCAGATCCCCAATTTTTTTGATGAGCTTTTGGAAAAAGGAACTGACCTAAATATATTTAACAAAGACTTTTTGGAATATTTGCGCAAAGTGCTGATTTATAAAGCAGCGGGCGCCGGGGAGTTTGGTTTGGCCGAAGCGCATACAGAGCGGTTAAATCAATTAGCTAAAGGATTAAGCTTGCATGATATCTTGTTTACGATCCGGCTGTTTTTAAAATCGTTTAAAGATATGGCGTCCAGCCCCGATCCTCAAATTCCGTTATTACTGGCGGCCGTGGAAGCGGCCTTAAAAAAAGAAACAATACCCGGCGCGGCAACTGCGCAGCCCGCTCATCCGGCGCGGACAGCTTCTTACCAGCCCCCTGCCACGCCCAATTTGGAACAAGCAGTAATTGTTCAGCCGCAAGAACCAGTGGTACTCTCGGTGGAGTATGACCAGCAGGTCACCTTAGAACAGGTTCAGGTTATTTGGCCCAAAGCTATCGCCGAAATTAAAAAAATTAATACTCCTTTAGGCAACACCTTAAGGACCGCGCCGTTGCGTCAGGTTAGGAACGGTAAGGTAGTTGTGGAAGTGAAATATATTTTCCATAAACAGAACTTGGAAAATCAAAAAAACCTTAAATTAATCTGTGAAATTTTAGAGCAACTCTTAGGCAAGCGGATTGGACTGGCGGCCGAAGTAACTAAAACCGAAATTCCAACCGTAGACGGTAGTACCGCGCTTACCGATGCTTTGAAGATATTTGGCGGGGAGTTAGTAGAATGATTGCGAATATTCCACCAAGAATGTCTATCCGCGTCTCCGCGATTTACACTCTGAAATGTTAGAGCCCTCTTTTTTGTACTATATTTATGGTATAATATAATTAATAATCTACCATAAATATGGATAATTTCGAACCAAATAATCCTCAGCAACCCTCCCCGGCAAGCGGCATGGCGCCGAGAATGCCGCGAGTTACTTCCGGCTTATTAGTGGCCGTAATTATTATTAGCTTAGTTTGTGGCGCTGTAGGCGGCATGATTGGAACTATAGTCGCCTTGCGTAATCCCAGACTTGTGGGTCAAAGCAATTCCATTAACCCGTCCTCTAGCCAAACAGTTAATCTGACCGAAAATTCAGACATCGTCAATGTCGTAAAAAAAGCCAGTCCGGCGGTGGTCTCGATTATTATTTCTCAAAATTTAAGCATGGTCCCGGGTTTTGGCAGCAGCTCAGACAACAGCGACCCGTTTTTTAACTTTTTTTACAACAATGGGCAATCTCAGCAGCAACCGGATTCCGGCTCCGGCTCCGGCTCGTCCGATTTGCAGCAGGTTGGCGCGGGCAGCGGTTTCTTTGTCAGTTCCGACGGTTTAATCGTAACCAACAAGCACGTAGTCTCCGATAGTAACGCGAGTTATACAGTCATTACCTCTGACGGTAAACAATACACCGCCCAAGTTGTGGCCCAAGATCCGGTGAACGATTTGGCCTTAGTTAAAATTAAAATCAGCAACGCGCCGTACCTCCAGCTGGCCAGCTCTTCGGGGTTGCAGGTGGGACAGCAAGTTATTGCGATTGGTAATAGTCTTGGGCAATACCAAAATACCGTAACCAGCGGGATTATTTCCGGAATCGGGCGGCAAATCACCGCCGGCGGCGAAGATGGCAGCGAACAGCTCAATGGCGTGATTCAGACCGACGCGGCCATTAATCCCGGCAACAGCGGCGGCCCATTGCTCAATAGTCTGGGACAGGTGGTCGGGATTAATACGGCCATAGACCAGCAGGGCCAATTGGTTGGGTTTGCGATTCCTTCGAACGAGATTAGCACCGATATTTCCAGCTACCAAAGCAGCGGTAAAATTACCCACGCGTTTTTGGGAGTCCGTTATGAAATGCTGACGCCTGATTTAGTCCAGCAGGATAATTTGCCGGTCCAAAATGGGGCGATTATTGTCCGCGGCCAGACCGATACCGACTTTGCGGTCCAGCCCGGCAGCCCGGCCGATAAAGCCGGATTAATGGAAAACGATATTATCACGGCGGTCAATGGCACTGCGGTTACTGTAAATGACCCATTAAGCGAAATTATGGAAAATTATAAACCAGGGGACAAAGTCCAGCTGCAAGTCTATCACCGCGGCAAGCAGGAGTCGGTCTCGGTGACCCTGGGCTCAACCTAAAACACACATGTCAAAAATTCTGGGAATCGATTACGGCGAGAAGCGCATCGGTTTGGCTATTTCTGACGAATCACAAACTTTTGCCAGAGAGCTAAGCATTGTTTCGCCGCGGGAATTTTTTGAACAGCTTGACCAAATCATTGAAGACGGTCAAATTGAACGGATTGTTTTAGGTTGGCCGCTGAACATGCACGGGGAAGAAACCAAAAAAACTCAGGAAGTTAAAAGTTTTAAATTGGAAATCGAAAAAATAACGGGCTTGCCCGTCGCCATAATCGATGAACGGCTGAGTTCGGT
Source organism: Candidatus Doudnaibacteriota bacterium (assembly GCA_963788395.1). GTDB lineage: Bacteria > Patescibacteriota > Doudnabacteria > UBA920 > UBA920 > CAIVSE01. Next base: position 10,299 of record CAWBGV010000035.1, on the reverse strand, counting down.
AATGGCCCAAAAGCTGCCGGGCGGAAAAAAAGACATAGATAGTTTAGCGGCGCAAATACTTTTACAAAATTATTTGGACAGAAAAAAGAAAGAGGGCGGGGTTTGACTTATGAATATGGAATCGGCCCAGCTTAATTCCTAATTTCAACTTACAATTTTCATGTCAGAATTTCGTCAGAATCCAATCACTAAACAATGGGTCCTCATTTCACCTGCCCGCGGCAAGCGGCCGGACCAGTATGCTACGTATAGCGTAATGCATGGCGAGCCCGAGGTAGATGAAAAATGCGTATTTTGCCCGGGTAACGAACATTTTAACGTCGAATTGTTGCGCATGGATGAAAGCGGCGAAATAACTCAAGCCGGGCATCATCAGCCCCCAAATTCTGATTGGGAACTGCGGGTCATCCCTAACAAGTTCGCGGCCTTAGAGCCGGTGATGAACATTCATCGTCATAAGGAATTTTATGTTTCGTATTCCGGCGACGGCGAGCACGAAGTCATTATAACCAAAAAACACAATGAGCCGGTGGCGCTCCAATCGATTTCCACGGTTGAACTGTCGATTAAGTTGTTTATTCAGCGGATTAAAGCGCTGTCCGAGCGGCCGGATTTAGCCTATATTCAGATCTTTCATAACCACGGGCGCGACGCTGGGGCCAGTATTATCCACCCCCATTACCAGATTATCGCGACCCCCATTGTGCCGCCCCATATTCACGATGAAATTTTAGGCTGCTACCATTACTATCTTACCCACAACTCTTGCGCATATTGTGATATCATTAAAGAAGAGCTTTCAGTCAAAGACCGGCTGGTTTACGAAAGTGACCATTTTGTAGTTATTTCGGCCTACGCCAGCCGCAGTCCGTTTGAAACCTGGATTTTGCCCAAACGGCACGGTGCCCGTTTTGAAGACATGACTGATGAAGAAATTAAGCATCTATCATTCGTCTTAAAAGTAACTTTGGGGCAGCTCTACACCAAGCTTTCCGACCCGCCGCTTAACTTTTACATCCACACCATGCCCGTCCGCCAGGCCGGCCACATGCACAGCGCGTACGAAGAAAAAGACTATCACTGGCACTTAACTATTTTCCCGCGCATTACCATTTGGGCAGGCTTCGAGTTTGCCACCGGCATCCCGGTTAACCCTATACCGCCGGAAGTCACGGCGAAGTTTTTGAGGGGAGAAATATAGGCAGAAAAGAGGGGAGAGGGGTGAGGGTAGATAGAGCAGGAGGTTTAAGATTAATCAATCGTTTAAAAAACTGACGGTGTGGCAAAAAGGCATTGAATTAGTATCCGAGATTTATTTGTTAGTAGATACTTTTCCTAAATTATAAATATACATTTTGAGCAGTCAAATCTTACGGGCCGCTATTTCTATTCCGTCCAATATAGCCGAAGGATACCGAAGAAATCATCGCTTAGAATATATTCAATTTCTATCGATAGCTATTGGCTCTGCAGCAGAATTAGAAACGCAATTAATAATTGCAAAAAACCGATACCCCCACTTTAACTATGAGAAAGCAGAAAAATTAGTAGATGAAATTCAAAGACTCTTATACGTTACTATAAAAAGCTTAAAATTAAAAAAATAACCATCTATCTACCCTCACCCCTCTGCCCTCTACCCTGCCTAATATGAAAAAATTTATTGTTGCCAATTGGAAACTGAATCCTGTTACCGTTAAAGACGCTCAAAAACTGGCGTCGGCTATTCAGCGCCGGGCCAAGCATACGGCAGTGGTTTGTCCGCCGCATTTATTGCTGGCCCATGTTAATGTTCCTAACTTGGGCGCGCAGGATTGTTTTTGGGAAGAAAAAGGCGCCTACACCGGGCAAGTCTCGCCGCTGCATTTGAAACAATTGAAAGTTAAGTATTGTATTATAGGCCATAGCGAACGCCGCGCGGTGGGGGAGACGGACGGACAGATAAATTTTAAACTCAGGACGTTACTAGAGCATAAAATCACCCCAATTTTATGCATTGGGTACGGCACGACCGACGACGAAGATGATTTGGCCGTGGTCGACGTGCTGCGAGCCCAACTGGAAGTGGATTTGCAAGGTGTTGACGCGCCTAAAATTGTGGTTGCCTATGAACCTGTTTGGGCCATCGGGACAGGAAAAAACGCCACGCCGGAGCATGCCGAGAAAATTTCTTTGTTTATAAAGACCAAATATCACGTGAGCAAAGCTCTCTATGGTGGCAGTGTCAATTTTTCCAACGCCCGTTCCTTTTTAGAGCAGCCGAACATAGACGGATTGTTAGTAGGAGGCGATAGCCTGATTGCCGAACATTTTAATAGAATTCTTAACATATAACCGATATATGCTTTATATTGCCGGTGATCACGGCGGCTTTGAATTCAAAGAGCAGCTAAAAAAATATTTTGATAAAAATAATATTGTCTATAAAGATTTTGGTCCATTTCGCCTGGATCCTAAGGACGATTATCCGGATTTTACAAAATTAGTAGCTCGGGAAATATCAAAAAATCCGCGTCAAAACGGTATTTTACTGTGCCGCAGCGGTCAGGGCGTAAACATGCTGGCTAATAAATATAAAAACGTGCGCGCCGCTTTGGTTTGGAACGCGGCCGAGGCCCAAAAAAGCCGAAGCGATAACTTGGCCAACGTCTTAAGTCTCCCCATAGACTACATTAGCAAAAAAGCCGCCTACAATATAGTAACTACCTGGCTCAATACTCCGTTAGGAAAAGAACCGCGGCATGTCAGGCGCGTAAAAAAAATTAACGTGATCGAGAAACAAAATTTTAAATAACACCCCGCGCCAAAAAACGAACCAAAACATTTGTCTAACTTTTGAACGATCGTTCAAAAGTTAGACAGTTAATTCGTAAGCGGGCGTATAAGATAGATAAGATTAAAAATCGGGAAGATTTAAAAAATATGCCCCAGCTCATTCCTTCAATTCTAGAAACTTCCAAAGAAAAATTCTTGGATACCTATGCCCGCGAAATAAAATTGCCGGGCGTGGAGCGTATTCAGGTGGATTTTGGCGATGGCATCTTTGTACCAAACAAAATCTTATCGGTCACCGAAATTGACGTCTTAAATCCCGCGTTCCATTGGGAGGCGCATTTAATGTGCCGGGAACCGAGGGATTTTTTTGATTATGAGATTTGCGGTTTTAAAACCATTATTCTTCATTATGAGGCTTACCCTTCGGTTATGGAACTCTTAGCAGCGATCGGCAGCATAAAGAACGCGGGGTTGGAGCCAGTGGTTTGTATCAAGCCGGAAACTGACGTGGCTGTTTTGGGAGAATTTGCCGGCCAGATAAAACAGTTTCAGTTAATGAGCGTACAGCCCGGTTTTCAGGGCACGCCATTTATTGACTCCACCTATGACCGCGTCAAGCAATTGAGGCAATTACTGCCCAGTGCTATAATAGAAGTAGACGGCGGCATTAACGAAACCAACATCAAACAAGTAGCAGCAGCGGGGGCGGATTTGATAATATTAGGATCCGCAATTACCAAAGCAGGAAATATGGCCGAAGCGTACGAGAAGCTGCACGGGTGCGTAACTTAGAGAATGAAACATGAAGCATAAAACATATACCTTGAATGCTTTATGCTTCATGTTATATGTTTCATCTCGGCAATCCTATGCAAAAACTTTCCATAAACGAACTAAAATACAAAGCCAACGACATCCGCCAGGACATTGTTCAAATGCTTCTGGCAGCGGGAAGCGGGCATAGCGCGGGACCTTTGGATATGGCAGATGTTTTTACCGCACTCTATTTTTATATTATGGAGCACGATCCGGCTAATCCCACCTGGGACGGACGGGACCGGTTAGTGCTTTCGTGCGGCCATATTAATCCGGTATTGTACGCGACTCTGGCCGAGGCCGGGTATTTTCCAAAAGAAGAGTTGCTGACTTTGCGTAAACTTGGCAGCCGCCTGCAGGGGCACCCGCACAATTTAGCGCTGCCGGGAATCGAGACATCGTCCGGGCCGCTGGCTCAAGGGACGTCCCAGGCTATGGGGATGGCTTTGGCTCTGCAGATGAACCATAAACATAACCGAATTTATTTGATTATGTCCGATGGCGAGCAGCAGGAAGGTCAGACCTGGGAAGCGGCAATGTTTGCCGGCAAAAATAAATTGCACAATATTACTGCCATTATTGATCGTAATAATATTCAAATCGACGGCTATACCGAAGAGGTGATGCCTCTGGAAAATCTGAAAGCAAAATATGAGGCGTTTAATTGGCACGTGCTGGAAGTCGACGGCCACAATCTTCAGGAAATCATAAACGCCTGCCAGGAAGCTAAAGCTATTTACGAAAAACCGACCGTGATTATTGCTCATACCATTGCCGGCAAGGGCGTGGATTTTATGGAATACGACTATCATTGGCACGGCAGTCCGCCCAATAAGGAACAGGCGGCTATAGCCCTGCGGGAGCTGCGCACGCTGCGCGGGCAAATTACCAGCGAACATCAATAATTATTAAAATTCAAAGTCATATGAAATTGAAAAGCGCGTCTATTGCCCTTAGCGGGTCGGTTCTCCTGTTATTGTTTCCTTTGGTGGCGTTAGGAGCGGTGACTGTTCAAGTTAATCCTATTCCATCGATTACCCAGGGTACAACCGCGTTGGTCAGCGGAGTTTTAACCAATCAAGATCAAAACAATCCGGTCTATTTGACCAGCGTAAATGTGGGGCCAATCTTTAGCAATGGTCAAGATCTGAGCACTCTCTTTACCATAGATAACAATGCTTCTTTTTCGTACTTACCTTTAAGTTTAAACGCCGGACAGGTCTATCCGGGGCCACTCTTTTTCTTACCGGTGAGTTCCAGCACGCCGGGCGGGGTTTATACTGGCACCTATACCCTTATGGGCGGTGCTTCTACGGTTAGTCCCAGCACGTTGGCCACGGCGAGTTTTACGTTTTTAGTGACTGCCGGTAGCCTTGCCAGCACTACACCGAGCATCCCCAGTCCTTCCCCGGCGCCGGCGCCGGTCTCACTTTCGGGAACGTCCAGTTCAACGGATTTTTCCGGTTTTGTGGGCCTACAAGTGCCCTCTTCCGCCTACGCCAACGGGCCGCGGCTAATTCAGTTAGCGGGGGATTCTAAAATTTATTGGGTCAACGCCCAGAATTATAAAATCCAAATTCCCAACGAATCTGTTTTAGAATCGTACGGCCAAAATAGCAGCAATGCGCAAAGTGTTGGTCAGGATGAGTTTGATTTTTACCCGGTTACGCAGTACATTAGGCCTTCGGGCAATGCGCGAATTTACAAGGTAACCAATGCGGCTACTAAGCAATTTATTCCATCCAGTGTTTGAAATAATTCTGGGATTAGCGCTGACGAACTGGTAGATGTTAATCAAACTGAATTTAATTTTTATAAGACGGAAGCCAACATTACCAGCATTAGCCAGTTGAGTGGGGGGTGATAATGAATTATACTACGGAAAAATAATTCCAAAATTTCCGTAGCTTTCCGTAGTAATAATTATAACTTCCGTAGAATAATACATTATAAACCAGATATGACCCCGTTGAATTCTAAAATCGGCCAAGCGGATATTGAACAGCTGGCGACCCGCAAAGGGTATGGCGAGGGGGTTTTGGAATTGGGGGCGGCAAACGAGCAAGTGACGGTGTTAACGGCGGATTTGGCGGAATCAACGCAGGTGCTGGAGTTTGGGAAAAAATATCCGGAACGGTTTGTGGAATGCGGCGTTGCTGAACAAAATATGATGGGCATAGCTGCGGGCCTGGCACTTTCCGGAAAAATTCCCTTTGTATCTTCTTATGCCACGTTTTCTCCGGGACGATCCTGGGATCAATTGCGGGTTTCGGTCTGTTACAGTAAAGCTAATGTTAAAATCGCCGGCTGTCATACCGGGGTTTCAGTAGGGCCGGACGGCGCGACCCACCAGGCCTTGGAAGATGTGGCCATAACGCGCGTGCTGCCGAATCTGACGGTAGAAGTGCCATGTGATGCTATAGAAGCGCGTAAAACGGTGGTGGCTTTGGGAAAAATGAACGGTCCGGCCTACTTTCGGCTCGGCCGGGAAAAAACTCCGGTCATGACGGTGCCGGCGACGCCGTTTGAGGTTGGAAAGGCCTATGCGATGAGAGAGGGTTCTGATGTTGCGATTATTGGTTCCGGACCGGTTCTTTATAATGCGTTATTGGCGGCTATGGATTTGGAAAAAGAGGGGATAGGTGTAATGGTCGTCAACAACCATACTATCAAACCAATTGACGCTGCTACTATCGTCGCTGCCGCAAAAAAATGCGGCGCGGTTGTCACGCTCGAAGAACACCAAACCATGGCCGGCTGCGGCTCCGCCGTTTGCGAAGTCCTGGCCCAAAACTTCCCCGTCCCGGTAGAAATGGTCGGCATGCCCAACACTTTCGGCGAATCCGGTAAGCCGGAAGAGTTGATAGAAAAGTATGGGATGGGAAAACAGAGTATTATGGACGCAGTGCGAAAGGTTGTAAAAAGAAAAAAACATGCTTCATAGATGCCAAAAACCCCCGCTTGCGCGGGGGTTTTGTTAGCTCTAACTTAGTGCTTAAGCTCGAATCGCCATCTAAAGATATTTTATTGCATCGATTTTTTAAAGTCAAAACTTGTTTTAAAATAGCTTTATGGTATAATAAAAGTGCTAACAAACATCACGAAAGCAAAACAAACACCATATTATGTTTGATATTATCAGTATTGGGGACGCTACTATCGACACGTTTTTATTTTTTCATGACGTAGAAATTGTAGATATCAAAGGCCAAAAAAAGGCCATAATCAACTGGGGCGATAAACTGCCTGTAGATAAATTTTTCCGTACCACCGCCGGCAACGCCGCCAATAACGCCGTGGGCAGCGCTCGGCTAGGCATGAAAACCGCCTTTTATACCGTATTAGCTCACGATACCGGCGGGCGCGAAATCATTCATGCCATGCAAAAGGAAAAAGTCTCGACCAGATACATAGTCATTGACGAGCGGCACGGCACCAACGCCTCGGTCGTGTTGACCCACGAAGGCGAGCGCACTATTTTTGTCTACCACGAACACCGTAATTACAAATTACCCGATTTTATTCCCGCTCACTGGGTTTATTTAACCAGCTTGGCTAACGGTTTTGAAAAAATTTACAAAGAATTAGCCCGGTACATAGACACTTTCGAAGTCAAGTTAGGATTTAACCCCGGCACCTTCCAGTTGCGGGCCGGCCTGGCCAAAAACAAACTCATTTTAGAACGAACCGAATTACTTTCTGTTAACGTTGAAGAAGCTCAAAGCTGGGTTGGCGACTGCGGCCGTGATCCCGAAAAATTGTGCAAAAAACTGACCGAGCTCGGCCCCAAAGCCGTGGCCTTAACCTATATTTCTAAAAGTTCATCATTCGATAAAAAATAAAATCTAGCAAATGCTTCTCTTTTTCTTTCAAGATAATTATTCAGCTCTTTTTGTACAGTGTCTAAATTTTTATTTGCTTCTTAAAGTTTGTCAAGCATTCCTTCTGTTGTGCAAACTCTTAGCACATTTTTCTCATTCTTTGCTAAGTTAATCATTTATTTCCAAGCTGTATCAACACTTTTGAATCTCTTGGTTTCTCCTGGTAATTATTTGGCAATATCTGGACTATCAAAAATAGGTTGTAAATACATCCATTGCCCTTAGCATTTAGCCCATTCTTCTAATACATTGGACATCATAAGCAACTTGTCATTCCATTCTTAAATTCTTTCAGCAAATGGTTTTTTGAAAGGTGAAAATGCCATTGCTTAAGTATTAATCATATGCTCATCCAAAACAGCATTAATTTTCATCGTATCCTTTAAGTATTGACATGCTTGTTGCTTTATATTGCAAAAATTAAAACGTTATTTTTTCCCAAACTTAAATCATATCTTCTAGCATTGTTTCAATATTGTATTCTTTTGCAGCCCCTAAAATAATAAGTAAATACAAATCATGATTATTAATATATACTTTTTCTCCAACTTCAACACAATAATCAACAATTTTCATTAATCCCATCCAAGAGCCTTTTAAAATGTGAATCCTTCATCAGGTTTTACATCAAATCCTGCTTTTTCTGATATAGCCTACCAATGTCTCTCTTTCATACCTGTTTTTTCTTCCCTCGAAACCATCAATGGAACTTTAGGTCTGAACTCATCGACTTGGTTTTTCTAACTATTTCAGCTATTTTATAAATAGCACCATAACCTTTGTCTTTAAAAAATCTCGGTTGCTCCAGCTAACAATCTCAACTGTTCATACCCTATATTAAACTTTTTTCTGCTTCAGGAGCAGTCTAATTTTTCCCATTCAGCATGAAGCAGTTGAGATTGCTAGCTCGAGCAACCGAGATTTTTTAAAGACAAAGGTTATGGTGCTATTTATAAAATAGCTGAAATAGCTAAAAAAACCAATTTGATGAGTTCAGACCTAAAGTTGGGTCAATGATTTCCCCTTTAAGAAAAATCAGGTATGAAAGAGAGACATTGGTATCGCATATCAGAAAAAGCAGCCTTTGATGTAAAACCTGATGAAGGATTCACATTTTAAAAGGCTCTTGATATGGGATTAATGAAAATTGTTGATTATTGTGTTGAAGTTGGAGAAAAAGTATATATTAATAATCATGATTTGTATTTACTTATTATTTTAGGGGTTGCAAAAGAATACAATATTGAAACGATGTTAGAAGATATGATTTAAGTTTGGGAAAAAATAACGTTTTAATTTTTGCAATATAAAGCAACAAGCGTGTCAATACTTAAAGGATACGATGAAAATTGATGCTCTTTTGGATGAGCATTAGATTAATCCTTTAAGCAATGGCATTTTCACCTTTCAAAAAACCATTTGCTGAAAGAATTTAAGAATGGAATGACAAGTTGCTTATGATGTCCAATGTATTAGAAGAATGGGCTAAATGCTAAGGGCAATGGATGTATTTACAACCTATTTTTGATAGTCCAGATATTTCATAATAATTACCAGGAGAAACCAAGAGATTCAAAAGTGTTTAGTACGGCTTGGAAATAAATGATTAACTTAGCAAAGAATGAGAAAAATGTGCTAAGAGTTTGCACAACAGAAGGAATGCTTGACAAACTTTAAGAATCAAATAAAAATTTAGACACTGTACAAAAAGAGCTGAATAATTATCTTGAAAGAAAAAGAGAAGCATTTGCTTGATTTTATTTTTTATCCAATGATGAACTTTCAGAAATATAGGTTAAGGCCACGGCTTTGGGGCGGAGCTCCGTCAGTTTTTTGCACACTTTTTTGGGATCACGGCCGCAGTCGCCAACCCAGCTTTGAGCTTCTTCAACGTTAACAGAAAGTAATTCGGTTCGTTCTAAAATGAGTTTGTTTTTGGCCAGGCCGGCCCGCAACTGGAAGGTGCCGGGGTTGAATCCTAACTTGACTTCGAAAGTGTCTATGTACCGGGCTAATTCTTTGTAAATTTTTTCAAAACCGTTAGCCAAGCTGGTTAAATAAACCCAGTGAGCGGGAATAAAATCGGGTAATTTGTAATTACGGTGTTCGTGGTAGACAAAAATAGTGCGCTCGCCTTCGAGGGTCAACACGACCGAGGCGTTGTGCCTGGCGCTGCGTCAATGACTATGTATCTGGTCGAGACTTTTTCCTTTTGCATGGCATGAATGATTTCGCGCCCGCCGGTATCGTGACTAATACGGTATAAAAGGCGGTTTTCATGCCTAGCCAGCGCTGCCCACGGCGTTATTGGCGGCGTTGCCGGCGGTGGTACGGAAAAATTTATCTACAGGCAGTTTATCACCCCAGTTGATTATGGCCTTTTTTTGGCCTTTGATATCTACAATTTCTACGTCATGAAAAAATAAAAACGTGTCGATAGTAGCGTCCCCAATACTGATTAATATAAACATAATATGGTGTTTGTTTTGCTTTCGTGATGTTTGTTAGCACTTTTATTATACCATAAAGCTATTTTAAAACAAGTTTTGACTTTAAAAAATCGATGCAATAAAATATCTTTAGATGGCGATTCGAGCTTAAGCCCTGAGTTAGAGCTAACAAAACCCCCGCGCAGACGGGGGTTTTTGGCATCTATGAAGCATGTTTTTTTCTTTTTTCAACCTTTCGCACTGCCTCCATAATACTCTTTTTGCCCATCCCATACTTTTCTATCAACTCTTCCGGCTTACCGGATTCGCCGAAAGTGTTGGGCATGCCGACCATTTCTACCGGGACGGGGAAGTTTTGGGCCAGGACTTCGCAAACG
>CAWBGV010000034.1:0-4471 GCA_963788395.1 Candidatus Doudnaibacteriota bacterium | reverse complement strand
TTTTTCCTGTACCTGGTTCAGTTCGGTCTTTGCTGGCGCCGCCAGCGGCGGGCATGGCACCCATCATCATGGGGGCGGCCGCGCTAACGCCAAACTTACCTTCTAAAACTTTTACCAGTTCGGAAAGTTCCAAGACCGATAATTTTTCAATTTGCCCGACCAAATCTTTAAACTTAGTAGGGACTTCGACTGTGGTTTCTTCTGCCATAAATATCCTTTCAAAATTATTGACTAATAATATTCTAGAATTTCGTACCATTCGTCATTGCCAGGAGCTGCCAGAATTTTCTTGGCGACGACCTGTCCGCCGATAGCCAGACGGAGATGGAAGCAGTCTCTTTTGGAAATTCTGGATTAAATTCCAAATTACAAGCATTCCGCCAAAGGCGGATCGGCCTCCGGCGAACAAACCCCAAATAAATCTCAAAAAAACAAATTTCAATAGTTAAAGCGTGGTATTTATTGTACTTTGATTTTTTGATTGTTATTTGACTATTGATCCTTTGACCTTTTGGTGCTTACCCAGAGATTGCTTCGCTCCGCTCGCAATGACAATTAAGCTTTTAAGCTTTCTGACTTATTGCGTTTAAGACGTTGACCAGGCCGCGCAAGTTAGCTGCCAGCACGTTGACGAAGCCGGAGACTGGGGCGTTGATCGTGCCAACCAGCATGCCGCGGAGTTGATCTTTAGAAGGCAAATCGGCCAAGGCGGCCACTTGGGCCTTATCGATCAGCTTGCCATCTACCATGCCTTCCAGCGCCATGATAGTCTTAATATCTTTGCTCAAATTTTTAATAATCCGGGCTGGCGTGGTTTCGTCTTCTTCTGAAAGAGAAAGAATGACCGGAGTTTTGTAGTCTATGCCGTCGGCATTAATGCCGTTGGCCGCCAAAGCTTTCTTTAGCAACGTAATTTTATAGACTTTGGAAAAAACTTTTTCCTTACGCAAATTCTTGCGGAAGATGTCTAAATCTTTCACGCTGGTGCCGCGATATTCAGTAAATACCGCTGACTTGGCAGCTTTAAGCTTCTCGGTCAGTTCTTGCAAATCCTGTTCTTTCTGTTGTTTTGGTTTAGCCATAATAGTTCTTCAAGTTATAAAGTTCATAAAGTTTATGAACTTTTTAACTCTTTTTTTAACTCTCTCGACCTTTAGGCTAAATATCCTTAAAGAAAATAAAAATCTCGGTTTCCCGAGAGTGTTAAAAGTTATAAGTAAAAACTTATGAACTTTGAGCATTCCTCGGTGGGTCATCACCTAAAAAGATGATAATTAAGACCAATATTGGTCGCCAACTGTCTTAGGGATATTTAATTAGTTATATTTTAGCAGATGTAGCTAAAACCGTCAAAAGGAGGGGAAGAGTGATTAGCGAATCGCCTAAATCAAGCTAGCTTGTTGACTTTTTGAGTAAAAAATTGTAAAATCCCCAGGGTAAAGGAGGCGAAATGACTTTTGCCGATTGGTGTAGCTGGCTTTTGAGATTCGCGGTATTTTTATTTGTTCCGGGCATAGGGGCACTAGCATTCCTGTCGATGTTTGCCGAACGGGCGTCTCAGGCCTTTTTGACGATACTCCTGGGAACTGCGGCGGGTATGGCTTTGCAAGGCATCATCTCGCAATGGCATTATCACCATCTCGCGGAACGTCCTCCCCGGACATCGGAATTTGACGAAATGGATACCGTCCATTGCTGGAGGCAAAAACTCGGGAAAATCAAATTTTGGGAACGTATGAAGCTACTCACTATTGTTTTATTGGATGACCGCGTTCCTAATTTCGGCCGCACTTGACTACTTCCGTCCCAATCTCTGGCGAGATTTCAACGGCATGTACCTGCTGGGAATACTTGCGCCAGCCTGGGCGGTTTACGTAATCAAGATCGTCAAAGAATACCCGTAGCCCTGCGGCCCGCTTTACCCGGGCCGCTTTTTTTTATAGATGATGCCAATATGCGAATTTTATGCTAATTTTGCGAATTGGCATCACCCTCTCACAAATTTTGGCACGTAGGCGATAATCGCGAACATTTCACGAACATAGTAAAATACCAATTCTCCGGGGCGGTAAGTGGTTTGCGACGGCGCGGCCCAGTAGACTTTTTTAAAACCTTCGCGCTTGGCCAACAACACGCCGCGCGCTAAATGAAAAGCATCGCTAACTATAATCACACTCTGAGCATTAGGAATTTTGGCTTTGGAAAATTTAATGTTTTGATAGGTATCGCGCGACTGATCTTCTAAAATGTACCGGCACGTTTTCATCTTGATTTTTTTTGATAACTTTTTGCATGTAGCCAGCCTCGGAAATATCCTGATCCGAAATCCGGCCGCCCGACAGGACCAAGACGCCGGTTTTCCCTTGTTCATACATTTTTAGTCCCTCCAGCGTCCGATTGTACAAAGTCGGAGTATTAATGGCCGCACCCAAAACAATCGCGGCGTCAGTTTTGGGAATGGTCGGACGGTAGAAACTGAAAGTTAAAACAATCAACAGGGACAGCAAAAGAACTGATAGTCCCGTAATAACGAGATATTTTAGGATTTTCCAGATAACTTTCATGTATATATTGTACCACAAAAATATCCCCGATTTTTTGTATGAAAGCTTGACTTTTTTAGTCTAAATACGTATAGTAACGCGAAGGAGGAATAACATTGCCTATCTATCCGGCCCCAAAGCCGTTGAAGTATGAAAGCATTGTGCAGGTTCAGCACGATCTGGTGCTGCGCATGATCAGCCCGCATTTAAAGGCCATGATGTTGGAAGTTCAAACAAATCTCCGCAAGTGCGGCTACAAAGTCCCCACCGAAGACGTCATGCCTGTGATCCGAATGAAAGAAGTACAGAAAGCTATCAATGCCGCCGAGACGTCCCCCAACACAAACTACGCGTTGAGGTTAATCGCCAAATATTTTAAAGTCTACCGGCTGTATCAGGCCGTCACGACCGAATGTTACTGAACTTTTTTGTCCTACGCCGGCAACCTGCAGAGTCAAGCTGCGGGGAAAATGTTAGCTGGAGGTGAAGCCGGACCAGGAAACGCACAAGCCGCAGAAATCCTGACAGATGGCGGCTTTCAAAGAGCTCAGGACTTTGCCATTGGCGCTTTGACAAAACGGATTGAACATCCAAAAATTGAGGCTTTCCTGGACCAATGTCGAAAACTCCATGCAATTGGCCAGCAAGGTCTGGTATTCACCGGTAACGTCTACCTGGCTGACATTCTGACCCAACGCTTACGCTCCCAAGGACTGCGCACAGACACCCTAACGGGCCCGCATGGGCTCAACGCAGTGGCGCATGCCCATGTGGCAGCAGAATTTTTGCAAAAAAAACTCGACTTCGTGATTTGTACATCAGTAGCTGAAGGCAGGGATGTCTGCTCGGATTTAAAAACAAGTGCGATTATTTGCTACACCCCGCCGGTCACCAAAGGCTCAAAAAAAGCCCGTGAACAACGAGGCTGGGAGCAAAAACTGCTGTACGAAATTCAAATGGTCAGCCAAAGAAGCCCGGACTGCACATTCTACGTGCTGCGCAAGAAATTAATGAAGAAGCTGCAGCCGAAACTTCCGCTACCTTGCGCCCCGCAGCAATTACTGCTGGAAATTTAGATAGATCTCCGCCTTGCCTGGTGTCACTCCCAGGCAAGGTTTTTTTAGCTTATTAACTGACTGTCGCGGATGCTAAAAATCCGTTATAATACTTACTGTCGAATTAAAATACAGATCACTGGACGCTAAACGCTACCTGCAAATGATCTGGCTTCCAATTATTCTCACGTTTTTTTGTCGGTTGTAGAAACTTACCTGTTTAACCGCTGGCTGACCATTATTCCCCAGCTATATTTTGTCCGGCGCACAGCTTCGTCGATTGGACTGGGCGCGCTGTTGTTCGGACCGGCCGTATTCTTTAAAAAAAAGAATAGCCGCTATGCCTGGCTACTGGTAGTTTCCTTGATAGTAGCTTTAATTTTTATCGCCGAATTTATTTATTTTGAATATTCCGGCGGCTTTTTGCAAGCCTCGGCCATTGCCTACGCGGGACAGACATCAGATTTAACCGGCACTATCAAAACCTTACTTACCTACAAGCTGCTGCTGTTTCTGATTCCGCCGGTACTCGTGGTGGCTGGATATTTCAGACAATGTCCCAGGCCCAAAAAGTAGCCCTGCTTTTTACCAAAGAAAAAATCGTGGCTGCTTTGTTGCTAGTGGTGCTGTTCTGCGGCGGCTACGGAACGTTACTAGAATTAGAAAAACACGACTGGGGTGATACCACGCGGCTGTACAGTAAAATTTACGACCTGGCCACGCTGGTTGGCAAAATGGGCATCATTAATTACTATCTGGAAGATCGGGTTAAGTATGCTTTTGCGCCTCATCAAGTTTCGGCCCAAGACCAAACCTTTGTGGCCAACTGGGCCAAAACCCGGCCGCCCACGCCAGCTCCCGGCGCCGATTTTG
>CAWBGV010000033.1:0-36255 GCA_963788395.1 Candidatus Doudnaibacteriota bacterium | reverse complement strand
AGTATTTTACAATACAAAAGGATACTGAGGGCTCTCCCTGTTTCCAATGGGAAAGATACTGAAATTCGGACATAGAACAGGCTGGGCATTAAAAACACAGTCGCTACACTGTGAGTTATGACCATCACCATGAACGACTCATGTGCAGTTAGCATAAATCAAATGGAGGATTTTTTAAAGGGCAGCAGCCACTTACAGCTCCAGGCCCAGGGTAAACAGGAGGTCTATGACTGGATAGCCAAACAAACTAACCAGATTACATACTTTAAGCTGGGAAAAAAGGAAAAAGGAATTACCATTAACTACCTGGCGAAGATTACCGGCTATTCCAAGATTCAGATTAAAAAACTGTTGGGCAGGAAGCGTGATAAAGGACAATTTAAAATTAACCGTGTCTTCCGATTGGGGCAAAAGGAATATTTTTACCAAAGTTTACACCGAAGCCGACATTGAAACTTTGGCTGAAACCGACAATCTCCACAGACGGCCGACTGGGCAGGCTTTACAAAACATTTTTAAGCGGATGTTTAATCTGTTTAAGGATGAAAAGTTTGTCCGCCTGCAAAATATTTCTTTAGGCCACATTTACAATCTGCGTGGTACTGACAGGTATATCGGTAAAGCTTTGACTTACACTAAAACCAATCCCGTTACGGTTCCCATCGGGGAACGCAGGAAACCCCAGCCCTACGGCAAACCAGGCTATTTACGGGTAGATTCCGTGCATCAGGGGGATTTGGACAAGCAGAAAGGCGTATACCATATTAACCTGGTTGATGAAGTCACCCAATGGGAAATCGTAGTTTGCGTGGAGGGTATCAGCGAATACTTTTTAATACCGGCCCTGGAGAAAGCCTTAACCGAATTTCCCTTTAAAATTTTAAACTTCCATTCCGACAATGGCAGCGAATACATTAACTATCAGGTAGCGGACTTGCTGGAACGCTTAATAGTCAAACAAACCAAATCCAGAAGCAGACATAGCAACGACAACGGGCTGGCCGAAACCAAGAACAAGATTATCCGCAAGTGGAATGGTTACAGCTACATTCCTAAAAAGTTTGCTCCGGCTATTAACCAATGGTATACAAGCCACTTTAATACCTACCTGAATTTCCATCGACAGTGCGCCTACCCTACCACATACACCGATAACCAAGGCAAGCAGAAGAAAAAATACGAAATTTACCTCACGCCTTATGAAAAATTAAAAACATTGGAAAACTGGACACAATATCTTGCCCCAGGACGGACGCAAAAAGAGCTGGACGATATTTCCCTCGCGCTTTCAGACAACGAATTTGCCAAACAGATGAACGAGGCTAAGAGAGAAATCTGGAAAACCATTAAACACCATTAATCCTTAACAACTCACGGTGCGGCGTTTACTTTCAGTATATTCTCTTGACTGGAAAATACTACCGACTAAAAAGCACTTGAAATGAAACGGTTACCGAACCCTACCGGCAGTGGCTGGAAGAGGCGCAAACGCTGGGCGAAATAACGCTTTCACCCGACCTAACGCACAAAAAATCCTTTGCCCAAAAAATCTTCGGCTCGAACCTGTTTTTAAAAAACCGTGAACTGCAGTTTGTCCCACAGAATCAATGGTTTTACCTGCAGGAGGCTTTGCAAAAAGTTGGAAAAGAACCTCTCTGTAATATCTTGGTGGGATGGGCGGGGGTCGAACCCGCGACAAACGGCTTAAAAGGCCGCTGCTCTACCGACTGAGCTACCATCCCGTTCGTATCTTCCGTATTTTACAATATCTGGCCTAAAAAAGCAAGGATTACAGAAATGATTGTGAATCCGCGTGTTCGCGATCATTTATTTATCCACACCACCAGACTTGCTGTATTTGTGCTATAATATTGGTATATAAAAAACCATGGCAGGAAATAAAAACAAAAATAGACTTGGGTTTACCCTGATTGAACTTTTGGTCGTTGTGGCCATTATTGGTTTATTGTCTTCTGTTATTTTGATTGCTGTTATGTCGGCCAGGCAAAAAGCCCGTGATGCCGCCCGTTTGGGTGACGTAGCTCAGATGACTACGGCCTTGGAACTATATAATGCCAATTTTAAAGGTTATCCGGCCTCCAGCACCACCTCGCCGTTTGGTGTGCCGGTAGGCTTAGCTCCTGATTATTTAACCCAAGTACCTACCGCCCCAATGCCGCCCGATGGAGTTTGCCAGAATGTAGTCCATAACGCCGACTCCTGCACTTCTGCCGACTCCAATTGTACCAACGTACAATGGAATAGTTTTTACTATATCGCCAGCGGCACGCCCTCGGTTATTAACGGCACTCCCGTTTATCCCGATTACGTATATTATTTCTGCATCGGCAACCAAACCGGCAATTTCACCCCCGGCCTCCACTTTAGGACATCGACGACTATTGAGTAAGTTTTTGTTCCTATTTGCCGCCACTCATTGGCGGCTTTTTTGTTGGGCAAAATCATGGCTTTTAAGCTATAATACTTGGTATGGATGCGAATGAGACATTGAAACAATTGCGGAAAAGTATTCTTGCCAAAGAGCCTGCCTTGGCGAACATCTACGATCGATTTCAGGAAGTGACACTTTTTGATTACGTTCAGGGTTGGAAGGTGGCAGCTGGGCAGCGCGGATCTTTTAATTAGTGCAGCTGTTGCAAAAGTCGCGCAACCTTTATTTGGAGCGGAGGTTGCCGGACGAATTAGCCGCCAGTTACAAGAATTTCCTTTAGTTTCCACTGTCGACCACCATGGAATTTTAAATCATCCCTTTTTTTTGAATTCTAATTTATTGTATTCACTATATCCTTCGCCGGATTATTTAATCTGCCTGGCTACGACCGGTATTTCATTAAATAATTCGTCTTGGCCGGGAGCCTTGGCGCTGACCAACCAAAAAACTTTTCAATTGCAGCGGCTTTCATTATTTCCCAGCGCGGCGCAAATGCAGACAGTCTTCGGCGCCCCAGCCTTTTCACACTCGGAGTTTCTACGAGTTTTACCCGCAGCAGAAGCTTTAAGCGTATCCACAGACCCGGAAGCAACTGTCAACGCTATAAAAGCAATAAGTGAAAGTATTTTTTCATTTTCAGATTTTTCTTCCCAGGCCGCAGTCTTGAGCAGCAAGCTTTGGCAGCTTTATTTTCCTCTAGCCCGCCCGCTGGTTTATCTGCCTTTAGAAGACGTCATTCATACTATTCTGACAAAATTATTGGGTGATGCGCAGTCGCTTTTTGCACGGTTATTTTTTTCCGAACACGGACGACAGCTACTTATAAAATATTTTCACGGAGTAGCCGGAGGATTTACCGGACCTTATAAAGGAAGTTTCTTATTTTGGGGTGTGGACGAGCGTGGACACCGGATTCATTTACAGCTGGATTCTAATGGTTTGCGGGGTGGCGCATTTTATCTGCCACTGAACCCTTCAGATGTATTGTCGGCAATTGCCAACCGTCGAATTTATCCCACGAGCCTGGTGTGTTTTTTGGTGTTATTATATTGTAAAATCACATGTCTCGGCGGTTTTAATCAGACCAGCTGGCTAAAGATTATTCAGGAAAAATTTTTATTGCTTCTGGCAGAGATGGGGGAGACGGCTATAGCGAACACGGTTCAAAAAATAGCTCCGGATAATTTTGCTGAAACCACTCTGGCTTTTTTGCAGGCTCAAGGCCGCGTGTTTCCTGCTACCGGCATGGATATATTGTTTGAACGTGACCCAAGTTTGTATTTACGATATAAGCACTTAGCCCAAAAGCTAAGCGTAGGCGAAAGTGTTGATTTGTCACTCCCGGAAATTTACAAGGTTATTACCCATTATCTCGACCGCCGACCGTCGTTGCTGGAATTAAACAAGTTGTCTATATTACAACTTAATGGAACTGATAAAAAGATAATGGAAGTTCTGTAATACGGCATGCAATCATTCTATTTTTCACCTTGTAATTTTACGAAGCTTTTTCGTATGATTTTCGTCGGCAGCGGGGGAGGAGGGCTGTCTAGCTTCCCGGACCGAGCCAGCTTGCCAATTATTTATTTGGTCAATGCGCTGTCTGGTCCGTTCAGCGGTTTTACCGCTCCAGACATCAAGCTGTTCCTGGAAATCTTGCATGCTGGCACCGACCATCCTAGCTAAGTGTTCCTGTAGTTCTACCGCGTGCTGTATTAGTTCAGCTTTGACTTTTTGCAATTCGTTTTTGACTAGTTGTAGTTCGTTATTGAACTCTTCTTTAGTAACAAACCGCTCCATATATTGTTCAAAATATTCTTTTGTCAGTTCCATATTTTTTTAAATTAATATATTTTTAGTCTAGCATTTTAAATCAGTCATGCAAGTTAATTTTTTATCAAAACTTTAGAATAAATTTATAGATTATTTATCTAAAGCTGAATAACAGCTTGTCTTCAAGGTTTTGTTATCCACAGCCTAAATATGATTCCGGAAATTTTTCTTTTAGCGAGTTGACGCCCCGACTGGGATCTGATATGATAAGTATGAAATATCATACTTATAAACAATCCTATGAAAACCAAAGCTTTTCACCGCGAACATGAGGCAAAAAAAAACCACGAAGACCGGCTTTACGGCACCACCACCTTGGGCGCCAGGGGCCAGGTCGTTATTCCGGCCGAAGCTCGGAAAGCGCTTGGCCTAAAACCCGGCGACCAGCTGCTGGTGATGAGCCGCTGGAACAAGGCCCTGGGCCTGATGAAAGCCGACCAGTTGGAAGAGTTAATCGATATGATTATGGATCGCGTCAGTGGCAGTCCGGTAGAGAAGGAAGTCAAACAGCGCTTAAAAGATTTTTTTGGAAAAATTGACAGCTAATTTCGGGAAAGTATTTTTTATCTACAATTAAAGGTGCGTCACGCAACCATACATAAATTTTATGAGCAGATTTTTTACAAAAAAAAGAGTCATCTGGGGAATTATTATCATTTTGATTCTCGCGTTCATTGTTTACCGGATTGCAGCTCCTAAAAATAATTCGGCTAATATCCAAACCGCTACGGCCAGCAAACAGGATCTTCAGTCGACAGTATTAACGACCGGCCAGGTAGTCAGCGCTACCGATTTAAATTTGAGTTTTAAATCCAGCGGGGTAGCCACCCAGGTAAATGTGGTAGAAGGCCAGGTCGTAAAAACCGGGCAAGTTTTGGCTACCTTAGATCAAACCTCGGCTCAGGCCGCCCTGACCACGGCCGAAGGAGCTTTGGCCCAAGCTCAGGCCAATTATCAAAAAGTTATTGCCGGCAGCAGCAGCGAACAAATTGATGCTTCCCAACAAGCGGTCAATGCCGCCGAAGTCAGCTTGAGCAATGCCAATACTAATTTAACTACCGTAAAAGCCCAACAGGCCACCGCCGTTAGCAATGCCTATTTAACCTTGCTTAACACTACAATTACCGCTGTGCCGGGTTCGGGCAACGTCGACAGTGTGACCGCCACAATTACGGGCACTTACACCGGTACCGACCAGGGAGTCTATTCTGTTAATTTGTATCCGACCGGTGGCGGTTTGGATTTTAACACAACGGGTTTAGAAAGCAGCACCGGCCAAGTCCGTTCGCAACCAGTACCGATGGGTACTCATGGGCTCTATATTCAATTTAACGGCCAGCCCTCTTCTGCCGATACCTGGACGGTGACTATCCCTAATACCTATTCCCCAACTTACGTAACTAATTATAATGCCTACCAGAGCGCGCTTCAGGCTCAAAACCAGGCGGTCTCTACGGCCCAAGCTCAGGTCAGCAGCGCTCAAACAGCGCTGGACCAAGCTCAGGCCAATTTAGCAGTTGCCCAGGCGACCGCTCAACCCGCGGATGTAGCCGTGGCGCAAGCTGGAATCCTTTCGGCCCAGGGCCAGGTGGCTACTGCCGAAGCCACTGTGAATAATAATATTTTGCGCGCTCCGGTCGACGGCACAATCACCGAAGTCGATATTAAAGTTGGAGAACAAGCTACCGCGATGCAGGAAGTTATGATCCTCCAGGATGTCGGAGATCTGCATGCCGAGGCCGATGTCAGCGAAGCAAATATTGCGACTGTCCAGCCCGGGCAGTCGGTAGATTTTACCTTTGATGCCCTCGGGCCTGACCGTCATTTCAGCGGGACAGTTTTAACCGTCAACCCGGCTTCGACCGTAATTTCCGGCGTGGTAGATTATAAAGTTACTGCGAGTTTGCCCAATATTCCCGACATCAAGCCGGGAATGACGGCGAATATGACCATTTTAGTTGCCAAAGAAAGTAACGTCTTGGCCATACCGCAACAGGCGGTGATTGACCAGAATAATGGGCAGTACGTTCGGGTTATCGACGATCCAAAATTAAAGACCTACCATCAAGTCCAGGTCCAGACCGGTTTGGAAGCAGACGGCGGCTTAGTAGAAATAACCTCCGGCTTAAGCGCCGGCCAGCAGGTCGTGACGTATATCAAACAATAAATCAGCGTAATAATCAGCGATTGATCAGCGGCATATGAACCTAATCAAAGTTCAAAACTTAAAAAAAGATTACCTCAACGAAGGTGTTGCTACGTCCGTGCTGCACGGGATTGATTTTAGCGTGGATCAGGGAGAGTTTGTGGCCATTATGGGTCCGTCGGGGAGCGGGAAATCGACCTTAATGCACATTTTAAGCTTTTTGGATCGTCCTACCTCCGGCTTGTACGAGTTTGAAGGGACCGACACCAAAAATTTTAATGATAATTATTTAGCTGAACTGCGCAATGAGCGTATTGGGTTCGTGTTCCAGTCGTTCAATTTGCTGGCGCGCACAACGGTCTTGGATAATGTAAAATTACCTTTGATTTACAGCAAAAAAAAGAATCAGGATGAATTGGCTAAAAAAGCTTTGGAATCGGTTGGGATGTCTCACCGCCTTAATTATTATACCAACCAAATTTCCGGCGGTGAAAAGCAGCGGGTAGCCATAGCCCGCGCTTTGGTCTGCGACCCGGCCGTGATTTTTGCCGATGAGCCCACCGGTAATTTGGATTCTAAGTCCGGCAATACGGTCATGTACATTTTACAGCAGCTGAACGATCAGGGCCATACTATTATTCTGGTAACCCACGAAACCGATACTGCCAACCACGCCAAACGGATTATTCGGATTAAAGACGGAAATTTGATTTCGGATGAAAAAGTCCAGCACCGGACCATTGCTACGGCAGAGAAAGAATTGATAAAGTAGTTTATCAAGTTATAAAGTTCATAAAGTTATAAAGTACTGCAGTTCTTGATGAACTTGATAAACTTTATGAACTTGGTAACTTTATAACTTTATGAACTTATTTAGTACCATCAGATTAGTCATTCGCACCTTACTTGCCCGTAAAGGCAGGTCGTTTTTGACTATTTTGGGAATCGTGATCGGCGTGGCCGGTGTAATTATTATTATCGCTTTGGGCGCGGGGGCGCAGGCCTTGGTACTCGGACAAGTCAACAGCTTAGGCTCAAATTTGCTCTCAGTTCAACCAGGCAGCAGCAATCAAAAAGGGCCGCCTGCCCAACTGTTTGGGGTGGTGGTGACGACGTTAATCAATTCCGACGCCGATGCCTTGCGCGATCCGGGCGCCGTGCCCCACGCCACGGCAGTGAATGCTAACGTTCGGGGGAGCGTAACGGTAACTTGGACTAACCAGACGGTAGATACTAATTTCGTGGGAACCGACTACGAGTACCCTAATGTGGTTAGCTTTAATATGCAGGAAGGCCAGTTTTTTAATCAGCAGCAGGACCAGGGCAACGCCAGCGTGGTAGTTTTAGGTTCAACGGTAGCCAATGAGCTGTTTGGGAGTTCGGGTGTCGACCCGATTGGTCAGGTTATTAAAGTCAGGAGCAGTTCGCAGAGTTCAGAAAATCAGCCCGGCGGCATTCCGCTGCGGGTCATTGGAGTTATTCAGCCGCGCGGCAGTTCTTTTTTCCAGGACCAGGACGACCAGATTTTTATTCCGTTACTGATTGGCCAAGAAGAAATTTTAGGTATTCACTATTTGCAGGCTATTAATATTAAAGTTGATTCCGCCCAAAATGTTGACCAGACAATTAGTGATGTTGAACGGGTATTGAATGAGCGCCATCACGTTTTGACCCCAACCGATGTAGATTATACGGTGCGCAACATTGCCGACGCAATCAGCATCCTCACCACAATTACCAACGCTTTGAGTTTATTCTTAACTGCCATGGCGGCAGTGGCTCTGGTGGTTGGTGGTATTGGGATTTTAAATATTATGATGGTCACCGTGGCTGAACGCACCCGGGAAATCGGCCTGCGCAAAGCCGTAGGCGCGACTAATAAAGCTATTCGCAACCAGTTCTTAATTGAAGCCAGCACTCTGACCTCGCTCGGCGGCGTGATCGGCATAATTGTCGGCGTCATGGTAGCATTTTTAATTTCTGTGCTCATGCACGCGCTTGGCTATACCTGGGCCTTTGTCATTTCCCCGATTTCAGTCATTCTGGCCGTTGGCGTATCTATTTTGACCGGCGTGATTTTTGGCTTATATCCGGCATTTAAAGCCAGCAAGTTGAATCCAATAGAAGCACTAAGGTATGAATAGATTATAATTCAATATAAACATGTACAAAGCTTTCCAACAATCTATTAAAGCCCTCCTGGCTAATAAGGCGCGCACGGCGCTGACGACACTGGGGATCGTTATCGGGATCTCGACCGTGATTTTAGTTTTGTCCGCCGGAGCCGGATTCCGGAGCTTAATCAATGCCCAAGTTGGAGCATTGGGTAGCAATACGCTTTTTATTCAAACCCGCGTGCCGCCGACAACTAAGAATCTGGCGGCCAGCAGCGGCAGCGCGAGCGGCGCATTTGAAGGCGTTACCATCACCACTTTTACCCAACGGGATTTAGACGATATCAAACAATTGGGAAATGTCGCCGGTGATTATGGTATGGTGATTGGCCAAGCAGTGGTGACCTACCGCAATAATTCTTTTCAGGAACTATATTATGGCGCTTCGGCCGAGAAATTTAGTATCGACGAGCACACTTTAAAAGAAGGGCGTTTCTATACTCAAAGCGAAGATAATGGCGGCGCTCAGGTGGTTATTTTAGGCAGTGATATTGCCCAAAATTTATTTAACCAAGACGATCCGCTGGGGAAAATTGTCCGGATTGGTACCTTAAATTATCAGGTTATCGGCGTATATAATCCCCAGGGAGCATTGGGCGGAGGTACCGCGGATGACAGTTTGTACATTCCTCTGACGACTGCTCAGAATAAAATGCTCGGAATTAATTACTTGGCCATTGGGGTAGTCCAAATGCAAGACGCTAATTTAAGCGCCTCGACCATCCAGGAAATCCAGGAAGTCATGCGCCACAACCATAATATTACTGACCCGACCAAAGATGATTTTACGGTAGAAAGCCAGGCCCAAGCTTTAAGCACGTTTAATGTAATTTTTAATGGCTTGACGATACTGCTGATCGCGATTGCGACTATCTCTTTAGTCGTGGGTGGCGTAGGAATTATGAATATAATGTATGTGGTAGTGACCGAGCGTACCGCGGAAATTGGTTTAAAAAAAGCTTTGGGTGCGCGCAACAGTGACATCCTCAACGAGTTTTTAATCGAATCAGTGCTTTTGACGATTTTGGGCGGTATAGCCGGCGTTGTTTTTGGCGGATTTTTAGGCTGGATTGTTTCGCTTATCGCCACTAGCAGTGGGTTAACGTGGGTATTTTCTGTTCCCGCCTACGCGATTGCTATTGCGGTGGGAGTTTCGGCCGCCATCGGTATTGGTTTTGGGGTCTTGCCCGCCAGGAGCGCAGCTAAGATGGATCCAATTGAAGCACTGCGCTATGAATAGCTAAGGAGCGAATAGCGAATGGAACCGCAGCCTGCCTAATGCCTATTCGCTGTTCGCTAATCGCTATTCCCTCTGTATGCTATAATACCAACACAACCTTCCAAAAAACAAAATGAAAAACATTGTTATTTTAGGCGCCGGATATGGGGGAGTGGTCGCGGCGCGCGGTCTCGCGAAAAAATATGCCGGTGACGCAGCAGTTTCTATTACTCTAATAGATAAACGCGGCTACCAATTATACGCGCCCAATTTGTATGAAATTGCCACGGCCGATGAAGAATTGACCGAGGTTTTGGAATTAGAAAAGAGCATTTCCATTCCGCTGCAGGAAGTCTTTAATGGTTTGAAAGTCAACGTGGTTACTGCCGAAATCACTCACATTAACCAGGCCGAACACTGTGTCCTTGCCGGCACCACAAAATTTGAATACGATTATTTAATCGTGGCGCTGGGTTCACAGACCGATTATTTTAATATTCGCGGCGCGGCCCAATTTACTTTACCGCTAAAAACACTCCCCGATGCTTTACGGATTCGCAATCAAATTGAGTTTGCCATTCAAGCTCATCGATTAGACGTTAATAAAAAAAATGTGCGGTTCATCGTAGCCGGTGGGGGATATACCGGGGTGGAACTGGTGGCTGAACTGGCCGGATTGGTAAATATTTTATGCTGGAAAAACGCTTATCCAAGGGAAAAAGTGGAAATCGTGGTAGTCGAGGCTACTAGCAAACTCATTCCCGGTTTTTCCGAAAATTTAAGCAGCGACGCTCTGGCCCGACTGGAAGATTTGGGTGTTCACTCTATGCTCTCCAGTCCTATTATTGGAGTAGACGAACATTTTGTCAGTTTACTTAACGGCGATCTGCTTCAGTACGATGTTATGATTTGGAGTACCGGCGTGCGCGCTTCGGCCATTCCTTTTTCGCTGCCCATGCAAATGGACCGCAAGGGAAGAGTGCTGACGGATGAATTTTTACGATCTAAAGAGTATCAGAATATTTTTGTAATTGGTGATTGCGCCTGCGTCTTAAACAGCGACGGCGTTACTGCCCCGCCGACGGCGCAAGACGCTATCGCTCAGGCCGAATATTTAGTTTCAGCTTTGCCACTGCTGGCAAAGAATCAGCGTCCCATTCCCTATCATGGTCAAAAGCATGGTTTTATTGTCAGTATGGGCGGTAAATGGTCAGTCTTGAGCATCCACCCGTTTTATATTAAAGGTTGGCTGGCCTATGTGGTCCACCAGTGCGTGCATTTAAACTATTACCGTAAAGTCGTGGGCTGGGGAAATGCCTTTAAATACATCCGTCTCCAGGAACGGGAATATAGCCGAAATGATTAATAAAAAACCTCGGATTATTCCGAGGTTTTTCGTTTCCAAACTTTTTTAGGCTTCGGCGGATTGGCTTTCCAATCTTTGTAAGCTTTGTCCAGTTGCTCTTGCGAGGTGGGCCGGTCGTTCATCACGAACGTGCAGTCGGGGAATTTGGTACAGCCAAAGAAAGCTTTGCCGCGGCCGCGGGATTTGCGTTCAACCACGTCGCCAGGAGCATCTTTGCGGGTTTCGGTACGCAGACAGTTGGGGCATTTGAATCCGGTTTTGTTCCAGATTTTGGAAATTCCTTTGCAGGTAGGGTAGTCACTGCAGCCCAGGAAAAAGCCGAATCTGCCGCGCTTGACGTTCATGGGTTTGCCGCAAATCGGGCAACGCTCATCTTTAGTTTTTTCTTCCAGGGCTTTAATCTGGGCGGCTTCTTCCGGCATGGGCTGGGTAATTTTGCTGCCGGGTTCGGGGCAGGCCAAAAACTTGCCCATCCGGCCATATTTAATCAGCATGGGTTTGCCGCAATGCGGGCAGGGAGTGGTGGAAATTTCTATTTGCTTTTCGACTTCCTTTTCTTTTTGGATGAGGTGTTCTTTAAAGGGGCCGTAAAATTCGCGCATAACCTCGACCCACTTAATTTTACCTTCGGCAATCTGGTCGAATTCTTCTTCGACGTGGGAGGTAAAATTGATATCAACAATTTCCGGGAAGTTGGCCACAAGCATGTCGTTGACCAAAAAGCCTTCTTCGGTTGGGCTGTATTTTTTATCTACTTTATTGACGTAGCCGCGGTCTTGGATAGTGGTCAGGGTTGGCGCGTAAGTCGAAGGCCGGCCCACGCCATGGGCTTCCAAGGCTTTAATTAAGGTGGCGTCGGAATACCGCGCCGGCGGCTCGGTGAAATGCTGCAGGGGATTCAGCTCGTGCAGTTTGAGTTTTTCTTCTAGAGACAGTTCCGGCAGGACGCCCTCGATTTCATCTTCGGCCTTTTCATCTTGCCCCTCCGTATAGGCACGGATAAAACCGTCAAACTTAATGGTTTGGCCGTTAGCGCGGAAGAGGTAGGAGGGGTGAGGGGTGAGGGGTGAGGGGTGATTGCCTGGCTGCTGTTCTATCTTCCCTCTACCCTCTACCCTCCTCGCTACGATGTCTACCGCCGTTTGTTCCAAAATCGCCTGGGCCATTTGGCAGGCAATAGTGCGTTTCCAAATGAGATCGTAGAGTTTATACTGGTTGCGGTCGAGAAAGTCTTTGATGTCGCCGGGTTTGCGTAAAACATCCGTCGGGCGGATGGCTTCGTGGGCTTCCTGGGCGCCTTTGCTTTTGTTAGTATAGTGGCGCGGCTCGCTAAGCGCATACTCTTTTCCGAATTCCGACGCAATTACGCCGTTGATAGTAGCCAGCGCCGATTGCGCCAGGTTTAAGCTGTCGGTACGCATGTAGGTAATTAAACCGACGGATCCTTCGCTGCCAATTTCGATGCCTTCGTACAGCCGCTGGGCGATCATCATGGTTTGTTTGGCGCTAAAGCCCAATTTGCGCGCGGCTTCCTGCTGCAGCGTGGAGGTGGTAAACGGGGGGGCCGGTGTGCGCTTAACTTCTTTCGTTGCGATGTCAGTAACGGTGTATTCTGCGCCTTCCAGATCTTTGACGATTTTATTGGCTTCGTCGTCGGTCTTTATATCCATCTTGCCGACAGGTTTTTCTCCAATCTTGGCCAATCTACCGACAAATATTTTTTCATCTTTTATTTTGGAAAGTTTGGCCTCTACCGACCAGTATTCTTCTTGTTTGAAGTCCTGGATTTCGCGCTCGCGCTCTACTACTAACCGTACGGCAACAGACTGCACGCGGCCGGCGGAAAGGCCATAGCGGATTTTTCGCCATAAAAACGGGGAGAGTTCGTAGCCAACTAACCTGTCTAATACACGCCGTGCTTGCTGGGCATCAACTAAATTTAGGTCTATATCGCGCGGGTTTTTTAGGGCCTCATTAATAGCCGATTTGGTAATTTCATGGAAAACAATCCGCTTAATCCTGCGGTCTTCTTTGCCTGCGGCTATTTGGGCTTCGTCGCCCAAACCCAATGCCTGCACTAAATGCCAGGAAATAGCCTCGCCTTCGCGGTCTTCATCAGTTGCCAATATAATAGAGGGGGCGCTTTTGGCGTCCTTTTTGAGTTTGGCCACAATCTCTTTGGCTTTTGGCGGAATAATATAGGTGGGTTCAAAGTCGTGCTTAACGTCTATAGAGATTTTGCTTTTCGGCAAGTCACGGACGTGTCCCATGCTGGCTTCCACCTGATATTCGCCGCCCAAAAAACGCGAGATAGTCCGCGCTTTTGTTGGAGATTCAACTATAATTAATGGTTTGGACATAAGAGAAATAAAAGAGAAATAAATTTTTTCTAAAGTAAATTATTTTCCGTTGCAAGTTTCAAAAGTGAGTTTACAGTTATAAAAATGTTTTGTCAAATGAAAAAAATTTTTAATAGAAATTTTAGCGAAATATTTTGTCTCGGATATAATCGAAAGACCTCTTAAATTTACTACTGCCGAAAAAAATAAAAGCCCCTGGTAGGGACTTTCCTGTGTCTGCCATCAGCTCCAATGCCGATAGGGACAATAAAGTCCCGCAGACACATTAATAGTGTAGCACTATAAGTCTGATTGCCAAGGGATTGTGACTGATGTGGCTTGGTTTTTATTTTAAAATGGTTTGTATTTCTCCAATTTTGCCCAAAATACTTTTTGCCTCGTCGGTTGTTGCTGGTCTCGGTGCTCCGTCAGATTGCAAAATAATTGGCATCAATTCAATATAATCTAAGGTTGCTGGTTGGCGTGGCCCTTGCAGTCTTCCGATGTCGCGGCGTTGGGAGCGGCCGGGGTGGTGGCGCCGGTTTTGGATAGCTGGATTTTTAAAGTTAATCCTTGGCTGGTATCCGTGCTCCAATCTTGGTCAAAAATAAAATTACCCAGGGAGTAAAAAATATACTTGCCATCATATTTTTCTATGGGCTGGACCCAGTGCGGATGCGCGCCAATCACCATATCCGCGCCGTCATCAATGGCGGTATGGGCGAATGTGACTTGTGCTTGGTTCGGCGTGCGGGTGTATTCTATGCCGGCATGCATGGTAGCTACCACAAAATCGCACTCCGACTTAGCCTGAGTAATAGCGGTTTTTAAACGGTCGGTCTCGGCGATTTCGGCCACGTATTGTGCCGCTGTCGCGCCGCCGGTATTGGTGCCATAGGCGGCGCCCACAAAACAAATTTTAATACCATTGGCCGTGACCACCGCCGGCTGCCAGGCTTGGTTTAACGTATCGCCGGTGCCTTCGTGGAGAATATTGTTTTGGTCCAGGATTTGGCGCGTATAGTCGATGCCTGCCAGCCCCTGGTCGTACGCATGATTATTTGCCAGATTGACTATCTTAAAATTATTTTCCTCCAGCGCCGGAATGCTGCTGCTGGCCGCGCCAAAAGTCAGCGATGTGCCGCCCACCACCGGAGTTTTTGGCGCTACCGGCGATTCCAGGTTGGCAAAATTAAAGTCAGTGGATTTCAATACTTCCGCCATGCCGCTAAAAGGCAGCTGCGGATCGGAATGTGTGTTAATTTCGGCGGCAACGTTCCGCGAAAGCATAATGTCGCCGGCAGCCAAAAAAGTTACAGTCGCAGTAGTCGGTCCGGGCTGCTGCGCAATTTGCTGGGCCTCCTGGTAATAGTCGGAAAGTGATTTTTCGTCATTCTGAAGCTTGTTCCAGCGTTTGTGTATGCGACCCGAATACCCCAAAACGCGACAAAATAGCCGTCGCTGCTACAAGCACTAATATGATAGAGGCAGTAATATATATTAAACGTTTCATAAATATTATCGTGTACGAATATACTGTTGCCCACCCAAATTCCTGACCTTCCCTTTTATCTCTAAAAAGGTCAGCGTCGAGGTAACGTCGCCCGGTTCGAGTTGGGAGGCAACAATGAGCGTGTTGAGGGTTACGGGTTCGAAGCTGATCAATTCTAATAATACCTTTTCCATAGGGGTAGCGTCAAAGTATTTTGAGGCGATGGTGTCGCCCGGTACATCTTTGATGTTTAAATCATCTAAGATATCGCTGGCCTGCGTAAGTGGTTTGGCCCCCATTTTAATCAAATTATTCGGCCCCTGGCTCATTTCGGCATAAATGGGTCCCGGGACGGCAAAGACTGTCCGGTTTTGTTCCAGAGCGTATTTAGCGGTAATCAGTGAGCCACTTTTAAGATTGCATTCTATGATTACAGTGGCTACCGACATGCCGGAAATAATCCGGTTACGCGAGATAAAATGATGCTTGAGTGCTGGCGTCCCCGGAGGGTACTCGCTTATGAGCGCGCCGCCGCTTTCTAAAATTTGCTGCGCTAGCAGGAGGTGGTTGCGCGGATACAGCGTGGCTTCGTCCAGGCCGCCGCCCAGCACCGCAATTGTTCGGTGTCCGTTCTCTGCCGCCAGCCGCTGCATTTGGGAGTCAACGCCAAAGGCCAGACCCGAAACAATGGTCACCCCGGCCCGAATAAGCGGCTCAATTAAATAAGGCGCCACGGTCCGTCCATAGTTGGTAATTTTTCTGGTCCCGACTACTGCCACGCAAAGTTCCTCGGTCGCGTTCATTGCCCCTCTATAATAAAGCAGCGGCGGAAATTTTGAGATCTCCAATAGCAGGCGGGGATAGCCCGGGTCACGGTAATATAAAAGCCGTATACCATCCGCATCCAGTTTTTGGGACTCCTCATTCAGATTAATTGTGCGGAGATGCTGATAGATCTCTCTCGCCAGATCCGGCTCTAATCCTGCCTCAGCCAAAGATTCAACCGTGGCATGAAAGGCGGTTTGACCGTCTTTAAAATGACGACATAATGCCAAAAGCTTTGCCGGTCCGAGCTTTGGGTTGGTATTAAAGATATGCCAATAAAAGTGGGGTGGATAATCCATAAGCACAAAGTTCTGATATTTAAGGGCAGAAAGGGGGGTTGACAAAAAGTGGCTTTACGGTGTATACTGAGGAGTAATGAATTGGTAAACCACTAGTTCTTTTTCATTAGACCAAAAAATTGTATCCGTGATCCTATTTGCAAGTCGCGAAAGCAGGTGTCATCCCTCCTATCACTTGCTCCTAGCATCAAGCAAAGGTTGTTAGACGTTTTTCTGCAGTCTTTCACTTGCAAGTGGGGTTACGGGTATAAAAAAATCCGCCGACCGGCGGATTTTTAATTATAGTTTTAAAAATGCTTCGATCTTTAACTTAACTTGGGGAAAAATTTCTTCCCGAAGTTTTTTTAATTCATCTAAACTTAAGTTGGAAAGAACGAAGGAACGAGTGTCCATTTCAGCGCGCGAGCCGCGGGTTTCAACCCCAATCCTCAGGCGCTGGAATTCTTAAGTTCCGAGCTGGTCTATAATGTTTTGAACACCATTCTGGCCGGCCGAAGACGAGCTGGAGGTGGCGCGGACCGTTCCGAACGGCAAGTCAACTTCATCGTGCAGCACGATGATGTCTGTGGCAACGTTTAATTTATAAAAGTGAACCATTTCTTGCACGGCGATACCGGACTCATTCATAAAAGTCAGCGGTTTGGCAAATAGGACTTTTTGATCATCGACTCTTGATTCTACCACACTGGAGTTAAATTTCTCATAAAATTTTTCTGAAATTTTGTATAATTCCACCAAATAATCCACAGCCAAAAACCCCACATTGTGGCGATTGTGTTCGTATGATTTTCCCGGATTTCCTAAACCTACAATGACTTTCATACATCAATTATAACACACGCACTTTTAGCTTTTGTCTTTTCCCTTTAGCCGCAAGACGATGGGCGTGCCCCAAAAATTTAAATCGCGGATAATGGAGTTTTCAACGAATTTGCGAAATTGTTGGGAAATGGCGGCCGGATGATTGACTAGTAGCTCAAAGGCCGGCGGTACAGTCCCGGTTTGGCGCAGGCTAAAGACTTTAGGCTTCTTTTGGTCGCGCAGCAGTTTTGGCGGATTCTTCTTTAAAAGCTTATTTAAGAATTCATCTAAAGTTTCTTGATCCGTTGTTTTGTTGCGCCGTTCCGAAATTGGTTCGATAGCGGCCAGGGCTTCGTCCAAATTTTCTTTTGTTGCGGCCGAAACAAAAAATAAAGGGCACATCCATAAAAACGGAAAGTTGTGGCTAATGTAGTCGCGGACTGTTTGGTATTTATCGTCGCGGTTTTGGGCCAGCGACCGGGCATTTTTGCCCAGTGTGCCGGCGGCTTTTTTATCTGCCACCAAATCGCACTTGTTGGCTAAAATCACGCAGCCTTTTTCCATGGCAAAAATTTCCTGGGCCACGCGCTGGTCCTGTTTGGTAATTTCCTGGGAGGCGTCAATTACAAACAAACAGACATCGCTTCTGCGGATAGATTTAAAAGTCTGAAAGCCGCTAAAAATATCCGGTTCGGCCTGGCGGTGTTCCTTCTTTTTCAGGCCCGCAGTGTCTATGAAGGTGTAGGTTTGGTTGCCAATGCTGATAGTGCTGTCGATAGCTGTGCGCGTAGTACCGGGGATAGGGGAAACAACTACCCGTTCTTCTCCCATAATGGCATTAAAGATACTGCTTTTGCCCACGTTCGGTTTGCCGACAATCGAAACTGCGATGGCTTCGGCCGGGGCCGTGGCCGTGGCGATGTCTTCAGTTTGAGGTTTGAGCTGGGCCACAACCGCGTCGAGTAAATCTCCAATTCCTTTGCCGCTGATGCTGGAAATCCCGAACATTGGTTTAATACCCAACCGCTGAAACACGCCTAAAGTCTCTTCGGCAGTTTTGGGAGAATCAAGTTTGTTGACTGCCAATAAAAGTGGTTTTTTGATTTTCCGGAATCTGAGCAAGGTTTTTTGGTCCAAATTTGCCAGCGGCTGTTTGCCGTCCACCAACAAAATAACCACATCGGCTTCTGAAAGAGCAATATCTATTTGCCGGTGAATACCCAATTCGAGTTCATCATTGGCGCCATCCATAAGTCCGGCCGTATCGACTAAAGTAAAGGCTACTCCATTCCAAACGGTATCTATATATTGCCGATCCCGGGTGGTGCCGGCCACCGGCGAAGTCACCGCGTGGGAATGGCCCGCGATTTTATTGAGCAATGTGGACTTGCCAACGTTCGGCTGGCCGACCAGGGCAACAAGAGGAAAAGAATGGGGCATAGAAAGTGTAAAGTTTTTAAAGTCCATAAAGTTTATCAAGTAACTACAGTACTTTATAACTTGATAAACTTTATGAACTTGATAACTAATTAGTGATCGTTTGTATAACTTTTGTACTGGTCGCAGTTTCCGACGTGCTGCTGGCATTGCTGGGGGTTGTTGTTGCCGAAGTCGGGCTGCTGCTGGCTGAAGCCGGTGTCGTAGTAGCTGCCAGCGCCGGCGGGGGAATATAAAGTGGCGGAGCCGGCTGGGCTGGCGTGCTGGCGCCCAGTACTACTATAACATCTGGGGGAGATTTTGGCATGTTTATTTCGACCGGTATCGTTGCAGTCTGCTGCGCATTCAGGGTTTGGGTAATAAACGCGGCGGTCTGCGGGGTCGTGCTGGCTTGGTAGACTAAGGTTTGGGGAGGGTTATCCTGCACCGCATTCATTTTGGATACGCTCAATCCAGCATCGGTTAGTAAACGATAGGCGGTATCGTAAACACTAGGATTAGTCGTAGCATTGGCCAAACCAACTGTGGCATGTTCATTGGTCATTGCGGCAATGCTGATGCTGCTGTTAAAAAAGTTAACAATATCCTGGTTACTTTTGTTGGCGCAGGGAGTTAAAATGTAGGCGCCGTCGGGAGCCATAATTTCCGGACAAATTAATCCCGTGGTCGGATCGAGGCTGATAGACTGAATAGTAGCTTCCGTTGGCTTTGTAAAAATTATAGAGTTGGTAGAGTTCGCCGGGGTCAAGATTGGTGTGGAAATGGTCGGCAAAGATGTCCAACAAGCTGTTTAAAGTTGAAGCACCGGAAATAATATTGAGCTGAAACAGTTTG
The DNA here is from genome assembly GCA_963788395.1 of Candidatus Doudnaibacteriota bacterium. GTDB lineage: Bacteria > Patescibacteriota > Doudnabacteria > UBA920 > UBA920 > CAIVSE01. The sequence continues at coordinate 17,038 of CAWBGV010000033.1, read as the reverse complement.
GCTTCGAAAGCGGTAATAATTTTTTGTTGGCGCTGGCTGCGGGCAAAATCCGAACCTTCCGGACCTGCGGCGTGGCGGCTGCGGGCGAATTCTAAGGCGGTGGTGCCGTCCATGTGCTGCGGCCCGGCGGTAAAGGTAATGGGAGGCAGGTAGCCGTCGCCGACATCTGCAGGATAGGCATAATCGGTGAAAGTTCTGTCGACCACAACATCTACGCCGCCGACTTGATCGATGGCCTCTTTAAATCCGGCAAAGTCGAGTACGGCAAAATAGGGAATGTTGAGTCCGGAAAGTGTTTCCACGGTTTGACGCGCATCGGCGCCGGCCTGATTCCAATCCATGCTCGTCCCAGGCCCTGCTCAAAGGAGGCGTTAATTTTGCCGCGACTGCTGTCGGGCAACTCCACCCAGTAATCGCGCGGAATGGAAACTAAAGTAATTTTGTGCTCTTGAGGCTGGATTTGGGCCAGAATCATGGTGTCGGTCAAATAAGCGCCGTCGTGTCCGGCGCCTCCTACGCCTAACAGGAGCACGTTAATTTGCCCTAAGGCATTGGCTTGCAGTTGCGTAGTGCCGCTGTCGCCAATCAGTTCTTTTATTTTTTCAAAAAAAGTAGTTTTTTTCCCGACAAAAATTTTATTAGATAGATTATCAGCTCTAATAAACACGAATGCTCCGGCACCAAGGAGTAAAATGACGATTAATGCAATAATAATTTTGAGCCAGCGTCTTTTTTTGGGTTTTTTTGGCGGGAGCGCGGGGCTGGTATGCGGAAAAACCGGCGGCAAGGGGCTGTAGACGTTGACGCGAGGGCCGGTTGGTTGCGGAGAATGGTTGATAAAATCAAGGTTTTTCATGCTTTTATTGGGTGTTGCTGAAGTAAGCAGCCTTAGTATTATATATAAATTCAGCGGCTTGCGCCATGTCTTTCACAGTGGTATAGTGTAGAAAGTTTTGCAGAGTTAGGACGCGTAGCTCAGCTGGTTAGAGCGCGCCGTTCACATCGGCGAGGTCACAGGTTCGAATCCTGTCGCGTCCACCACCTTGAGCACCTCAATTCACACCGAGGTGTTCAAAGTTTGTGCCAAAGATAAAAACACGGTTAATCCGTGTTTTTAGTTTGTCTACGATGGTGTCATTGCGAGGAGTACATCCGACGAAGCAATCTTTTTCTTCGTGTGTCATCCCGGAATTTTTCAGGGTTGTGAAAAATATCCCGGGATGCCAAGGAAAATGCAGGATTATTCCAGCGACAAAATTTTGTTTGTCAAAATCAGTTTGCTTTTAAGGCAACCCAGCAACTCCCGCTTGTCCTGAATACTGCCTTCCTTTTTTGAGAATATACTTGGCGTAATTCCGGGTTGTAATATTTTTATGTTTAATTTTGGCCTCCACAGATAAGTCCAAGACCATGGACTAAAATTGCTACCTGTAGCAATCCATCTCCTGTGTAATTTTGTCTTTGATGCCCAGTTAGTCCAAATCAATCCGGTCTATGATATTAAACAGTTGGCTGATTAAAAGTTCTTCCCGAACATAACCGCTCTTGCACTGGTAATTTTTACTTTTATTACAGCCGTAGTAAACGTAACAGTTTATGTTGCCGTCTTTAAGTTTTTTAAACTTCTCGTCAGCACATACCCCAGAGCCGCACAGCCCGCAGGTCACAAGTTTGGTAAAAGCAAACTCCTTGCCATAGGTTTTAGCCGAGGTGCTAATTTCCTGATTAAGTTTTTCCTGCACCTTGGCAAAAAGTTCCTGGGAAATTATCGGCGTATGTTTACCCGTGTACCATTTACCGGATTTTCTTGGGTATTCGTAAGTGCCGTAGTAAAAGGAGTTCCTTAACATCAAATAAATATTGCTAAGTGATAATATTTTCCCGGTTTTTGTCACAAATCTTAAATCATTTTTGAGCCAGTTATGGATTTTTCTGCCGCTCCAGCCATTATCCGCTACCTTTTCAAACATTTGTTTAACAACTGGTGCTCGCATAGGGTCAAGAATAACCGAGCAGGGTTTATCTGTCTCATTTTTCGTTTAGGTAACCAGTCGGCGCGACTCCGGCCACAAACCCATCTCCACCCGAGTTCTCATACCGCGCTTGAATATTTATCTTCGGTTGTCATTTTCCAGTTTGGCCTGACTAGCCTAAAATCATCAGCAAAAATTTTTCGTTGGGAGAATCCGTAAAAGTCTGGCTGTAAGTCCTGATTCTGAATCAGTAACTTTTGATCCATCAAATCTATTATGGAGCCTAAATCTCCTGCGTTCCTGCTCAACCTGTCTGGTGCCCATGTCAGGATGCAGTTGAATTTACCGGAGCGGAATGTCGGTAATCAGTTCATTAAAAACCTCGCGCTGACCGGAAGCTTTGGCGCTGTGACTTTCCCGTTTTACGTCCACTACATTAAGCCCTTCCCGCTGGGCAATTTGTGCCATTTTCCTTAATTTGGCTATCAATACTTAAAATATGTTTTTCCTCCTGCTCCGTGCTCTTGCGGGCGTAGAGGCAGTACTTAAGCTGGGGCGGCAGCTACAGTAGTAGAAGGACTACCTGACACTTGCCCCAGAACCCCTAAGAACCTTGCGTTTTCCATATGCGTTGAAAAGATGGTTAATAATCCTTACAACAGATTAATGACGCAGGCTGGGCAGCAAGTCCAGGAAACCAGAATTGATAAGAAGTAGGTAACTATGCTTCGCAAAAAGCCAGATGAAATGGTCCAATTTATGTAAATGGTAAGCTTAATTATGTATTTAGCTACTCGTTATGAAGCGAAAAACATTTTGGAGATTTAGCAGGGAAAAGAATTTAACAAAAATAATTTTGCTGATTTTTTAAGGCAAAGGGTTTGAGGTCACTAATATTTCTGAAACTGCGGGCAACCAAAAAGTAACAATCCTAATCCCCGAAGGCAGGCATAAATTGACCACCGGCTTTCCCGAATTTGACCCGAATGACAGAAAATTTTTTTATGGGAATAACGTTGTTGAAATGCAGCACAGGCCGTTGGAATTGGATTTTGACTCCTCAGCTTTCCAAAGATTATCAAGAAAATTTCAGAGTCAACTTCACCCCGACCAAAATTTGGATGAGGTGGTGGCAAACTTAGATGAAGTCGTGCAATCTGCTATGCAATCCGATTCTGCTGATGAAAATATTACCAGAATGTCCCAGGTCATAAGAAAAGGGCCAAAGTGCTTGCGCTGGCAAATGATATCAGCCGGGTTGTTAAAAGCATCCCATTTAAAAACCGGAGCACAGTTGATTTACGGAGCCTGAGATCATCGTTGGTTAGACCTTTATCAGCACATGACCCCTTACCAATTACCTAATCCTCAAAACATTTAAGGATGACGCGTTGCTGATTATTCGTTGGGGCTTATTGCGCCGCCGTGGTAATCAACAAAATTCCCCGTCAGCAGTTATCCCCAACATCTCTAAAAATGGTCAAAGAAACCAGCGGCAATAAAAGCATGTGGGTTGCCAATGATCAAGCCCTGCCCTCGCAAATCTTTAACGAAGTGGAGTTTGATTTTGAAACTAACGCCCCGGGAAATTTAACATTTACAAATGGTGGAATTTTTACTTCCAGAAGCGCGGGAGCTGGTATTTAATTATCCCTTAAAAGATATATCTAAAATTTTATATGCCTAATAGATTTTCCGGTGACTGTCCACGCCAGCCTCAAGCTTCATTAACTCCAGATTTGGCCAGGTATAACCCCGAAGCTTATAAAAAAAAGATTAATAGAAACTTTGGATTCGCATACCGTTTATAGCGGCGCTATGTGGGGACATTTGGAAAATATGGGGATAGTTTCCGAATCAAGATTAATTATCGAGCCGGATGAAAGTGATGGATCATCTCGCAACGGTATTATCACGTTGGGTGCACAACCTTGGACTGAACGCGAAATGCAGGAATTAACACATACGGCAAAAAATTTTATGGGCGATAGGCAATTTATGTATAGGCTATCCCACGAACTTTCCCATATAATGTTTACCAATTTCCAACATCCGCAAACCAAAACTTTATATAATTCGTTTATTGATATAAGGGCGGCGGTTAACACAAAAGGTTTTTCCTGGCTTGGCCACCATAAAGGTTACCGGGAGACTGGTCCATTAGCTCAAGCAAAAGAAGACGTTACAGAACTCATTAACAAGTATATGATAGACCCTAGTTATTTGAGAGATTTTTTGGGTGCTCTGGCATCAGACGACAAATATTATAAAGATTTTAGAAAAAATATGGGGTTGGTCGCAATCACCCAACAATCAGCGGAAAATATGTACAATATTATTGAGGATTGTGTTAGGCAGCGTTTTAGCAAATAATTTTTTATAAAAAATAATGGCATACGTTAAGGAAAAGTATGAGCAATCCAAATAATGAATCGGCGAGGCGTGATTACGGCCAAAATCCTGAATTGCATTACGAAAAGTTAACACAGAAGAGAAATATTTACGTGGCGATCCAGAGGAAGTTATTCAACTTTCAAATCTACAAAAAGATTCTTCTGAATTTTTACGTCTCCAAAGTGCAGGTGTTGATTTATCTGAACTGCAAGAAAGCCGTATTCTCCGCAGCAAACTGTTAGCGGCCGGGTATGTTTTTCTTAATAGGATCGGCCACGGTGAAAAACCTATTCTTAGTGGAAAAATTACATTACCTGACAAAAGCGTGGGTCTTGATTTAAGCTCCAAAGCGCTACTAACTCAGGATGAATTAGGTGCCGTGATGGATTATCAGAATCAATATCCTGAAAAGTTTGGAACGGGCAATCAGGATACAGAGAATATCCGTAGGGACATGCTTGAGTTTTTAGAGGAGTGCCTAGCTGAGCAAAAAAACTTAAGGCAAAAATCAATTCAGGCCTTTAAGGCAGCGCAAGGGAGAATTTTAACAAACGAAAAATATTCAGACGCGGACAGGGAATCGTTGAGGGTTTATTTCACAGAATTAAGCAAACAACCCAATGCCGGAATGACCTTATCTTTTGTGATGGATAGCTGTCTTGCAAAACTAGATTTGGCCATAGTCAGAGGCATACCCATAGAGGTGTACGGTTCAAGACTTACCGCCTTAAATGGCGCACCGTCTCCTTTTTCTTGATTCGGGCTTCCACTTTGATACCAATAATGATGTCACAATTTTCCCTAACGACCCGGCAAAAACCCGGAGGTTGAATATGGTTGTAGTTCATCTGCTTTCGCGTGGCCTTAACGAAATGGGAGGCTCATTAAATACTTCCCACGACCAACATTATATTACGAGTCAGGAATATCTGGATCAAATCCAATCAGCAGGCAATCAACAATCTTCCCAATCCGTTGATGAAGTCTCGGAAGAAACTTTGGACATAATAGCGGGCAGGCTTCTTGCCCGGACAAAACCCACTAAATAATAAATTTAGTGTGAAACGAAAAATTTATTACACCATTTTGGAACACAAACTGCCAAATTTGGGACACAGGATACAACCCTTAAGGACTGTCCCAAAGTGTCCCATTTTTTTGAAATGAGACATGAAACAGAAGCCTTAAGGAGTGTCTCATTTGCCCCATTCTCATAAATTGGAACACGGAACAGACCCTTAAGGCGTGTTCCAAATGTTCCAAAATTTTGATTAGCATCCGGCTCGGAGGCCGGGATGACACAAGCCACATCCGACCGAGAGGCTTCATTTGTGCCGCTTTCCAAAACTCTCAAATTCCCTTACAATACTCCAAGACAGCCACTTCATGAGCGGAGTGCTCCACCAGCCTTCGTCGGACTACGGGTCAATCAATCCTCACTCCATTCCGTCGCGTCGGACGCGACTCCATTACGTTCGGATTGTTGCCCCTCACCCCAAATTTTCCATTTGGATTTTACTTGACCAATCCTTAAATTCCAGTACAATACCAATACCATTCTAATTTTTTAATCTTATTTTCATGGATTCGGCTGAAAACCAAAACCAAAATCAAGATCCTAACCCGCAATCTTCGTTTCGAGCCATCGGCTCCTTTATTTGGGATTTGGTCAAAATTTTGGTCATAGCCCTGATTATAATTGTCCCATTCCGCATGTTTGTGGCTGAACCGTTTGTGGTTTCCGGATCATCCATGGAACCAAATTTTCACGACCGTGACTATTTAATCGTGGATCGCCTGAGTTACGAAACTGCCAGTCCCAAGCGGGGAGATGTTATAGTCCTAAAATTTCCCAAAGATACAAGCGAATTCTTTATTAAACGGATTATCGGCTTACCGGGCGATACTGTTGAGTTTTCCGGCGGTCATGTCATTATTGTTAATAAAGATTATCCAAATGGCTTGCAATTAAACGAACCTTACTTGAAAAGCCAGACCGAAACCATTGGCCCAGCTCAGCCAATTACCTTGGGTAGCGGGGAATATTATGTTTTGGGTGATAACCGAACCGCCAGTTCGGACTCCCGCAGCTGGGGTATTTTACCTGCCGACGACATAGTCGGACGCGTTTGGGTGCGGGTCTTCCCTTTATCCGACTTTACCGTTTTTAGCACGCCTTCGTATCAATAATATTTTTAATTTTTAATTTAAAATTTTTAGTTAATTTTAAATTAAAAATTCTTTTCCTATGGGCCGACCAAAAAAAAATGGCGCCGCCGTGGCGACGCCAACAAAAAAAGTTAGCAGTTTAGACGGGTTTCAGGATATTATTACCGAGCGTGACCCCTTGTGGGATGCTCTCCTTCGGCAAATGCAGCGCATGTCGCGGGTGTATGGTTTTTCGCGCATGGAAGCTCCCATGGTTGAGGATCTAAATTTGTACCATAATTTTTATAAAGATCCGGCTATTGGGCAAAGCTTAGTCTTAGCCGAAGGCGCGGCCAAGGCTGCCGCCTTCCGGCCGAGTATTTTACCGGGGATTTTGCGGGCTTATGGCCAGCATAAAATTATAGACCAGCTGCCGCTTTCCAAGTGGTGGTACAGCGGTCCTGTTTTTAGCCGCCATCCGAAAACTCAAAAATTGACTGAGGGCGCTGATTTTGGCTTCGAGGTCTTCGGCAATTTTAACCATTTAACCGAGGCTCAGGTAGTTGGGGTGGTCTGGGAATTGTTAGCCTCGTTGGGTCTAAAAGAGGTTGTCCTGGAAATCAACAACATCGGCAATCCGGAATGCCAAGAAAATTACCAGGAAACTTTGCGCGACTTTTTAGCCGCCAAAAAATACGAACTTTGCGATAACTGCGGCGACAGCCTCAACGGCCGCGTTTTAAACGTTTTTCGTTGTGAAAATTTGGATTGCCAGGCGCTGGTCAGCGAAGCCCCGACTATTTTGGATTTTTTAGATCCCAATTCCCACGCTCACTTTACCAACATTCTAGAGGCCCTGGACGAACTGAATGCTCCGTATCAACTCAACCCTTTGTTTGCCGGACCCGAAGGCTACAGCCAGACTAATTTTATTATCCGTTACAAGAATAAGGGCCAGTCTATTACCATTGGAGAGGGCGGCTACCATACCGATTTGCTTCAGGCCGTTTCCGGAAAGAATTATAGCTGCTTTGGTTTTACCGGCAGCTTGCTGAAAATCATCGAAGCCCTGGAACATGCCAAAATTGTTTTTGAACGCGAAATTAAAAACGATGTCTTTTTGGTGCCACTGGGCGAGTTGGCTTCTAAGAAAAGTTTGCGCCTATTTCACGATTTAACCGCCCAACGAATTTCGGTATATGACCATTTTGGAACCGTGGGGGTGAAAAATCAACTCAAACAGGCCGAAAGCTTTAAAGCGCCGATAGCCCTGATTATGGGCCAAAAAGAAGCCGTCGACGAAATGGTTATCTTACGGGATGTCAAAAGCGGGATGCAAGAAGTTATTTCTTATGATAAGATAGTAGAAGAGGTTAAGAAACGGCTGGGGAGATAATGTATGATTCTACGGAAACTATATAAGTTACTACAGTAAATATAGTAGCTTCCGTAGAATAATACCATATAACATGGACGATTGCGTATTTTGTAATATAGCCAACCGTACGATTGAGGCCGAAATATTGTTCGAAAACGAGCGCGTTTTTGCCATCCGCGATATTTTACCTAAAGCCCCGGTCCATATTTTGGTTATTCCTAAAGAACACATCCGTTCGATTAGTCATACTGAGCCGCGCCACGAGGCACTTTTAGGTGAAATGATGTACACTGCCAAGCTAATGGGCGAGAAATTTGGCGTTCAGGATACTGGGTATAAGTTAATCTTTAACGTTGGCCGCGATGGGGGACAGGTTATCTCTCATTTACACCTGCACTTGCTTGGCGGCAAGCAAATGGGTGAGTAATTTAGATTTTTTACATCAAAGAGAGTGTTTTGTTATCCTCCTTCCGGAGGTTTTTTTATCCTCAACGCCGAAAGTTTGACCGAAATCGGTGATTATAGTATAGTTTAAGGCAGCAGTATCGCGAGTAACGCGAACACTCCCATAGAAAGAGGTGAATATTAATGGTAGAGGTCAAGAAGAAAGACAACGAATCGTTTGAAAGTTTATTGCGTCGCTTTAACCGGAAAATCCAACAAAGCGGCGTGTTAGTGCGCGCCCGCAGAATCCGTTTTTTTGAACCGCCCAAGAGCCGCAACCTGCAAAAGGTAGCCGCGCGTCGCCGAACCCAGATCAAGGCCCAAAAAGAAGAACTGAAAAAAATGGGCAAACCGGTAGTGACCAAGAGATACGGACGAAGATAAAAAAATTGCACATAATTGCATGCTCTCATTGCAACAACTCGAGTCGGATTTAATAAGTGCCATGAAAGCGCGGGATTCACTTACCACTAATACCCTGCGCGGGTTAAAGGCGCGGATTCAGAATGAGCAAGTGGCGAAAATGGTTCCGGAACTGAAAGCCGAAGAGATTGTGATATTGGTTAAGTCGGAAATTAAGCGCCGGAAAGAAGCGGCGGAAAGTTTTACCCAGGGCGGTAGTACGGAGCGGGCGGAGCAGGAGTTAAAAGAAGCCGCAATATTAGAGCAGTATCTCCCGCCGCAGCTTTCGGAAGAGCAAATAGCCGCAGCAATTAGCACCATGATTACTGAAAATAATTTTACTGCCAAAGATTTTGGCGCGGCTATGGGCAAACTCAAAGCTACGCTCGGCCAAAGTGCCGACGGCGCGGTTTTGGCCAAGCTGTTGAAAGAAAAACTAAAATAATAAAAAGAGTGAATAGGCAATAGCGAATAGTGAATAGTGCTGCGGTTGCTCCACTATTGCCTAATCGCTGTTCGCTATTCACTAACTCCCAATGCCTAAAGAACATTATATTTCATCACTCGATATTGGTACTCAGAATGTCCGGGTTGTCCAGGCTAAAATGGACGAGCAGACGGGGGTGTTCAGTGTTATTGGAGCCAGTGAAGTGCTTTCGGCCGGCATTCGCCGGGGAGTGATTGTAGACATTGAAGAGGCGGTTTCTTCGATTTCGCAAGGCCTGGAGCGGGTGGAGCGGATGACCGGCGTGCCGGTTACGCGGGCCAATGTTTCGGTAGGCGGCAACCATATTTCTTCTATGTCATCCCACGGAGTTATTGCGGTTTCCCGAGCCGATGGCGAAATTACGGAAAACGATATTATCCGGGTGGTGGACGCTTCGCAGGCCATTTCTATTCCTCAAAATAAGGAAGTCTTACATGTCTTCCCTAAAACTTTTACTTTAGACGGGCAGAGCGGGATTAAAGATCCGCTCGGGATGAGCGGCATTCGGCTGGAAGTCAACACGATTATTGTCCAAGCCGGTTTGCCGTTTATGCGCAATTTGACTAAGGCAATCATGCAGGCGGGAATAGAGGTTGATGATCTGGTCCTTGCGCCCTGCGCGGCGGCCGAAGCGGTTTTAACCAAACGCCAGAAAGATTTAGGCGTGGCCTTAGTGGATTTAGGCGCCGGCACCACGAGCATTGCGGTCTACGAAGAAGGGGATTTGCTGCATACGATTGTTTTGCCTTTGGGCAGCATGCACATTACCAACGATATTGCGATTGGCCTGCGCTGCAGTATTGATACGGCAGAGAAGGTTAAATTATTATATGGGCATTGCGATCCGAAAGCGGTGAATAAGGCCGAAGAGGTTGATCTTTCTAAGATTGATCCCAACGAAGAAGAAACTACATTGCGGACGTACGTGGTGGAGATTATCGAGGCGCGGCTGGAAGAAATTTTTGATCATATTAACGCGGAGCTTAAAAAGATTAACCGCGACGGCAAATTGCCGGCGGGGATAGTCTTAACAGGCGGCGGGAGCAAGCTGCCGGGCATGGCTGAATTCGTGAAAAAGTATTTACGCCTGCCGGTCAGTATTGGCATGCCGCAAAATATTACGACGATTATCGACCGAGTCGATGATCCGGCTTTTGCCACGGCCGCGGGCCTGGTGTTATGGGGCGGCAAGTTTGGTTCATCCAGCGGTAATGCGCAGCTGGGCGGCATGGTTAAAAAACTCTTAGCTAATCCCAACATGGATAAAATTCGGAAATGGTTTAAGAGCTTTTTGCCATAGCGGTATTAATTTTCAATATACAAAAAATCAATAATCAAATAATATCCAAAATATCAAAACTCAAGAATAAAGGTCTTTGGGTTATTGAACTTTCATTTTTGGAATTTATTTGGAACTTGTCCGCCGGAGGCCGATCCGCCTTTGGCGGAATGCTTGTGATTTGATATTTTTAACAAGGTTAGTAATGGCATTACGTTGTATTTTTCCTTCTCCAATATGAGAGGGTTTTTTTATAGGCATGATATACTGAGGACATATGCCCAAGCGAAATAATCTAAATTTACTATATTCTGCCCCCAAACGTAGATTTTTAGTCGCCTCAATACTCCGGCTAAAATCCAGGACCATCTGGAAAAGTTAAAAATCAATTTTGAAACCAAAGGCGAAACTTGCCAGTCGCCCCGCCGAGTTTTGCGCACCGGCAGCGCCCACTGTATGGAGGGCGCTTTGTTGGCCGCGGCGGCTTTGGAATTTCATGGGCTTAAGCCGTTGGTTATGGACTTACGGTCCATAAAACCGGGTGATGACGATCATGTAGTCGCGGTCTTCCGCCAGTTTGGCTGCTGGGGCGCAATTTCTAAAACCAACCACGCGGTTTTGCGCTACCGCGAACCGATTTACAAAACTGTCCGTGAGCTGGCGCTTTCTTATTTTCATGAATATTTTTTAGACAGCGGTAAAAAGACTTTGCGGGAATACAGCCGGCCGTTTGATCTTAGTTATTTTGATAAACTTGATTGGCGCACCAGCCAGCGGGACCTGTTTGAGATCCCTAAATATTTAGATAAAATTGAGCATTTTTGGATAGTCTCGCCAGCCCAGACCCGGGCTTTGCGCAAGGCCGACCCAATAGAAATAAAAGCTGGAAAGTTAGTTAAACAAAAACTGCCGAATTAAAGTTTGTGTGTGCCCACCCAGACCTTGCCAAAAGCAAGGTTATTTGTTAGACTATGGAATCGAGTTGCACTTTCACTTTTTCAAGGATGAGAATATGAATATGATGATGCGGATGTTTTCGCTGTTCGTTTTTGCCGCGACTACCCTCGCGGCCGCTGAATCCATTCAGTTAACTGGCAAGCCGCTCGCCGGCCTGCAGCACTCGCAAGATTTTAAGTTGATGTACGGCCAGGTTAATCCGGCCAACTACCTGGGCGCTATCTATGATAGCCTAGGGAATCGCCCCTCTGCTGTTACTGGTACGGCCGGTCTGGTCGCCCCGTTCTATATTGATTACGACGCCACCCCCAACGCCAAACTTGCCGCCGCCATTCTGGCCGCGGATAACAAGCAGCTGGCCGGGACGATAAGGGTTAAAACTAACCCGGTTCCCGTAAAGACGGCGTTGGTTTCGGAACCGTCCCATGACCAGGTAGCCTCGCAGCCGTCTTCTTTGACGGTTACTGACGCAACCCCCATCTTTATGGTGGTGGGGCAGAAGCTGGTTGCCAAGGGTTGGCAGTCTGCCGAAACGGCCAGCAAAGATTTACTGGCAACTACGGCTACTAATCCGAACGAACAGACGTTTGTGGCCAAGAGTTTAGGTTGGGCGATAGTTAGGTTTATTGACCGTGATGGAATTAATCGACCGAAATTGGTCGTAGTTCTTGCCCCTCAATCAGCGAAAGGACTTTGGTTTTCCTCGGTAAACGCGACGGTGGTCGGAGTATTCCTTTTGGGAGGCGTAATTTTATTTTTATTGCACCAAAACGTGGTGCTCAGGTTGAATTTGCAGCACGTACTGGCAATAAATCAGAGAGATGTTGAGTTTCAATCTCAACTGTCTCGACTGACCGATGCTGTCGGGGTGAGCCGACAAGCAGATATATTGAAAGGCAGACCGCGAGTTCCACTCGAATTGGTTCGGGCTAAACCGGCATCCTAATTTACTTTATCTCGTCATCATCCATCCCTAGCGCACGCCTCATCCCGTGCGCTTTTATTTATGATAATTTACAAATAAAAAGAGCAGGGATCCTTACTACTGGATCCCTGCGTATAAAGCTTCAGGCGCGATGCCTAACGCGAGCGTGGTTGTGGGCAGTTGTTTTGCCCTTCGGCTGTTTTCCGTGGGCGCGGTCAAGCTCGTTGGCATGCTCGCGATCATTGCGGGCAACTTCGCCGGCCAACTTCTTATCTAGGTCCGGAGGTGTTTGGCCCTTGGCCCCGATCTCACACTGCCTAATCTCATTATCTAATTCTTGGGCTGTTTTCGGGTCGTTGCGTGTCTGTTCAAGCTTAGTAATCAGATTTTCAGCCTGCGCGCTATACGCACGGTGCACTTGGCCGTCGAGATTGAGGTATAAGCTTTTGGCGTTAAGACCTTCAGCTTGAAGTAGCGTAGTGATTTCCATGGAGATTTTCTTGGCGCTTTCGCCGTTTTGAAGCTGCTCCAGGGTATTGTATTTGGAAAGAGCCTGGACTATTGCTGCATTTTTATCCATCTCCAGCCAAAGCATTATTCCCGAGAGAATGGAGATAATGACGCCTATGCCGGTCATAATCATCCAAAAGTGGACATAGTCCCAGATCCTCAGCTTTCGCGACTCTGGATCGAGGGGGGAATTATCTTTCGGTGCCGCATCGTCGAATATGGAATTCATAATTCGACCTCCTTTTACTTTGAATTACGAAACTCCCGCTACCTCACTTCAGTATTTCCAGCCAATGCAAAAACCGCCTCTTTAAGTTTAAGAGGATCAAAGGTTGTTCGCGTTAGGTATTAATTGTAACTTCCCTGATTGTAAAAAGAGTAAAAAAAGAGTTTTTTAGTTAAGAGCCAGCATGGGACTGGACATCATCGGTTTTAAGACCATGGCCAGTATGGCATAAACATAATTAGCCAGATAACCTGAAATGGATCTTGGCATGGAAGAAACCAAACCCCAGAATAGTTTTAAGTTCCGAAAGTTTGTTTCCACCAGCATGCGGGTATCGTACAGCAGGTTTTGAAACATCGTTGCCAGTTTCTTCATGGTCTTGTAGGGTTTAACCAGCCACCACCTTTTGCCTTCCACGTTCATTTCGTTTTGCAGTTCGGTGGACACATAACCGCTGTCTAAAATGATAACTCCCCACAAGTCCTGATTCATTTCTTTGGCAGTTTGCCGGTCAGAGCCATCCGCCGAGGTAATTCTGATGGCCAGTGTCTTCCCTTTAAAATCAGCAGTTAAATGCAACTTCATTCCGTAATACCAGCCTTTGCTACTTTTACTTAACGAGGCTAAATCTTTCATGGTCTTATGGTGGTCAACATTCTTCATCAGACAGACCGGAATATCGGTGGCATCAGTGAACTTAATAACGTGAGCCAGCTTGCGGTTATGCGCCATAACAAGGCCGATGATCTGCAGGGCTATGGGAGCCAAGCGGTTGACATTAACCACAAAGGATTTATAACTGCAGCGGGCCTCAACAGACAAGGCGTCGTAAACGGATTTTTTGGTAACAATGCCTTGCAGGTGCCAGAACAGGGACAGGGTTAAAGTTTCAGTAATAGTCAGCGATAATTTTCGACCGGTTGCTTTTGTATACTCTTTTAAATTACAATATGGAAGGAACAATGATACCAGCGCTTTGAGCTTTAGAACAATTTTGTTTCCGTTCATGGTTGCTGTATCTTTATTCTTCTATTGGGGCAGGTTTTCTTGCCAAAAGCAAGGAAGCTCCCCCCAAGAAAAGTATATCAGATTACTGGGGAATTCAGGGTTTCGTAATTCAAAGTCAAGGTGAAGTTTTTGGGACTGTGCAATAGCGGAGGGATGCTCATTCCCGAGACAATTACCATAACACGAGAAGTGTTTACAACGGCAACACTGGATGTAAAAATGCGACTGACGACAGCTTAAGAACTTTTGTGAATTTACCCTTCCGTAAACCGGAAGAGGAGTTGCTCGTCAAGACGGTCCGGCGCATGAAAATTGTTCTTGGTAAGCTGTTTGATTCGATTGTGGTTCCCGCTGAAAAAAATACAAAGAATTCAAAGCAAATCAGCGGGCTATCGAAAAAATCCAAGCTGCGCTACTGGCGCCGAGCATTGTACCAAGTGTGCAAAAGTACGAACGCATTCGCGACACGCCGGTGGTGCCGAGAACTGCCGAAGCATAACGTGAAAGTTTAATCAGGGAAGGGGGAACATGGGTAGAAAAAAGATGACTGCACCTGCACGGGTCATTTTAACTTTTTTGGCAATAGGGATGCTGATTCTGTTGGCGGTGATTTCCGAATCACCAAAACAGCCGCCGCCCATCCACGCAGACGGATCGCATAGAAAAATAAGCACTTACGCGCTCGTTCGCGTGCAACCTGAGCAGCTGGCCGATACTTTTGGTCCGCTGCTCTTTTTTAATATATAAAAAAAGAGCAGGAACCAACCGCGGTTGCGGTGGTCCTGCTCTGGAGTTAAGGGGGCGCATGGGGCACCCCTAATATTCAATCTCGACGTGAGCGTGGTGCTGGGTGAGCAGCCACTCCCAAAATTTCAACGAAGCGCGGATTTGGTTGCTGTTGCGGCCAGTCTTGGGGCCGTACCAGTAAATCCAAACACCGGAAAGGTCCGGGCACGGTTTCCGCGATTGTAGCTTTTCGGCGAACTCTTTGTAAACGCCTTTGTGGGGCGGTTTACGGTAGAAGTCGCCGAGGTCGCTGTTCTCCAAGCCGTCGGAGTAAATCAGTACCGTCCGGTTTGGTTTGCCCTGGTTTTTACTCAGGGCATTGAACAAGCCGGTGGCAAATGCCGTAGTGCGGGCTGTGCCGCGAATTTCCACGAGACTAGCGAGCTTCTTCTGGATTTTGTCGTAGCCGGTTACACCTTCGCCTTGCGGGACAACAATGCTATCGTCCTGCAAGAAGTCGGTGCTTGTAAGTCGAAAGGTCCAGAAGTCCACACCGTCGCCTTTGTCTAAGCGATCCGGAATGTTGAGGTTACCAACTTCCCGAAGCACTTGGAGCTTTAGTGCGTTGTTGACGCCATCGGTGTCGTCCAGCAGGATTTCGTCGGTCCAGTTCCGCGGCCGGTCAGCCGAGAAGTCGGCGACGTCCTGTTTGAACTCTTTGATTTTGTCGCGCACATACTTTCGCCGTGTGGGCCAGTCGGTGTTTCCTGTAACGTGGAGCTTTTCGATCGTCCACATCTTTTCCCATTCCGCATTGCCACGGAAAAAAACCGAAAATTTGGCAGTCAGCCCATCGCCGTTATTTAAACGTCGTATTGTTTTCTCAGTGAATACCGAGTCAACATCGATCGTCGGCGTTTGCTGAAGCGCATCGCGGGTATAAACGAGATCCGCGACGGTATCGGTAGCTCGGTTAGCGCGGCTTTGAGCAAACCTGGCGATCCCATAAATGATTCCCAAAGACCCAGGAAGCCGAGAGCGACTAAGGCCCACGCAGAAAGCGGAGTCTTTCTTTGCGTGATGATTGGCTTATGGTAGGTGCCGTAGTTTGTTGGAGGCATGTTAGGAATTCCCTCCGAACCGGAAAATGATATGTTCGCCTGTCGTACCCGCTTCCAAAGATTCCGTCTGGATTCGCGCTAAGGCTTGGTTCTCAGAACCGTGAAATCTGTGTGGCGGGTTTGAGGCAACTCTATCTGAGGATTGAATTCCCTCGCGTTCTTTTCCAGACCGGGATTTAGAAGTGTCATGCTAACTTGGTCCTGAAAGAGCGTCGTAATCGTAGCAGCTCGAGTCGGGTCCTCGTACTCATGGATATTAATATCCGGAGTTTTGGGGGCTAAATTGCCGAGTTCTCTGACGAGTTGATGAGGTATCGCGAGCTATGCCGTATGCGGCGCGGTACTGTGCGAGAAGCGAGAGGTATAAACCTACGAAATTTCGGCGATAGGCGACATCATTAACTACAACTGCTGCAGCTTCGTTGGCAGCTTCGCTGTAATCATTTACTGCCTGCTCGCGTTCAGCGGGGTAGGGGTCAGTGGTAGGCGGCGCTGCAAGTTCCAGAGCGTGCGCGTGGGCGCCTTTGACTTCAGTGTCCAATCGTTCGTATTCCTTCATGTGGTCGTGAGAGTACTTAGGGGCAAAGCGAACTTGGCCGATATAATAAACTGCAGCCAAAACTGCCATGCCCACGACCGAATACCGCATTCCAACCAAACTCAGGATTGTTGAGAGCGAGTGCAACGCGAAAGGACACTAAGCCCAAGCTCCAGAGCACAAGAATGGTCTCGCAACTCCAAGCCATGAGTTTAATTGAATTTTCTGGTGATACATATTACCGGGTAGTAGTTCATATCCATGCGGCGCCAGGAAAGTTCATTTGATACCGTCGTTGCACATCTTTATTACCGTTAATGACAGCACGGGAGGTGCCGCCAAAATGAGCGGTAAGATCGAGCACGATCACTGTGATCAATGACCAGGCGATGGCACTGTAGGAGCTGCCCGGAGAATTCGAACATCCCGTAACCCGCCATTCCTTCAACTGCGCATAGCGCACAAAACAGTAAAAATGCGGCTGCGCCGTGCAACGCGAAGTTGATTTTGGGAATTACCATG
>CAWBGV010000032.1:0-15118 GCA_963788395.1 Candidatus Doudnaibacteriota bacterium | reverse complement strand
ATCCACATAGTATTTGCTTTGTCCAAAAGCTATGTTAAGCATAAATTTGCCCTGTGGGGTGCTTTCAAACCAAAACTGGGGAAACTTCAGCCCCATAAGCTTGCCGGTGTCCAAAAGGTAAATAATGCGCCCACCGTCCACGCTATTTCTCGCAAGTCTGTCCGGATGCCAGGCCAAAATTCCATTGGCTTCGCCTTGTTCTATTCGTTCTACCATAGCATCAAAAATTGGCCGACCAGGAATTTTGGCTGACTGCTTTTCCACCAGTTCTTCCACAATTTCTATGTTCTCTTGCTTCGCAAGAGCGCGCAGCTCCGCAGAGCTGCGCTTCTATGCTTAAAACCTGTTTATCCTCCACGTCAGTGGACTTGCGGGCATACAAAAAGAATTTTTGTATCATAAGCATATTTCCTTTTCTTTAAAAATTGTATCACAATTTTTAGAGCGGGGCAAAAAATCTTTTTGCATCTTCTTTAGTTTACGTTTTTGGGCTTCGTCCAAAAGCTCCCGCATAACATCGGTCAGCGGAGGCGAACCTCTCCCTGTCCCAAAAACAATTGCAGGAAGGCGGCGGAGGCGGGGCGGGCGGGACAGCAAAAAGCGGCGCGATAGCGCCGCGATATGCAAAAATATTTCCGCAAATGCATTGGGCGGCACTTCGTGCCGCCCATCAAATGTTTCGAAAAAAGGAAAAAAGTTTTATTATGGAGTATATTTACAACTCCGCTCGGACTTATTTTAGCAAAAATTTGTAAAAGATGCACACTGCCACCCTCCCGCCGCCTGCCCCTCGGCTGCACTCGGGGCTAAACAAACGGAAAAATTTTCACCGCTATTTATTTCAAAAAGAAAATTTTTCCGTTTGTTTCCCGTTCCCGATGAACGGGGCGGCGGCTGATGTTTCCTGATGTCGGCGGCGGCGTTTTAGGACAATACAGTCCCGCCGAAGGCGGGACTGTATTGCAGATGTTTTTTTGGCGGCGGCGGGCGGCGGAAAACAATGGCGGCGGGAACAAAACCGCCGCAAAGCGGCGGCTTTGAGAGTTTGGAGCGGGCGTGCAGTAAAATCAAAGAAGTGGGAGAAAATTTTAGCGGGAACTGCTAAAATATCAACTTTTTTTCAACTTTTTGACAAAATGTGATATAATTTATGCACAAATGAATATTGCCTAACCCCCGCCGTTGGCGGGGCACGGCATTAAAACCTTGAGAGATACTGAACCCGGCGTTCAGCGTCCTCTCAAGGTCACATGCCGAAAGGGGTGCGTGGCCGCAAGGCCTCGTTGACACGGGGCTTTGTGTATCAAAATTATTTAAAAATTAATCTTTAAGCAAAAAACTTATGAGAAACAAAAAATATCTTTTGTCACTCTTTGCCGCTATTATTTTGATAGCAAGCGGCTATGGCTTAGCCCATGCTTTACCCTATGCCCCTGGGGCAACTTTAGATCCAAGCTGTAATCCTGGCGATGCAAATTGCACAGTTCGCGGAGTGATAATTGATAATGGAACTGTTGCGGGCGTGAATGCGACATCATCTACGATTTCTTTTAGCTTGCAGGGTTCCAGTGGGATCGACCCTTTTAATATTTCTTCTTCCTCTGGCAGCTCAATATTATATGTCGCTGGTACAGGAAAGATTGGGATTGGCACAACTACGCCGGGCGGAAGTTTGGTAGTGCAGCCGGCATCTGATTCCACTTCGGCAGTGCAGTTTGTAAATAACGCCGGGGCAAGTGTGCTAAATATTGATACTACAAATGGACGGGTGGGTATCAATACAACTACGCCAAATAATTTGCTTAGCATCTACTCAACGGGGAACAATTTACTTAATCTAATTTCTAACGGCAGCAATGCCATAGAGACACTTACTTCTTACCGTAACTCCACGGCCAGCCACGGGCTTATTCATTTTGAAGCCGCCCGTGGCACCGCTGCCTCACCGCAAGTCCTTAATGTTGGAGATACCTTAATGAGCATTCGAGGCGGTGCCTGGAATGGTACGAGCTTCTCCGATCTTGCCGCTAATAACACTATACAACTGGAAGGCTATGCCGATGAATCCTTTACTAGTACCGCTAATGGAGGTAGGTTTGCTATAAGGATTACCCAGGACGGCACGACGAACAATAATTTTCGGTTTGTAATGGATGGTAATGGTAACGCGTGCATCGGCAATTCCTGTTCCAATGCGACGTCTGCTCTTCCAGCGACAACAACACTGGAAGTTTTTGATAACAGCCTTTCAGCTCCTACTAGATTGTTTGTGCGGGAGGCAAATAGCGGACTTCAAACCAACCATGAATCTTTTGGTGTCTATGCAAACGATGGCACGACACCAAGGCTCGTAGTCATAAATGGCAACGTCGGTGTTTCCACCTCAACGCCTGACGCCAACTTGCAAGTAGCCAATGGCACTAACGCCACCACTACTGTTGAGTTTGGTAGTGCTGGACAAAACAAAGGCACTTGCCTAAAAATTTATGACGCTGCCGGAACGGCTTGGTATGTTACGGTAAGCACGACTGGTACGCTATCGGCAAGCGCCACAACTTGTAAGTCTGGATTCTAAAAAAATATTAAACCTTCCAACTCTGTGACAAACAGAAAATATCTACTGTCTCTATTCGCCGCCATCCTTTTAGTGGTGGTCGGATACGGACTGGCCCACGCTTTGCCATACGCCCCAGGCCAAACATTAGACCCGGGCTGTAATCCTGGGGATGCCAATTGCACCGTCACCCAAGGCTTGACCGTGGCAACGTCATCTTTAACCAGCGGTTTATTACTTGGCGCTGGCACCACAACCCCCACCAGCATCATTCCAGCTTCAGGGTTCGGCTGGCGTTGACCCTTTTGATATATCCTCGTCGTCAGGCTCTTCTGTGATGCATGTCACCAGCGCAGGGTACACCGGGATTGGGACGACGACCCCCGGCTATGCGCTTACTGTACAGAGCGCCAGTAACACCGCGTTGTTTTCAGATAGTGTCGCAAAAAACTTCCTGGAAATTAATCCGGCGAGCGGCGATATGCTCGAACTCCACGATTCGTGGGCGACAGGACTTACCGAGTATGTGCATCAGGATAGTGCAAGCGGTGCCCCGGGAGTAAGCCTCTATAAATCCCGCGGAACGTATGGTTTGCCGACTGCGGTTCAATGGTGCGGCTCGTACGAGTGCGGCGATTACCTCGGATACATTAACTTTGGTGGTTATGATGGGTCCTCATACGGACTCGGCGCGGCGATCTACGCAAGCGCGGATGAAAATTGGACGCCAGCATCTCACGAGTCACATTTGGCTATTTATTTTACGAAACATGGCCAGACTACACAGAATGAAATGGTGCAATTCGGGGGCAAGGATGGGGAAAACAACAACGGCTCAAACGTACTGTTTTTTTGGCCGCTCAACTTCTACGAGAACAGCACGAAAGGGGCTCATTTGTATTCTACCGGCAATGGCGACTTAGTAGTGACTCGGGGCGACGGGAGTGCTGGTATTAACCTTGATGTTCTTGGCAGTGAGGGAATAGGCACGACTACGCCTGTAGCTAATTTCCAGGTAGCCAATGGTAACGCAACCACTACTGTTGAGTTTGGTAGCGCGGGACAAAGCAAAGGAACATGTATAAAGCTCTATCGTACGGATGGCAGCGCAATTTACGCTTCGGTTGCGGCGGGCGCGACAACTTTTACTCTTACCACAACGCCGTGCGCCAGCGTTACAGGATTTTAAAAAAATAAGCTTAGCTTAAAAAAACTTATGAAATTAAAAATTCAAATAATTTTTATACTTGTCGCCGCCCTTGTTTTGCCCTTCACAACTTTTGCGTCCAGTGGCACGATTGACACCACATCAAAATATGCGTGGGGAAATAATACGGGCTTTGTAAACTTCAATCCTACTAATGGGAATGTTACGGTAACAGATTCTGCTTTGACTGGCGATGTTTGGAGCGACACTTACGGCTGGATAAACTTAAATCCCTCGCACGCCGGGGTAATGAATGATGGCACCGGCGTACTTTCCGGAAATGCTTGGGGACAAAAACACAGGTTACATCAGCTTTAGCGGAGTATCTATAAATTCTTCTGGAGTTTTTACTGGTACAGCAACGGGAACAGTTGTCGGCACCATAACCTTTGACTGTACTCATTGCCACGTTGTAACCACTTGGCGGGCGCCAGTGGTTTCTTCTGGCGGTGGAGGAGGTGGGGGCGGAGGCGGCGGGGGTGGTGGTGGCTGTTGTTATGTAACACCTACGCCGACACCAACACCAAGCCCAGCAACCACTACGCTAGTTACACTTTACCCAGCGGTTCTTTAAGCTTTCCCACTTCCAGCATCGCTTCGTCTTGTAAGCAACAACGGAACTTACACTATCTCATTCAAAACGGACAAATACAAGGCGTAACAAGTCCAGGTATATTGTTCTCATACGGTTTTGAATTTAAAGATCCGGTCCCCGCGACAGCGGGAGACTTAGCGTTGCCGCAAGGCGGTTTGCTTTTGCCTAGCGGCGGAGCATTAGTTAAATCTGTTCAAGACAAAACTGTTTATCTTATCGCGGACGGACAACGCCACGCGTTCATTTCTTCCAGAATTTTTATAGGTTTAGGTTTTAAATTTTCTACGGTTTTGTTAGTTACAAATCCCGAACTCCAAGCCTTGCCCAAAGGGGTAAATCTTTCAAATAGCACCGCCGCTCATATGAACGGTTTAAACATCAGCTACAAAGGAACAATTTACTTTATTAGCAATAACGTAAGGCATCCGTATCCGTCTATTGCCGTTTACAATTCTTGGAATTTAGACAACGATTTTTCTAGAGTCATTCCGGCAAATGCGGCGGACTTAAAATTGCCGATTGGAGACCCTGTAACAGCAAGAGTTGTGCAGTAGGGAGTTAATATATTAAAGCCGCGCGCACGGGTGGGTGGGGGCAAGCGGCTTTACAATAATCAAAAAAAAATAAGATTTTTCTGTATTCTGTTTGCGCCCGCTCCAAACTCTCAAAGCCGCCGCTCTGCGGCGCTTTTGTCCCCGCCGCCGCCATTGTTTCCCGCCGCCGCCGCCAAAAAACATTTGCAAGCCCAACGCCTTAGGCGTTGGGCTGTTTTGCTCTCAATTGCCGCCGCCGCAGAAAACAGAGCCGCCGCCCCGCCGCCGGACATCATCAAAATAGCGCCGCCCTCCGGCGCGGCTCTAAGCGTAGCCCCCGCCTTCGGCGGGGGCGTGCCAACATCAGGAATATTTGCTAAAATAAGTCCGAGCGGAGTTGTAAATATACTCCACAAAAATCACCTTTGAGATAAAGGTGATTTATGTTATACTCTGGATACAATACTTATGACAACAATAGAATACATTTTAGTTGTAATCGTGCTATATTTTTTTATCGTTTTTGTCGTCTTGCGGCTTATGATTCCTTTTCTCGGATTTGGACGATTAGCTCTGCCGGCGGAGATTCCCGAGCCGGTAAAAAATAAAATCAAAGAACTTGAAAATACTACCGCTGACCAGCATGAGTATTTAGCTGCTGCTTATAATTTTGTCATAGAGCGCTGGCAGGCCGGGAGAATGGATACGGTGTGGCGCGCGCCGTTGGCTTTTCGCTGTAACTTGATGGAGTTTTGGAGGGAGTGAGAGTGTTTTTTCGAAATTTGACGGAGTATGTTTTTAGGAGTATAGTTTATTTAACAATAAAATAATACTTATCAAGAGTGCAGTTATCCTGCTTCGTTCACACTACGAAGGAGATCGGGTACTAGCCCGTTGACCTGCCGACAACCTATCTGAAAAGATAAGGTGCCAATTCTAGCCCTTTGCGGGACAGATAATTAATTCATCCGCGAAGGCGGATTTTTGTTAAGGCGCGGATTCGCGCAGAAAGATACGTATGCCACAAAAACCATCAGCGCAAGTCAAGTTGTTTACATCTGAATCGGTAACCGAGGGGCATCCCGATAAAGTTTGCGATCAAATTAGTGATGCCGTTTACGACGAGATGTTGCGGCAAGACAAAAAAGCTCACGCTGGCATAGAATGTTTTGCCACCACTGGCTTGGTGCTGGTAGGCGGTGAAGCGCGAACTAAAGCCTATGTGGACATTCAAAGCATAGTCCGCCGCACCTTAAAAAAGATTGGATACGATAAGCCGGAGTATGGCTTTTGTTTTTCCGATGTCGGCGTAATTTCTACCTTGCACGAGCAGTCGCCGGATATAGCTCAGGGCGTTGATGAAGGCAAGGGCGAGTTTAAAGAACAGGGCGCGGGCGACCAGGGGCTAATGTTTGGTTTTGCCTGCGATGAAACCAAAGAGCTGATGCCGTTGCCAATTTCGTTGGCGCACCGCTTGACCAGAAAACTGGCCGAAGTCCGAAAAAACGGCAAATTGCCATATTTGCGGCCCGACGGCAAGTCGCAGGTCAGCATTGAATACGTTGCCGGCAAGCCCAAGCGAGTTGCCACGGTCGTGATTGCGGCCCACCATTCCGAAGACGTTACCACCGAACAATTACGCGCCGATATTACCAACCAGGTCATTAAACCCGTCTTGGGCAAGTGGTTTAATAAAAATGTCCAGATGTTTATTAACTCTACCGGCCGCTTTGTGCTTGGCGGTCCGCCGGCAGACGCCGGTTTAACCGGACGAAAAATTATTGTCGATACCTATGGCGGCTATGCTCCTCACGGCGGTGGTGCTTTTTCCGGTAAGTGCGTGACTAAAGTCGATCGCAGCGCGGCCTACGCGGCCCGCTATATTGCCAAGAATATCGTAGCTTCGGGTTTGGCAAAAAAGTGTTTGGTGCAGTTGGCCTATGCCATTGGCGTGGCTAAACCGGTTTCGGCTATGGTCGATACCTACGGCACCGGCAAAATCCCGGATAGCCGGCTGGAACAAATTGTTGAGCAAATCTTTCCGCTCAAGCCGGCGGATATCATCAAGGAACTCAATTTGGAACGTCCAATCTATGAGCAAACCGCAGCTTACGGTCATTTTGGACGAACTGATATAAAATTGCCGTGGGAGAAAACAGACAAGGTGCGGCAGCTTCGGAAACTAGCGGCGAAAAAATAGGTGGGAGCAATTTTAACAATCACAATAATTATAAATAAGGAAAGGCGCTTTTGACGGGCGCTTTTCTTTTTGAGCAGAAAGTTTGATAGAATAAAGATATGCAAAAATTTATCAATTTTCTTGACCATCACCTCACCGTCAAAACTGCCGGTGTGATTATGTTTCTGCTCATGCTGGCCTGGTCGGGGTTGTTGGTGGCGCGGAAAATAGACTTAACCACGGCCGATTTAGGCCGGCACATTATGAACGGAGAAATAATCGTCACTGGCGCGCCTGCCGACGTTTGGGCGGTTTTGCATACTAATTTTTATTCTTATACCAACACTAATTTTCCATTCATCAATCACCACTGGCTGACAGGCGTGGTGTTTTATTTACTTTACCAGGCCGGCGGCTTTAATTTGCTTTCGATCTTTTACATTGTTTTTACCGTCATTACTTTTGCTATTTTTTTCCGGCTGGCGCAAAAACAATCCAATACTCTGATTGCGGCTATTCTTTCTGTTTTACTGTTGCCGATTATCACTTCCCGCAAAGAAATCCGGCCGGAAGTTTTTAGTTATTTGTTCTGCGGCATTTATTACTGGCTATTGTGGCAGTGGCGGCAGCTTAGGCTAACCACCCCGGATTCACTTTCGCCCGCAAGCGGAGCGAAAGTGAATCGTCCCCTCCTTGTAAAGGAGGGGAGAGCGTGGCTGTATCTGCTGCCGCTAATTATGGTTTTGTGGGTTAACCTTCACATTGAGTTTATCATTGGGATTGGGGTTATTGGCGTGTTTTGGGTTGAGCAAGTTTGGCGCTGGTGGCGCAAACAAACAAATGAATTATGGTTTTTGACGCTCATCTTACTTTTGTCCACCGCAGCCACACTGTTTAATCCTTCCACCTGGCGCGGCGCGATCTATCCGTTTTTTATTTTTAGTAATTACGGTTATACCGTTGTTGAAAACCAGAATATTTTTTTCTTACAGCGCCTTCACGCAGACAATGGCCTCTACGTTGGACTTTTTGAGGCCATGATAGTTTTGGGACTACTGAGTTTGGCAGCGGTTATCGTTTGGCGGCGAAACAAGTTTGTCCTGCCGAATTTTTTGCTGCTGATTACTTTTTCTTTTCTCGCTGCCGACGCCGTTCGCGATTTCCCGCTGTTCGGACTGTTCGCGGTCCCGATTATCGCCACAAACGTTTACGCTTTTGTACCGTCATTACCTACCGGTGTCTACCGCAAACTGGTGGGCGGGATAATGCTGGCGATTATTTTGGGCGGCATACTGCGCTTCACCCAGAATTTAAATGAACAGGGGGAAATTTTTGGGATTGGATTGATGCCGGGCGAACTTTCGGCCGCCAACTTTTTTAAAGCTAACCAGCTGCAGGGGCCTTTTTTTAATAATTATGACGTAGGTGGATACTTGATTTTTAATTTATTTCCCCAAGAAAAAGTTTTTGTCGATAACCGCCCCGAGGCCTATCCCGCTTCGTTTTTACAAAATATTTACATTCCCGCCCAGGAAGATCCGGCCAAATGGCAGGCGCTTGATAGCCAATATAATTTTAACGCCATCTTTTTTTACTACCACGACCTGACGCCCTGGGCCCAGCAGTTTTTAATCGCCCGCGTCCAAGATCCCGCCTGGGCCCCGGTTTACGTGGATAGCTACAACATAATATTTTTAAAGCGCAACTCAGAAAATGCGGAGTTGATTAAAAAGTATGAATTGCCTAAAAGTATGTTTGGAATTAGCGGGTAGGCGAGGGGTAAATTTTAAATTAAAAATTCTCTTTCATGAAACTCTCTATCATCATTCCCGCTCACAACGAGCAAAATACTATTGCGCAGGTCCTCAAAAAAGTGGCGGATGTTACGATTGGGTGGGACAAGGAAATTATAGTAGTGAATGATGGATCAACTGACGCGACAGATAGTATTATGAGGCAGTCTGTTTTAGAATTGTCAGGCCAGGCAAAATTTGAATACCTGCGCCACCAGCGAAATTTGGGCAAAGGCGCGGCGATTGCTACGGGTTTGGCTCATGCTACCGGCGAGTATGTAATTATTCAAGACGCCGATTTAGAATATGACCCTCAAGATATTCCTAAATTGTTAATATTAATCCCGCCCGGCGCGTCGAATATAGCGGTCTTTGGGAATCGGGGAATTAAAAGCTATCCGGAACGGGGATTTCACTATGTTTTAGGCGCAAAGTTGTTAACCTGGACATTTAATGTTCTGTTTGGAGTTTGGCTGCACGATCTTTATGTTGGTTATAAATTGTTCCCGCGAGTTGTAATAACAAACGTCAGGAGCACTGGATTTGAACTGGAAGCCGAGCTGGCGGCACAACTACGGAAAAAAGGCGTGCGAATAATTGAAGCGCCAATTCATTATCGTCCGCGCTCCCGCGACCAAGGAAAACACCTCCGTCCCCGGGATGCCTTAATTGGTTTTTACGCAATTATTAAACATCGATTTTATGAATAATATCCAACAATTGGCAAAACTTATTCGTTACTATTCATTGATTTCTACCACTGCCGCCGGCAGCGGGCATCCGACTTCTTCGCTTTCGGCGGCCGACCTGATGGCGGTTTTGTTTTTTGACGGATATTTTAAGTTTAATTTGGATCATCCGGAATACGAAAACAACGATCGGCTGATTTTTAGCAAAGGGCATGCCTCGCCGTTGTTTTATTCTGTATATGCGGCCGCGGGCAAGGTCAGTGAGCAGGAAATGTTGAGTTTGCGCAAGTTTGGCTCAAAATTAGAAGGTCATCCCACGCTGGAATTTCCGTTTACCGAAGTCCCCACGGGCAGTTTGGGCCAGGGGCTTTCGGTGGGAGTCGGCGAGGCGCTTAACGCCAAGCTGGATAAACTTTCTTATAACACCTGGGTTTTGCTGGGCGACAGCGAACTGGCAGAGGGAAGCGTTTGGGAAGCCGCCCAGCTCGCCTGGCACTATGAACTGGATAATTTATTTGCCATCGTAGATGTCAACCGTTTGGGTCAGCGCGGTCAGACCATGATGGGACAGCAGATGTAGATTTATAAGAATTTCCGCTTTGTTCACCACTTTTGGCTGGAACACTGCAATTATTTTAAAGATTACAGCCTGGAACAAATCAGCCAGGAATTTAAGACGCGCTAGCCAGAAATACGGCCAATCGGGCCCACAGCCATTATCGCCCAAACCATTAAGGGTAAGGGCGTCTCCTTTTTGGAAGATAAAGACGGCTGGCATGGCAAAGCTCTATCGAAAGAAGAATTAGAGAAGGCTTTGGCGGAGTTGGGAGAAGTGGATAAGAGTTTGGTGGGGGAAGTGGCGATGCCGGAGAAATTGGAAATCCGAAATCCGAAAATCGAGACTAATTCGAAATCCGAAAATCAGCATATTAAATTTACTGCATATGATCCTTCTAAGCCGGTGGCGACGCGTAAGGCCTATGGGAATGTTTTGCCGCAGGTTTTAGAGGCGTTTCCGAACGCGGTGGTTTTGGATGCGGAGGTGAGTAATTCGACCTATGCCGAAACGGTTAAGAAGACGCATCCGGAACGGTTTTTTGAAATGTATATTGCCGAACAAAATATGGTTGGCGCGGCTTTGGGTTTTTCGCGGCGGGGGAAGATACCGTTTGTCTCCACTTTTGCTGCTTTTTTTACGCGCGCTTTTGACCAAATTCGGATGTCGCAATACGCCAATGCCAATATCAAATTTATCGGCTCTCATGCCGGGGTAAGTATTGGTGAAGACGGTGCCAGCCAAATGGGTTTGGAAGAAATAGCCATGTTCCGAACATTGCTGGGGTCGGTAGTATTGTACCCGTCCGACGCAGTCTCGGCGGAAAAATTAATTGCGGAAGCGGCTAAGCATTATGGAAATGTTTATATCCAAACAACCCGGAAGGAGACAAGAATAATTTATAACCATAACGATAACTTTCCGATCGGCGGATCAAAAACCCTCAAATCATCAGAACATGATGTCGTCAACGGTCATAGGCGCCGGCATAACCTTGCATGAAACCTTGGCCGCCTACGAGGAACTGCAGAAAGAAGGAATTAATATCCGCGTGATCGATTTATACTCAATCAAGCCTTTAGATGTTGAAACGCTCCAAAAAGCCGCCCGCGAAACCAAAGCCATTATCACCGTCGAAGACAGTTTTCCTCAAGGCGGCATCGGCGAAGCCGTCGCATCTGCCCTCGTAACTACCCGCCTTGCCGGCGGGCAGGCCCACTATCAACTACCCACCACCTACTCTCTTGCTGTCCACAAAATTCCCCACAGCGGCAAACCAGAGGAGCTCCTAGCATATGAGGACATAGACAAAAATGCTATAATTAAAGTAGTTAAAGAATTAACATCTAAATAAGTGTATAGCGAGTAGAGTTGCAGCACTATTGCCTATTCGCTGTTCGCTAATCGCTCCTGGCAAAATAATTTATGGCCTACACACCAAAACCCAAATACGAACCAATTGAACATTTAGAAAAAGTGCGCAAGGGTAAAGCTAAGGAAGTATCGACCTGGATGATCTTTAAGATTATGAGTGAGTTCATCTCGGGTTTTGATTTTTTGAAACATTATAAAAAAGCCGTCAGTATCATGGGCAGCGCCCGGCCGGGTTTGCAAAATGGTGTCTACGAAGAAGCCACGCAGCTGGCATATAAACTGTCCAAAGCCGGTTTTGCGGTAATGACCGGCGGCGGACCGGGGATTATGGAAGCCGGCAATAAAGGCGCGTTTGAAGCCGGTGGAAAATCGGTGGGGATCAACATTCGCTTACCATACGAGCAGCGGACGAACCAGTACGTGAAAGAATATGAATCGTTTACCTTCTTTTTTACCCGCAAGGTTATGCTCGAATATGCGTCACAGGTATATGTCTTTTTTCCCGGCGGTTTTGGGACGTCAGACGAGTTTTTCGAAATGGTCACACTCACCCAAACCCATAAAATCCATCCGGTGCCGATTGTCTTGGTGAATAAAGCTTTTTGGAGCCCGCTGCTGGACTGGATAGAACAGACGGTCTGTAAGCAGAATAATGCTATAGATCCGAAAGATATGGGAATTTACCACTTGGTAGACACTGCGGATGAAGCGTTTGCCTATATTAAATCTGTATCAAAAGATAAGAATTTGTTTAACTAATTCGTATGGATAGGAACCTTGCCCTCGAATTCGTTCGCGTCACCGAAGCCTCGGCTATTGCTAGCGCCAAGTGGATTGGACGGGGGAACGGACATGCGGCGGATGGCGCGGCGGTAGACGCCATGCGGGAGCGGTTTAATCAAATAGATTTTCGGGGCACGATTGTAATCGGTGAAGGAGCTAAAGACGAAGCGCCGGAATTGTACACTGGAGAGCACGTAGGACGCGGCAGTCAGCCGGTAATGGATTTGGCGGTTGACCCTCTGGAAGCTACCGACAGCGTGGCTTTTGGCCGCTACAATGCCATTTCCGTCATCGCCGCCGGTCCTAAAGGCAGCCTGCTGCACGCGCCGGATACCTACATGGACAAAATCGCGGCCGGACCACAAGCGGCTAAGGTTATAAAGTTGGACGCGCCGACTTCCGTTAATATTAAGCGAACCGCTAAAGCACTTGCTAAATCGGTTAAAGACATAACCGTGATGGTGTTGGACCGTGAACGTCATAAGGTTTTAATAGAACAAATCCGCAAAACCGGAGCGCGAGTCCGGCTGATTACCGACGGCGACGTAGCCGGAGCCATTGCTCCCAGTCTGCCGGGGTCGGGGATAGACCTTTTGATGGGAATCGGGGCGTCTGCCGAAGCCGTGCTGGCCGCGACGGCCATAAAAATTCTCGGTGGACAAATTTTGTGCCGCTTTCAGCCGCGAAGCGAAGCCGATGCGGCAGCGGTGAAGCAATCGGTTGGAAAAAATTTAGCCAAAATTTATTCTGCGGCAGATTTGGCTAAAGGAAAATTTTTGACGTTTACAGCCACGGGAGTAATCGAAGGTCCGTTGCTCAAGGGTGTGGAATTTTTAGATCACCACACGGTTACTCATTCCATTGTCATACGCGGCGAGTCCGGGACAGTCAGGTATATTACGACGCATCATAAAAATTAATTTATTTATATGGATACAAATCTCGGCTATACAAAACCCCTCTATATACTCGCTTTCGACCACCGGTCATCGCTGATTAAGAAATTATTTGGCTATGAGCCGCCGTATACACCAGAGCAGCGTGCGCAGGTGGCGGATTATAAGCACTTAATTTTTGAAGGCTTAATTCAGGGCGTAAGCTTGGGCGTGCCTAAAGATGATGCAGCTTTTTTAGTGGAAGAAGAGTTTGGGGACCAGGTCTTGCGTGACGGCGCCGCGGCCGGCTACCCGTTTATTTTAACTGCTGAGGCCAGCGGGAAAGATGAATTTGAGTTTCAGTATGGAGATGATTTTCCGTCACACATTGAAAAGTACAACCCGCTGTTTACTAAAGCGTTGATTAGATATAATCCCGAAGGCGATGTTACCCTGAACAAACGCCAATTGGCGCAATTAAAGAAATTGAGTGATTACTCTCACGAACACGGCCATAAATTTTTGGTCGAACCGCTGGTCCCGGCTACCGACGCGCAGCTAGCTGCGGTTGGCGGCGATAAAAAAAAGTACGACTCCGAGGTCCGTCCCAAGCTAGTGGTAGAAATGGTCAAACAATTCCAGGACGCCGGCGTAGAGCCGGATATTTGGAAAATTGAAGGTATGGATAAGCCGGAAGATTATGAAGCTGTAGTGGCCCAGGCACGGGTCGGGGGACGCGATAACGTCTCGGCGGTCGTCTTGGGACGGGGCGAAAGTACAGAAAACGTTAATAATTGGCTAAAAGCCGGCGCGCAAGTCGAGGGGGTTATTGGCTTTGCGATTGGCCGCAGCATCTTTTGGGATGTTTTAATGCAATATCACGCCGGAACCCTAACCCGCGAGCAAGCGGCGGAAGAAATAGGAAAAAATTATTTTGGATTTTATAAGGTGTTTACGGAATAGGCACCCGTCTGTCATTGCGAGGAGCTACCCGATTTTCCTTGGCAATGACATTCAATTACTGTCATGAAACCCTCCACTCTCTCTACAAAAATCTTTCTCGATTCCGGTGACCCCAAAGAAACCAAACAGATGCTTAATCTTTTGGGATTTTTGGACGGGCAGACCACTAACCCGTCGCTGATTGCAAAAAACCCGGAAGCGGTCGGTAAAAAGTTTGCGGCGCAGGAAATTTACGATTTTTACCGCGGCGTGGTTCAGGAAGTTTCAGCTTTAATTCCGCAGGGGTCGGTGTCTATAGAGGTCTACGCCGACGCGACAACGTCGACAGACGCTATGATGTCCCAGGCGCGGGAATTTTTTCAGTGGATACCAAATGCCCATATTAAATTTCCAACGACCTCAGCTGGCCTTAAAGCGGCAGAAACGGCTATTGCCGAAGGAATGCGTGTAAATATGACCTTGGTATTTTCCCAAGAGCAAGCCGCGGCGGTTTATGCCGCCACCAGAGGCGCCAAAAAGGGTGACGTATTTGTTTCTCCGTTCGTTGGTCGCTTGGACGACAGGGGAGAGAACGGTATGGATTTAATCAAAAATATTATTCAAATGTATTCCGCAGGCGACGGCCACGTGGAAGTCTTAACGGCCAGCGTGCGGTCTATGGATCATTTTTTGGAAGCTATTCGTTTGGGCAGCGATATTATAACTTCTCCGATAAAGATTTTGCAGGAATGGGGGGCGAGTGGTATGCCTGTCGAAATTCCAAATTCCAAATTCCAAATTCCAAATTTGAAACCCATTGAGTACCAGGAAATAGACCTCAACCGGCCGTGGTCGGAGTACAATATCCACCACGAACTGACCGATAAAGGCATTGAAAAGTTCGCAGCCGACTGGAACGCGCTCCTTGCATAAAATCCTCTTTTAGTGTATTCTTAGCCGGTAAAACCATACCTATAAGGGGGTATATCATGAGTGTAAATTCGGAGATGCCTGAGCGTCGGTCGAGCACAAGGTTTT
>CAWBGV010000031.1:0-144954 GCA_963788395.1 Candidatus Doudnaibacteriota bacterium | reverse complement strand
GTAAATCACGCCCAGCGGCTTGCGATCTTCGGCCACGACCAGCGGCGTGCCGCCTTGCATGGCAATGCGTTCGACATGGTGCGCCGCAAGTCGTCGGGCAAGTCGCCCCCCAGCTCGCGGACCCGAAATTCTCGATCGCGTCGGTCGAGCCCTTGCGCAGCCGCTTGCCGTCGATGTTGACGCCGCTGATCCGCGTTGGGGCGGAAAAGGGAATGAACTCGGCGTGCAAATCGCTGAGGTTGTGCCCGCGCAGGCCGTACCGCTCCTTAGCCAGGACCACGATGCTGCGGCCTTCGGGGGTTTCGTCGGCCAGGGAAGCCATTTGGGCGGCTTTGGCGAGGATCGGGCTCTGTCTCCCCGCCGACCGGCATGAATTCTACTGCCTGGCGATTTCCGGTGATCGTACCGGTTTTGTCCAAAAGCAGCACGTCTACGTCGCCTGCGGCCTCGACGGCCCGTCCGGACACGGCAATGACGTTGGACGGGATAGCGGTCCATGCCGGCGATGCCGATGGCCGAGAGCAGGCCGCCGATCGTGGTCGGGATCAGGCACACCAGCAGCGCCACCAGCACTGTCACGGTGACCGCGATTGCCCTGGCCACTGGCCGCCAGGACCGCTGTAAGAGGAGAAAGGGAGCCAGCGTCACGCAGACCAACAGAAAGACGATCGTCAGTGCGGCCAGCAGGATCGCCAGTGCGATTTCGTTGGGCGTTTTCTGCCGCTTGGCGCCTTCGACCATGGCGATCATGCGGTCGAGAAACGTCTCGCCGGGATTGGCGGTGACGCGCACCATGATCCAGTCGGAGAGCACCCGGGTGCCGCCGGTGACCGAGGAGAGGTCCCCGCCCGATTCGCGGATCACGGCGCGGTTTCGCCGGTGATGGCGCTTTCATCGACCGAGGCGAGCCTTCGATCACTTCGCCGTCGACCGGAATCTTGTCGCCGGCTTCGACCAGCACGATTCGCCGTTGCGCAGCTCGCTGCCGCCATTCGATATTGGCCGTCCGCGCGCGGCTATGGAGCTTCTTCGCCGATTACGTCCCGGCGGCGTGCGCGCAGCGCATCGGCCTGAGCCTTGCCGCGGCCCTCGGCCATCGCCTCGGCAAAATTGGCGAATAGCACCGTGAACCACAGCCAGGCGGAGATCGCGAAGATGAACCCGGCGGCTCCTCGCCTGCCGCCTGGCAGAGCGCCTGAAGCCAGAAAAACGTCGTCAGAACGCTGCCCACCTAGACCGTGAACATCACCGGGTTGCGGAGCTTGTGCGCGGGTCGAGTTTTAGCACCGAGTCGACATGCCCGGCCGCACGATCAGCAGATCGAACAGAGTGTGCCATGGTTTGCTTGTCGAGGCGTGACGGAATGGCCATCATCGATCCGCTGCCGATCATCTCAGATGTTCGACGATCGGCCCCAAGGCCAGCGCCGGCACGAAAGTCAGCGCGCCGACCATCGGCACCGATGCCGACCAGCAGAACCACGAACAGCGGCGTGTGCGTCGGCAGCGTGCCGGCGCTGGCCGATGGTCTTTTTGCCGGCCAGCGACCCGGCGATGGCCAGGGCCGGAATCAGCCAGCCAGTAGCGCCCGAACAGCATCGCGATGCCGAGTGCGATGTTGTAAAATGGCGTGTTGGCGTTCAGGCCGGCGAAGGCGCTGCCGTTGTTGTTGCCGGCCGAGGAGAAGGCGTAGAGGATTTCGCTGAAGCCGTGGGCGCCGGGGTTGGCGATGCCCGCGGTTGCCCGCATCCGTCGACCACGGCCAGCGCCGTGCCGACCAGCACAGACAGCGGCGGGATCAGCATCACCAGCGAGGCCATTTTCATTTCGTAGGCCTCGATTTTCTTGCCCAGATATTCGGGCGTGCGGCCCACCATCAGCCCGGCGATGAACACGGCGACGATCACAAAGACGAGCATGCCGTACAGTCCGCAGCCGACGCCGCCGTAAACCACCTCGCCGAGCTGGATCAGCCACATCGGCACCAGGCCGCCCAGCGGCGTGAACGAATCGTGCATGGCATTGACCGAGCCGTTGGAGGCCGCCGTGGTCGCCGCCGCCCACAGGGCCGAATTGGCGATGCCGAAACGCGCCTCCTTGCCTTCCATGTTGCCGCCGGATTGCAGTGTCGCTGGCCGCCTGGTCGACACCGAGCGCGGCGAGCTGCGGGTTGCCGCGCTGCTCGGCGCCAGACCGCAGATAGCAGCAGCGGCACGAAAGATCACCATCATCGCCGCCAGCACCGCCCAGCCCTGGCGTGTGTCGCCCACCATCACGCCGAAGGTGTAGCACAGCGCGGCCGGAATCAGCAGGATCGCCAGCATCTCGAGAAAATTGGCTAGCGGCGTGGGGTTCTCGAACGGGTGCGCCGAGTTGGCGTTGAAAAACCCGCCGCCGTTGGTGCCCAGCTGCTTGATCGCGATCTGCGAAGCCGCCGGCCCCAGCGGCGACTCTGCTGTGACGGCTTGCCCTCGGCATCTTTGGTCGGTTCCATCAGCGTGCGCCGTCTGATACGGCGAAGGTCTGCACGCACGCCCTGCGACACCAGCACCACGCCAGGAGACCGACAGCGGCAGCAGAATGTAGAGCTGCTGCGGGCAGATCGACCCAGAAATTGCCGATCGTCTGCGCCGTGTGCCGCGACAACCCGCGGATCAACGCCACCAGCACGGCCATGCCCACGGCGGCCGAAACGAAATTCTGCACCGCCAGGCCGAGCATCTGGGTCAGGTAGCTCATCGTGGTCTCGCCGCCGTAACTCTGCCAGTTGGTATTGGTGGCGAAGCTGACCGCGGTATTGAAGGCCGAGTCGGGCCGACGGCGGGCAGGCCGGCGGATTCAGCGGCAACAGGTGCTGCACGCGCTGCAAAGCGTAGACGAACAGCAGGCCCATAGCGTTGAACAGCAGCATCGCCACCGTGTAAGTCTTCCACGCTGCCGGCGTGAATCCGGTGGACGCTTACGTCCGCACCGGGACCTATGCTTTCAAGCCATCCTTGCCGTACACACCGGGAACCGATGCCGGAGGCGTTGTGGTGGCTGTCGGTTCGGGAGTGAAGCGCTTCAAGGAAGGCGACCGCGTCTACACCACCAGTCCCAACTCTGGCACCTATGCGGAGCGCGTGCTGTGTAGCGAATCGCAGGTCCAACCTTTGCCCGCCAACGTCAGCTTCGAGCAAGGCGCTGCCATGGGCGTTCCCTACGGAACGGCGTACCGCGGCCTCTTTCAACGCGCCCAGGCGAAGCCGGCAGAGACCATCCTGGTGCATGGCGCATCCGGAGGCGTTGGGACAGCGACCGTGCAACTGGCGCGCGCCGCCGGTATCACCATCATCGGTACAGCCGGCAGCGAAGAGGGAATGAAGCTGGTGAAGGAGCAAGGCGCACAGTATGCCTTGAACCACTCGTCCGAAGGCTACATGGAGCAGGTGATGCAACTGACCGACGGACGCGGCGTCGATGCCGTCATCGAGTTCCTGGCCAACAAAAACCTGGGCAAGGACCTGACCGTGTTGGCGAAGAAAGGTCGGGTCGTAGTCATCGGCAGCCGAGGCCCAGTGGAGATGAATCCCCGCGACACCATGGCGCGTGATGCCGACATTCGCGGCACGACGCTGATGAACGCGACCGATGCGGAATATCGCGATATTCACGCGGCGCTGGTCGCGGGTCTGGAAAACGGAACCCTGCGGCCGGTGATCGGCGGGAAGATACCGCTGGCGGAAGCGACTGAGCCATGAGGAGATCGCCAAGCCCTCGGGAGCGCACGGGAAGGTTGTCCTGATTCCCTAAGCGTACTTGCAGCCGTTCCGCCTTGCGCTGCCGTCGTCACGCCGAATAAGGCATTTTTTGATACTATCGAGGGAACGACTCAGAGTGGGAACTCTCCCGTAAAGAGATAGAGGAGATATCGTTTTATGGCTTACGTAATCGCGGAACCTTGTATTGGCACGAAAGATACGGCATGTGTCGATGCCTGTCCCGTGGACTGCATTCATCCCAAGAAGGACAGCGAGAAATACGGCGGTGAAGAGATGCTGTACATTGATCCGGTTGAGTGCATCGACTGCGGCGCGTGCGTGCCGGTTTGTCCGGTTTCGGCGATTTTCGCGCTCGACGATCTGCCGGAAAAATGGAAAGACTACACCGAGCGTAACGCCAAGTACTTCGGCCGCTAACTGATTTTGTAGTTAAGAAAATTGGGCACACCTTGCGGGGTGTGCCCTTTGCTATTGGTGATTTCCACTTACGATACGCGGGCGAAGGCCCAGAACAATATTCCTGACAGCATGATGGCCGCGGGCAAGGTCAGCACCCAAGCCATGAGCAGGTTGCGGACTGTGCCCCACTGCAAACCGGTGCCGTTGGCCGCCATGGTACCGGCAACGCCTGACGACAACACGTGCGTCGTGCTCACCGGCAATCCGTACATGTCGGCCGCGCCGATCGTCAGCATAGCGGTAATTTCAGCCGCAGCGCCCTGTCCGTAGGTGAGGTGATCTTTGCCGATCTTCTCGCCTACCGTGATGACAATTCGCTTCCAGCCAATCATGGTGCCCAGACCCAAAGCGAGAGCTACCGCGACTTTCACCCAGGTGGGGATGAACTTGGTCGCATAGTCTATGTGCTTCTTGTAATTGGCCAGCACCGCTTCGTCCGGGGCCGAGATGGCTTGGGACTTCTTCATCATGCGAAGAGCCTCGCTCACCAGGTACATGTCGTTACGGAAGTTGCGCGACCTGATCCTGCGGGATGTAGCGCAGCTCTTGTAGCTGGCCACTTCGGTGCTGATGCCGTTGATCAAGCTGCGCAGCGCCAGCACGGTGTTGTCGTTGAACTGCTTGGTGCGCACATAAGCGGAAACGTCATCTCGCGGATCGCCGATCACCGCGCCCGGTGTCACGTACTTGTCCAGCACGTTAGCCGCTTGTTGCGAAATCGCGATGAAGTCGGCCGACTGTTGGGGCGTGATCGCATGGTTCAATGCGTAGGCCGTGGGCACCGTGCCGATCAGGATCAGCATGATCAAGCCCATACCCTTTTGCCCGTCGTTGGAGCCGTGCGCAAAGCTTACGCCGGTACAAGTCAGGATCAGCAGGCAGCGAATCCAAAACGGCGGAGGAGCGTCGCCTTCAGGTGCGGTGTAGAGGCGCTTGTTCGCGAATGAATACCTTCGACAGGCCCAGCAGTGCGGCTGCCATCGCGAATCCCACAATGGGGGAGAACAGCAGCGACTTGCCGACATTCAGGGCCTGTGCCCAATCGACGCCGCTGGTCGCCGTGCGCGCTGCATCAGTTGATTGGCGATGCCCACGCCGATAATCGAACCGATCAGCGTATGCGAACTGGAATTTGGCATGCCGAAATACCACGTGCCCAGGTTCCAGATGATGGCCGCGGTCAACAATGCAAAGACCATGGCGAATCCGGCGCCGCTACCCACCTGCAGGATCAACTCCACCGGCAGCAACGAGATGATGCCGAAGGCCACCGCTCCGGTGGACAGCACTACGCCGATGAAATTCCACATCCCGGACCACGCTACCGCAATGTGGGGGATCGAGCGAGTGGGTGTAAATCACCGTCGCAACCGCGTTGGCGGTGTCGTGAAAGCCGTTCACGAACTCGAAGCCTAACGCTACCAGAAGCGCTAATCCCAACAGGATGTACGGGAAGATTGAGGGCGAATGTACTACCGACAAGTCGGAGATGAGGTGATATCCGGCATAAACGAAGCCGATACAGAGCACCCCAATGAAAATCGCTGAACCGATTTTGCCGGGAGACTTGGGAGCTTTTCGTGAACCGCAGCGCTTGCGGGCGCCGAAGCCGGCCGTAACCGGAAGAGGCGAGGCTGTCGCCATGCTTGATCCTTTAATTTCAGATTTGTTGGAACGCCCGAGGGCCCCTTGTCGGCGAAAGTTATTATGGCTATATGCGGCGGATGATGAACGGAGGATGAACGAATGATGAATTGTGTCCGAGGGTGTCGGCGGTCCCGAGGGGACCGGGATTAAGGCAGTGCTGCGCTCGCCCCACACTTCTGGCGTTCAGTCTTCCGCCTGATAGTTGCTGGGTTGCGCGACCGGTAGTCCCACATTGTGGTACTGACCGTTTGTCAGACTAGCGGCATGGGCAAGCCGTCGGAGGGCGCTCGGAATTGTCTCTGGAGCGGCTGGAGCCAAGTAGCCTAATGCAGGGTCTCTGAATTGGGCTGTGCTCGTTTTGTAACATTCGTGTAACATAGGTAAATTATTTGGACGAAAGTTTGCGCCCCGTATGGTCCGCCGTTCCCTGGATGATCCGTCTTGTAAGTTAAATCGCGAAGCGTCGTGGCTTGCGTTCAATCGCCGCGTTCTGGAAGAAGCGGAGAACCCTCGCAACCCCCTCCTCGAACGAGTAAAATTTCTCGCAATTACCGCTCGAAATTTAGACGAGTTCTTCGAAATCCGCGTAGGCGGCCTTATCCAGCGCATCGAAGACGGCCAGACCGAGCCCGGTCCGGATGGCCGCACGCCACAAGAGGAAGCTCAACTTGTTGCGCAACTCACGCACGAGTTCATGCGCGACCAGTATCGCTGCTGGAATTTGTCTCCTCGCCCTCAGCTCGCAGAAGAAGGCATTCGCGTGGTGGGCATGAAGGAACTCACGGCGGAGCAGCGTTCCTTCGTGGCGGAATACTGCGACCGGGAATTGGATCCGCTGCTCACTCCGGTCACGGTGGATCCTTCGCACCCTTTTCCCCGCGTCATCAATAAGGCGCTTTGCCAGTCGCTGCTGCTGCGCCGCCGTCGTCGTGCTTCTTCGACGTACATGGGAGTGGTGACCGTGCCCCGCGTGCTGCCGCGGTTGATCAAATTGCCCCGGCGGAACGGGACCGAGGATTACATCTTCCTCGCCGATCTGGTGGCGTCCCACACTGTGGACATGTTCCGCGGCTACGAGATCATCTCCGAAGCGGCCTTTCGCGTCACTCGCAACAGCAATCTTTATCTCCAGGAAGAGGAGTCGCGAAACCTGTTGGAATCGGTACGCACGGAACTGCACAACCGGCGCAAAGGCGACGCGGTTCGACTGGAGATCGAGGCCGATGCCAATCCGGAAATGGTCGATCGCCTGCGAGGATATTTCGACATGGAGGACTGGCAGGTTTATCGAACCGAGGGGCCAGTCAATCTCTCCCGGCTCTTTCACTTCTACGAAGAAACGGAGCGGCCGGACCTGAAGTTTAAGCCGTTCTCGGGACGCGAGCTCCAGCTGAATCGCAAATCGCAGGACATCTTCGAAGAGATCCGGCACCGCGACATTCTTCTGCACCACCCGTACGATTCGTACAACTCGGTCGTGAACTTTATTCGAGCGGCAGCGGAAGATCCGAATGTCTTGTCGATCAAACAGACCCTGTATCGAACCAGTGAGATTTCGCCATCGTTCGCGCGCTGATTGATGCAGCGTCGCGTAAGGAAGTCACCGTAGTGGTCGAAGTGAAAGCGCGCTTCGATGAGGCCAGCAATATCCGATGGGCGCGATCGCTGGAAGATGCAGGCGTGCAGGTCTTCCACGGCTTGGTTGGGTTGAAGACGCACTGCAAGCTGGCGATGATGGTCCGCAAGGACCCGGATGGCGAGACCCGGCTCTACGCGCACCTGGGAACGGGGAACTACAACTCTATTACTGCGACGTACTTCACCGACCTGAGTTTGTTGACCGCCGATCCGGAGATGACCTCGGCCGTACATTCGGTCTTCAATTTCCTCACCGCTTATGCAGAACGCCCCAGCTACAAGCCGCTGCTGGTGGCGCCGCTCGACCTTGCCGAGCGCAGCATCAATCTGATAGCACGCGAAGCCGACCACGCGCGCCGCGGCCGTCCCGCCCGCATTATCGCCAAAATGAATTCGCTGCTCGATCGAAACATCGTGCGGTGCCTGGGCTACATAAAACTTAAAAATTCGGGTACCGGGCTTTTTCATCTCCGCGTTTAAATTGCTCGGTCAATATTATTAAACCCGTCAAACGAAATTCGTGATATTTATTTTTTAACAACGCTTCAATTTCTTTTAAACTAAGTAGCAAGTAACGTCTCGCCACCAGCCGCTGGGCCGGCACAGTAATGCCTAAAAACTTGTCGCCTTCGCCGTACTGTCCTTTGCCAGTTTTAAAAAACCAAGCCAAACCGGCAGCCTTTTTTCCGGTCTGCTAAACTTTTTAACTCTAATTGTAACTGGTTCAAACGGCTCATGTCTTTATTATATAACAAACAAAAAAATCAGGCACGGTAACGGGCGGCCGATTTTAGCAAGGTCTCCTCAGGGTATCCAAAGGAGACCTTGCAAAAACTTTACTGTTTGGCTTTTTCAACGGTTTCTTCCAGAGCTTGAGTGAACTCAGCCAATTGCTCCTGGAAAATCGATAGGCTGTTGCGAACTTTTTGGCCATCGGCCGCGGTGCGCAGCTCGGTAATGGCAACATAATTTTTTCCGTTCTTAGAAGTCCGGACGTCAAAATAAAATGTTTTAGCGCCGGCTTTTAGGTTTCTGGAAAAAACTGGAGGGGTATGTGGTTCTGGCATACAAAGTAAAATTGTATTAATAATAAATTTTCGACCTTTAAGCGAACAAGTTAAGTTAAGTTCCGAACTTTTGGTCACGGACGTCTTTGTAGCTTCTGCTAATATTTCCACCACAAATCACCTTTATTGGTTACAATTTTAAGCAAAACTAAACCGTCTAAAATTTGATTAACCTGGCCTGCGGCATCTTTCCCGGTAATTAATGTTTTTCCCAGCGTATACAGTGCCAGCGCGTTTAAACCTTTTTTAGACTCGACTTGCTGATTTAACCTTTGTAAGATACCTTTGGCGTTGAACAACCAATCAAAATGCAGAAGATTCTTACTCAAATCAACGGCTTGGCCATTATATGCTAGCGATTTTATTTCTGCTTTCAGCGAGCGTTTTCGGTCTTTGTCTTTCAGGGTCAGGGTGGTGGTGTTTCCGGCTTGATCGGTTAAAACTACGAGATCATCGGCATCCTGTATAGTCATACCTGACGAGGTGGAGAGATTATCAAGGCCGCTAAAGACAATATCTTTTTTGAGAGGGTCAAATGTTACTTCGGCTTCCGGCGGGGTCTTATCAATAACAAATTGAATTGATTGTATCGGCTCGTTATTGCCGGCCCGGTCGGTCGAAAAAAAAGTAACGGTGTGATTACCTTCGGCGGTTACTATCACCGGTGGAGAAGAACTGTATGTTTGGTCACCGCCGCCATCTAAATTATATCTTGTGGCCAGGACCCCGGAGGTCTGGCCTTCTAATCCCGCAACCACCGGATCGTGCGCCGTAAACAGTAGGTTTACCGCGCTCCGGAAAAACCCTGTCTGCCCCTGCGTGCCGCTCAGGACCGCGGCGGTAACCGGAGGCGCGGTATCCTGCGACTGATTAGCATCCAGTTCGGCCGAAGGTGCAATCGATTTATCAACTACTCCGTCTCCGTTGATATCTAACTGAATCGTCTGGTTATTCTCCGAATTTAAATTAATTTGGGCAGTTGAACTGGCCGTAATTGGTACGTGGTCATAGTAGGCCGTACTGATGACTTGACCATCCTGAATATGGAAGCGTCAAAACTGAAATTTCCGGCTCCAGTGGCGGTGAGCTGAACCGTATATATTCCCCCGTCCGGCAAATAGGCGAAACTGTCGTGGCCTATGGTTTCGTAATCGGCATTGGGAATTTGGGAATCAAACCCGCCGGAGACGGGGCCAAGGTGCCGTCCCTGGCTGTCGTAGACATCTAAACGTACCGGGCTATGGGCGGAAACCGCAGTACCGTTAAATTTGCAATCGGAAATGTTCTGGCTAATATTGCTGTTATTGGCAGCCACGCCACCGGTCATGACATTAACTATTAGTTTACGAATGCCATCCTGAGTTAGCATTAGCCCGTGGCTGGATTGCAGAGCATAATAGGTTGCCGCCCCGGGAATATGAACGCCAGAAATCAGCGGAACGGTTCCGTCCCCCGCCACAATCTGTAGATTATAATCTCCATCGGGCTTGCTAATTATTTTTCCTAAAGTCCCGGCCTGGCAGCCTACAATGTTATATGCGGTGATACCGGTAGTGCTCAAGTCGAAATTATCAAAACTTTCGGAATGGAAGTTATTAGCGTCATCAATCAAGGCGCTGTTTAAATTTTGATCTTTCAAATATTCAACGGTAGCTGTGGCACTCAAATTGGTAATGTGTAGCACAGGAATGTCCGGACTCACCGGCTGGCCTTTGGCGATGTACCCGGCGGCGTGATTAAAATATTCTGAACCGGGTAACAACTGATAGACTGCCGGCATATTTTGCGCGATTTTTTGGACTTCCAGCGGATCTAATCCCAAACCTGCAAAATTTACGTCCATATCGTCGCCATAAAGCAAAACTTTGGCGGCCTTGGGCGCGCCTAAATTTGGGACGCCTACAAACACCAATTTATCTATTTTACTTTGGTATTGCGGAACGTCCATTAACAACCGCTTAACAACCAACCCACCCTGGCTATGGGCTATAATACTAATTTTTTGCGCTCCAGTAGAGGCTAAAATATTGTCTATGGTTTGCCGCAAACTGGGGTTGAGCATTTGAGGATCATCCTGCTCAGCAACTTGCTGAATATCCCGCCGCCAATCGTAGGGAAAGGTAAAAAGATTTAGACCCTGGACATACCCTGCCGCAATAAGATCGCTTTGTAACTTTTCGGAGTAATCAAAAACCTGATCAGGATTTGTTAAGACACTGCCAATACTTAAGCTTGTATCCACAGGGAGCCCGTTAGACTGATAAGACAAAGGGTCCATAAAATCATCGGAATGAAACGGGTTCGCCATTCTGGCCAGATCCGGCCATAATAATTCAGTCCCTTTGTCTATTTCCGTGCCCATGATCCCCGGCACAATCAATATCGGGTTCAGAGTTGCAGTTTTTTGGTTTGTAACTATACAGGTAGTGGTGGTATAGGAATAGTACGGAAGCACCATGCCGCCGTTTAAGGGCAAACCCACCGGACCGTTTTGATCATTGGTGCATACAATACCCTGCCTACTCCATCCTGGCTGTAAACTTTCGGTAAAAAAGTAGTGGTTCCCCGAACCAACATTTGGCGGACTATATGTATACTGGCCGGTGCCACTCTGCGTGCTGATATCGATAGAATTAGAAAAACTTTCTGATAATTCATAATTCGCGACAGTAAACATAAAAGTCCCGTCACCACCCAAAGTATTTGTTATGATTTTTAAATAATGATAGGGGGCGATAGCCGCCGCTTGCGTCGCAAGCGGTATAACCGCAAGCATAATCGCACTAAAACATAAGAAGATCTTTTTCATACTTTTAAAATTAATTTTTATGCTTACAAATAACTGGGCTTGGCCGATTTTGGCCACAACAAAAACGCTCTTTGGCCATACTGCTCAAGTATCAGCCTTAGCTTCCTGCCTCCTCGCAATGACAATGCCTCGACTGGGCACTAATGCTCAAAAATAAAGGAGGTAACTAAAATTTATTACTCTAAAAATTAGAATCCTATGTGTCGTAAGGTAATAGAAAAACCAAACAGATAAAAAACTGCTGCTGCAAAACAAACTAATATAAGGCATCCAAACCATAATACTATTTTGTTTTTGAAAACTTTACGATTGTATATTAAAAATATAATAACCAGCAGTATTCCTGCTAATTGAAGACCCAAAATAGTACTATATACATTGGCATTGGCACCATCAAGTAAAAAATTGGGTCGCAAAGTCTGAGCGCCCCCATTTTTTAATGGCATCGCCAAAGAGTAAACAAAATTGCCTACCGGGCTCCAAAGAATTTCCGGAACTAAAAACAAACTTGCAAAAATGACTAACCAGATTTTTTGTTTTTGATTCATATAATGCTTTTTATGACTCTCTTAATTTTTAGACTAGGTTGGTTTTTTAAGCATACAATACTGCAGCCTAAAAATATTTAAATATTTAATAATAATATTCTAAAAAAGTGGATAAGTTTTATAAAAATGTCCAACTTCTTAATCAAATTTAATATTTTTATCCACAAATCAATAAAAAATATTTTTTATGTACACTAGCACGTACATTTATACCATAACAAAAAACCGGCTTATTTAAAAGCCGGATTAGAGTTTTGGATTTATAAAGACAAAGTACGAAAACAAGCCGGTTACTGTATCGGCAAGTTACAGCTTGAGCTTACAAGTCCAGGTCGTCCGTGGTCAGTCCCAGATCTTCCATGCGGTGGATAGCATCATCGGTATTACCATTCAACAATTCTTCCGCCAACTCAGCTTTTAGGCCTTGTTCGTCCTGCTGGAGACGCTGCTCATCGCTAAGCTCTTCGCCCTCCGAATTAT
The DNA here is from genome assembly GCA_963788395.1 of Candidatus Doudnaibacteriota bacterium. Classification (GTDB taxonomy): domain Bacteria; phylum Patescibacteriota; class Doudnabacteria; order UBA920; family UBA920; genus CAIVSE01. The sequence continues at coordinate 132,546 of CAWBGV010000031.1, read as the reverse complement.
CGTCGTGGGGTAACATACATTTACCCTTCCAGTATATACCCAAAACACAAATCAAGCCACCGGATTGTGGGCTAAAAATCAAACCTCAAAATGCTCTTTTAAAAACGCCAAGACCATAGCCCAGGCATCTTCTGCCGCTTCTTGATTATAGGTCACCGGATTAGTATCGTTAAAAAAAGCATGGCCAGTATTCGGATAGACCACAAAATCATAATCTTTTTCCAATCTATTCATGGTTTTTTCCAATTCCGGCACTTGAGCCATAAGCCGCTCGTCTTTTTCACCGTAAAAAGCCAAGACCGGACAATTAATTTTCGCCAACTTTTGTTCTTCCAACGGAGCATGGCCATAAAAAGCTATGGCTAGAGCCAATGATGGCTGATTTACTGCCAAGTCAAACGCATAGGTACCCCCCAAACAAAACCCGATTACTCCAATTTGTTCACTCGCCCTATCATCTTCCAATAAATAATCAAAGCATACTTGCAATTTATCCAAAGTTTCTTTGGCAAATTCCGGGGAATGGATAGGCGTTAAAGCTTCGCGCATCTTTTTTTGGGCTTCGTCGCGAGTGGCCGGATCAGCTATTTCTTTCATGATACCTTGGTCGATTTTGTCAGTTACACCCGTACCAGAAAGTAAATCCGGAGCCAAAACTGCATAGCCTTCTTTGGTCAATCGGTTAGCTACGTCTTTAATATGGTCAGTTAGTCCCCAAATTTCGTGGATTAAAATTATGGCAGGCGTCTTGCCCGGATTTTCGGGATAGCTCAAATAAGCCGGAAAATCATGGTTATTCTTGTTGATGGTGATATTTTTATTCATATGTTTTGTTTATGAGTTTTATAAATTTTTTTGGCGCATATATATGCTTTGACGCTTTGAGTAACTAAAAATTGCTTATCAGTAAGCACTTCTTACTTCACAACCTTAGCCAAAACCTGTTCAATTTTCTGCTGAGGCGTAATGTACTGCATTGCCGGAAAGTGCACAAACAATGCTGGTAATTCTTCCTTCTGGATAATAAACACATTCCGAAGCGGACGGTAACCAAAGTGAGTTATGGCGTAGTCATTGGCAAAAACCAAGACCGGGTGAATGTAAGGACTGTGGCCAAGCTGCATGAGTAAGTAATTTTTTAAGGCCCAAACTTCTCCGTGAATTTGTCGGAAAAAATCTTTATCGCGAATAGCTTTCCCGTTCAGAGTCAGCCCAAAGCCGTTGTAACCAATGATCCCGCCGTGGCTTTTCACTTCCAATAAAAAAATACCGGGCGGCCCGACAACTATAAAATCTATATTGCCGCGATTCTTCCCAATGGTTACATCTTCAAATACGGCAAAAGTGTCCGGCAGATCTTTCAACATTTTAGCCACCGCCATTTCTCCGTGCAATCCTCTAGAATATTTTCCGGCTCTGCGGCCCCAGAGTTTTTCTACAGGTTCAAATACAATAACTAATATAATTAAAACCGCTATGGCGATTAAGAGAACAATATCGTTGTCTTTCCCAAAAATTTTGAGAATTCCATAGAGCACCGCCAAGACCAGCACTGGAAAGGCTGCCGATAAAACATAATAAAGGATATCGCGTTGTTCTAAGTAAGCGCTTTTTCGCCCATAAACTCTGGCCATGGTTTTTGTTTCTAGGTTTCTGGAGCAATTGATTGACTACCATAACTATAGCAGAAAAATCCGCGCCAGAGAAAACCGTCCGGCAATATGGTATAATATATTTTTCACAAGGAGGCAACACCAGATGACCCCAAAGGTCACGATGTTTTTCGCAGTGTTCCTGCCCATGATTGGAACATATGCACAACCACAAACCACCCCGCCCGCCCAAATCTGGCCCCCGGAACAAAACCAAGTTGATTGTTATGTTCCCACCCCCGCCGCCCTGACTGCTATGTTGCAAAATGGCCTTGATGCCATGAAAAATGAAAAGATGCCTCGCATAGATTGTCCCAATTGCACCATCAGCCTGCTGTATGACATCAACATTACCGCCACCAAGCCAGATTCGTTTGCCGGAATTTTCTGGAATGTACCCGGCAAATACACCAAAACCTGGGTACAACCGCGCAGCATCAGTGACGCAAACGGTGAAATGGTTTCGGAACCCCAACCGGCCATTAGGTTTATGACCAGTTCGGCTCCCCATTACTACCCCCAAAACTGGTTTTTTGACCCGGCCAATCGGCTCGGAGCAAATTACCGTATTTGGCAGACAAGTCTACGAAGGAGCTTACTTACAGTTCCAGGAGCCCAGGAGCCATGAAGCCTCCGGCCACGTAGTTACGGAACTGAATGATAAAACAGGCATTAAGCGCTACATCGTGACGATTACCACTCGCCACCCCGGACACTAGTGTCAAATCGGGTAGGATTACTCCTGCCCGACTTTTTTATTCTCTGAGAAAAATTCTTTTTGCACCTCCAGCCGTTCTAATCGATGGTCTTTGAATTCATTAAAATAGGCTAGCTCCAGAGCCATCCGACTTTCCATCCATTTTATTTGGTCCATCTTTTTAATTTGTTCCTGGGTAAAAATCCGGTAAAAATCACGCTCGGCCAATTTACGGGCCAGGTTTTGCCAAAAGATAAACTCTTCGTATTCATCCAATTCGCTCATGGCTTGCTCAAAATATTTGCGGTTAACCATGATTTTACCGTCGATCTTGTCTACACAGTTTTCAAAATCATGCTCTGCGGCAAAATGTAACATATAAACAATTACTTCGTGCAGCTGCTGGGGCTGATTTTCCGGCTCGCCTGTTTTCACTTCTCCCACTACCCAATGGACCATACCCGCAATTAATAAAGCGTTAATAATAGTTTGATATTGTTGGTTAGTAAATTTCATCGAATTTTATTTTTTTAACTTTCCTAATTCTACAGAACTAGGTCCTTAGTAAAAAAGTTGACAAATTTTGAATGTATAATATAATATTAAATCCTTCAGAGGTAAAAAAGACAAGTTCATAATTAAGAGCAGGGCAGCGAACTTTTTCAATCTGTCTATAACAATACCGAGCGCGCTCCTTAAGAGCATTATATTCACTTAAACTATCCATGGATTATTTTTTAATTGTGTTTGTACAATCTTACCAAACCCACCCTCAAGATTCTTAAAAGAAAAGATAAAGTTTCTATCAAATCAAAAAAAGTTTCCTTATTCAAAGGAAACTTTTTTATAAGAAATCCACAGGGGATTTTATTTTTGTGAAATTTTTATTAATAGAACCAGGACTTCCCGGCCCTTAATTTTGTAGATAATCCGATACGGCCAAACCCGGTAGGAATAAGTTCCGGTATAAGCCCCGCTAAGTTTTTGGCCGGCAAGCGGGTCGGCGGAGAGTGCAGCCAAAGCAGCTAAAATCCTGGCCTTGTGTTCAGGCTTTGCGTTTTCGAGTTCCAGTTCTACCTTTTTGGGAATGATGACGCGATGCCGCATAAGTCTTTTTTTCTTTTTCAGCCAGGACAAAGCCTTGGCGAGCCAATAATCCGGCTAAAGTAGTAAATTTACCCGTCTGAAAATCCGCCTCGGCCTGCTGAATGTCAAATTTTAACTCCGGAAAATCTTTCATGACTTCGAGCGTTTCCTGCCACGAAGCAAACTCATCTGCCGAAAGCAGTACTGCCTTAGCGCGCCCCTTCTCCGTAAGAACATAGTACTGGCCCGGTTTTTGAACTTCTTCAGCCAGCTCAAAAATTTTTTTACGGGCCTCGGAAATTGGCAGCGTTGTTTTAGAATTCATAAAGCTCCTTGGGGACAAAGTTCATTTAAAGCAGCAGGTGTTTTTACTCTGATTCGTACTGTACCTCAAATTACCACTTGCGTCAATGTTGTAACCCAGGGGGCTTTTAAATTTTTAGGCCAACTTTGTTGGAACCGTCTTACAAAGTTCCGGCCTTGAACTAACCGCGCCGCTCTCCATTTGTTCTTTGGCCAATTCCAAAGCCTGAGCCGCGTTTTCGGCGTAAATATTCACGGTTCCCAAATTAATTTTATTGGGCATGCCATGCATAATAGACTTCAATTTGAAATTTTATTAATCGCGGCATGACGGTTTCTTAAAAACTATATGTACATAATAACGTACATGCCCGCGACCGTCAACCGGGTTATCCACCAGGACTTTAGAAAAAATTTAAGTTCGCGCTCAGAGTAAATTTTGCTCTTTCCAGCTAAAAAATTTTTCTGCCGTAACTATAACGTGGTCCAAAACCTCTATCCCCAGAACACTGCGGCCGGCATCCTGAAGGCGCCGGGTGACTTGCAAATCTTCCGCCGAAGGCTCAAGGCTGCCCGAAGGATGATTATGGGAAATAATGACGTTGGCGGCTAAATATTTTATAGCCGGTTCAAAGATCTCCCGCGGATGGATTAGGCTGGCGTTGAGGGTGCCAACTGAGATAACTTCTCTATGATTAACCTGGTTTTGGGTATCCAGAAAAAACGTAACAAAGTGCTCTTTCTTATGCCCGCGGATATCCTTCATTTCTTCCCAAACCTGCCGCGGCGAAAGCAGTAAGGAACTTTTTTTGTCGCGCAGTAAACGGCGCCCTAACTCAAAACAGGCCAGGATTTCGGCAACCTTAGCGCCCAAGCCGCGGATTTGTTTTAATTCTTCCCGTCCGGCATTGGCCAAGCTGGTGCCTTTAAAATCACGCAACAAAGCGGTGGCCAGGCGCAGGACGTTGCTGCCTTTAGGGCCAGTATGCAAGATAATCGCCAGCAGTTCGACATCGCTTAATTTTCCGCCATACTTTTCCAACTTTTCCCGCGGCTGATCCACGGGATGAATATGTTTTATGGACATAATAATATGCTTACTAATTAGTAAGCATATTATAAACTACCGTCGATAAATTCCTGCTAAATTTTAAATCAAGACGGTTCGAGGAATTGGTAATTTTGCAGTTTGTAAATTACGTCTTTGCGTCTACGACTATGAGGCCAGTGGTTTTTTTTGGCCGTTTTGCTAAAGCCAGGTTGGGATTAAAGGCAATAGGATGCCCCACGAGTTCCAACATAGAGACATCACTGTCGGTATCACCCACGGCGATGCTTTTGGCAAAATCAATTTTTAAATGATGGGCGGTAAGGTAGCCATGGAGGACTTTGTGCTTGTTATTAACGGTATCTAGGTTTAAAACGTCCCCGGTATAAATCCCGTCTTTGACCTCGTAAACGCTGCCAAAGTAGGTGTCGAAATGCCAAAGTTTGGCGAAACGGGACACTATAATAGGTGGGTGAACCGGAAATGGCCATAAGGTGATGGCCCTGCTTTTCATAATCGCGGATGAGTCCGCGGGTATACCGGTAGACACGGTTTTTTAAATTTTGAACGACCAGTTTAGCCACGGCATCAACTTGCGCGCTGGTTTTGCCGGCGATATAGCGCAAATGGATTTGAATAACTTTTTTAATGTAATGCTCATAATCACCCTTGCGATCCAGCCACGCCAGGTATTCTTTTTCCATTTCTTTTTTTGCCAATTGCGGAAAAACGCCCATCTCAACCATGCCATTAATCAGCTCTATAACTAAGCTGGAGCGGAAAATAGTGCCATCGATATCGAAAATAGTAATTTAATTTTTTTTCTGGAAATTCTGGCCATATCAATTATTTATAATGGTTGGTGTGTTTTCCTTTGATCTTTTTTACCGGAAAGCGTTTTTCGTTTTTCTTTAACTTTTGATAAAAAGCTTTTTCTAAAATCTCATGTAGTTCGTAGGCCAAATAAAACAAATACTGCAATACGTCTGCCAATTCTTGACCAATCGCGTCTTTATTCTTTTTTATATAGGCGTTAATTTCTTCCGGATTTTTCCACTGAAAATGCTCCCCCACCTCCGCCGCCTCAAGCATTATTGATAGTGATAGGCTCTTTGGGCGTATGAAACTGCTTCCAATCCCGCCGGTCGCGAAAGGCAATAATATCCTTAGTCATTTTATCCAATGAATTCATGGTAATTAGAGATATTTTACATTCTACTCTTACCCCTAGTTTAGCCCTTTTTTTAATTTTGGGCAAAAGAAAAGGCGCGGCAAACAGTTCCGCGCCTTGATGAATTCAGCCAGTCTCGAGTTCTGTCTGAATTTTACGATTTTGATGAACAGGCAGCTTGTGCCAAAGATCGATTTTGGCGAGTAAGCTTCAGTCTAAAAACAGGTTCTTTGAGCTCTTTTGCTCCTGCGGTCATGATGGGAGGCCCAGACAATCACCCCTATGATTGCCCAAAACATCATCCCTAAAGCGACGGCGAATTTTACATGCTCGTAGGTTATCAGAGGGTTTACCTCAACGTTAACGGCAACTATGAGACCGAGGATAAATCCTGCCTCAATCGTTTGGAGCAACCATTTCTTTATCTTGATTACTACGTTAAATTCTACGCTGTTCATCTTCACTCCTTCTGGATATTTTGTCGGTTCGTTTTTTAACTTTACGACATCTTACTATATCATAGAAGCATCCTTTTGTCTATACTTCCTTCGGGATCATTTCCTTCGGGATAAATGTAAAGGATGGTAAGAGTACGCTCCATGTTGCGTGCTTCATGCTTCATGCTTCGCCCTCCTCTAGTTATCAACAATGCCAAAATTTGACAAATTCCGCTTGGATCCTTAAAATTGCCATATGATTTCGCACGAGCGAATCTGAATTTTACCTTTGGGGTAGGTTCGTCTGTTTAGACACAAAAAAAAGAGGATAACTGAATGAAGCGACACTTCTTCGGTATTGCCTTGGCTGTCTGCGCGCTGCTTTTTCTTACCGCAACTATCGGTATGGCAGCGACTAACAACGCCGCAAACGCAACTAACTCGGTTGCTATCGTCGGCTCAACCGCTAACCTGGCTAATGCGCCCACCAATACGCCGGACGCGCCCCAAGCCACAAACGCTGTAACCACGTCGTTACGCGAGACCACGTTGTCTGCCATTGCCGCAGCTACTAACTCGCGTAACATTGTCGCCAATGTCAATTCCAGGACTCCGGTTCCCGAGGTAACCGCGCGCGATATTATTACTACTGCGGCAAACCACGGCAAACCAATTCCTGCGAAGAACCAAAACAATGCAAGCGCCAACGCGGCGCCGGCACACACCAACACTCCAACGGTTGCTGTTCATCAGGTCGCACGCTCCGGTCCAATTACATGGACCACCAACGAGCTGAACAGGTCTGCTGAAGTGTAGTTCCGTCCTGTCTACGCCCTGGGGCGCCATTTGTCCGTTAACCCGGCATCTGGCACCCTCGGGCGCTTTTTTAATTGCTTTAATTTAATATTATAGAAATTAATCCGCCATAGCCGCCTATAAAATTTTCACATCTCTTGGTAGTATTACAAAACATTCCAACCAACTAAATATCTTAATATGGACGAAGGCGGATCCCCTCTTTATTGACAATCTCACTATAAAGCTTTATTCTGTAACTGCCATGGCTGATTTTAGAAAATGGCTATTCGCGTTCACGACGCAGTTCTAAGCTCAACGCATCGATGTGCAAATACTATGCGCATAACAGAGCTAAGAATTTTTTCGCCGGAGTACTTACTCCACTCGCCCACCACACCAATGGGAACTCACCGTTTCCAGACTTAGCCGCCCGAATTTCGGATACGGTAAACACCAATCACAGGAGGTATTATAGAGTTAATCCACACAACTACGGATTCGTCCTCGACGGAGACCGTTCCGAGACCCCCCTGCAATCCTCATCAAGATGCTCGCAATATCATGGTGAAAATCAGGTCTCGGTAAAGCGCTAGTCTGGGCTACATTGCCCACCGCTTCGTGTTCGATAAACGCCACCAATTTAACCCATCCTTCGGCTCGTGTTCAACTTTTGCGCAACTCCTGATGTTGGCAAAAGCCTCCAAAACATAAGGGCCTCAGGATGGGTTCTTTTTATTTGTGATTTTAGCCACTTTCGGCTATAATTACCCTATCAATTCACCCCATTTTCCATGGCCGTTCGCATCGACGTTCATAGTAAAATTCCAGACGCGCGGGGGGAGTGCGTTTAAAACAATTTCATAATTTGGGGCTGAGCGGTTCCCTGGGATCCGTGGAAGTAGCAGACAGTTACATCCTAGACGGAAACTTCTCGGCCAAAGATATTCAAAAAGCAGCCGCCCTCCTGACTAATCCGGTTATTGAGCAAGCCGACCTGCCTTACCGCGGACCAAAAAATTTCACTGCGGCCATAGAAATAGGTTTTTTACCCGGAGTCACGGACAACGTAGGCGCCACCGCGCGCCAAACCATTGCCGACGGGCTCAAACACAAATTTAAAGACGGCCAGAATACTTATTCCTCGGCTGTTTTCTTTATTTCCGGCAAACTTACCGCCGCTGATCTTCAAACCATTGCCGACAGTCTCTACAATCCTCTGATTCAGCGCGCAAAAATCATTCCGGCCGCGGAAATCAAAATCAGCGGCGTGCCTTTAACCATTCCCCGCGTTAAACTTACCGGCAGCCGCAAAACTTTAAAAATAAATTTAAATATTACCGACGAAGAACTGGCTGCCATTGGCAAACAAGGCATTCCCGACTCTTCCGGCCAACGCCGCGGACCGCTGGCTTTAGATTTAGACGCCATGCGCGCTATCCGCGATTATTTTATTTTGCAAAAACGTCAGCCGACCGATCTTGAACTGGAAAGTCTGGCCCAAACCTGGTCCGAACATTGCAAGCACACCATTTTTGCCTCACCGCTCGACGAACTGGAGAAAGGATTATATAAAACCTACATTAAAGGCGCGACCGAAACCATCCGTCGAGCAAAAGGAAAAGATGACTGCTGCGTTTCCGTCTTTACCGACAATTCCGGGGCCATTGCTTTTGACGACGAATATCTCATTACCCACAAAGTCGAAACCCACAACTCCCCATCCGCGCTCGATCCCTTTGGCGGGTCAGTCACGGGAATCGTGGGTGTTAACCGCGACGCCTTAGGTTTTGGCTTAGGCTCCAAACCCATTGCCAACTTTTATGGTTTTTGCTTAGCCGACCCTGCCGATACCACCGAGCTCTATCGCGACCAAGACAAAACCCAAAAAATGCTTTCCGCTGAGCGCATTATGCAGGGCGTGGTGGCGGGAATTAACAACGGCGGCAATTGCAGCGGCATTCCCACGCCGCTGGGATTTGTGTTTTTCGACCCTCGCTACCGCGGCAAACCCTTAGTCTTTGCCGGTACCGTGGGGCTCATTCCCCGTAAAATCGGCAGCCGCCTTTCGCACCTTAAAAAAGCGCGCCCCGGCGACTACATTGTTATGGCTGGCGGACGCGTGGGTAAAGACGGCATCCACGGCGCCACATTTTCTTCCGAAAGCTTAAACAGCGGCTCCCCTGCCACGGCCGTGCAGATTGGCGATCCGATTACCCAGAAAAAACTTAGCGACGCAATTATCCGCGAAGCACGGCAAAAGAATTTGTATACCAGCATTACCGATGACGGCGCCGGCGGACTCTCGTCCTCCGTGGGGGAAATGGCCAAAGAGTCCGGTGGCTGCGAAGTCTATTTAGATAAAGTGCCCCTAAAATACCCCGGCCTGCAGCCCTGGGAAATTTGGATTTCCGAATCGCAGGAGCGCATGACCTTGGCCGTGCCAAAAAATAAGTGGAAGGATTTTTCGCGGCTCATGAAGCAGCGCGACGTCGAGGCCACGGTAATTGGAAAATTCACCAACACCGGCCGCTGCGTGGTCAAATACCAAAAACAAAAAGTCATGGACATGCAAATGGATTTTTTGCATGACGGCGTGCCGATTAAACATCTCGAAAGCAAACCGGTGACGGTGATGAACTCGCCAGTCTCTCATAATCTCGGCATCGACTACAATCAAACAACCCTCAATTTACTTTGTGCGCTCAACATTTGCAGCTACGAATTTATTTCGCAGCAATATGACCACGAAGTACAAGGTACGTCCGTGACCAAACCGCTCCAAGGCAAAGGACGCGTTAATGCCGAAGCTGCAGTAATGAGGCCAGTCCTCACGTCGGATAAAGGGATCATACTGTCATTGGGGCTGCACCCCAAAGCCGCAGAATTAGACCCTTACCGATCCGCTGCTTGCAGCATCGACAGCGCCATCCGCGCGGCCGTAGCTGCCGGGGCAAACATCGACGAACTGGCGCTGCTCGACAATTTTTGCTGGTGTAGTTCCAACGAACCGGAACGTTTAGGCCAGTTAAAACAAGCCGTGAAAGCCTGCTACGATTACGCCACCGCCTTTGGCACGCCTTTTATTTCCGGCAAAGACAGCATGTTTAACGATTTTAAAGGTTTTGACGAATCCGGCCAGCCGCTCAAAATTTCCATTCCGCCGACGCTGCTTATCTCTACTGTAGGAGTAATTCCAGATGTTACCAAGACAGTCACGCTCGACGCAAAAGCTGCCGGCGACAGCATTTATTTGCTCGGCGAAACTTTTCCCGAATTTGGCGGCAGCGAATTAATAAGCGCCGGGACGGTACCACACGTTGACGCCGCTAAAAATCTCCGACTCTACCGGGCCTTTTACAAAGCTGTACAAAAAAAACTGTTAGCCTCCGCCATCAGCGTCGGCCGCGGCGGCCTGGCTGCGGCGCTGTCAAAAATGTGCATTGCCGGCAACTTGGGCGCGTCGGTGACCGTCAAAAACCTACCCGGCCAAGTTCCCGACCACCAAACCGCCCTCTTCTCTGAAAGTCAGGGACGAATTCTGGTCAGCATTAATCCAAAACTAAAAAAACAATTCGAAGCCCTAATGAAAAACATCGCGGTAACGGAAATCGGGATAATAAAAGGATCATCTTTGACGGTAGCTGGCACTGACGGTAAAAAAATTATGGACATTCCCGTTAAAACTCTTGAGCAGGTTTATAAAAAACCTTTACAGAATTATTGACCTCTTTCCGCGTCCAACCTGCGGACTCACGTGGCAATGCACATTAATTAATTTATTTTATTAAATGACACCAAAAGTTCTTATACTCTCTGGCTACGGCCTTAATTGCGAAGACGAAACCAAGTTCGCTTTTGAGCTGGCTGGCGCGCGGGCGGACATTGTCCATATTAATGATTTAGTAGCCGGAGAGAAAAAACTTTCCAACTACCAAATATTAGCCGTGCCTGGCGGATTTTCTTTTGGAGATGACACCGGCAGCGGCAAAGCTTACGCCAACAAACTCAAAAATCATTTGTCCAGCCAACTGCAACAATTTATCAGCAAAGATAAACTTGTAATTGGGATTTGTAATGGATTTCAAATATTAACGCAAGCCGGATTACTGCCCGGAGCCTTAACCTCAAATAAAAAAGCTCGCTATCTTGATCGGTGGGTAGATCTCACCACCACTGGGATTTCTCCGTGGCTCAAAGGATTATCATCTTTCTCATTACCCATCGCCCATGGCGAAGGCAACTATTATATAGACAACGCAGGGCTTAAAAATCTCAAAAAGGACAAAGCCATAACGCTGACCTACACAAAAGGGGAAGTCTCAAAATTTCAAAACCTCGAAGCCAACCCCAATGGTGCGATCGCAGATATTGCCGCTATCACTGCCTCCAGTGGCCGGGTTCTGGGCATGATGCCCCATCCCGAACGGGCCGTATTCTTTACCCAGTTGCCGCACTGGACATACCTAAAAGAAAAATTGTCGCGCAGCGGTAAAAAACTCCCCCAATATGGTCCAGGTTTCAAAATATTCCAAAACGCAGTCGGCTACTTTCTCTCCTAGTATTATGTATTAAGTATCGTGTATAATGTATGGGTATGGATACTAAAATCAAATCTTTTACTGATCTTAAGGCTTGGAAAGAGGCTCATAAATTAGTCTTGATGGTCTATAAAATAACCAAATCTTTTCCAAAAGAAGAAATATTTCGTTTAATCTCACAGATTTGCCGCGCTGTTGTCTCAATTTCTTCCAATATTGCCGAGGGTTTCAGCCGAAATTTTGCAAAAGAAAAAATGCAATTTTATGCTATCGCGCTCGGCTCACTGACAGAAGTACAAAATCAGTTACTGATTGCGAAAGATCTGGGTTATGTAACAAAGGAAGTTTTTTTAGAGACAGCAAATCAGACAATAGTAGTGAGTAAGCTTATTCACGGATTGATGAAAACCGTTACCAACCGCAGTATACATAATACATAATACCCGATACATACTACATGCACCTAAACGAAAAATGCGCGGTTTTCGGCATCTACGGCAAAGGACTCGACGTTTCCCGTCTGGCGTTTTTTGCATTGTTCGCACTGCAGCACCGCGGGCAGGAATCCAGCGGGATTGCGGTATCCAACGGCCACCACCTTGACTGCTACAAAAATATGGGGCTGGTCAGCCACGTCTATAACGAAGAGACTATCCAAAGTTTAAAAGGCGATATTGCCATTGGCCATAACCGCTATTCTACCTCTGAAGGCTCCCACTTAAAACACGCCCAGCCCATTGTAATAAACGGCCAAGTCGCCCTGGCTCATAACGGAAATTTGCCTTCTATAACCGCGCTCAAAACTTTTCTGGAAGGCAAAGACATTCCAACCGAAGATTGCAGCGACTCCGAACTTATGGCCAAAGCCATTGCCTACTACCTGGACCACGACCATTCGATTGCCGAAGCCGTCGAAAAAAGTTTTCCCCTGTTTACGGGCGCTTTTTCACTAACACTTTTAACACAAGATAGTTTAGTGGCTGTCCGTGACAGTTACGGAATCAGACCGCTGGTTTTAGGAAAACTTAACGGAGGCTATGTGATTGCTTCCGAAACCTGCGCCTTCCATACTGTGGGCGCGGAATTTATCCGTGAGATTAAGCCGGGAGAAATGGTAATTATAAATAGCCATGGAATTACCTCCATCCAAATTGCCGAACCAAATCCTAAACTGGATATTTTTGAATTTGTCTATTTTGCCCGACCCGATAGTAACTTACTGGGGCAATCCGTCTACCAAGTCCGCCACAATTGCGGCACGCGGCTGGCCGAAGAATTTCCGGTGGCGGCCGACATGGTCGTTCCCGTGCCGGAAACGGCCATTCCCGTGGCCAGCGGGTACGCCAAAGCTTTAAATTTACCGTTCGAAATGGCGCTGGTCAAAAATCGCTACATCCACCGCACGTTCATTCAACCCGAACAGCACAGCCGCGATTTGGGCGTACGGCTTAAACTAACACCCCTGCCCGAAGTCTTGGCCGGTAAAAAAATCGTGGTCATGGACGACTCCATAGTCCGCGGCACCACTTCCAAACAACTGGTGAAAATGATTTTTGAAGCCGGCGCCAAAGAGGTCCATTTGCTGATTAGTTCACCGCCGGTTGTCTATCCTGACTTTTATGGAATTGATACTCCCAAGCAGCAAAACTTGATTTCTGCCAATAAAACGGTGGAAGAGGTGCGACAATTTTTAGGCGCGACCAGTTTGTACTTTTTATCTTTGCCGGGACTCATCCACGCCACCGGCTTGCCGGAAAAGGTTTTTAACACTTCCTGTTTTACAGGCAATTATCCCATAGATTTACTGGAACGCGCCGAAGAAGTGCATCAACCGATTTATTCCGAGGTAAAGACTCCGGGAACACTGTTTTAATTATGAACATTGTCGTCCTCATTTCTAATACCGGAATCGGAACTAACCTCCAGGCAATTATAGACGCTGTAGCCGCTGGCAAAATTAAAGCCCGAATTTCGGCCGTTGTCTCGGACACTCCCGCTGCACCGGGTTTGGAGCGGGCAAAGCGACATGCCATACCGATTGAAATTTGCCCCACAAAAGCAGCGTTGTTACCGCTATTGCAAAACTTAAACCCTGACTTTATTTGCCTGGCGGGATGGAAGCAATTTATTCCCGACGACGTAATTCTGAAATTTCCAAACAAAATTTTAAACCTCCACCCGGGCCTTGTTCCCGATACCCAAGATGGTACGGTAAAAAACCCCGACGGCACTGACGGGCTGTGGAATCAAGGCATGCTTGCAGCCAAAGCTGTCCAAAATTTTTTGGACCAGGGCGCCACCTATGCCGGATCGTCGATTCATTTTTTGACTTTAGATTTTGATTTCGGCCCGGTACTTGGGCGCACATTTGAAGCTATCTTGCCTGGCGATACCGTAGACTCGCTCTACACAAGATTAAAAGCTAAAGAAAACCAACTCTATACCAAAGCGCTTAAAAAACTAACGGCCTGACATATATCAATCTGTCTAAGATTTTAACTATCGTTAAAATCTTAGACACTTCATTTTATGAAAAAAATTCTGGTTATTGGCAGCGGCGGTCGGGAGCACGCGTTGGTTTGGAAGCTGGCGCAGTCACCGCGCGTGCAAAAAATATACATAGCGCCCGGGAACATGGGCACGGCCGCACTGGCGGAAGCGGTCGCGATTCCGGCAACAGATGTTGGCGGCCTGGTTCAATTCGCGCTGAAAAAAAATATCGATGTAACCGTTGTCGGGCCTGATGATCCCCTGGCCTTGGGGATCACTGATGCTTTTTTAGAGAAAGGCCTTAAGATTTTTGGACCAACCAAAGCGGCTGCCAAAATCGAAGCTTCCAAATCGTTTGCCAAACATTTTATGGATCAGGCCGACATTCCCACGGCCAAATATAAAACTTTTACCGACTATAACCAGGCGCTTGAGTACATTAAAAGCTCCGGCTTGCCCACGGTCATTAAAGCCTCAGGACTTGCTTTGGGTAAGGGTGTGAGTGTTTGCCAAACTTTAGATGAAGCCGAGCAAGCTCTTCGCGACAGTATGCTCAATAAAATCCACGGTGAAGCCGGCAGTGAAGTGGTAATAGAAGAATATTTAGCCGGCCGAGAATTTTCTACTCACGCGATTTGTGACGGCAAAAGTTTCCAGATGTTTCCGCCGTCACAAGACCACAAGCGCGCTTTCGACGGCGACCGGGGCCCTAACACGGGCGGCATGGGTACGATTGCTCCCCTGCCGTGGATTACCCAAGACGATATGCTCGAAGTAAAAAACCATATAGTCTACCGCGCCCTGGAAGGGTTAAAAAAACTTGGCAGTCCGTTTAGCGGGCTGCTCTATCCCGGACTAATGATGACCGGAGGCGGGCCTTCGGTCATCGAGTTTAACGCCCGCTTTGGCGACCCCGAGTGCCAAAGTTACCTGCGGCTGCTGAAAACGGACCTGCTGGACGTGTTCGAAGCCTGCGCTCAGCAAACATTGCTTAAAATCAAAATTGAATGGGAGCCCAAATACGCCTGCTGCATCGTTTTAGCCAGTGGAGGATACCCCGGCAAATACGAAAAAGGGAAAGAGATTACCGGCATTGCGGCCGCGGAAAGTTTGCCCGATATCATAATTTTTCACGCCGGTACCGTCATAAAAGATGGTAAGCTTGTGACCAATGGCGGACGAGTATTGGGAGTAACGGCAATTGGAGACAGCTTGCAGGAAGCCTTGGATAAAGCGTATGGTGCAGTTAAACTGATACATTTTGAGGGGATGCAATTTCGAACGGATATTGGGAAGAAATCATTAAGCTGAATAGTAATAGGGTATTAGTTGTGGCGGCCAGTCTGGGTTTAAGTCATGAGTTGTAAGTAAAAAACCTTATCACTTATACCCTATACCTATACTGGCGGCTATAACTTATAACCCTCTACTAACCATGTATGTCAAATAAAACCATCGGCATCGTCGGCGGCGGACAATTGGGCAGAATGCTGGCCCAGGCGGCCCATAAGCTGGGGTATACCGTGACTGTGCTCGACCCCACGCCAAACTCTCCCGCGGCCCAAGTGGCCGACCGGCACCTGCTTGGTAATTTTACAGACCCAGACAAAATAAAAGAGCTGGCGCGAGCAAGTGATTTTTTAACGTTCGAGATTGAGTCGGCCAACAGCACTATCTTAGAAGAGCTGCAAGCGCAAGGGAAAATCATTCATCCCTCGCCGCAAACGCTTAGTATTATCAAAAATAAATTTGGCCAAAAACAATTCCTGCGCAAAGCGCATATTACCGTCGCGGATTTTATGGAAGCGGCGTCGAAAGACGAGATTATTAAAGCGGCGGCGGAATTTGATTATCCGATTGTCCTGAAAGCTAAGTATGAAGCTTACGATGGCAGAGGCAATGCACTGATTGAAGATGAAACAGGAATTGATCTGGCGATGAAAAAATTACAGGGGCGCGAACTATATGTGGAAAAATTCGTGGTTTTTGAAAAAGAACTATCTGTTGTGGCCGCGCGCAGTGTGGATGGAACCATTGCGGTCTATCCCGTATTTGAAACTATTCACCAAAATCACATTTGTCACACCGTCATCGCCCCGGCGCGAATTGACGACGCGGCCAGAAAACAGGCACATGACCTAGCGATTCGGGCTCTGGAACAACTCAAAGGTGTGGGCGTCTTTTGTATAGAAATGTTCTATTCCGAGCCATTGTATCCGACCCTAGATCCCAATGATCTTCCGGATAAAACAGGTAGCGTGGTCATGATCAACGAAATCGCTCCGCGCGTCCATAATGCCGGCCATCTTACCATCGAAGGGTACCAAACTTCGCAGTTTGAACAGCACATTCGGGCGATTACCGGCATGGATTTGGGACCCACCGACATGACCGTGCCGGCCGCGGTCATGGTTAATATTTTAGGTGAGCGCAACGGCCCGGCGCTCTTAGAAGGCTTTGACGAGGATTGGACGGAATTCGCAACCAAAAATCATCTTTCAACAGCAATTCCCGCACCATCGGTAGAGCAGATTTTTGTTCATATTTATGGTAAAATAGAAACAAGAGTGGAACGAAAAATGGGACATATTACCATCGTCGCCGACGATATTGAAAGCGCGCTGCGGACAGGAGAGGAAATTAGAAAGCTGATAGAAATTTAAACAGCTATGTCAAAAAAAATCTTTGTAGGTATTATCATGGGCTCCGACAGCGACCTGCCGGTTATGAAGCAGGCGGCAGAAATCTTGGAAGAATTTAAAGTGCCGTATGAAATTACCATTGTTTCCGCTCACCGGACGCCCAAACGGATGTTTGAATATGCGTCGACGGCCGCGAACCGCGGACTAAAAGTAATTATTGCCGGCGCCGGGGGCGCAGCGCACTTGCCCGGGATGACGGCGGCGATTACGACTTTACCGGTGATTGGCGTCCCTGTTGAAACCAAAACTCTAAAAGGTCTCGACTCTCTGCTTTCTATTGCCCAAATGCCGCCCGGAATTCCGGTAGCGACCGTGGCCATTAACGCAGCAAAAAACGCGGGGCTACTGGCAGTGGGAATTCTGGCGGCGTTTGACGCAAGACTAAACAAAAAGCTTGCTGCCTACAAAAAAACCATGGAAACCTCGGTAAAACAAAAAGCGTCGCAGCTAAAAAAGAACGGTTATGAATCTTTTGACATTTGAAATTTAAAATTTGTCATTACCATTATGCCCTCTGAATACGCCAAATCCGGTGTCGATTATTCCCAAATGGAGCCTTTTAAAATGGCTATGATCGAGGCCGGCAAGCAGACCTTGCACTTTCCGGAAAAGCGGGAAGTTTTTATTAACACCGAAGCCACGCATGCCCATGGCGCGGTGTTTGAATACCGCGGGCGGCAAAATCATATTTGGTGCAAGACCCAGGAGGACCTGGGCAATAAAAACTGGATTGCCGAATGGATGTATGAAAACGAAGGCATTGGTAAGACTTATTACGATACCATTGCTATTGATACCGCCTTAATGACCGTAAACGACGTAATCGCCCAAGGCGCGTTGCCGGTGGTTTTTACCGACCAGATTGAAGCCTCCGACAGCAGTTGGTACTCCGACCCCAAGCGAGCACAAGACCTGGCCGCAGGATTTTTAAAAATCTGCGAAGAAGTGGGTATGGCTATGCCCGCGGGTGAATCCGCATCGGTAAAATATGTAGTCCACCCCGCGCCGCCAGTCAAAACTATCGCCACGCTCAGCGGCTGCACCACAGGTATTATCGCCCCCAAAGAACGGCTGATTACCGGCCGCAAACTCCAGGCCGGTGACCATATTATTGCCGTCGCCTCTTCTGGGCTGCACGCCAACGGCGTATCGCTAGTTATTAAAAAGGCCATGGAACTTCCGGACGCTTTTTTAACCAAACTGCCTAACGGGCGCACACTGGGCCAAGAAGCCCTTATTCCGACACGCTCATATGTGGCACTCATCGAGACTTTACTTGGACATCACATTAACATTCATGCCCTGCTCCCCGGCACCGGCGACGGCGTAGGGAAAATTGCATTTGATAAGCGCAGCTATACCTACAAAATCCACTCCTGGCTCCGCGTCCCGCCACTTATGGAATATTTTAAAGAACAACTCGGCGTACCGTTAAAAGATTGCCTCAAGACATTTAACTGGGGCGCCGGCTACTATATATACGCTCCCGCTGACCAAGTTGAACAAATTATTGCCTTAGGTACGCAGGCGGGGTATGATATGATGGACGCAGGCGAAATAACGGAAGGCAAGCGCGAAGTTGTGTTTGGGCCGGAGAATATAATTTTGGGACCGCCGGGGGAATAAGTTTAAAATTTCAAATAACAAATGCCAAATTAAAAATTATGGATAAAACTATAGTAGAAAAGCATCTGGATCGAGTTTTGGAAAAAACGAATTTAAAAAACCTTGGCGAACGCCGCCAGGGGAAAGTGCGGGATATTTATACTCAGGACGATAAAATTATTTTGGTCGCAACCGATAGATATTCGGCGTTTGACCGTAACCTGGCATTAATCCCTTTTAAAGGACAGGTCTTAACCCAAACCAGCCGGTTTTGGTTTGAGCAAACGAAAGACATTATCCAAAACCACATTATCAGTTCGCCGGACCCGAATGTGGTCGTTGTCAAAAAATGCAAAACCATCCCTCTTGAAATGGTTGTCCGCGGATACATGACCGGCGTAACCGGAACCTCATTGTGGACCCTTTACCAAAAAGGACTGCGGGATTTTGGGGATTTTAAATTGCCAGACGGTATGCGCAAAAACCAAAAACTGGAACATCCCGTGCTCACTCCTACCACGAAATCGGAAGAACACGACCGGCCGCTGACCAGCCGGGAAATCATAGAAGAACGTATCGTCCCGGAACAACTATGGCTGGAACTGGCGGACACAACGCTCGAGCTGTTCAAGCGCGGCCAACAAATTGCCCTGCAGCGCGGACTTATCTTAGTAGACACTAAATACGAATTTGGCCTGGATCAAAACGACAAACTAATATTAATAGACGAAATCCATACTCCGACTCATCCCGTTATTGGCAAGCAGATTCCTACCAACAGCGCATCGACCAAGGACTGGAACCGGAAAATTTTGATAAAGAATTCCTCCGGTTATGGTTTAAAGAAAATTCCGATCCCTATAACGATCCAGTTTTACCTCCTGCCCCGCCCGACATGGTCGCGGAACTCTCTTCCCGCTACATCCGGATTTACGAACAGATTACCGGCAATAAGTTCGAAACCGATTTAGAAACGCCGATTGCGGACAGAATCAAAAATAACCTAATCCCGTTTGGATTGTAATATGCCTCTCTCTTCAATCTCCCCCATCGACGGCCGCTACCAAAAATATACCGCCCCGCTCGTTCCCTATTTTAGCGAAGCGGCTTCCATGAAATACAAAATTATTATGGAAGGCGAATATTTAATCGCTTTAAGCGAGTCGCAAGCAACCAAGCTTCGGCAATTTTCTGACGAAGAGAAAAGTTCTGTCAGGAGCATGTATCTTTTGACCGACGCTGACGCGCAAATTATCAGCGATATTGAACTCAAAGGCTACAAAAACATTAAAGCCACCAACCACGATTTTAAGGCCATTGAGTATTATATAAAAGATAAGCTGGCTGTAACGTCGCTGCAAGACTGTTTAGAATGGGTGCATTTTGGGCTGACCTCGGAAGACGCCAGCAACATAGCTTATGCCTTAATGATCAGCGAGAGTCTGCGGGACGTATATCTGCCCGCGCTGCAAAATCTAATAGATAAAATTGGAGCCTTGGCTCTGGAAAGTAAAAACATCCCCATGCTGGCCCGCACTCATGGCCAACCAGCTTCGCCTACCACGTTTGGAAAAGAATTTAAAATTTTCCATGCCCGGCTTAATCGTCAATGCACGCTTTTGACCGAGCATCAGCTGCAAGCAAAATTAAATGGCGCTACCGGCAATTATAATGCACTAACGGCAGCTTACCCCGGCGTAGATTGGATAAATTTTTCTAAAAATTTTATCAAGCAGCTCAATTCTCAACGAAACGTCAACCTGGAGCCAAATTTGCTCACTACCCAAATTGAACCTCACGACAGCTATGTTGAGCTATTCGATATCATGCGGAGAATCAATGTCATTTTGATAGATTTCAATCAGGACGTCTGGCGCTATATTAGTGACGACTGGATTACCCAAAAGCCGGTCGAAGGCGAAGTCGGCTCTTCAACCATGCCTCATAAAATTAATCCTTGGTTTTTGGAAAATAGTGAAGGCAATTTAGGGATGGCCAACGCCCTGTTTAATTACTTCGGGGCAAAATTGCCGGTTTCTCGGCTCCAAAGAGACCTTTCGGATTCAACCGTTTTAAGGAATATCGGAAGCGCGTTTGGCTACTGCCTTATTGGTTTTGCGTATCTCAATAATCAACTAGGGAGAATATCTGTCAATCAAATAAAAACAGCCGAAGATTTACGCCGCCATCCCGAGGTTATTGCCGAAGCTATCCAGACGATTTTACGACGGGAAGGCTTGGCTATGCCATATGAAAAACTCAAAGAACTGACGCGGGGCAAACAACTGACAATCGAAGATATACGCACCTTCATAGACGGATTGGAAATTTCCGAGGCAGTAAAAGCGGAATTAAAAAAAGTCACCCCGGAAAACTATATTGGCTTAGCCAATAAGCTGGGAGAACTTTAGACAGTTTTAGCCTCTATTTTCGTCTTATTAGAAGGGAAAATAATTAAACCCTTTATGCATATGAGTAACAAAACAACGGTTATAATTGGAATTGTGGCTATAGTAGTCATTGCGGGCGCTTCCTGGTACCTACTTTCCCGCTCGAATAACGAGTCAGCAGGAAGCTTAGGTTCAGGACGCAGCCCCGTACTTTCCGCTAATCCCGGCGCGGGTCAAGCCACCTCCACGCCGACTTCTACACCGGCTTCCGCGCTTCATGGTTCCAGCAGCAGCAATATTGCTTACAACGCGGCCCTCAAAAAATATGTCTATCGGATTCAGTTTTCCAGTTGCCATGGCGATCCCGGCACGCTGGCCATACGACAAGGCGACCAATTTATGTTAGATAATCGCGATAACGCCACTGATACCATAAGGATCCAATCACAAACCTATATCCTCAAACCCTACAGCTTTGCTATTGCTACCGCTTCTACGCTCGGCAAGTACAACATCACTTGCGATGGCGGCGGTACCGCCCAACTGGACGTCCAAAAATAAAGAAATCCTCAAACAGATCTAAAAACACAGGGACCCCTTTGAAGGGGTCCCCTGTGTTTGTGACTAGTGTCCAAAGAAACCTCGCCCGGCTCTGTCGGGAATTAAATAGAGCGCAACGTTTTGTTGGTCGCAGTAATCTTTAATTTCTGAATCGCGGACTGAACCACTGGTAGCCAAAATAGTCTGGATACCATGTTCAATTAGAACTTTTGACCGTCGACGAACGGAAAAAAGCTGTCGCTATAGGCCGCGGCTTTATGCGTGTTGTGTCCGCTGGAAGCAGCGCGCTTAATGGCCAGCTCGCAGCCGCCGACCCGGTCTTGCTGGCCGACGCCGTTACCAATTAGCATCCCATCTTTAACCAAGGTCACGGTATTACTGTTCGAAGTCGACCCTATGGCCCAAGCCAACAACAAGTCTTGTTCTTGATTTTCATCCACAGTTTTATTGTTCTGAATTTGCCCGTCATAAAAATCAAAAATAAAAGTGTAGTTTGGCTGACGCAAAAATCCGCCACGCACGTAGCGAAAGCGCATGGCAGAGTCTAATGATGAACGATTAAGGCGCGCCAAAGCCGGATTTATAAAAATGCGGCATTTGTCGCCCTTTCGTTTCAGCATAGTTACGGCGCTTTCGGTAATTGCCGGCGCTATAATACCATCCAACAGCCGGCGCTGGCCGGTAGGCATTTTATTAGTCAATAAAATTTCGGCCAATTGGTCGGTGAGCTCAAAATTAACAATCAGCAGTCCCCCAAAAATTGCCCGTAAGTCTCCTTCCAGCATTTTTGTTACGGCTTCCTGAGGTGTTTTCGAGACAGCAGCGCCGCAAGCATTGCCGTGTTTACCCCCACCGCAATCCAAGGAACTGCGCCGTAATGAACATCAAAAGCAGCTGCTATATGAGTTATAGTCTGCAACAGCCGGTCAACATCACACCAATTATTGTAACTGGGGGCTGCCCCAACTGCTACTTGGAAATCATTCAAAGCCAGTTCGTCAACGCTTCGATTTTTAAACAAACCCGCGGGTTGCTGCCAGGCATTTTCTCCATACCCACAGACTTGAACCTGCTCGCCCAGCAATCCGTCATACAGACCAGCACTATGATACCGAGCGGATAGCAAACAATAATCGGCAATATAATATTCTGCTTTAGCCACCAAAGCGGAAATAAATTTTTCTGCTTCCGGCGATCCGTTCTTTAACCACTCGATAACTGCCGTCCGGTCGGCCGGATCGCAAATGACTATCCGCCGTCCTTTGGCCGCGCTGCGCAGCATAGTCGGACCGCCAATATCCGTTTTTTCAATCACCGAAGCGGCGGTCGAGCCGGGACGGGAAATTTCTTCCGCCAGCGGATAGAGATCTACACAAACTAAATCTATTCTTGGAATATCTAATTCGGCTAGTTCTTTTTGATCTTCAGGAGAATCGGTCGCCAATAAAGCCGCGTGAATTTCCCGCGAAAGCGTCACCACCCGATGGCCCAGTATAGCTTGGCCGGCTAAGGCGGCGGTGTCCGTCACTTCCAGACCAGCCTCGACCAGCACTTTTGCCGTGCCGCCGCTGGCAATAATATTCCACCCCAAGTCCTTTAAAGACCGTCCAAACTCTACGATTCCTTCTTTGTTATACACAGACAAAAGCGCGGTTTTCATACTCACTTAGTATAGCAAAAGAAAATATTTGCCGGAAATGCGCTCAACTTAAACAGAAAAATAAAAAATTTCTTTAAAATTGGCTATTATAAGATATTGAGTGGTATAATTAAATAAATAACCATTAAGAAACAAAAGGTCTATGAAGAACCTACACACAACAGCAGGGATTCTCACCCTCTCCTTACTGTTACCGGCTATAGCTTTAGCCCAAACCACTACACCGCCCAGTACGACCTCTCTGCGAAGCCATATTCGCACAGGGATGTCCATAACTCACGGTGTTAATCAAAGCACGGCATCAAGCACCAAACCCACCTTAATTACGGGTACGGTCAGCGGCGCCGGCTCGACCAGCTTTACCGTTACAACCAGCAGTACGACTTATACGGTCGACGCCTCCAGCGCTAAGATAGTCAGAAAATACGGAGCGACTATGCAGGCCAGCGACATCCAAAATGGCGATAGTCTGCAAATTGTAGGCACCGTCAGCGGCAGTAATCTTACCGCTAAGACTATTCGCGACGAATCGCAGCAGCAACGAGATGCTACCATGAGCGGCAGCGTACAATCGATAAATGCTCCCAGCTTTACCATTACTACTTCCGCCCACGGCACCCAGACAGTTAACACTACCAGCTCAACAACTTTCAAAGAGAGCGGCCAAACCAGTGTCAGCATCACCAACGTTACTGCTGGAGAAAATGTCACGGTAAGCGGTGTTTGGGATAGCACAAATAATACTATCGCGGCCAGCAAAGTCACTATAATTGTCAAAAATGGTACCACGAGCGGTACCTTTGGTTCGGCCAATGGCCCCAGCTTTACTTTAACCGGCAAGAGCTCCGCTTATACGGTTGATGCTTCCAGCGCCAAATGGATTCGCCGCTACGGCGCGGCCATGGGCATGGGTGATGCACAAAGCGGCGATAATCTGGCAGTTACCGGTACCATAAATGGCACCAACATTACTGCTAAAACTATCCGTGATGAATCTTTGCAGGCATATAATGGAACTTTTGTGGGGACAATCACCGCAGTAAGCGATTCCAGTTTTACACTCCAAAGCAAAGCCCGGGGTACCCAAACCATTAATATTGCCAGCACGACCGTATTTCGGGTAGGCTCACAAACCGGCAGCTTTACCAGCCTAGCCCAAGGCCAAACCGCCACAGTTAGCGGCGTCTGGGACCGGACCGAAAGCAATGTCACGGCTAATCGCATTACGATTAAAGTCAGCAGCAGTGTTATCACCGGTACGCTGCAGTCTGTCAGCGGCACGAGCTTAACTGTTGTTACGGCCAGCAGCACCACTTATACCATCGATGCCAGCAAAGCCAACTTCTACTACAAAAACGGCCGCAAGGGCACAATTTCCATTCTTCAAACGAATGATCAAGTTAAGGTCTGGGGTACCATGGTAACCGGATCCACCAACATTACCGCTACCCGGGTCCAAGATATGTCGCAGACTTACCAAAAACCAACTACTCCGGCAAACACCACACCCACTCCCACCCCGACCCCTATCCCAACGCCTACCTAATACCTCAACAGTAGAACTTAAAAAGCCACCTCTAAGGTGGCTTTTTAAGTTAAAAAACTGCGAGCGTTGACCCTGCGGTTAAACGTCTGATATACTAAGAAATATGCGCGAAATAGAAGCAAAAATTTTAGAGATCAACAGCTCGTTAATCATAAAAAAGCTCCTGGCTTTAGGCGCAAAAATGTCTTTTGATGGCCAAATTGCGGCCACAGGTTTTGATTTTGCGGATCAAAGTCTGTCCAAAAATGAAACACTCATTAGGTTACGCATTAAAGGTGATCAGGTAGAACTTACCTACAAAAAATTATTAAGCACTGAAAAAGCCAAAGTATCGGAAGAGCTTGAAGTTACCGTCAGTAATTTTGATACGATGAAAAAAATATTACTTGGCCTTGGGCTGCGTCCCAAATACCAGGCGTCAACAAAACACCGCACTTCTTACCTTCTCGACGGCGTGCATTTTGAATTCGACACCTATCCCGACTTGCCGACCTTTCTGGAAATTGAAGCCCCGGACGAACAGACGCTCCAACAATATGCGGCAAAACTCGGCTTCTCCCCCGCCGATCTAAAATCCTGGGGAACCCAAGCAGTGTTCAATTATTATAAAAAATCTATCTAATGCCGGAATTACTAATCCTCGTTGACGAATACGACAACCAAATCGGCACTATGGAAAAAATGCAGGCTCACCGTGAAGGCAAGCTGCACCGGGCTTTTTCTGTTTTTGTATTTAATAATAAAGGTCAACTTCTGCTCCAGCGCCGCGCGCTTCACAAATACCACTCTGGCGGCCTTTGGACCAACACCTGCTGCAGTCACCAACGCCCCGGCGAAACCACCTTGGCCGCCGCTCACCGCAGGCTGCAAGAAGAGGTTGGTTTTGATTGTCCACTGGCAGAAAAGTTCACTTTTGTCTACCAAGCATCTTTCAGCAACGGCCTGACTGAATATGAATTTGATCACGTCCTCTTTGGAGCTACTGAAACTGAAGGACATCCTAATCCCCAAGAAGTCAGTGAATTACGCTGGATAGATATTGCGAGCCTGGAAAAAGAATTATCGGCCCATCCGGAACTATACACGTTCTGGCTCAAAACTTGTTTACCATCAATTATTAAGACCTTAAACCCATAATCTTGGCCTCTGGCCGAGATTATTTTTTTGTCTGTGGATAAACTATTTTAATTTTAAATGCTAAAAATACTCTTAAAGCTCCCGATTCTATTGGAGTTTCCTACTTTTGGCTAAAACTCTTCAAAACGAATTCTCAAAAAAAGATAAAATATTTATAAAGATTATCGTTTGCGCCTCATCCAAAACTTACTTATACTGATTACGAAATAAGACAAATCCTATGCGCTTATTACTCATTGAAGACGATATTGATTTAGGCCTGCATCTTAAAAATGCTTTAGAATCCGAGGTCTTCACCGTAGATCTGGCCACCGATGGGGAGTATGGATTAATCTTGGGAAAAATTCACACTTACGATCTGGTGATTTTGGATAATATACTTCCCAAAAAAACCGGCACAGAAGTTTGCCGGGAGCTGCGGCAAGCCGGCAAAACGATGCCTATTATTATGCTTTCTGTGCAGGCTGAAGTGCGTCAAAAAATAACCGTCCTGAACGAAGGAGCCGACGACTACATAACCAAACCATTTCAGTTTGACGAACTATTGGCCCGGATCAATGCCATCCTGAGACGGCCATCGGGAATGGAAAAGGAAGTCTTGTTAGTTTCTGATCTGACCCTCGACAGCAAAAAACATTTAGTGAAGCGCGGCGATAAAGAAATTCACTTAACCAGAAAAGAACTGGCATTATTGGAATTTTTAATGAGACGCCAAGGTAATGTAGTCTCTCGCGGGCTGATTATGGAACATGTCTGGGATATGAATGCCGACCCCTTTTCGAATACCATAGAAACCCACATTCTGAATTTGCGGCGTAAAATAGACCGCGGCCACAGCGTGAAGCTGATTCATACCGTGTCCGGACGCGGTTATAAGATCGATGAGGGTTAATGTATTTGGGAAGCTTAAAGTTCAAGCTATACAAAAAATTCATTCCAAAATTTTTTAACGAACCAAAGTATGCCGACAACTTTTTTAAAAGAACTACAGCGGCTCAAGCCTCAAGTTTGGGAAGTTATCCAAAAGTACCTGCCGGCAAAAGATCCCCACAGGCATTACCAAATGATTGCGGATTATCCCCGGCGTCAAGGCAAGTATTTGCGACCTGCGCTGGTTATACTTGCGGCACAAATGTATGGCGGCAAAGACGCCGATTCACTGCTAACCGCTGCCGCGTTACAAACTGCCGAAGACTGGCTGTTGATTCACGACGACGTGGAAGATCATTCACTCCTGCGCCGCTCCAAACCCGCGCTCAGCATTCTCTATAGTCCCGAACTGGCATTGAATGCCGGCGACGGTTTGCACATTATAATGTGGAAAATCTTAGGCGACAATGTTCGTCTATTAGGTCCAGAACGCGGGTGGAAGGTCTACGATAAAATGATAGACGTGCTTTCTACTACAATAGAAGGCCAATTTATAGACCTCTCCTGGACAGATAAGCAGCAGCTGCTTATTTCTGAAAAAGATTATTTTGACATGATCGGCCGAAAAAGCGCCTACTACAGCATTACTGCGCCGCTACAATTAGGCGCAATTATTGCCGGACAGCCGGACCAAGAATTGGCTAAGATAGAAACCTGGAGCAAACCGGCCGGCTTAGCTTTCCAGCTATGGGATGACGTTTTAGATATTTTGACAGCCAAAAATTCTTCCAAAGAATTATACCGCGATATTTCCGAAGGCAAGCGCACCCTCTTGCTTATTCACCTTCTAAAACAATGTACCCCGGCTGAACGGCGGTTAATAAATAAAATTTATTCGGAACCGCGAGAGCAAAAAAGCTGGCAGGAAAAAAAGCTCATTGTCTCATTAATGAAAAAATACGGCAGTGTTACCTACGTGCAAGAAACCGCCAAAAAGCTGGCCGGCACCGCCCAGCAAAATTTTCTAAAAACCACCACAAATTTACTGGACACCACGGCAAAAAAAGCAATTTTTACATCTTTGCAATTTATCGTTTCCCGCGAACACTAAGAATTATTAATCGACTGATTGTAAAACATTAAAACTCGCATATGGGCACCGGTTCTTTGGAAAATTCTTTTTCCAGTCTCCACCGATTGCACGGCTTGAGCAAGAAAGGGGTATATTTTTTATATCAACATTTTTTGCGTCCCCGCGCCCACCTAGAAGACGAACGCCGCAGAGAACTCATTTTAAATGTTTTACTTTGCGGAAATTTGCTGATAGTAGGCCTGCTCACGGCAGTTATTTTTTATAATCACGACCATCTGCAAACTGATTATCGAGGAGTTCCGCCGTTAATCTTTTGCGCTTTAGTGTTCTTATTTGTTGCCCTTTATTACCTATCACGCAAAGGGTATTATAAATTTTCGGCTTACATTTTTATTGTTCTGTTTTTGGCTGCTACTATTTACACAGAATGTATCTGGGGAGCCGACGAACCCACAGCCTTACTGGCCGACGCCTTAGTTATCACTATGTCGAGTATTTTAATCGGGACTGGCTTTAGCTTTATTATCACCTTAGTTATAATCACGGTTTTAATCCCTGCCGGCCTAAAAGAAAGCGCTGCACCTTCATTACCCATTTTGCACTGGAAAAACAAACCGCTCGAAGTGTTGGATACGCTGGAATTTGCTGCTATTTTTATACTCTTAACCGTGGTGTCTTGGCTCGCCAATCGTGAAATAGTTAAATCGCTTCGCCGCGCCCAAACATCGGAACAAGAACTGAAAAACGAACGGGACTTGCTGGAAATTAAAATTGCAGAACGCACGCAAGCCCTAAAACAGGCTCAATTAGAAAAGGTTACGGAATTAGATCGGTTCGCGGAGTTCGGCCGACTAGCCAGCGGAGCGTTCCACGACTTGATGAATACCCCACCGCCCTGTCTCTCAATATAAAAAAGTTAAAAACCGATCATCCCGATATTGCAACCACCCAAGCTGAACTTGAACGCGCGGTAATCATCAGTAAACGAATGCAGGAATTTATTGAGGCGGTGCGCAAACAGCTTAATCATCAAAACGTCAAATTTTTATTTTCGCTTAATCAGGAAATTTATCAGGTAATACAGCTGTTTCATTATAAAACCCTCACCCAACAAATTGAGGTCGTCTTTTTGGAGACGCAACAGGTTGATTACTTTGGCAACCCTCTTAAATTTTATCAGGTTATTACAAATTTACTTTCGAATGCGATTGATGCGTACGACGAAGTTACTCGGGATCATAAAAGTATTCTGATTAAACTGAAGTCTAAAGACGGTATAGCGATTTTGGAAGTGACAGACGAGGGAATAGGAATTTTACCAGAGCATCTCAGCCAAATATTCGAAACTTTTTTTTCTACAAAAACCATTGAGCGGGGCACTGGCCTGGGCTTAGCAACAACTAAGTCCATCGTGGAAAAAGAATTGCAAGGAACTATAACAGTCAAAAGTTCGCGTGGCCAAGGTACGGTTTTTACGATTGAATTTCCTATATAACTAAATCTTTGGTAAAGTTATCTGTAATGGGTTCGATTTAACAATTTTTAACGCCTCCGACAAAATTTAAAAACCCCCCGCGGGGCGGAGGGTTTTGTGCATTTACCTTTACTGAGCCTGGTGATGATCGCCGGTGTGCTCATGGGGAGTCTCGGGAGTATGTTCAACAGGACGTCGGGATTGGGAGTCGAACCACCACGTTAAAAGCGCAGTGAGCAGGAGAGTTATCAGCCAAGCCAGGGCAGACATTATTTCGAGCGAGGTTTCCCGCTTTTCTATTTCGCGGAGGGAACGGCCGACTGCAATGTAACCGGTATTACCGGGAATTGGTACTACGACCATGGCAAAGCGTAAACCGGGACTAGGCATCCAGGTAATACGGTCCTCGCCTTTCGTTTTAGTAGCTTGGAACACACCTGCTGGCAAGGTTGGAGTGGTGTTATTGAGCTGGCCCGTGCCGGTAATCGGTGTACCTGTGGCGTCATAAACTAAAATAAATGTGGAGAGGCTCTGACTCATATCGATTTGCTGGCCGGTAAACGGAGGGACTTGCTGGCCTTTTAAACTGGTGGCAACATCTTCCGCCGTTTGAATTTGCGGGTTGTTGGCCGATTGCCGGTAATTCTGCTGGACGGCGGCATAGACTAAGCCGCAAATAAGAGTAGTTACAATCGCGCACATGCACCACACAAACCAATGGTTTTTTTGTTCAGGCATCATATATTTCTGTTAATACGAACCAAAAAGTTACTGTTTAAACTCAATAGAACTATTATAGCATATCTAAACATTGGTGTCAGTCACTCCCGGAGTTGTGCTAGAGGTGCCATTGTTGCTATCACTACCGCCTACGGAATCAACGTAATAGATGGCACCTGAGGCTTTGGCAATTTTGGCCGGTACTACAAAAAAGCCGACTGCCAACTGGGCAATCAGCGCTATGTATTAAAAATACCGTTAAAAATGGGGAGTTTTTTGTTACTATAGTATCAGATTTTATTTTATATGGCATAAATTTGTTTCGTCCTTGAGCTTCCGGAGCTTCTTTTTAGTTACATGCCCATATTATATCATATTTTAGTGAAAATTTAGCCTAAAAAATCTTATCCTGCCGGCGAAAGCGGATGTTGTTTAAGCAATTGAGCATAGTACATAAGATTATGCGCAGTGTTTTTAGCCATATGTTCAACCGCCGGATTGTTAAGGCGCCGCTGCCGGTCGGTAGCCGGGTTCATACCGACCTCACCGACCCAGTAAGTGCAGCATTGCGGCGGCAAGGTAAAATTTAAGAACGTCAGGACTTCCATAATCGAAGCCAATACTGCCTGGGCGCCATCTTCACTGCCCGTAATGACTACGCCGGCGACTTTATTAAGCAGAACACTGCGGCCGCCGTGAATTACCTCTTCATCAAAAGCATCCATGCGCTCAATCACCCGCTGCATCAAACTGCTGCGGCCGCCCCACCAAATTGGAGTAGCAAATAAAACAATATCCGCAGCGATAATTTTTTTGACTATGTCCGGCCACTCGTCATCGTCGCTCTCTTTAAAACCCAAACCAACGGGGATATTTTTATCGGAAAGCCGGATAAATTCCGAAGTAATTACCCCCTCCCGCTTCATATTATCTACCACCATTTGCGCCACCTCTTCGGTGTTAGAAAGGGTCGGGCCGTGTTTCAATGAAGCATTCAAAACTAATATATGTATTGATTGCTGGTCCATACAATTTAATTTTTATAATTAGAATAGATTAAACTCACAATTTTCACTAAATTGATGGCAATCAGTCCGGCCAGCAGCCAGGGATCCAGATGGTGAGTGAACAACTCTACCAAGACCCCGGCCGAAATAACAATTGTCCCGGCCAGCAACGCCATCCGGTTGGCGATATACCGGTGTTGAACTTCGCGCTCATCGGCCGTCTTCCCTTCTCCCGCCAGCGACATGCCTACCACATATACTCCAAGCAGCAGTGAAATAGAAACCATCTGCTTCATGCTCATAGGCGAACTGTGCGGCTGCAAAATATAGCCCGTCAGAAGGGCCACAAAAACAAGCAAGAGAATATAGTAGACGATAATTTTCATAAGATATAAAATAATTTTTCGACGCTGACCTTAAAAAAACCAGCTAATTGCATAGCCAGCACCAAGGAAGGAATGTAGTTGCCTTTTTCGATGGCCACAATCGTCTGCCGCGAAACCCCCACAGCGTCAGCCAAATCCTGCTGGGTGATATTTTTTTCGTTGCGCATTTTTTTAATTTGATTCTGTAAATTGGCCATACGTCGTCCATTACCATGCTATCATTAATCCCCAAATTAGCCAAACGTAAAGGTAAAGGCTTGGAAGCCCTGGCCGTGGATGGAAATTTCTATAGTATGATCAGAATAATCTTGAGAATTAAAAAGAGTGTAGAGTTGCGAGGCTTGGACGGTAACAGAGGGCTGAGTTTTGCCGTCAACCACTATATTTAAAGTAACCGGCGCCCCGCTGCTGGCGGCTACCATATTGACCTGGCCAGAATGAAAATGCAGCTCCACCGTGCCCTGATCGCCGGCTAACTGGGCATACTGGAGTTAAATTCCCAGGAACCACCCAGGGCAAAATTATTCAAAGCCAAACTGCCCGGTAACGTATACGTTTGGGCCGCAGCGGAGGGGGTTTGAGCCGGAGTGAGATACTGGACCCGGTCAGTTCCAAAGTACATTTCCGGCGATTCCACTCCGGAAAGGTTTTGGCCGTTATTGGGCGCGACGTTCGGGGTCATATTCAGCAATTCGCGAATGGCGTTTTCAGTATGATCATATTCCCCTTCGCCAAAGTGTTCGTAGACAATATTGCCGTTTTGGTCTATCAGGTACTCCGCCGGCCAATATTCGTTATTAAAGGCGTTCCAAGTCCCGTACTCGTTATCTTGAGCCACCGGATACAAAATATTAAATTGTTTGATGGCATTTTCGACATTGCCGGTATCTTTTTCAAAAGCAAATTCCGGCGTATGCACGCCGACCACTACCAGGCCATCATCTTTATAATTGTTGTACCACGTGGTTCATACGGCAAAGTTCGAATACAATTAATGCAAGAGTACGTCCAAAAATCCACCAGCACGACTTTACCTTTCAGCTGGCTCATAGTCAGCGGCGGAGAGTTGAGCCAGTGGTCAATCCCCGTGAATTCCGGCGCTTTCCCATAATTCTGGAGTGGAATTTGCTCAACAGTGCTGCGGCGCCGACAGTTGGCCGGTCGCCGCATTGTAGACGCCGGAGTTGCCGGCAACGGCGGCGGAGTATTAGTTGCAAAAGGATTAGCTTTTTCTGCACCAGCTGGTCTTCTAAGCTTGATTGAGGAAACGCGGCGGTTAGAGCCAATTCAATTCTGGTGTCGTATTGAAAAAACATAGCCACGGCCAATAAAATAACCAAGACTCCAAAAATTTGCTGTAACCGAACCGAATATCGGGCTATGCCCCGAACTTTGGTGGTAATCCACTGGCTGCCGTAAGCAATAATCAGCATAGGTACCCCGGCGCCAATAGCATAGGCAATGAGCAAAACCGAAGCATGGGCTGTAGAGCCTTGAGTAGCTATAAGGGTTAAAATTGCTCCTAATATTGGACCGGCGCAGGGCCTTTAAACAATTCCTAAAACCAGCCCTAAAACCAAAGCACCCCAATTACCTTGGCCGCCGCCAAGCGCGTTAGCTTTATTAATCGAACCGTTAAACAGTGCGGTTAAGCGTTCAAACGGACCCGGCCAAACCATCAACAGACCGAATATCAGCAGCAAAATTACGGCTACATCCCGTAAAACATTGGGCGAAAGATTAAGGTGAGTGACTAAAGCCGATAATAATAAACTCGCGGCCGCAAAACTAACAATAAAACCGGCTACTATTAACAATGGTCGCTGGCGGTTCTGCTGACCGACAGAAGCGCCGAGGATTATGGGAAGCATTGGTAAAATGCAAGGGGCGGCAATAGTCAGGATACCCGCAAGAAAGGCAAAGAGAATTTGGAGCATAGAATGAATAATTAATATCGAAATACGAAATCCTAAACAATGTTTAAATATTAAATAATAAATCTAAAACCACTTTTGAAATTTGAAATTTGAAATTTGTTCCGTATTTCGAATTTCGTATCTTTACCTTTACTCCTTCTTTACAATTAAACACGCCCCATTAATACAGTACCGCTGTCCCGTAGTTTCCGAAGGGCCATCGTCAAAGACATGTCCCAAGTGGCTGCCGCAGCGGGCGCAAGTGACCTCGGTCCGGTGCATCCCCATAGAGCTATCGTCGTGCAATTCTACGGCGCCGGGGATAGCCTGGTCAAAGCTTGGCCAGCCGGTACCGGAATCAAATTTAGCGTCGGAAGCAAATAATTGATTACCGCAAACCGCGCAAGTAAACATCCCTTTTTCATGCATATCCACCAACGGACTGGTAAACGGCGCCTCTGTGCCCTTTTCGCGTAAAATATGATATTGCTCCGGTGTTAGCTTTTTCTTTAATTCTTCTTCGTTCACTGACATTTTTGTATCGCTCATAAAGCTCCTTTCTTTAGTAACTTTAGTATATACGACGAATCCGCATGTGTCAAGTTAACTTTACATTAGCTTTGTCCCTACTTTCCACCGCATCCAAAACCCTCAACATTCATAGATGCTAAAAAAATTACTGACTGTTGTGGCCATTGATATCCTTCTGGGTACAATAAAAGACTTCCCGGAAGAAGTCTTTTATTGTTTGTTAAAAAATTTAAGGCTGAACTTGAATGGTTTCTGCAGTGCTCTTGCCGTCGGCGGCGGTAACCATAGCTACAATAAATTCCTTGGTTTTGAGGGCCGAGACCGGTATTTCGCCGCTGGCAGCGGTTATAATAGTGGAACCAGAAGTATATATCATTTGCTGACTGCCGCCATTGTCCGTTAATGTTATTTCTGTCCCGCTTACCGAATCAATAACTCCGGCCACTTCAGTGGCGTTTGGGTCTATTTTTTGGTAGCCCATAACCGGGGTCGCGGTACTGGTCGCCATCCGCCCGAGATTTCCCTGCAGATAGAGCATGTTTGCCGGCGGGACACCCATACTGGTCGCGGTCATGCCACCATTTTTATACATGCTTACGCTCATATTCCCGCTCCACTCAGAACTCTTGCGGCCAACTGCCACACCAATTAGAAGTACAAATAAAATAACAATCACGGCTGTAAAAGCCTTAATTAATCGCCACACCGGGCTGTGATGGTTATGATTATGACAGCAGTCATGCCCGCAGCACTCTTTATCTTTGGTTTCCATAGTAATTTTTTTAATATTTCTAAATTTAGTATAGCGCTTTTTCCTCGATCCGTAAATATTTTTCACTTAAGGTAGACTCCTTTGAGCTTATCCACAAAAGATAAAGTCTAATTTATCTTTTTTTAAAAATTTCTTTGGTGTCGTTGTATTACGATATTACTACATGGGCCGGGTCACAGTGACGGACCACAGCTTGACATCATGGTTTGCGGTGCAATTCCCGTCCGGTCCACCAGATGATTTTTAGACACGTGTTCTTGCTGGATTGTCGCAAGGACAAAAGGAATTTGAGCGGTTTGAAAACCAAATTCACGGTTATAAGCAACTTTCTGCTCAAAATACATACCGAGTAACAGCCGTTTGCCTGCGTAGTCGCGGGTTTGCCACTGTTCTAACGGTTTTGAAAGATATTCGAATACTGCTCCCGCTGCGGTTTGAAACCCGTCCTGGGAGTATTTTGTTTTATCGAGTTCTTTTTGCAGGTTTTTAATTTCTGCCACGTTTTGCGCAATAGTCTTTTCGTATTCAGCAACCAAGCCGTCAGCGGTAGCTTTTGCAATTCTTTCCACCAAAGTTTTATTTTGAGTTTCTAGTTTACTCAGCTGCGCTAAAATGCCGCTTTGACCTGTCCTTCGTTTTTCCTTTGGCTTTCCCATAAATCTACCAAAACTTTTTCAGCCAATTTTAGAACTTCCGGGCTTGGTGACACTCGTTTTAGCAATTTAACAAAGTCAGCTTCAACAATATCCGCATTAATTGTTTTATTTTTAAGGGAGCAACCTTGCTGCTTACATAAATAATATCCATAAATTTCTTTTCTACCCTTAAACCACGCCGCGGTAAAAGGATGCTTACAACTTTCGCAAATAACATAAATTACGTAAAGGAAAATCCATGTTCTGGTCTTTACGGATTCTTGGCTTACTCGCATTATTTTGCCGATCCTGCACTGCAAGAAAAGTTTCGTAGGAAATAAAGCCTTCATGGACATTTTTTACAAGCGGAATACCCCACGGCTCGTATTCCACACAGCCGGCATATAAAACATTGGTAAGCAGCCTTTTAACGCCACTTATAGAAATAGATTTATTAAGCCCGTTAAGCCGATATTGCGCAATTATAAACTGCTGAATCTCCTCAAGCGTATTTAACTCAAAGTCGCGGTATTTCTCTATTGCAGCCTTAAAGATTACAGATTGTGGCGCATGGGGGCGCAAAATTTGCCCCTTGGCCGCGTCTTTGCAGAACTTTAAGCCTGGTGGCGGACAAAATGTCCAATAGCCCATTTCCAGCCGGGCTTTCATTTTTTGAATAACTTGCCTTTTATTGGTCTTGCGTTGATACTGCGCCGTAGCTGCGGAAATAATTTCTACCAGCTCACTCTCTGCCGTATCTTCCAATTTTAAATTTAAACACTCCAGTTTTGCGCCTCTGGAAATGAGTTCGCTTTTAAGTTGTATGTGAACTTGCACATCCCTTGCAAAACGGCTTAAGTCGTCAAAGATAATAATAAAATTTTCGTGTAGACGTGCATCCAGATACTTTATAAGCAGCTGCATTGCCGGCCGGTCAAACAAACCACCGGATACTCCCTCGTCCCGAAACACTTTTGCCACTTCCAAACCCATATCTGAAGCACGGCGAATACACCGCTGCTCTTGGCTATCAAGACCATGGCCTTCGTTAACCTGCCGCTCACTGGAAACCCGGCAATAAATTAACGCACGCTTATATTCAATTATGGTTTGAACTTTCTTCGGCATCTTCGCCCACAGTGCGTTTAATTATCAAATCGGCGATACTATACAGGCTATTGCGTAATTGTTCAAGTTCGCTGTCGGATATCGCAGTATTGCCAATTATTTCCCGACATTGCTCAATTGTTAACATAAATTTGTGTTTTAATTTAAAAATCCGCTCTTGGCCAGACAGGTGCAATGGGTATTGGCAACCTGCCGAGCAAAAAACGGACTTTATTACCCATTGCGTTATTGCCTAAAATAAAAAGGACTACCCACGCAAAGAGTTTGCGTAAAGTAGTCCTATTGAGAACAAATCAGACTAAACTATAAAGTTTGAAAAGAAACCTATTACAAGAATATAAGTTATAAAATTCTAAATCAACTGAACGATTTGGGGATAAAAAAGTCACCGCCCAGTAAAGCAGCGGTGACCAAAGTTGAAACCGAAATGGCGATCACAATGAAGCAAGCAGTTGTTGGAGTTGAGGCTCCACTCTCTGACGCGCAGCATGCAGCTCGCTCGTTGGCAGACAAATAAGGACGTCACCCATTGTGGCATGCATTCCGTCGCCAGGAGAGGTTCCCCGCACATCCATTCCGTAGAGTCGGAGTTGTTCGTCCCATACCGGGCTGCCCGAGAAACCACTCCGGCTGTGCATCTGAAACATCCGGCAAGAAATCCAGCCTTGATGCCGTAAATCTTCTTGCTTCGTCGTGTCCTCTGCGGGAACGATTTCTGTGGTTCTGATTGACATCTTGCAAAAACATCGGTGCCCGCTCTTTCACCCCCTGCCTTGCAACGAAAACATCATACACGCGTGACAGTGGGTCGCAACGGTTAGCGGCATTGTAGAGAATCTGCATGTCATGAAATTCGGGATCTACCTGCTCGACCACAAATGGCCGTGTGGGCAAATTCAAACGATCCCTGACTAGCAGAAAAGCTACATCGCTCTCCGGCTCCGTATCTTCAATGGGCTGACCAATCACCTCCAACGGTGTTGGCAGCCGACTTGGGCCTTGCATTGCAACGAGAGCCTGTAGCCATTGCGTAAGTTCTCGAAAGCATGACGACAGGTCATTACCAAACGAAGTCCGTTGTTTTGCCGTTCCACAACACAGCCCATGGAACGACTGAGTGGGATGCCTTGCACGGTGGGTCTTGGTCCAATGAGAGTGATAGCAACCAAAGGATTGCTAGCACCGCTCAGCATATTCACAACAAGCTCACTAGCCGCTGTGTTCATTACCGCAGCCTGCTTTTTCTGATGCTGACTTTTTTCGCGTTTGTCCTTATTACGACGTGACATTCGGTTCTAGTCCTCCTTTTTCTGTGCCTCAATACTTTAACAAAAATTTGAGGAAAAGTCCATAGCGAAAAACCAAGAATTTAGTGTGCTACCATGGTAAAAGTGTGTTTTTTTGTGTCGTTTTAGATTTTGCCAAAATTCCTTTAAACCTCATTTTTTGTAAGGAAAATAGGAACTTCCGGAACCGACCCACAACACACTCAGAAAATTTATATGTAACGCAAAAAGTGTATGTTTTTGTATGGTTTTGGATTTCAGCAAATTTCGAATAAGTCTTATATTTTCAAGCGAAATGGTGATTTCATTAACTATTTTCACCATACAAACACATACCAAAAACTAGCCATGTTACAGACGTGTTTTAAATTTAAATTATTTTATAACAATCCTAAGAGGCAAGGTGGCAACTTCAATGAAACTATCCTTCTTGTTCTCTCTAGCGCTAATTTTAAAACAATATTCTCCAGCAGTAGTGACTTTTAACCCCATAATTTCGAAAGGTCATTCTAAAGCTTTGGATATTATCAGGTATTTTTAATGGGGTTTCGATAGTGTTTAAAATTGCCCCGGCTGGATCTACAAATTCCACCTTTTCTTCATAACCTTTTTTGGCATTATCTTTTCTATTCCATAAGGATATAAGTTCACAATTTAAAGGTATTCCTTTCTCTTGTTTTTCATTGATTTTTTTCTTATCGAATGCTTGTAATTCTACTTGCTCAATAACATTAAACAAAGAAACATTGTTAGTGTTTTGATCAATGCTACTGTTTGAGCAAAGAATAGTCCAAATATGTTTTATTCCAAAGTTATCAATTTTTTTCATAAAATATAGTTTAATTAGGATTAAAAAACAACACTTTT
This sequence comes from Candidatus Doudnaibacteriota bacterium, assembly GCA_963788395.1. Taxonomy (GTDB): domain Bacteria; phylum Patescibacteriota; class Doudnabacteria; order UBA920; family UBA920; genus CAIVSE01. The sequence continues at coordinate 94,040 of CAWBGV010000031.1, read as the reverse complement.
CTCTCAACTTGCCTTACAGAACGAATTTCTGGTATCACCAAAAGGTAATAATTAATCTGCACAGGGGTTGGGAATGCCTGAATAGCTTGAGGAGTAATTGAAGTTGTTTTTACTTTTAAATTTTCAGTTAATTCAAACTTTGGGGGGAATTAAATTAGTTTCTAAGGCTTTCGCGATTTTTTCTAAAAAGCTCAGGGATGGCAATAAAGAGCCACTTTCAATTCTTGCGATACTAGGTTGCTTTGTTCCTACAATACCGGCTAATTGTTTTTGGGTAAGACCTCTCATTAGACGTGCATCAATAATCATTTGGCTTATTTCAAAATCTAAATCAGCTTTTAAAGAATCTTTAAAAGCAGGCTTGCTCAATATTTTATTTTTCAGTTCATTGTAGTTCATATTAGTATTGTCCCAATAGTTTTAATTGCTTAAAACGCTCGAGGGCCGTATTTATTTCTTTTTGTTTAATTTTTTGACTTTTCTTTTGAAACACATTTAAAAACCAAATAACTGCGTCTTTTATTACACACAGTATTCGGTAAATTTTGTTTTTAACACTTATACGAAGTTCATACAAATCAAAGCCTGACATTTTTTCCAAGTAACCACATTTAAACAGGTTAGACAAAGGTAACGTCTGACAGCGCGTAATAGCGCGATCAAAATACTTAAATTCTTCGGGAGGTAAATCTTCTGTAGACTCCCCAAACTGGATTATTGCCGGCAGCAGTTGTAAAAAACTCTACTTTGAAGGATGTTTCCAACGCTGACATTAGTTTTGTTTACTAATATAACAATTTTGTTATATTATAGCAGACGTAAAAATCCTGTCAAATTTACAGAAATATTGGTATTTTAAACACAATTAACTCCACAAGCCTTTTACTTTCTCTTAAATAAGAGCTATTCTTTATATATAAATTTTATGAGACCAGGCTTTGTCAAAATAGTTTTCGACTATCCATTTCACATCGGTGTTCCCGATGGATTTTATCCTGTTGCCGTTGGTGCCGAGGAAGTAGGCTTGGTGCAGATCTTATCGAAAGAAGGAAAAATCAGATTTTTGATAAAAGCAATTTATTAAGAAGCGAGAGAACTGACAGTGCTCAACAACGCATTGCACTTGAACCTATTACTCCAAAAAATTCAAAAAATGCGGAGTTAGTCGGATCCGGGGAGGATGTGATCAGCCAATATTCCATATCATTGCTGGAGAAGCTGGTAAAGTTTTTTACCCATGGTTTTTTTCAGAAATTGCTATTATTTTTTCCATCAATGACATAGATTCGGCCTGGTCTAACCCAACCAATAGCTAATTTTTAAGAACTACTACAATAAATTTTTTTAACAAATTTTTGTTGGCATACAAACACACATCTCATGATTACTATAACAAATTTTTGTCGGAAGACAGTGATTTAACCTTTTATACTTGTGTTTATATCAGTGTATTTAGTGATGATGATAAAACCAAATCAACAATTGAACTTTTGTCACCAAAGTTAATATCACAAAGAAAATTTCAACCTTTCCCCATGGTTCCGAATATGGAACAAGATGCCATACCTCTTGTCCAAGGACGAATCAGTTCTCCGCTTTTAATGAATGTAAAAGCTGATAATTCCTGCTGATGGGCTTATGTCTCTAGTTGCTGGTGGTGCAGGCGCTTATAGCATTGAATATTTAATCAGATTTTGTTAGCCGGATTAGAAAGAATAGCAATGGATAAAGATTATAGAATTTGCATTGTTGATTTTGACACTGCTGTGGAAATGGCCGTTCTAACTTGTTATCAAGTTGGCGCTTTGGAATTGCAAGGTATAAAGGCAAGCGAAATTGAAGAAATGCTAGATGAAGACTCTACCAAAGCTCAAAAGCTTGCTCGCAAAAAGAAAGGATTTTTAACAACTGGCAGCAGAATTTTGAGGTTGCAGGAAAATATTAATATTTTGCGAGAAAAAAAGAAATTACCGATCGTAACATTTGATGGCGCGGAAGAGCATAAAAATTGGAAACTGCTTGTGAGAAAGAAAAGAAACGCGGGGGTTCACCAATGGGAGCAATTCAAGAAAGAAGATGCTGAACAGGACTAGAAGCTGCGCAAAAATTTATAAGACTTATAGAAAAAGTCGGCACAGAAGCATTAAAAGCCTAAATTTTAGCGTTTAAATACTGGCATGTGTGACCTAAACACGCCAAATTACCCAGCAACATTGGCCGTTTCTAACTCTTTGACCCAAGGATACCAACGCCAAACGTAGTCCCAGATATGATTTAACTCGGAAGCTATGCTGTCCACCAGATATTGACATAAAAAACCAATGTGCTACGATATTTAAGTCAAGCTGTGGCCTACTGTGACCAAAAACCCCTCTTTGTGGCGGGTTTTATTTTGATTGACCGGAGGCGGTTAAGCTGCTACAATCAATATAGTTTTTCACCCCATCAGCGGGGTTTCTTTTTTACTATATGGCTAACGATAACGTTATTTTAAGATTCTCAAACGTCACGTTTGAGTACGGGCACAACAAACCTGTTTTGGAAGAGGCGAGTTTTAGCGTTCGCAGCGGCAGCAGAGTCACGCTTATGGGACAGAACGGCGCGGGAAAATCCACACTCTTTAAAAATGATTACCGGCGAGATCAAACCTAACTTAAGGGGAAATATTGATTACTCCCAAAGACGCTTCAATTGCTATCGCCAGACAAGTTATGCCAAAAGACCTTGCCGAATTATCGGTCCGGGATTATTTTGCCACGGCTTTTGCTGAAAAAAAATATAATCTGGATAAGTTAATCCGCGACGTGTTTGAAGTCGTAAATGTAGATCTGCCTTTAGAAAAAACCGTTAAACATTTTTCCGGCGGACAGCAGGCGCGATTATTATTGGCGCACGCGCTTATCCAAAATCCTGATATTTTACTTTTGGACGAGCCTACAAACAATCTTGACCAACAAGGCATAGAACATTTGACCGGCTTTTTGATGATGTACGAAAAAACTGTCGTGGTTATTTCCCACGATGCCGATTTTCTCAACGCCTTTTCCGATGGTGTCTTATATTTAGATGTCTTTACCCATAAAATTGAACAATACTCCGGGAACTATTACGACGTAGTCGAAGAAATTAAAAACCGGATTGAACGGGAAAATTTGCAAAACGCCCGCATGCAAATGGAAATTAAAGAGAAGCGTTCCCAAGCCGAAGTCTTCGCCCACAAAGGCGGCAAACTGCGCGCCGTAGCCAAGCGCATGCGGGAAGCGGCGGAAGCAGCGGAAGAAAGCGTGGTAGAAGTTCGGCGGGAAGACAAGACCATCCGCGAATTTACCATCCCCTGTCAAGAATTTGACCCATTTTTTGATGGAAAAATTTTAACGTTCTCTTCTCTTTCCGCTATCCGTGAACATGGAGTAGTCAGTAAAGACCTAGACATGACGATACGAAAAAATACCCACGTAATTATTACCGGCCCAAACGGCATCGGCAAAAGCACCCTGCTGGAAAAAATCACTGCCGGTTCCGGACAAGGTTTTACAGTGGCCAAAGACATCCTCATAGGCTACTACAAACAAGATTTCTCCAATTTTAACTTTGACCAAAAAGCTTTTGATGCCCTCAAGGAAGTTATGCAAAAATTCGATGAGCACATTTTGCGTTCCACCGCCGCGGGTTTTTTACTGGATGGCAAACTCCTGGATCAACCCATTGCGGCTCTGTCGGAAGGCCAAAAAGGACTCCTGTCGTTTTGTCGGCTGGTTTTGCTACAACCCGGACTGCTTATTCTGGACGAACCCACTAATCATATTAACTTCCGACATTTACCTATTATTGCCCAAGCCCTCAGTGATTACCAAAGCGCCCTGCTTATGGTCTCCCACGTTCCGGATTTTGTTGCCCAGGTCCGGATTGATCAAACCATAGATTTGGCAGCTCTATAAGTAAAATATACCAATCAATAAACGCTCCGGCAGTGGAGAGTTTTTTTAATCCCTATTTACGTTTATAAATCGGTGCCGGCAAGGGCGGCCAAAACAGCGGATGAAACAGTAATGCTTTAAGCTGGTTTAAGACCCGTGCAGGAATTCGCTTTTTTCGTCGCTTATATAAAATTTTCTTCAACCTCTCTAAATCCGTCATAAAATTCAGCTCCCAAATCCCGTACAGCATGCTTCATGTTTCATCCCTCCCCTACTCCCACCGGAACAAATTAATCGCAATCACAAAGACTATAACGCACCAAATAATCAGTCCCAATAAATCCGGCATTATCTGCGTCAAGTGCAATCCTTCGTTAGCAATGTGGCGCATGGCATCGCTTAAATACGTTAACGGAAAATAATTAGTCACCGTTTGCAGCCAGTGAGGAAAATCGTCGCGCGGAAAAAAGATGCCCGAAAGTAAAAGCATGGGCAACTGGATAACGTTGGCCAGCGGCGCAACCTGATTTTCATCTTTGGCATAGCCGGCAATCGCGAAACCAAAACCCAAAAATATCAAAATTCCCAAAATTGCCACAAGGGTAAAATCCCAATAACTCCCCAGCATGTGGAAACTAAAAAACTTTACGCCGAAACCGATGAGTATTGCCACGGTAATCAAAGTCATGACTAAACGGGTAATTGCTTGAGCAATAATAAAATTTCGCGGATGTACCGGTGTGGCCTGGATACGGCGCAAAGCCCCGCTGGCTTTAAACGAAACAAAGGCAAAAGCCACGGCAAACAATCCGGACTGCATGATGATCATGGCTAAAATGCCGGGCAAGATAAAATCAAAGTACCCCAAATTGTTGGTTTGGACGCCGGTAGATTGAACTGAAACGATTTGCGGGACGTCAGAAATTTGGGAATTAATACCGTCAACAATCTGAGTAATGATTAAGTTTCCAATTTGCCCGTTGGCCGGATTAGCCTGGTTATAATACGTTTTAATACTGGCAGGTTTAGGCTGGCCGGCGGCGCCCGCTTGCCCAAAATTTTTAGGTATAACTACTTCCAGATCAATATTGCCTTTTCCCAGATCAGAACCTGCCTGATTTTCCGAGACTTGCTGGACCTTAAAGACCGAAACATTTTGAAGCGCCTTTAGAAAATTTTGAGAAAGCTGAGTTTGGGCATAATCGGTAACATCGAGTTTGATCGTAGTTGCGCCGCCTTTAGACAAAAATCCAAATACTGCCAACAGTGCCAGCGGAACAATTAACGTAAAAATAACCGCTCCGCGATTCGGAAATACATTTTAAACGAGGCAACGGTGAGGGCTTTCAGGGAAATAAAGAATTTTTGCATAAAAATAAATTTACAAGTTAAATAAAATTACTGGGTTGACATTAAATTTTACTTAATTTATAAATTTGTGAATTTTATTTAATCTCTGAGTTCTTTTCCGGTCAAATCTATAAAAACATCTTCCAATGTAGCGGGAGGCACCACGGTGTGAGCTTTGAAACCGCGCGATAACAGCTGTTCAATGAGTACATTTGGCGTATCCAGCGCTACAATTTTCCCTTCGTCCATAATTGCCACCCGGTCGCAGAGTATTTGAGCTTCATCCATATAGTGCGTGGTTAAAATAACAGTAGTGCCTTTTTTTTGAATTTGCTGGACGAGCTCCCATAAATTCCGGCGCGCTTGCGGATCAAGTCCGGTCGTCGGCTCATCTAAAAATACCATGATCGGCTTATTGACCAGAGTCGTCGCGATTGAAAACCGCTGGCGCTGGCCGCCGGACAAATCTTTAGCGTAGCTGCCGGCTTTTTGTTCCAGCCCGACTTCACGCAAGAGTTCAACGGGATCATTTGATTGGCCATACAGATCACTGAACATTTGCAGAAGTTCAACCAGCGTGAGGTTGGGAAAAAAAGCCGACGCTTGTAATTGAATCCCAATGCGTTCTTTAACTGCGTAAGGACTTTTTTGGACGTCGAGCCCATCTAAAATAACCGCCCCGCTGGTAATTGATCTTAGACCTTCTATCATTTCTAAAGTTGTGGTTTTACCGGCGCCATTGGGGCCTAAAATTCCGAAGACTTCGCTTTTATGCACCTCAAAACTAACGCCCTTTACCGCTTCGTAGCCGTTGTCATACTTCTTTTTTAAATCTTTTACGCTTAACAAAACTTCGTTAGTCATACTTAATGGATTCGTAATTTTTGTGTGAGGTGCTGCCCCCATACGCGCGCCTGTTCCAAGGCATGGTGGGAAGACGGAATGTATTGCCAGGCTGCCCAAATAATTATAGCTATAAAGGCCAACCAGACCACGGTTTCGGCAAAACCGTTGTGGTAATGGTGGTGGTAATCGGGATCATGATAGGCCATCGACCAGCGGGCGGCTTTCAGCGGCCACATCACAAAACTGTAGACGCAGAGCCATATCAGAATTATCACCCAAATCGGAATAGTAGCCGGCAGCAACCAACCAAAAATCATACCTCGACTTATGATCATAACCAGGCCCCACAGCCATAAGATAGACAAAACAGCTACTAACAGGCCCAAAAATGGAGAAACCGGATTCCAGCTGGCGCGGCGCTGCTGGCGCCATTCCCACTTTTCCTGGCGAGCCTTAGCTTTCCATTCGCGCTTCCAATTCTTCCAGTCTTCACGATTGGAAAATTTTTCGTACTCCTGGCGGGCGCGGTCAATAAATTCTTGGGCGGTAAATGGCGCGCCACTGGCCGCGGCTTTTTGGGCCGAGGTAGTTGCGGGTGGAATAACAATCATCATGACCAGATACAGCAAAATCCCAAATCCGTGAGTTATTAAGACGAGAATTACAAAACCGATTCTAATAAAGGTCACATCTACATTCCAATAAGCTGCCAATCCGGTACAGACGCCGCGGAACATAGCGCCTTCGGCAATCCGGTACAGACGCTTTGGTTCCGCAGTGTTTTTAGGACTTTCATGAGCGGCGTCTGACGAGGCCTCGGCAGACGAAGTTTGACCCTGGACCGGCCCCAACTGTGAAATAATCGATTCAACATCGCTGTTGGTGACTACGGTTTTATTCTTTTGCAAGTATTGATCGCACTTTTCGGCCATGGCCTGCTCTAAGTCACTCATAATTTCTTCTTTGCCAGGGTCGTTGGATAATTTTTCGCCGGCCGACTGGAGATAGTCGCGCAATTTATTGTAACCTTCTTCTTCAACTTGATAGGCGCGGCCATTTAAGTTGATGGTGATAACTTTGTTCATAGGTGTTTAGTTTATAGTGGGTAGTTTGTAGTATTACTAACCATAAACTACTCACTTTCCCAGATTTTTAATAGTTAAATTTATTGTTTTCCAATACTCTTGCAGCTGACGAAGTTGTTCCCGGCCTTCATCAGTCAATCGGTAATACTTTCGGGGCGGCCCGGCTTCACTTTCAACCCATTCATAATCCACAGCCTTTTCCTGGCGCAAACGGCTCAAAAGCGGATACAGGGTGCCTTCCTGGGTCGCAAACTCAGTATCTTTAAGAGTATCAAGAATATCCGCCGCATAAACCTTTTTTACTGAAATAACCTGCAAAACTGCTAGTTCCAGCAATCCTTTGCGAATTGGGCTAAATTTATCTCTTATTTCCATATGATTGTAGTAAATGCTACCTTGCTATATAAAGGTAGCATACTTAAAAATCATTGTCAACCCACAACAGGGTACCCCTTTAAAGGGGTACCCTGTTTGTTACAGTTTGGTTTAGAATTTCTTTAAGTTAATTTTAGAACCATGAGTAGATATCCTTTTTTCCCAAACTTCATAACCGTCTTAAAACCAAACTGTCTGTAAAAACGTGGTTGGTTAGTGGTCAGTAAGACCAGGCTGGCTTTTTTCTTTTTGATTATTTTGATCACTGCTGTCACCAAGGCCCGCCCAATCCCCTGCCCTTGATGGGCCGGGTCTACATTAACCCAAAAAATATTGTAGACGCTATAATCCATCCAGGTTTCAATATAGCCGGCAAATCCAACCATATTACTTTTTTCTTCGGCCACTAAATACTTGGGCTTCCCAATATAATTATTAAACATCGCCGTTATATTTTCCCTGTCCAGCCAGCGATATTGCGAGGCATAATTTAATTCGATAATTTTAGCCGCGGCTTTGATGTCGCTCGGCTTAATAGCTCTCATTTTCATACCATCATAGTAACAAACTATTACGGAACTGTCTTCTGCTGTATTTCACTACTTGCGCGTTTTTTTACCCTCTGCTATATTGGCTATATGTTGATACCTAACGCACTCCCAACACCCACCGAATTTACACCCTCATTCCGACCGCAAAATCTCTAGCAAAACCCCCGGCTTCAGGCCGGGGTTTTCATTTTACCATTAATTTATGCGCTGCATTTACCCCCGGTAAACGGTAGCCAAAAGGAACAACGGTATGCCAAACAACAAAATTATGGCGGAATATATTTGGACGGACGGCAGAAAGCCCACGGCCAAGTTACGCTCTAAAACAAAAATTATCGATGGCCCGGTCAGAAAAATAGAAGACATCCCCATGTGGGGCTTTGACGGTTCGTCTACCGAACAAGCCGAAGGGCACTTTAGCGACTGCATGCTCAAACCGGTTTACTATATCAACGACCCCATCAACGGCGACCCGAATATTTTGGTCATGTGCGAAGTCTTAAACGCCAACGGCACACCTCACATTTCCAACACCCGGCACGTTTTGGCAAAGGTAGCGGAAAAATTTAAAGATCAGGAACCCTGGTTTGGTTTTGAACAAGAATACACTTTGTATGATAAAGACTGGCCGTTAGGCTGGCCGGAAAAAGGATATCCTTCACCGCAAGGCCGTTACTACTGCGGCGTCGGTTACGACGAAGTCCATGGCCGGCCATTAGTAGAAGCTCACGCCAAAGCCTGCTTGGACGCGGGAATTATGATTTCCGGAATTAACGCCGAAGTAATGCCGGCGCAATGGGAATTTCAAGTGGGCGCCGGCGGACCATTAGAAATATCGGACCAAATGTGGCTGGCGCGCTGGTTACTATACCGCTTGGGTGAAGAACATAACGCCTATGCCAAACTCGATCCTAAGCCCATGAGCGGTGATTGGAACGGCGCGGGCGGGCACACCAACTTTTCGACTCGCCCTATGCGCGAAACCGGCGGACTGGAATACATTAAAAAAACCTGCGAAAAATTAGGCCGGTTCCACAAGCAGCACATGCGGGTGTATGGCGCGGATAACGACAAACGCCTCACCGGCAAGCACGAAACCTGCAGCATTTATGATTTCCGCTACGGAGTTTCCGACCGGGGCGCCAGTATTCGCATTCCCATGGATACGGCCAACAAGGGCCGCGGCTATTTGGAAGACCGCCGTCCGGCAGCCAACCTGGACCCTTACCAAATTTGTACTGCCTTAATTGAAACCACTTGCGGGGAAGGCTTTGACCCGGATAAATATGGCTGGAGCAACTTTGAATTTCATGATGAAAAATATCTGATTATCCAAAACGGCAAAAGCACCCCGCTGCCGCAGCCTCCGGTAAATTCCGATACGCAAAAGATGAACTTGTAACCTAATTTCAATAAGACCTATAGGACCAATTGGTCCCATAGGTCTTATTTAGTTACTTCCCCATTTTTTCTTCCACCGCCTTAATATTAAGGGTTGCTTTGAGCACCGTGTCCGGATTAAGAGAAATCGAGTCTATTCCCTCGTGCACCAAAAATTCCGCCAAGTCCGGGAAATCCGACGGTCCCTGGCCGCAGATGCCGACTTTCAGCCCGGCCTGGTGAGCGCGCTGGATAAGATTATGGATCAGAATAAGCACCGATTTATTGCGTTCATTGCCGATGTGCGCAACTAATTTGCTGTCGCGATCCAGTCCCAATGTCAGTTGGGTTAAATCGTTCGAGCCGATAGAAAATCCGTCAAACAAGGCAGCAAACTCCTCCACCTGCAATATATTGGAAGGTATTTCGGCCATAACCCAGACTTCCAGCTCAGGCTTGAGGGTTGGAGCTTTAGCTTTCGGATCTTGTTTGATTTTTCCTAATTGACTTTTTGAAGCTTTTTTCCGCGAGAGTCCATTCTTCTCCATCTCTTGCAACACCGCGGCGCCCTCTTCCGGCGTGCGACAGAACGGAATCATAGTTTTTAAATTCCACAAACCCATTTCTTCGCGGACTTTTTTAACCGCCTGACACTCCAAGGCAAACGCGTCTTTAAAATTATCGTCGTAATATCGCGAAGCGCCGCGCCAGCCAATCATGGGATTTTCCTCTTTGGGCTCAAAATCCTTACCGCCGATGAGGTTGGCATATTCGTTGGTTTTAAAATCGGAAAAGCGCAAAATTACTTCGTGCGGGTAATAGGCAGCCGCTATAATTCCAATACCGTAAGCCAATTTGTGGACATAAAAATCGAGTTTATTTTCGTACCCAACCGTAATGTCTTCGATTTGTTTTTTGACTGCCGGATCTTTCAGTTGGTTAAAATGCAGCAGGGCGTTCGGATGAACTTTAATATAATTGGAAATGATAAATTCTTCCCGCGCCAAGCCCACGCCGCGATTGGGAATAAAAGAATACCCGAACACCAGTTCCGGATCGGCCACAATCATTTTAATTTCCGTTTTCGGCTGCTGAAAATTAGTTAAATCATGGCGATTGACTTTAAACTTAAGCATGCCTTGATAGATTTTGCCGGTCTCGCCTTCGGCACAGCTGACGGTTACGGGCATTCCGGTCGAAATAACTTTGGTGGCGTCGCCACAGCCCACGACGGCCGGAATCCCGAGTTCGCGCGAAACTATGGCCGCGTGGCTGGTACGGCCGCCGGCATTGGTCACAATAGCCGAAGCCATTTTCATAATCGGCTCCCAGTCAGGATCGGTTATTTCCGTAACCAGAACTTCGCCTTGGTTAAATTCCGAAATCTGCGAAGCATCTTTAATATAATGCGCTTTTCCTTGGCCGATTTTCGCGCCAACAGCGGCGCCGTGGGTTAAGACTACTTTACCTTTTTCTAATAACACATATTCTTCCAAAATCGTCCCATCTTTTCTGGCCTGGACAGTTTCCGGACGGGCTTGGACAATAAATAATTCCTTGGTGGTACCGTCATACGCCCATTCTATATCCATTGGGCGATTATAGTGCTCTTCAATAATTACGCCCCAGCGCGAGAGCTGTAGGACTTTGGCGTCATCCAACACGAATTGATGGCGATCATGCTCCGGCACCGGGACTTCTTTGGTCGGGCTAATGCCCTCACCGGCATAAATTAATTTTTTCTCTTTGGAACCAAGCTGTTTTGAAATAATAGAGGCGAAACCTTGTTTTAATGTAGGCTTAAAGACCATATACTCATCTGGGGTTACCACTCCCTTAACGACAAATTCACCCAAACCGTAGGCCGCATTAATCAGGACGACTTCGCGGAAGCCGCTGTCAGTATCGAGCGTAAACATAACCCCGCTGGCGCCGCGGTCGGAACGAACCATTTTTTGAACGGCGGCAGAGAGGGCAATTTTAAAATGGTCAAAATGCTGGTCAACACGATACGATATAGCGCGATTAGTAAACAGCGAGGCAAAGCATTTTTTAATGGCTTCCAAGAGCGCGTACTCGCCTTTTATATTTAAGTACGACTCCTGCTGGCCCGCAAACGATGCATTGGGCAGGTCTTCGGCAGTGGCGGAAGATCGGACGGCCACATCGAGCCCGGCCACGTCTAACTTTAGCTTGGTTGCCAAATTAACATAGGCACTGCGAATTTGGGCTTCTAAATCTTTGGGGAAGATGGCAGCTAAGATAAGTTGCCGTACTTTTTGGCCGCAATCCTCCAGCTGTTTAATGTCTTTGGTGTTTAAATCTTTTAAAATATCGCTGATTTTAACATCCAATTTATTAGCGGCAATAAAATAGCGGTACGACGCAGCAGTCACCGCAAAACCATAGGGGACGGAAATTTTTTCTCCCTTAAAAATTGAGCTTGGCGTTTTCGTCAACTTTTGGTACATTTCCCCCAAGTTGGCGTTCTTGCCGCCCACGTACGGAATGTCGTCCTTTGATATCTCGTCAAACCACAATATAAATGCGTTTTCTTTTTGTCCCCCGTTAGGCATATGATTGATTTTTAATTTTGATTTCCTAATTGATGTTATTTTATGTCTATAGTATAGCGCTCATTAGCGAATTTGTCATATATTTTTTTTCGAATTCGACATAAAAAAGCCCGAAGTATTAAAGTTCGAGCTTCTAGAGCTTCTGGGACTTTACGAATTACTTATCTATACGAATATACTAATTACTAATCTTTGGTTGTTCGTAATTAGTATATTCGTTTGAATCCGTAATCCGTAAAGTTTATATTGTTTTTATCTCCACCAGATTCAAATTCTCCCGCTGTCCCAGCGGTTCGCCGGTGACAACCACCACCTTGTCTCCTTTTTTAGCCAATTTTGCTTTGCGAACGGTGCTTAACATTACCTGCATTAACTCTTCAAAATTATCCACCTCCGGAACCAAAAAACTTTCCACGCCCCAGAGCAGGCACATTTGACGATGGACTTTTAAACGCGGGGTGAGCATGAGCACGCGCGCCTGATAGGGGCGCTTATGAATAACTTCTTGAGCCGTGAAGCCGGATTCGGTGGCGCCGACTATAACCTTAGCGTGAATATGAGACGCTAAATCAAAAACGGTTTCGGCAATTGCTTCGGTCTTGCTGACAACTTTATCGGTCAAATGTTTATGTTGCGGCAAAAAAGATGACTTTTCAGTAGTCTCGATTATTTTATTCATTTGCGCAACAGCTTTAATGGGATATCGGCCAAACGCGCTCTCTCCCGAAAGCATAACGCAGTCGGCTTGGTCGATAACCGCATTCGCCACATCGCTGACTTCCGCGCGCGTTGGCCGCGGGTTGCGGATCATGGAATCCAGCATTTGAGTTGCGACAATTACCGGTTTGGCGGCGTTTAAACATTTTTGAATAATAGTCTTTTGGATAATCGGCACCTGCGACTCCGGCATCTCCACGCCTAAATCGCCGCGAGCTACCATTACCGCATCAGTCTCGCGCAAAATGCCGTCAAAATGGTCTACTCCTTCGGGTTTTTCAATTTTGGCAATAATCTTGGGCGGCGTCAGGTTTTTAGGGTTATACTTCTTAATCAATTCCCGCAACCGTATAACGTCTTGTTTTGTGCGGACAAACGACAAAGCCACGTAATCTACATCATTTTGCAAGCCAAACTTTAAATCAAAGATATCTTTTTCCCCTAAAATTGGAATTTTCAATTTAGTCCGGGGTAAATTAATTCCTTTGTTCGGCAAAATTTTGCCCGGGCTCAGCGCCACGCAATACACTTTTTTTCCTTTGACTTTCTCGACTTCGAGCTCAATCAGACCGTCTTCGATTAAGATCTTCTGTTTTGGTCGGATGGATTTTAAAACATCGAGATCGAGCATAAAATCTTCACCAATCACGACTTGTTGGCCAATTTTAACCTGAATGAAGGGTTGCTTCATTTTGCCGACCCGAATTTTTGGGCCGTGCAAATCTTGAATAATAGCGATCGGCACGCCAAGTTTGGCGGAAACCTTACGGATATTGTTAATGAGCAGCTGGTGATTTTCGTGGTCGCCGTGAGAAAAATTCAGCCGGGCCACGTTCATGCCGCTTTTGACCATTTCGGTTATAGTTTTAACGTCCTGAGAAGCCGGACCGAGCGTACAAATAATTTTTGTCTTTTTCATATACTATAGTATACCAACTTTTCTCTTTTTAGACTATTATTATGCAAGCCTGATTTTGGCATCCAAGGCCGTAGCAAGTTTTTGGACAAATGCCAAAGTTGGGTTGTATGAACCAGATTCGAAACGGGCAATGGAAGACTGTCGGGTACCGGCCCGCTCAGCAAGCTGCTTCTGGGTCAGACCTTTTTGCAGCCTGCACTCTATAAGCGCGGCAATAAGGCTAAATTCTAAATTAAGCTGCTGGTAAGCTTTTTTGTATTTTTTCCCTTTCTGCCATTTCCGATGGATTTGCCTGAAGGTTTGGAATTGTTTTCGATCTAATTTCTTCATATTACCAGTATACCGCATACGTTATATTATTGCAAGAGCATTTTGAGTTGGTTCCCTGCATATGCAGTGTCCCGATCCGCGGTGCGGTTTGTTTTTTTAACGAATCCGTGCAGTATCCAAATTTTTCCTCCAAAAAATGTATATATAAAACGAATATTGATCACGCCTACAATTCGCAGCTCAAATCATCCCCTCCCTAAGGCCTTACTGTGCGGCATGCCTAATGCATTCCCAAAGTGTTCCAGGAGTTCGAAAGTGCCTACTACTCTTGGCCGTACGGACAATTCTAAAGACTCAAAAAAAATCTGAGTCCGTCTATTAAAAAAATTTATTTCCATACATTTTACTTAGTAATAGCACCATAGCACATACCACCTGAAGATTTATTGAAGAAAAGATAAAAAAATGCTAAAATATAGGTATATTAAACTCTTGAACATGGCTAAAATCAAAACTATCAAGGCACGGCAAATATTAGATTCCCGCGGGACCCCAACGGTGGAGACGGAAGTCAGGCTGGACGACGGCAGTTTTGGCCGGGCGGCAGTTCCAAGCGGGGCTTCGACCGGAACGTACGAGGCGGTAGAATTACGCGACGGCGATCCTGCCATTTACAAGGGTCAATCCGTGCTTAAAGCTCTAGAAAACGTCAATTCTATAATTGCGGACAAAGTTAAAGGGATGGATGCCGGTAAACAAAAACCGTTAGATGAAGCTTTATGCACCCTCGACGGCACGGCGAATAAGGGCAAGTTGGGAGCTAACGCCATTTTATCGGTTTCTATGGCGGCAGCTGTAGCGGAAGCGGCCAGCCAGAACCTGCCCCTGTTTGAATATTTAGACAAACTTTCTCCGCGCCATAAACAACCGTTTCTGCTGCCAACCCCCATGTGCAATGTCATGAATGGCGGTAAACACGCGCCCGGAGCCTCGGATTTTCAGGAATACATGATCATTCCCAAGAACTTTCCGACTTTTGCCGAAAAAATCCGGGCTGCGGACGAAATCTTTCAAACCTTAAAACAAATTCTGGCCAGCCAGGGTCTCTCAACCACTGTCGGCGATGAAGGCGGTTTTGCGCCAGCGCTGCACTCCAACCTCAAACCCTTGGAACTGATTATGCAGGCCATTATGGACGCCGGTTATAAGCCGGGTGAGCAAGTATTTTTGGGCCTGGATTTTGCCGCCGATGAATTTTTTGCCGGCGGCCGCTACCACCTTTCGGCCGAAGACAAAGTTCTTTCTACCGACGAAATGATAGGCTACTGCGAAACCTTGAGTTAAAAATTTTCCGATTATGAGCCTGGAAGATCCGCTGGAAGAAAACGATTTTAGCGGCTGGAGCCGCCTGACCGCCATGATGGGAGCGAACGTCCAGATCGTTGGCGATGACTTATACGTTACCAATGTAAAGCGCCTGCAAACCGGCATAGACCAAAAATCCAGTAATGCTGTATTAATTAAACTCAACCAAATTGGTACCGTCACCGAAACCATAGAAGCCATAACCCTGGCCTACGAAAACGACATGAACGCCGTAGTCAGCCACCGATCGGGCGAAACCGAAGATACGTTTATTGCCGATTTTACCGTAGCCATGCGCACCGGCCAAATAAAAACCGGCTCGCTTTCGCGCTCGGAGCGGCTGGCTAAATATAACCAACTCCTAAGGATCGAAGAAAAACTAAACACTAAATAGGCCCCAGAGGCCACAAAGGACCTATTTTATGGTATTGTATTTTTTTGAATGCAGCGAAGAAGACCAAGCAGTCCTGCCCGAACTGGTGGCCCAAGCCGACCTGCCGGCTGCTCAGGCAAAGTACCTGCCCGAAAAATTAACTGCGGAAAACGCATCCCAATTTTCAGACGCCGAAGCAATTTCGGTGTTTATTAATTCCCCGCTTACTAAAGAAATTATAGATACGCTGCCGAATCTTAAATTTATTGAAACCCGCTCCACGGGTTTTGATCACATTGATCTAGCTCATGCCCAGTCGAAACACATTCCCGTGGCCACCGTGCCCGCCTACGGTTCACGGACAGTGGCAGAATATACTTTTGCGCTTATGCTTGGCTTGTCGCGCAAAGCATTAAGCGCCTACCGCCAGATGAAAGACACCCATAATTTTGATATTTCACAATTTGAAGGGTTTAATTTACAGGGCAAGACTCTGGGCATTGTCGGCACCGGGCGAATTGGCCAGAACGTGGCCCAAATCGCTAAAGGCTTTGATATGAAATTGCTGGGTTTTGATGCTTTCCCCAACCAGGAAGCAGCCGCCAAACTTGGCTTTACCTATGTGCCGCTTGAACAATTACTTTCTCAATCCGACATTGTTACGCTCCACGTCCCCTACAACAAAGATACCCACCATTTAATTAACCAACAAAATATAACCCAATTTAAAAAAGGCTCGATTCTGATTAATACATCCCGCGGAGAAGTCGCCGAGACTGAAGCCGTGCTTTACGGCATTGAGCATGGCATATTAGCCGCGGTGGGTATGGACGTTATTGAAGGCGAACATCAATTACAGGATGAGTGGCATCTGCTAGCCGACCCAACCGCTCATCAGGAACAAATTAAGACCCTGTTGGAAGACCATGTTTTAATTGATTTACCTCAGGTGGCCTATACTCCCCATATTGCCTTTTATTCAACCGAAGCCAAACGGGAAATATTGCAGACCTCTGTAGATAATATTGCGGGATTCATGAAAGGCGAAATAAAAAATCTGGTTAAATAAATTTCATGCTAAAAACCTGGATACAGAATATTCAAGCTGTTGCCACCACGCCGGAACGGGAAACGGTTTTAAAAATTGTCGAAGCGGGGTATAACGCCATAGATACCAAAATGGTGCTGCAATCTTCAGTCCAGCTCAATGGCAAGACCCTGACCGTCAAAGGCGAAACGTTTGACCTGAGTCGGTTTAAACGCCTTTTTGTCCTGGCCTTTGGCAAGGCCTCCGGACGGGCGGCGCTGGTCCTGGAACATATTTTGGGTGACAAAATTACCGCCGGCGTAGCTATTGGCATTACCGCAGCGCCGACTAAAATTATCCAAACGTTTATTGGAACACACCCGCTGCCCTCCGAGCAAAATGTGGCTATAGCCAACAAAATGGCTGCTCTGATTGCTGATATCACCGAAGATGATCTGGTGATTAATTTAATTTCCGGCGGCGGCAGCGCCCTGTTGTGCTGGACGGACGATGAACGCGAACAGGGCGTGCGGTTGTATCAAAATTATTTAAGAACCGGCGATGATATTAAAGGCCTTAATACGGTTCGCAAACACCTTTCGCAGGTTAAGGGCGGCGGTTTGGCAAAAATGCTCTACCCGGCTACGGTCATTAGCTTAATTTTTTCCGATGTAGCCGGTAATAATTACCACTTTGTAGACAGCGGCCCGACTTATTTAGATGCTTCAACCATTGCCGATGCTCAAGCGATTATAGATAAGTACTCTTTGGGAAAATTTTTTCTGACCGAAACACCTAAGGATCCAAAATTGTTTGAACGTGTCCATAATGTGCCTATAGTTTCCAACATGATCGCACTGGAGGCCATGGCCCAGTGCGCCAAAGACCTGGACCTGGAGTCAAGTATTTTGTCGGCGGAATTATTTGAAACAGCCGATGAAACGCTAAAAAAAATATCTACCGCCGCCAAACCGGGAACGGTAATACTGGGCGGCAGTGAGATTAATTTAATTGTTGATAAACCCGGCGGTAAAGGCGGCCGCAATTGTTATTTTGGCATGAAAGCTTTTCGTTACCTTGGCGAAAACGATGTGGTAGCCGCCATGGCTTCGGATGGATTAGATAATTCCGACTGCGCCGGCGTAATTTTGGATACTACTTCGCTCTACCGAGCCACCTCCATGGAACTTCCCTTACAGGAATACTTAGCCAATTTTGACGGCTATGATTTTTTTGAAAAACTCGGGCATGAATTAATTTTTACCGGACCGACCGAGGCCAATGTTTCCGATTTTATCGTCTGGTATAAAAAATAGTCCCCCGGCGGCAAAGCTGAGGGAACTAGAAGCAGTTTCAAAACTTGCTTTGGAGCCGAAATTATGCGATTACGGCCCGACACGGCATCATATTTTTCTCTTCCAGGGCCACAGGATGACGCAGATAGCTCCGCAAATAGCGGCTAAGATCAAAAAAAATCCGCAACCCATATTCGCCAGACGAACATCTACGAACTCGTGAGGACCATGGCCTAGCACAAACAGCATGGCCGCCAATAAAAGACAAGAACATAGCGTTCCGATCATAAAAGCCTCCTTTCCCGGATAGTGTACCACATAGGTTAATAATTACAAGAGACGCCCGAGCTACGTTGGCGTCTTTATAATTGGTTCAAAAAAGGCTCGTTTGTTTAGGCCTTTTGAATAATTTTTCCCGTTCAGCTTCCTCAAAAATATGAATTTTGCCGAAGACTCCGTCGTAGCCGCCTTCGACGTGGACATTCCCTTCCCGTACCCGCATAATTGCCCGCGCCACGTCAGAAGAACCAATTGTGGCAAGTTCAGATTCAGGCAAATCAAGCAAAATTTCAAACTCCGGTTTTTGAACGGTCATTTTGTCATAGAGTGCCGCCACTTTTTTACTGCCTGCCCCGACCTCCAACGTGTCGGCAATAACTTCTTCTAAAGGAATAATGTTTTTAAACGGCACCGCCCGCGGCGGCACAAACCCCCATTCTCTATCAGCCAAATCATCCACCCGGCTTAACACACCGACCAATAACTTTTTACCACATACTGGGCAAACCCCTCCCCGGCGCCTGGTTTCCGCCGGCAGACAAGAAAATTTACAATCGCGATGGCCATCGAGATGGTACTTGCCTTCTTCCGGAAAAAACTCGATGGTGAACAAAAATTCCGCCGGATTTTTTTCACGAATAATTCTGAAAATTTCGTTGTACGACAGTCGCTCGGGATCAATTTCAAAAGCATTGGCTTCGCGCCCGATTTTACGCAGACTGTGGGCGTCGGAATTAGAAACTAACGACAAGCTATCGAGCTTAGAAATTTGCCAGTTCATTTTTGGGTCGCTGGACAGGCCCGTTTCAATGGCAAAAATATACTTGGACTGACTGCCAAACGCTTCCTCAATAGTATTAAATCCCGATAGTGAACCAAATAATCCAAAGTGCGGGGTCCAGGCGTGGGCGGGAATAACTTCGTTGCGCTCGTCCGCCTCTTTGACGATTTTAACCAGCTCATCGCAATGAATACCCATTATAGGACGGCCGTCAGCTTTTAAATTGGCGTTTTGCTTTTCCAATCCCCTGACAATGCTATCAACAGCCGCAAAGTTGGGCGCGAAAATCATATTATGCACGCGCCGGACTTTATCATCCTGTTTATAGATAGACGATACTTCCGCGGTCAGCATAAAATCAACCGGCGAAGTTTTATCGACTAATTGATACAGGCCCGGTTTAGTTTCTTGCAGTTCTTCTTTTAACTGAGCCAGCCAGCGGGGATGCGTAAAATCACCGGTACCAATAACCCCGATGCCTTTTTTGTGCGCCCAGGCCGCAATATTTTTAGGGACCAGATCTTGCGAACAAGCGCGCGAATATTTGGAATGAATTTGCAGGTCTGCTATGATTCTCATGGGGGGAGCGGATATAAATCGAATCTACGAATCCAGTGCTTTCTAGTCGTGGATTCGCAGTTATTCGTAGATTCGATTTATAGCGGTTTTCGAAACTAGACTAATTATACCACCAATCCTCATGGACCAATACCTGACTGTTGCCTTGAAAGCCGCCCGGGAAGGCGGCAAAACATTCCGCCAAAATTTTGGAAAACCCAAACACATAAAATCCAAAGGCGGCAACCCGCGGGATTTAGTCACGGAAGTTGACGTTCGGATAGAAAAATTGATCAGGCGGCGGATCTTGCAACACTTTCCCACGCACAAAATTATCGGTGAAGAAGGCGGATGGGATAAATCCATAAAGGACCAAGACTGGTTTTGGATTATTGACCCGATCGACGGTACGACCAATTTTATCCAAGGCTTACCCCTATGCTGTATTTCCATTGCGCTGTGGGATAATCAGGGACCGCTCGTGGGAGTAGTGTACAATCCGGCCACCGCTGTTACCTACCATGCGGTTCGGGGCCGCGGCGCCTATAAAAATGCTCAAAAAATCAAGGCATCTTCTGTAGTTGCTTTGGAGCAATCCTACGGCGGCGTAGGCTGGGGCAGAAATACTAAATCTGCAGCCACAATTCTGCCGGTATTCGTGACCAAAATGAAAAAAACCCGCACGCTGGGAAGCTCGGCCTGGGAAACCTGTTTGGTGGCAGACGGCACGTACGATTATTTTATCCAGGCCAGCGTCAACATTTGGGACGTAGGCGCGGCCGGCCTGGTGGTTACCGAAGCCGGCGGCAAAGCCACGACCTGGGACGGCCAGCCTTTTACCTTAGAATCAAAAAACCTGCTGGCCAGCGGCAGCGGGTTGCATAAAAAATTACTGACCGAGGTTCAAAAACTTGATCTTGATTAATTGCGGCCAAAATCATCTTCCAACCGGACTACATCGTTAAGTTCGGCAGTTGAAACTTCTAAAATAACCACGTCGTCTTTAGCCGCGGTTACCCGATGCACGGTTCCGGCCGGCGTATGAAATGCATCTCCGGGGCTGGCTTGAATTGTTTGATTGTTCAAAAAGATTTCGGGGTGGCCGGCCTGAATTAACCAGCTTTCTTCCTTCTGCTGGTGTTTTTGTAATGAAAAACGCTTACCCTGGTTGACTATTAAAAATTTCATGGCGTAATGGTCGGTATAAGCCAGCCAGATTTCGAACCCCCAGGGTTTTTCGACAATCGAAATTTTAGCCGCTCCCGCGGCCGGATCATTTTTGGCGCTTTCGGCGCTGAAACCATCTTGATACCAAATCGCCTGAGGATATTGCTGTTTAAGTTGTTCTGGGCTAATCATAAAAGTATTGATTTAAGTTTGCTTTGAGCTGGCGCATTTTACTCTTCTCTTCTATCATACATGTTTCCCGACAAATTTTAAAGCGCGGGTCTGTGAGTATTGGTTAGGTTAGACCAAACTTTCCGCTTTTTGCAGTTCTTCGCGGCTGTTAATGCCAATGACTTCTTTTGGGTTGATCGCAAAAGAAAAAACTTGTTTATTTTGCTGGATGGCAATTTCTACTATGTCGGTTAAATAGTATTCGTGCTGAATATTGTTGTTGGAAACTTTGGAAAGCGAATCTTTGACCCACTGCGTATTAAGCATATAAATGCCCGGATTAACCTCTTTAATCTGCCGCTCGGTTTCGGTGGCATCTTTGAATTCCGTGATTTTCACAATTGTATTTTGATTGCGGATAATCCGGCCGTAGTGATTCAGTGAGGCAAATTCATTATCAAAATTCGGAACTGTGGCGGTAAACATAGAAAGCGTGGCGTGATTGGCCTGGTGGAGCTGGATAATTTCCTTCAGGCTCCCGGCCTTAATAAACGGCATGTCGCCATACAGCACCAGCACGTTATCCGCGCTCACCCGCGGCAATGCCGCCAGCAGGGCGTGGGCAGTGCCGAGTTGCTGCTGCTGGAAAGCATAGGTAAAACCGTCGCCAAGAATAGCCCGAACCTGTTCCTGCTTATAACCGACCACGACTACTGGTTTGGCCAGCTGATGAACTTTTTCAATTTCTTCCAGAATATATAAAATCAATGGCTTATTTTTTAGCATCACTAAAACCTTGGGAATATCACTATCCCCCATGCGGGTGCCTTTGCCGGCGGCCAAAATAACAATTTGATTCTTCATAAAGAAGTAATATAGCGGGCAACTTTTTGAGCGTCGTGGCGCAAAAAACTCCGCTGGAGCGGGTCGCCGGCCACCGGACGATGAATAGTATTCGCAATAAAATTATCTGTTATCACGCGAATGCCGAGCTTGCCGATAAGGTCAGGTTTAGGCTGCACAAATTCAGCCTGTTCCTTTTTATATCGCCCCAGCCATTTGGCGGAAGGTTTCTGGGTATTAACCACGGCTACGTCTATTTTGACATACTCTTGCAAAACTTTCAAAAAATCCGGGGCGGTAAATCCGTCGGTCTGCCCATGGCGGGTCATCAGGTTAGTCACCATGACTTTTTGAGCGCGGGATTTTTTTATGGCATCTAAAATTCCCGGGACCAGCAGATTCGGTAAAATGCTGGTATACAAATCGCCGGGGCCAAATACAATTACCTGAGCTCGCCTGATTGCGGCCGTGGCTATAGGGTTTGCCTCAGCTCGCGGAATAAGCCTGAGTCGGCTAATTCCCAATGGTTTGCGCCCCAGCGATGTTTCTATGGCATGCTGGCCTTTAATTACACTCCCGTCTAAAAAAGATGCTGCAAGCACCGTAGGCTGGACAGAAACCGGAACCACCTGTCCCCGAACTTTCAGTAATTGGCTGGCAGCAGTGATGGCCGTCTTTATATTTCCCTGCTGTTCCAGCGCCGCTAAAATTAAATTTCCGACCGGATGTCCCTCCAGCTTCCCCCGGGAAAATCGATATGAAAACAGGCTTCGCACTTCCGGCTCAGCCTCTGACATTGCCAACAGACACTGCCGAATGTCCCCCGGCGGCATAATCCCCAGTTCATTTCGCAACCTACCCGAAGACCCCCCGTCGTCTGCCGTAGAAATAATGACTGACAAATCAACAGGGTATCTTTTTAGGCCAGAAAGAAGTGTAGATGTTCCCGTACCACCGCCAATGATCGCAATATTTTTCATACAATTATATTTAAAAAAGAACGGGGCGCGTTTTCACGAGCCCCGATTTGAGCCTACCTCTCCAGACCATCGTTAACAGCAGCAGCCACGCGGGCACGGGCAAAATTGGATATTTCACCATCCTGTCCCACCTGCCAACCGTGGACCATGCCACAGGCAAGTAACTCTTTTCCTGGTTTTTCAGAATATAACAGATAGACGAGGGGAACCTCGGGTCGATGTCTCCTCAACCATGAGCTGATAAAAAAAGTTGATGCGGGCCTATTTTCATTAAACATAATTCACTCCTTTGTAGTTAGATTTGTTGGTGGTTACCGTTGCGAAGGCGCAAAATTTCTCGGACAATCGCAAGCTCCTTAAGATTATTCACTCCCCGAGCCTCATTGTAATCCTCAAGTCTAACCTCCAGAATTTTTGCTTTCTGTTCGTGGGCGATTGGCAACAGTTTGGGTAAGTGCAGTTCTGCCGAATAGCCATCTTTACTAACCGGCTTAATTTTATTCACATTTGCTTCAAACCATTGTCGACGAAAAACATACAACGACGGATTGACGGTCTTAACTCCGGTGAGCTGCCTTCTTTCAAACTCGTCGGGTTCAAAAGCAGCCAAGATTTCACCACGTTCGTCGCGCGCAATCCGGCCGTACTGTTCAATCGGGTCGCCCAGAGGAGGCCGGACAGTAACCATACTGATAGTCGCTTGTTCGTCAAGCAGGTGCGTCTCTACTAATCGCCGAATTGTCGCAGGACGCCAGGCCGGCATATCACCAAGAGTAACAAGAATAGATGGTTCATCCTGCAGGTGGCAAAGACCTCTCAATACGGCGTCCGCAGCTCCCAACCGCTCCGGTTGGACAGCAAATGTAACATCGGTATGGCCGGCTAACCTAAGCGCTTCACGGACTTGTGCGCTGTAGGGATTTTTAGGGCCGCCAATAACGACTACAATTGAACCTACCACTTCAGCTTGTTTTACTATCGTAACCACTCGCGCAATCATCAAATCACCTTCGGTTTCTTCCACAACTTTTGAAGATGATCGGATCGGACAGACAGAACCATACCCTGCTGCGGGAATAATACAACCAACTCGCTGAGACACTTTGAATACCTCCGTTTATATTGCCACAACCCAAAAAGGATTGTAGAACTTACCTAGAACTTAAATTTGTTTCCAGGTAAATTCAAAAATCATTTTTTGCGTTTCGTAAATTTCTTGGTTTTGAATGACTACGCCGACCGGGTTTTCGGCGTTGTCCAGACTGATGTGCGCGACTTTGCCGGCATACATAATCTCGTAGGTAGCTTTGGGGTTTTTATTACCGGGCAACGGCATCCATTTGCGTTCGTCCAAACCCACTACCGTGCCGCCTTCACCAAAAGCAATAGTTTTAACCTTAATTCCCCGCTTAATTCGCTGCTTGCTAAAATCCGGCATGGCCAAATAAACATCTTTACGAACCGTGGCCGAAGAATACACATAATACATCTTTTCCGCGCTAGCGGCCATAGTGTCTAAAACATCCAGCAAGATAGCCTTAATCCCTTTGATACCTTCATACAGTTTGACTACCGGCTTACCGCCCTGCTTTTCGAACACACTCTTTAGTTCTGGTAAATTCTGTTCGATGTCCTCTTGAACCTGACGCAAGGCTTCTTGTTTTTCTTCCAATGCTGCCAATAACTTATCCGGCGGTTCAGCATTAAAATACTGGTGTGACTTAGTATTATAAAAATTAACCAATCCTTGATCGCGCAGTGCTTTCAAAATATCATACGTCGTACCACGATTGACTTTAGACTTAGCGGCAATCGTCCGGACCGGAGACGGCCCCAGCTCAACCAGTGTGACGTACACAGCCGTTTCTTTATCGTTTAGACCGAAATTTTTTAATAGTGCCCTAATATCCATAAAAATATTCTACTACCATTAGATTTGCACAAAAGAAGAAGATCAGAGAGGAAGAATAACGGGGGAGAGATTTATGGTTTAGTTAGGGGAAAGGGTGAGAGATAAAGGGTTACGCGAAGCGTAGAAGTCTCCGGCTGCCGGGGACAAAACCTTGATCTTACCGCGTGGCCTATTTCCTTAAACCATAATTTTTCCCCTTGAAATCTTGTTCTGATCTAACGTTCACCGAGGTGAACTTGTTTGAGATTACCCTCCGTTTAGGTTATCTGTTTACATCATATACCCCTACAAAACTTTGTCAAGTTTTTTTCTACAATATTATATATATTAAAAAATAAGGCTTATAAAAGCCTTATTTAGATATTACTTTGTGGAAAATTATCCACAGTGTATTAATATTATTTTTTGTAGACGTAAATTTCGTGATTCTTAGGCCGATAAAAAACTTCTAGGGGTTTAAGCGTCGGCAAAGGAAAATCCCGAATAACCGCTAACGTGCCGGGTTTGCAATCCTGCAAAAATTTCTCCTCTACTCCCCGCATCAACGGCGGGTACAAATAGCCGTAGATGACGGTAGCTTGGCTCCAATCCTGACGAAAAAAATTCCGGTTTACAAGTTCCGCTTTCGAGCCTTTAAATAACTTTTTGAGTTTAGCCAACAAATATGTCCACCAGGTCAGTTCAAACCCGCGCGTTCGGGCCCCGCTTAACCGCTCAACCAAAAACACAACCTTACCGTCGCCGCTGCCTAAATCGAAAAAATAATCCTTACTAGAAATTCCGATTTTGCTAACCAAAAATTCAACATCCTTTTTACTGGTCGGTACAAATGGCACGCGGGTTAACAAAAAACCTATCAACGCGCTGGTAATCACAAACAGTACCAGCAGCGTAAATAACAGAAAGAGTATAAGAAACACCAGAAGGATTGTATAGTACATAGCTACCAACTCAGCTCTGCAGTCGCGCTACTGCCGGTGTTAAAGTACTCCACAGTTATCAGGTGAGTGCCTTGGGCTAAGTTTTCAACAATTCGGTACTCATAGGGGGGCTGAATGCGCCAGCTATCCAAAACCAAACTGCCGTCTATATATATTCTCATTCCATCAGATGTCACAGCATAGAAGATCTGAGTTCCGCCAGTAAAACTAAAATTTCCCTGCCAACGGGCAGAAAAATTTGCCGGAGACGTAATTAAAGGGCTTGGGGAAGTATTTCTCCAATTAAAATTTATGGCACTGTCCGTCCTCACTAAGGCCCGGTTACCGGTTAAGGTCGAGTTGTTGTAATAACAGCCGGTAAAGGCATTGGTAGCCGGACCCGGGCAATAGCCTACAGTCGGCAAGGCCGGAGTAGTAACTTGCAGGGCGTTGCTATCGGCGGAAATATTGCCGCCGCTGTCGTAGGCTTCAATAGTGTAGGCATAGGTCGTGCTGGCGCTCACTGTTGTATCAATGTAATTTAAGGTAGGGAAAGCGACTAAATTAATAACGGTACCATTCCGGACAATCTTATAACCACTAATGCCTAATTTATCACTGCTAGCCATCCAAGCTAAATCCACCTCAGTCGGGCTTGCGGCGACAGCAGAAGTTAATATGGGCGAGGTAGGGCCTTGAGGATTTGGCTTGACCATGACCGCGGCAGTACTGGTTGAAATGCCGCCGCTATTAGTCGCTGTCAGAGTATAGGTAGTATTGACGGTAGGATAAACTATTTTGGAAGTTAGTCCAGTAACAGTACCCACCCCGTTATCTATGCTTAAGGCGGTAGCGCCGGTAGTATTCCAAGAAAGCGTAACCGGCTGTCCCGCCGTAATAGTCGCCGGTTTAGCGGAGAAAAAGTTTATTCCTGGCGGGGGCGGTCCGCCAAAAAATAAAGCGCTGACCACCGGATTAGCTCCAAGTATTTTATAGAGCGTCATAATAACCGGTCCGCGGATATTCCAAACATAGTACGTACCACCATTAAAACCGGAAACGGTGTGAGCATCGAGCGTTTGGTGCGAAACCGGGTCCTGAAAACTGACAATTTCATCGCGCGCCGTGCTGTCATAATCCAAAAAGTAAGCCGCAACGGTGTGAACGTTCTGGTCTTTAAAATTTAAATTTATAGTAAACTGGGTAGTAGTCGAGTACCAAGTCGCGGCAATACGGTCAGTGGGTTTATTGAATTTTTGGAGCGCCCGAATGTCTGTAGTGGAACTAGCCCAGGTATATTCCGGACCATTAACTACTACTCCCACATAGGCGGGCAAATGAGTGGCATCACCGGCCATAATTTCCCCATCCGCGCCATAGATTGGTTGCCAGTTACCCTGAGTGGTAGTATCTATGTTAAGTAAATTAACTGAGGAACCG
Organism: Candidatus Doudnaibacteriota bacterium; assembly: GCA_963788395.1. Classification (GTDB taxonomy): domain Bacteria; phylum Patescibacteriota; class Doudnabacteria; order UBA920; family UBA920; genus CAIVSE01. The sequence continues at coordinate 66,943 of CAWBGV010000031.1, read as the reverse complement.
GGGAGGGGTGACGGTGTAACTATTGGGGTTGGCTGAGGCGGGTTATAGACCAACACTACTTCGCTAGCATTATCCTGGCCGCCATTGGTGTCGGTAGCGGTCACTGTAATAGTGTGGTTGCCGTTACTAAAAACCGTAGTGTCCCAAGTAGTGGTAGTGGAGTTTCCGGCAATGACCGTAGAGTCGATTTGGTATTGAATTGACGCGATAGGGCTACTAGAAACTACTTGCGCGGAAATTTGCACGCTTCCAGAAACAGTGGAACTGGCCACTGGCGCGATAATAGTAACCACCGGCGGAGGCAGAGTGGCATAAGCCGCAGCCTTATGCGGCGAGCCCAAAATAGTAAAAAAAATAGCGGCCAATAAAGCTCCCGAGGTCAAAAAAACCCTAAACGCGATTTTAAACATAGAAATTAAATTTAATAATTTGTAAATTCCAAAAATTTTACATCTGTATTATATCATAATTGCTAATTTTAAAACCCCTCTGTGTCAAGAGGGGTTTTAAATTCTAGATTATTTAGGGATAGGCTGCCAGGTTATCTTCCACAACCCAGCCTTTAATATTATTATCGAAGGTTACGCCCCAGGTTTTATAATAAGCTGTGCCATTTTGAATACTATATTCAGGTGAAAAAGTTATGGCGCCAAGAGCGCCTTTTGCCTCAGTTCCAACTACGGTTGCGCCGCTATATACATTGACTTTCGCCGTAACCTGAACCCTTTGTCCCACAGTAAATTTGGTCGAAAGAGGAGGAGCGGTTGTGACGATGAATTTTTGAGACAGCGCGGATGTATTTCCCGCCTGATCATAAGCACTCATGGTATAGACATAAGTAGTTGAATGCATATTGGCAGCCGTGTCGTTGTAAAAGATGCTGGTTGGGCCGGCGGTGGCAATCATAATGCCGTTCCTATAGATATTATACCCTGCGAGGCCGCTGGTAATGTAGCCTGGAACTATCGGGTCGCTTGATACACCCCAATAAAAACTTACGCTGCCGACGTTAAAAGCTGAGTTTTGAACGATATGATCTGGTATTGTGGGAGAAGTTATATCTGACTTCGCTCCTACCTGGTTGATAATTTCACTTATTTGCCCGGCTCCAAAACTCAAATAATTACTATTCCCTTCATAGCCACCATCAATTAAATGATTGCCCACGCTAAGAGACGTCGTGGTAAAAGTTGCGGTCCCATTATGTATAATCGCGGTTCCCAACAAATGACTTCCATCATCATAATAGACTGAGCCGGTCACTGTTGAAGGAGTCAATACGGCTACTATAGACACTGGTTGCCCGGCGAAGGCAGGGTTAACGGTAGCCTTAAAATTCATATAAGCCTGAATCGGTTCACCGGGGTACCATAAATACTGACTTCCATGAACGTTAGTACCACCGGTATAAATACAAGGAACATTAATTCCATTCGGATCAGGTACGTATTGCTCATAACAGGCAATGGGGTTAATTGCTGGCATCCCGGGAGACGAACCCTGTATATTATTGGTCCCGACATTGGTCTGATTTTTACCAGTGAACTCAATACCGGCGTCCCAAACATTTTTGATATTATTACCGCTAATTTGTATGTTGACATCCCCATTAGTAACTATGCCGTCATCAGATCCATAAAAGCCAAATGATCCCAGCAAGGCGAAATTATAACCACCTCGTCCGTCAATTGTATTGTTTGTAATCGCGTTATTAGTTCCATCAACGTCGTCAAAATTCTCACTACAAGTATAATCCAGCCAGTTGGAGGTGGTAAAGGTTTTTAAAACTGGGCAGGCCGACTGATTAGCGGTTAAAAGCATATTGCTTGAGTTTCCCATAGCAAGCTCGACGTCGAAAGTATTACTAGACAAAGTGACGTGATTCGAGTTTCCAATATTGATTGCTATAATCTTTATTACTTTGCAGCTCGCCAAAACTATTGCTCGAAACGGTGCTGCTGCTAACTCCATTCATAACCAGCGGAACTTCGTAATTACCATAGTCAACCACTGTGCAATTCTTCATGGTAAAGTTCTGGGCATTATTAACATTAACTCCAATTTCCCCATTGGAGTTTATGGTATGACCCTGGCAGTCTAACTGAACATTATTGGTATTTATAACGTTAATACAGCCACCGGAGGCGGTAGGAGTTCCCGTTAAATTGGAAGGCACGATATAACTTCCTGGTATGGTAATACTTCTGCAAGAACTAATTGGTATGCCATTAGCAGTAGAACCATTGACAGTAACCTAACCTGGGATGTCTTTTGCCCTAAAGAATTGCTGGCGGTTAAGGTATAAGTGGTGGTCTGGTTAGGTATAGATTGTAATTGAATCGGTTGCGATTGAACCAACGTCACCGACTCCGGAGTCTATAGTTATGGAATCAGCATTGGAAACCTTCCAACTTAATACAATATTTGTCCAAGGCCGACTGATGATGAGCTGGTGGTAAACGAATTATGATTGGGGCAGAAGTAGGAGGAGTAGAGTTAATAGATATCGGTGTTCCCTGGAATTTAGTCCCATTGCTTAAATTGGCCACTACATAGTAGCTGTAAATGGTGTTTGGGTTCACTAACTGTCTGTAAATTCAGTCCTGGGTGATGTCAATAGCCAATATATCCATGTCCATAAAAATCCCGGTAAACCGTGTAGTTGGTAACAGGAGTCGTGGTATTAGGCGGAGGTCCAGACCAAATTGATAGCGCTGCCAGTACTGGTTAAGCTCAGAACGGGAGTGGAGCTGGCAGTAATAGTGGGGGTAGCTATGGGAGTTGGAGTGGGGGTTACCGTGGAGGTAGGAGTTGGTGTAATGGTAGGTGTAGGAGTAGGAGTGATAGTTGGAGGTTGGAGTAGGGGTAGGGGTCATGGATGGGGTTACCGTGGGAGTCGGCGTTGGAGTAGGAGTAGGTGTTGGGGTGATAGTTGGCGTTGGAGTAGGGGTGGCAGTTGGGGTGATAGTTGGCTTGGGTGTTGGGGTAGGCCCAGTCCCTACGTAGACAGTCTCTTGAGCTGTATAGTTTTGGGAGGTCCTATGGCTGTAACGGTTAGGGTATGGGGACCATTGGCTAATCCGTAGTTACTGACAGAGAAATTAGTACTGTAGTTTGTGCTGGTTGAGGTTACCGAGTACCGGTACATAACCGCGGGTACTTTACGATCTACCTGGAGGGTAATTCCGCTGGCAGTTGGCGATGCTAATCGGGGTAAAGCCACTGGCTAAGGCATGAAACACCCACTAGTCCCTGTGATGACAGAGGAAGCTGTTGGGTAGGTTATGGTTACTCCCATGGTTTGGGCTATGGTCTCTATACCCAGGACAGAACTATAGATGCAGGCTCCCCTGCTCTAAGCCAAGGGCATGGGAAGAGATAGCCAATATCTGAGGCAGCGAAGAAAGTCCATCCATATATGACAGGGTTTGGGAGGTTTGGGGCCTATGGTTATGGAGACTACTACCGCTAAGGCTGAGAGGCCTAAGGTAGAGTAGAGGGAGTGTTTGGGCATGCCTTATTATTAGTTTACAGTTATGGTTATCTTAGCTGTGGCACTACTGGCGGAGTTTGTAGCCGTGAGCGTATAAGTAGTAGTTTGTGTAGGAGAAATATACTTATAGGTTGTATTTGAAACGTCACCAATCCCATTATCTATGCTTGCGTTCGTGGCTCCGTTAAGCTGCCAGACCAATGCTGCCTGCTGTCCCGAGGTAATAGTCCTTGGTACTGCGGTAAAATTTGAAATTGTCACTTGCGGAGGGGTAGGAACAAATGTTTGGTCAACAAAAATGCCAAAATCCATTACCCAATCCCATTGGGAGGTAGTTGGGTTATACCACTCTCCAATTCCCATAACATTGTATCTGGTAGTCTGTAAATAACTTAAACCTACATACGTGCAGTTACCGCTGGAGTTGGGATAACAGCCGGATATTACTTCATTCTCATGATTCATTCCGCTTTGAAGGGTTGAGGTGCTTAAAAATTCAGACACGTTGCTATATGGATACCCAAACGCGGAATAACGAGCGCTTGAAGTTCCGAGACTGTCGTTATAACTAAAATAATTTTTAGTGGCCATGTCATTGGCCATCCAGTGAGCAGCATTTTCCATAGCAATAGATATCTGTAAAGGCTTTAAGCCCATTGATGCCCGATAAATATTCATCTGATTGTAAAAATTCCATTCTTCTGTGCTTAGATTGAGCGGAATATTGGTGGTACGGGTTACGGCCGGAGCGGGAATAGTTACTGTAACGGCATTACTATTTGAATGGAGTCCGTCTATATTCGATGCTTCGACATAGTAAGTATCCGTAGTATTGGGAATAGCATTTAGGTTGGTATCAATGTAGCTTGTGACGGAACTGTTTACGGTAGTGAGGAGTGACCGATTGCGATATACATAGTAAGCATTGATACCGATACTATCGGTGCTCGGCGTCCAAGATAAACTGACCTGGTTCCAATTAGTAGCCTGAGCGCTCAAAACCGGCGTAGTCGGAGGCACAGTATCCGGATTAACTACAACTTGCAAAGCCTGAACATTGTTCGCTCCATTAAATGTTGTAAATAAATAATACGTAGTCGTTATTTGTGGTTTGATCGTTAGGGAATTCAAATTAGTGATATCCGGAAATGTATCTACCTGACCATCTTCTAAATATATAGAGCCGGGGGGGATGCCAATTACCTGCCAAGACAAAGTTACTGATTGTCCAAGTATGATGGATGCGGATTGACTTGCCGTAAAAAAGATAACTTGAGGTGGTACTGTAAGATAGGCCGGGTTGCTTAGAGCAGAGAAGTTGGCCGCCGAATCAAAGGCCCTAACTTGATAATTGTAATTATTGGATGGGGCTGTGGTGGTATCAAAATAATAACCGGTTTGACCATCAACCGTAGCTAGTAAATTTCCATTTCTGTATATTTGATATCCGGCAACCAGATAATTATCTGTCGAGGGCTGCCACATAAGATAAGATTGAGAAGTGGAGTAATTTGTAGATACAGACAATTTTGTTGGAACTGTTGGCGGCTGTGTGTCAGGTACACTCGGTTGAATAACGGTTACTGTAAGCTGTGCTGTGACAGTCCCTAAGTTGTTAGAGGCAGTCAAAATATAAGTTGTTGTTTGAGAGGGGTATTGATTCGTAGAACCATAGCTCCCTAAAGTTCCTGCATTGTTGGCCAAATTGGTGAGAATACCAGTACTGGTTATTGTTGTAGTATTAGAGCCAGTAGTATTCCAAGACAAAGTAGAGTAGTAACCCAAATTCACTGTGGAAGCGCTAGCTGTAAAAAAATTAATAACCGGTGCGCCTGTTACTGGCGTAGGTGTTGGAGTGGGAGTTGGTGTAGGCGTAGGTGTTGGAGTGGGAGTTGGTGTAGGCGTAGGTGTTGGAGTGGGAGTTGGTGTAGGCGTAGGTGTTGGAGTGGGAGTGGGAACAGCTGTTGGAGTAGGACTTGGCGTTGGGGTAGGTGTTGGGGTAGGTGTCGGAGCCGGTAAGCTAAAGGATAGAGGTGATCCTGGGAGTTGGCTGTTATGAGCTCCTGTGGTATCGGTTAAGTCAACACCCCAGACCCAGGCCTGGTGGGTTAGGCCATCAAAGTAATTACTGGGGAGAACATAGTTAAAGGCGTGATTACCAACGTCTGAACGGTACTGGTTGGCTAAGACCCTGACAAGCGGGGTAGCTCCTGCTGTTCCGGCGTTCTTGTCAATATAGATATCTACGTTGTTGGCTACAGAGGTATTATCCGGATCCTGACTCCAGCCATAGACCGTACCATCAGTCTTAACTCCATCTAAATGACCAGTAGGGTCAGTGTCGGTGGGAGTTGGGGTTGGTGTAGGTGTTGGAGTAGGAGTAACAGTAGGAGTCGGTGTAGGTGTCGGGGTAGGTGTAGGAGTAGGTGTGGGAGTGGGGGTGGGAGTAGGTGTTGGTGTTGGACTTGGTGTAGTGGTTGGCGTTGGTGTAACAGTTGGCGTAGGCGTAGGAGTAACTGTGGGAATTGGAGTCGGTGTAGGTATCGGTGTAGGAACTACCCCACTCACAAACCCAATATCAGCCTGACCATACATGTAGGTAGTATTGGTGTAGACAGGGATGTTGTTGGAGGCGTATATGTAAACAGAACTGTTAATCTTAATGTTCCCTATGGTCTGGGGGAAACTGGTATGCTCATAGTAGTAACGCTGGACGCCTCCTGAGGTTAAGCGTTCAGCTATGGTATAGGTCTGTCCTTGGTTTAGGGTTATGGGAACAATACTGGCAGTTACCCAGGTATTTGGGATAGAGGTTAAGGTAGTACTGGCTAAGACAATACCGTTTGAGCTATACAGCCTGACTGTATGGGCAGAGGTATCGGCTGTCCTTAGGGAAACTTGGGTAACCTGGCCACTCTGTAGGACAGTAAAGCTATAGCCTGAGTTGTAGTCATAGGCTCCGGTACCTAATATATTGGTTGACAGGGTCTTCCAGGGGGTAACTAAGCTTCCTTGGGGAGTAGGAGTAGGTACAGCTGTAGGAGTAGGGGTTACTGTTGTAGTGGGAGTTGGAGTTGGTACTGTTGTAGGAGTTGGGGTGGGTGTAGGAGTGGCTGTAGGCTTGGGAGTGGGAGTAGGGGTTATGGTAGGTATGGATGTAGGAGTTGGAGTAGGGGTAACAGTTGGAGTAGGAGTAGGAGCTGTGCCTACGTAGACAGTCTCGGAAGCGGTATAGCTCTGGGAAGGTCCTATGGCTGTAACGGTTAGGGTATGGGGACCATTGGCTAAACTGTAGGAACTGACCTTAAAGGATACGTCGTAGCCTGAGGTGTTGGTACCTCTGGAGTAGACAGTCATCTGCAGGGGAGTTTTACTGTCTACCTGGAGGGTAACACCGCTGCTTGCTCCTGAGCTTATGGGGGTAAAGCCATAGGCTGAAGCATCCACTCCTACGAGTCCTGAGATGACCGCACCACTGGCAGGAGCGGTAATACTGACTCCCGTAGTCTGGGCTATGGTGGACAGGCCTAAGACTGAGCCGTAATGGATACCATGAACTATCCCCTGTTCTAGACTGAGGGATTGGGTGGATAGGGCTAATCCAGAGCTGGCGGTGTTACTGTCCAGGTAAGACAGGGTTTGGGAGGTTTGACTGCCTATATATATACAAACCACTAAGCTAAAGGCTGCCGTTAGGACTAAGCCTAAGGGGCCGAACAGGCTTTTTTTCATAAGAAAAGCTATTTAGTTGTTATTTTGTTTCTATACTCCCCTCTCACTGATTTTGGTGAAGGAGAATGTTTGCTTATTTGTATAGATATTATAGCACAGGTGAAGGAAAAAGGCAAATTGGAAAAAATTTAAACATAATGTTATAATATATTCAAACTACAAACCGATTAGAAATCAAAATATGGAATTTAAAGGCTACGGCATAACGCCTGGCGGAGAACTTAAGCAAAACCTGGCAGAAGAAGCAGCCAAAACCAAAGCAGAAGACCAGACCGCCATGAAAGCAGAATATAAAAATCGCGACAATGACGCGATTCTCTCTTTAGATTTAAACTTAAGCCAACAAGACCGGGAACGAAACCGCAATTTCCACGAACAAGGCGGCCCATTCCCCCATATTCGCGAAAAACTTGGCCAAGCAAAAGAAAAAATTAAAGCCTATGGCAAATCGCTGCGGGAAAAAATTCATTTGCCTAAATCGGAAGTGCTTTCAGTTATCCCGCAAGAGGAAACTACCCGGGGTCGGTATGAAGCCTTACTAGCCAAAGCTCAAGCCGCAGAGCAATTAGCCGAACAACGATTATCGCAAGTTGAACAGCTGGGTCAAACTTTGGAGCAACAACAGGAAATCATAGCTGAGCTGGGAGATGAATGGACCAACCAACACGAAGGCGATTATGAAACCTTAGCAACTCCGGCCGCTGAAAGTGAAGATGAAAATCCCTACCGGGAAAATAAAGATCCGGGAGTAGAATGGACGGATGAACAATCCGAAGATAAAGAACCGAAAGTTACCGCCATCAATCAAAGAGAACAGCGCGAGACCACGGAAGGTCGGCGGCAAACCTACAAACGTTTTGCCGAATATTTAAAAGCTCTTGGTATTGCTAATTCCGAGATGATCAATGATTTCCAAAATGGCAAGGTTTCTAAAGAAAATCTCCAGAATGGCTTAAGAATTATCGATGGTTTAAAAAATATTGGAGTAATGGCGGAAAAACTCACACTCCTGCAAAACACCGCTAAATTGATTCATAAAGATCTAAATAATCGCCAGGCTCAACGCACCCAGGCCGCTTAAACTCTTATGACAGATGTATCTACCCGCACCACCCAGCTGATCCAAAACTTGTATGCCGAAGATTCGGTTAAACAGGAGCTTTTAAATGCCATTAAACAACAGGGGGTCAATCAAGGGATTCTGGAAAAAGTCCGGGACATCATCGACAGCTCCGTAACCGAATTCGAAAAAGAATCGGAAGCTGCTATTCAAAAAATTGAATTTGAACTATCGGAAAATCTTAAAAGCATCGAAAACGAATACAGCTTACTGGAAGATGAGGTCAAAGCCGCCCACAAAGAAACCTTAAAACAGCAGGACACCCAAGAAATAGATAAAATTCGCAAACAATTAGGTGCAAACTAAACAGTCATGAAAAAGCTCCTTCAAAAATGAAGGAGCTTTTTAAAATAATGATTAATTTTTTACTGTAACACTAATAGTGGCGGTATAATTTTTTCCGGATTGGTCGGTGGCTTCCAAAGACAGCGTGTGAATCCCATTTGCCAATCGGGAAGTATTAACCAGCGTGCTGTAGCCGGATCCGCTCCAATACAAAGTTATCGGGGTACCATTATCTACCGAAAGACTAACAGATGTAGGACTAAACGAGGCCTGAGCTACAACTCCTGTTAGACCCGAAATAGTCGCACCATTAGCCAAATTAACAAAAGATAGCGGTTGGTTTGGCGTCGGAGTTGGGGTTGGGGAAGGTGTTGGTGTCGGAATTGGGGTTGGAGTTGGAGTAGTCGTGCTATAGGTAAAGGAAACCGGAGATCCCGGCAGCTGCAAATCGTAACCGCCGCTGGTATCGGCCAGGCTGGTTGCCCAAACCCAAACCGTGTGGGTTTTACCATCCAAATAAGCAGATGGGAGCGTAAAATTAAAGGCATGGTCACCAACGTCGGACCGATAGGTTGAAGCCGTGGCAGTACCGACCGGAACCGCAGTTCCGCCGCCGTTGATTACGGTTAAAATTACGGCTACGTGGCTGGCCGAACGCGGATCACTGCCTCCCAGGCCGCATATTTTTTCCGAACTACCGCCGTAATATGCGCCGTTGCCGGTATCGCCTTGAGTGTAATAGCAATGAGCCTGGGCCGCGTTCCAATTAAAGGTCGGATCAAAGGGGCTCGGTAGTTGTCCATTAGGCAGCATTGGCGTAGTAGGAGTACAGGCTACCGGGCTGGTACCGTTCCAATCGGCATGATAGCAAATGCCATTGGTCCCCAAATAATTAATTTTTCCAACAAATTGCCTGTTAATGGTAGCACAAGCTAAATTAATCGGTAATAATAGTAGGGCTGTATTCTGGCTGAGCAGGCTCATGTCACAACTATTGCCGTTAATTATAGTAGAGCCGCCGCTTGTGCCGCTAGTCTGAGTCGACGAAGCAATAGTAGACGTGCTAAAGTTATCATCGACGAACATACTAACCTTTACCGGAGAAGACGTATTGCTCATATCTTCCGCCCAACCATAAATAGTTCCGTTGCTGGTGACTCCATCGAGATGGCCGGTAAGAGAACCGTTAATGCCGGTCGGAATGGCTGTCGGGGTGGGAGTGGGAGTCGGAGCTGACGACGGGGTTGGGGTCGGGGTCGGTGTGGGGGTAGAAGTAGGTCTAGGGGTCGGTGTGGAAACAACTGTAGGTGTAGGAGTTGGAGTTGGAGTTGGAGTGGGCGACGCGCTAGTGGATACGGTAACGTCTATGGTAGTTGAGAGCGTGCTATTATTTGGGTACGTTACGGTAGCGGTTAACGTATGCGGTCCAACTTTCATGACATTGGTGTTTAACAGAATACTATAGCCTTTACCATCCCAATACATGGCAAACGGCGTGCCGCCATCCACACTCAACGTTGTGTTAATATTACTCGCTGCATTCGGAAATATTACCGAAACACCGGTGAGCCCGGAAATGGTTTGACCATTCTGAGGAGTGGTAAATGCCAAGCCATTAGAAGGTGTGGGGGTCGGGGTGGGGGTCGGAGAAGGTGAACTGCTAATAGTCTGATCAACTACTCCGCCAAAATCCGTTGTCCAGTACCAGCCATACGTCGAGGTGGCGCTGTAGGCCTCGCCAATACCGATTACCTGGAAACTGGGATTAAGCATATTGGCTCTGTGCGCATAGGTGCAGGTGCCGGAAGCATTGGGATCGCAGACGTTTTCCCAGCCGGTCAGTACGCTTTGAGCGTCGCTAAAACCGCCGGCGATGTTCTCGCCCCACGGAGAATAGGGATACCCAAACGCGGCCAAACGCTGGGCCGCACTTCTGCCCAAACTGTCGGTATGGCTGGAATAATTATTCGTGGCCATATCATTACTCATCCACGTGGAGGAATTTTCCAAAGCAGCCGAAACTTGCAGCGGTCCCGCGCCATTCTGAGCCCGATATTGATTTATTAGAGTCAGGAACTCAGCCTCTTCGGCAGTTAAACTTGGAGTAGTACCAGTTGGGGTGGGAGTTGGAGTCACGGTGGGCGTGGGACTAGGAGTGGGGGTTGGCAAGACAGCCGAAGCGTTATAGCCCGGCTCATAGCTCCAATAGGCCGTACCATTGGCATAAATACAAGAGACGCCCATAACGTTAGCGTTGGAAGCCAACAGAGCGGCAATGTGCAAACTGTCATCCCAAGCCACGTTAACTACATACGCAGGATCGGTTGTCATGTAGGCTAAATTTTCGCTGACCAAATTATAACCGATCGAAGCCGCTGTAGTATCGTAACCTGTATGAGGGTCAAAGCCGGGATCACTCGGCTGGTGCGTGGTCATATACTGACTAAACTGCACCACCCGAAGTTCGGCGTCTTCCATGCCCAAAGTATCCATGGACAGCGCAGCTACGCCGTGCTGGGTGCGGTAGCTGTTAATATCACTAAACAAACCATTAATCAGAGAATCATCACACCAGCTGTCCCCCGAAGGCAGGCTTACTTGATGGACAATACTCGCAGCTTGGACATAACTTACGGTTACCGGTTCCAGGCCTAAAACCACGGCCAAGACCGCTACTGCAATTCGCGAAATACTGATTTTCATTTTCATTTTGTTTAATTATTTTAGTCTTGATTTCCGAAAAGATTAATATTTAGTAAAAAAGAAATCAAACGACACAAAAAAATCCCATTCACGCCATAAGGATTTAGTATATCAAGTGTAACAAACAGGCGGTGGCTGGTCGAGCTTTTTTATCCCCAAAAAGTCGATTCATAGTTTAAACGAGGGTGATAAAATATTTTTTTACTGTAGTAAGGGCAGTTTTTAAAAAATAAGCCAGAAAATAAAAAAGACCGTACGATTGACGTTCGGTCTTTTATATAACGGGCAACCACCTACTTTTGCACCTACATGCGTAGGACTATCATCGGCCCAAGCGTGTTTTACTGCTGAGTTCGGGAAGGGATCAGGTACGGACCACGCTGGAAATGTCACCCTCGTCGCCCTTTATTCCGGCTTCACAAAAGAAATTAAAAATTTCTTTTGTGCCGCCTTCATAAAGTGCTCCTCTTCCCCAAATTCCTTTTCTCTTTTTTTTCTCGCTCTCGCTCGAAAAAACAAAGTGTGAAAAGCAATTTGGGGGCCCCTTTAATAAAGAGTGACGAGGAAGGCCTTTAGTTGCTTATTTTATTAACGCTATTGCGTTTGTGGAAAGAACAAAAAAGAGTCCTAATACCGCTAAAAGTGCTCCTATGAGCGCTAACATTTTCAGATTGTGTTTGAACATTGTATATACGTGAACACTAAAATCTCCAGCGTCATCCGCCTTCGCTAAAAACTACGGCGGATGATCCGCTATTAAGATAATTTTTGTGGATCACAAATCGCTAGTCAATATAAGATTAAAACTTTCGGTTGATTAGTACTGCTCGGCTAAACACATTACTGTGCGTACACCTGCAGCCTATAAAATAGTATACCGTATCTTGTATTTTGTATTATGTATTGCTACATAATACTCGATACTTAATACAAAATACTACGTTGTTACGGGGTAGTCTTCCCCGAACCTTTCTTACGTATTACTACGTAAAACGAAACCTAGTTTTGTAGACGGCTTCACGCTTATATGCCTTCAGCGTTTATCCGAACTAGACCTAGCTACCCCGCCATGCCGCGGACGCGACAACGGGTACACCAGAGGTCTATGCGTCTCGGTCCTCTCGTACTAGAGACGCGACTACTCAAGTTTCGTACACCCACAGCAGATAAGGACCAAACTGTCTCACGACGTTTTGAACCCAGCTCGCGTACCACTTTAATAGGCGAACAGCCTAACCCTTGGGAGCTTCTTCACCCCCAGGATGTGATGAGCCGACATCGTACATAATTCCATACTTTCATATGGTGCAGACTATATCTTCATCTTATCAGCGGTATTAGGTACTTATGCTACCATCACCTGCTTTTTTTGTGATAAGAGTCGGCGTATTATTTAAATTTATAAATTTAAATCTCCCCTTTCGGGTCAGTCGTTACGGGCCCAACACTTTTCGTGTACTCACTGATACGTCCCACGAAATTTGTTGCCTCCAACACCTTTTCCAACTCTCGCATTCACTGAAAAAGTGTTGGGTTCCCACGGTATTTCCATTTACTCAGAACTTTAAATTCTCACATGAGTAATTACGGGTTCACCGTTATAAGCCGAATTTATTTATTGTTTCTTCGATTTATTATCATCCCGTTATAAAACGGGACAGACGGACGAAAAAACTAGGAAGGACATTGCTGTCCATGCACCCCGATATGTTAAGGTGCCAAACCCTCTCGTCGATGTGGACTCTTGGAGAGGATCAGCCTGTTATCCCTAGAGTAACTTTTATCCGTTGGGCTTTGCGTCTTCCACTCGAACGCATCGGATCACTTACTTCTACTTTCGTACCTGCGCGGGTCGCCGCCCTTGCAGTCAAGCAGGCTTATGCGTATGCACTACCAGCGCGATTTCCATCCGCGCCTAGCCTACCTTAATAAACGCCTCCGTTACCATTTAGGAGGCAACCGCCCCAGTTAAACTACCCACGAGCCACTGTCCCAAAGTAGGTTAAGCCTTGGTTAGCAGTTTCATCTTTACAGGGTGGTATTTCACCGTTTGACTCCGGCTCAGCTAGCGCCGAGCTTTCAAAGTCTCCCACCTAGGCTAAACAATAAAAATAAAACTGCAATGACACGCTATAGTAAAGCTTCATAGGGTCTTTCCGTCTTGCTGCGGGTAGACGGCATCTTTACCGCCATTGTAAATTCATCGGAATGTTCGTTAAGACAGTCCTCTACTCGTTATGCCATTCGTGCGGGTCGCAACTTACGCGACAAGGAATTTCGCTTACCATAGGACAGTTCATGTGTGTTAACTTCATATTTCTATGAAGATCAGACTATATCATTCCGCCATTTCGGCGGATTCGGCGTTTAGTCGTTGAGGGGTTTCATTTGTAGATCCTTGATAATCTACTAAATTATATTTTCTCTTTCGCCCTTTGCCTTCATTTAAGGTTTCCCTTAATTGAATGATTTTTAGCAAACCATCTTTGTAAGATGTTGTTTACCAAATACCATTTCAGCAATTTGAGTAAAAATTGAGAAATTCTTTTTTTTATTTGAAGATAAAAAAGAAAACTTCTTAAAGAACGGTATTACCCGTTCTTGGATGGCTGACGGATTTTGAACTATATAACAGTTCACCCCATCTTTGCGCTTTAGGAATCTCCCGCAACCTAAGTAACGCTTCATTTCTGAAAGCACTACAGGGTCGCGTTGTGATACATTAAAGGTTAGTATTATTTGCCATTTCATAGTATGGTCAGGCCGCTTACGCATTGAAACGTTAAAGCTTCCCTCACCATCAGTGAAACCAGCAAAGTAATAACCTTTTTCTAAAGGAATTTGTTTAAGCCAGGTTTGATCCATAATTTTGTTCTCCTTATGGATCTTTAATGAAACTTTCCTGCGGATTGACTGTATCTTGTAAATTTTTACTGCCATTTTTCAGACGAGTATTACAAGCTTTAAGCACGTCGTTGTCCACGCGTGCACAGTGTTTCCCGCAAATGGTCGAATTTTATAACTACAACTTTCATAGTTACTGCCGGCGTTCATCAGGGCTTGGCCGATCAGCTTGCGCCAACCGGTTTAACCTTCTGACACTGGCCAGGCATCAGCCCGTATACATCAGCTTGCGCTTTAGCACGGACCTAAGTTTTTGGTAAACAGTCGGGAGAGGTCTTTCGCTGCGGGCCCTTTTAATATGCTGGGTAATGAAGGGAAATATTTTATAATATTTCCCGAAGGAGGGAGAATGTCATAGCGACGAAAGGAGAAAGCACCTCCCAACGCAAACTATCGCTACTTTTCACAACTGACGATCTTGCCACCGTCAATAATGAGACACACTTAACCCTCCTTCGGAACGGAGTTGATAGGTGGGTGGTAAGACCCTAAACTATGACAAAAAATCCTATCATAGATTATTTTCATCTACTCCGAACTGGTGGGGAGTTGAGTCCCGTCTTATCAGCACGGGCTGAAAATGACAAACCGGTATCACCCCGGAATCTTGGCAGCAAACTCAACCGTCCCCATAAAGAGACCTTTTCCATTACCCAGCATACAAAAGGGTCAAGGTATATACCTAAGGTACACCTGCTTTTTTGCCGAGTTCCTTAACGAACATTGTTCCGGACGCCTTGGGATTCTCTCCCCATCCACCTGTGTCGGTTTACGGTACGATCACAATACAACATAACTTCGACGCTTTTCTTGACACCTTGGTTCACGCCAATCTCCGTTGCCAGATTTCTTCGTGCTCTCGAACTTGAAACCGGACGCTGAGTCCTTGCGGACAAAGCGGACAGTAGTGGGTTGCGGATTTACCTACAACCCATCCTACAAGCACGACAACGCCAATAGTCAGATGACGCTAGCGTTACCAGGATGCGTCCCGCCTAAGATAATTGTATAGTGGTTACGGAATATCAACCGTATTTTCCATCGGGTGAACCCCTTGGGGCCCACTCTTAGGATCGACTAACCCAGGGACGACGATCGTTGCCCTGGAACCCTTGGATATTCGGCGAAGAGGATTCTCACCTCTATATATATTACTTATTCCAACATTCTTACTTGTGCACTGTCCACGGCCGCTTACGCATACCGCTTCAACCCGTGCACAACACTCCTCTACCACCAGAGCGAAGCTCTGTAAGCACCAAATCTCAAAAAACAAATTACAAACAATATCCAATAAACAAAATTCAAACACCCATATACCGCAATCGCAGTTTTTGAAATTTTGTCCGCCTTTGGCGGATGGAATTTATTTGTTATTTGGGTTTTGTAATTTGGGAATTACAGGGCTCCGCCCTGATCCATGTCTTCGGCACCTAGCTTAGCCCCTATATATTGTCGGCGCAGGATCGCTTGACCAGTGAGCTGTTACGCTTTCTTTAAAGGATGGCTGCTTCTAAGCCAACCTCCTGGTTGTATGAGCAACCCCACATCCTTTGCACTATAGCTAGGATTTGGGGGCCTTAGACGATGGTGTGGATTCTTCTCCATTTGTCCAGTGAAGCTTAGCCCTCACGGACTGACTGCCGAGATCTTAATCTTGAGAATTCGGAGTTTGGTTGGAGCCTACCGCTTGCGCAGCAGGTTTCCATTCAGTGCTCTACCTCTCAAGGGAACTCTCGACGCTAGCCCTAAAGCTATTTCGAGGAGAACCAGCTATCACCCGGTTCGATTGGAATTTCTCCCCTACGCACAGCTCATCCCCTATTTTTGCAGCAATAGTGGGTTCGGACCTCCCGTTACTTTTACATAACGTTCATCCTGGCCATGCGTAGCTCACGCGGGTTTCGGGTCTAACTCCAGCAACATAAAGTTTATAAAGTTCGTCAAGTTCATCAAGTTATAAAGTACCGGCATTGCTGCAGTTACTTTATGAACTTTACTAACTTTAAGAACTTTATAAACTTTTACGGACTATTCATCCTCGCTTTCACTACGATTTCGTCCTTGATAGGACTTAATCAAGCTGCTGAAGATTAACTCGTTGGATCATTCTTCAATAGGCACGCGGTTAGCCATTCGTGCTACGGGTAAGATTTCCTAAATATTAAACTTTATCGCTCGTGCAAAATTCATTGGACAAAATTTCTAATTATTCTAATTGACCTAATTTCTAAACAAATCACAATATCAGAATGTCCTAATTTTAGACATTTCAATATTGGGTATTATTTAGGTTAATTAGAAATTAGAATAATTAGGTTAATTCTTCTCAAAAACCTAATTCTTGCACTAGCTATAAAATCTAACTTAAGACTTCTAACCCGCAACACGAATACGGCCTTCCACTCCTTGTAAGTATATGGTTTCAGAAACTATTTCATTCCCCTTCCGGGGTGCTTTTCACCTTTCCCTCACGGTACTTGTTCACTATCGGTTAATATGAGTATTTAGCCTTAGATCTTAGTCGACCTGATTTCCGACCAGATTTCTCGTGTCTGGTCGTACTCAAGAAAAAGTCAGGAAATTGCATGGTTTTTCGCGATACGGGACTATCACCCTCTTTGGTCCGCCGTTCCAGGCGTGTTCTGCTAAACAGCACACTATATTCCCAGTGAGGTTACAGCCTCACAATGACTTCCACTTATAACGCCTAATTAACAACGACTGTAATCTTTAAGTTTCAATCTTGCGATATCAACAACACTAATTAGGTTTGGGCTAATAGATATTTATTCGCCGGACACTACTATATACTCGTCCAACGAATAAATTTCTATATCTATCCGCGTTCGCTCGCCACTACTAACGGAATCTCGATGTCCGCCAAAGGCGGACAATTGATTTATTTTCCACGTGCTACTGAGATGTTTCACTTCGCACGGTTCCCGCGCTATATATCCCACGACATATAGGCATGCACTCTTCCAGTGCATAGGTTTCCCCATTCGGACACCCCCGGATCAAAGCTTGTTTGCCAGCTCCCCGAGGCTTTTCGTTAGGCTACAACGTCCTTCATCGGCTCATATTACCAAGGCATCCACCATATACCCTTGTCTGTTCTAATCTTTTGTAATTGACTAGCAATTTGTGATGACCAAATTAGTTGATAAGGTTTTTAAAGTTGAAAGTTATAAAGTAACTGCATTACTGCAACACTTTATAAACTTTATGAACTTTATAACTTTATAAACTTCTATGATCTTCCAAACTACTATTTGATTTGGATACAATGTTCTTTGTATACCGATGATTCGGCGTCGATATTTTGTCAGATTAGAATTGAATTGCTTCAGCGTCTAATCCGCGTTCATATCAGCGTCTCATCAGCGGTTTATTTACAATGTTTTCTACCCATAAGTCATCAAATTGGTTGAGATTGATGACTTACTATTCAGTTTTTAAAGTACGTGGCTGAAAAAGTTGTAAAGTTTTTAAAGTTGAAAGTTTTTAAAGTGGCTGCAACTGCAGGCTTTATAACCTTACGAACTTTATAACTTTCTAACTAATTCCCGCCATATAGCTACTGCCCCGAGAGGATCTACGAGCCTGGATTCCCTAAGTTTGAAGGAATGCTGAGATCTGTGAGCAGTAAGTATATAGAGAGAAACTATAACTTATAATTAATGACAATAACTGACTTTTGGCGGGGTATCCGCCTTCGCCCGTGCTAATAGGTTTAGCTGTGGGTAAAATTTTTATTGTCTTAATTAAGTTTATGTAAGATTAGGTTGGGAGGCTACGGCGGATTGTTCTCTATAATAATTTCATTAAAGTGAACAAAAAAACCGCTTTCGCGGTTATGTAAGGCACAAGTTAAATTGGCCGTTTTACATAAACCGCTGTTTTGTTAATTCTAATGTGATTTTTAACATGTTTTTAAGTCCTTGCTTACTGTATTAACAATATTAATAGATAACGCCAGGCTTGTCAAGTCAGATCGAAAAAATTTTTGTTCTTGGAGCCTTTGTAAAATATGGCTTATATAAAAGAGATTGTATTTCTGTTAAGACATGAAATGCACAGGATATTCACACTTTCTCTATTTCCCCTATCCGCTTTGGGTCTACTACCACGGCACCGTTAGCGTCATTTTCGAGAATATTTACGAATTTTGCTCCTACAGCTACTTCGTCGTACAAGTAAGAAGACCGAGCGTAGACGGTCTTAGAAAGATCCTCATCGGTAGCGCTAATGTTAACCAAAAATTCCGCTTCGCGTTTTTTTAAATCGGCCGCGGTTAAGCCCCACAAAGGACTATCGGCTTCAATCGGATGCACGATCGTCCAGCTCAAAGGAAAAACATAGACCGAATCACGTTCCAATGCCAACCGCTGGAACGCGCGCTTACCTTCCGCGTCGGTTAAAGAAACCGTCACAATCGCGTTGACGTTAATTAATTCATTGCTGCGGCCATTAATAATCCGGACCATAAAAGCCTTAATATTGTTATACGGGGCGATAACCGCTTTTTTGCTAAACAGAATTCTGGTGGGCGGATTAGAAAATCGCGCGAACATTAAGCTGGCGCCAATCGCAAAACCAAACAAGCCAATCATCGATTCCAAGGCCAAGGCAATATCGGATAGCGTAGTCGCCGGATGCAGCGGACTGGAGCCCAGTGTACTAATTATTTGAATGCTGTAAAAAAATAATTGCCCGGCCCGCTGGGAGACATCCAGGGTAGCAATGGCCGGAAAAGCATTTTTTCCGCACAGTAAATAGAACGCGGTAAAAATAACATTCGCCGAAATATAATAGGCAATAACACCCCAAAAAAACCTGGTCCACGAAGCCTGCAAAATGGCGTGGTAAGGGCTAAACGCGCCGCGTTCAAACATTCCTTTACGATGGACGTTAAAAGTCCCGTCGCGATTTACAAAACGCGTGCGGTTACCCTGGATAACTTTTGAGCCCAGGCCTAAATCTTCATTATTCTTTTTCTGGTCTTCGGCGGCCATTTTTTTTAGATTACTCCGGTGTAACACTAGTATATCTTAAAATTCTACTCGGGAGCAAATAGACCTAATCAACGCGATATAAGATCAAATCGCCGGATTGAAAGACTTTCTGAAACAATTGATCAAACACCAGCGGCTGAGCGTGCCATTGAGTAATAGAATCCGAATCCAGCATAATATATTTGATATTGTATTTTTGTACCACGTTTTGGTAACTCGACGGATCCGCGTAAAAGTTTTCGATGTCCCTTTCCCGCTGGCCGGGAACAACGCCTTCGGTCCACAGCCAGCCGCCATAGCCGACCAAAACCGATCGGCCAGCCAAAGCGTTAACCGGGTTTAAAGGAGTTTCACTGGTCAGAATCAGATCTTGCTGGGGCACATCTTGAATAATGTAATTGGCCATGATCCGGTCCTGGAGCGTAAACATAACCGGCAACTGATTAAGCGGAATTGCCAATCGTGGCAGAATATCCAAAACACCCGTCGAAATACTGAGGAGAAAATAAAGAGCAAAAACTACGGTAACGGTGATTTTGTATTCCCGAAGATATCTCCAAAAAATAGCCACAATCACCGGCGCGGCAAAAAAAGCAAAATAAACCACGAGCTTGTTGTCATCAAAATCCCAGGGCTGCAATCTAACTAATTGGAGGAGTATAAAAATTGCGGCAGCCATAAGCCACCACAGCGCTAATTCTGGCCGATCCTGGCGTTTTTTTGCCGCCCAAACAATTATACCTGCCAGGATAAAAAACGGCAGCAGCAAGCCAAGGTTGACCCATAAAAACTTCAAATAAACCCCAAACATTACCAGCGGGCTGGCGGCCGGCGGAAAAACTACGGAGCCAATGGTCGGCGGGACCATCCACCCCAGCCGGAAAGCCAAGAATGAACCAAAACTGGCCGGCAAACCCGGCTGCGCGGCCATTAAATAATAGAGCTGCGGCGCGGCTACAACCGCAGCCGTCACGCTGATAATCAGAAGCTTTCGAAACGATAGATAATCTTTAATCCACAACTTTTGCAGCGCCCAGACGCCCAGCACGCCAACAAGAATCACAAAGGTATGAATGTGAATGAGCGGAGTGAGTCCAATTAAAAATCCTATAGCAACCAAAGCCCAGAGGCGCGAAAGGCGCGCGAGGTCCATTAAGTACCAAAGCACAATGGTAAATACAAAAAATCCCATTACAAACGACCGTTGGTGTAAAAAAACCAAACTCAGCGGCGCCCCCCACACAATATTTTGCTGCGGGTAGACTGCCCCCCACCGCAAAATAGTCGAGATGTTGTTGTTAATCAAATAGTTAAAAAATTGTCCCAAACTACCATGCCCTCCCAAGACCTGCTGGCGAACCAGGTCGTAGGCTCCCCAGCCGGAACCTAAATAAAATAAAATTAAAGTCCAGAGGGCCGCCCAGGAAGACTTGAGAAAACTCCGGTAAATGAAAAAAACTAAGAGCATGCTGCCAGCTCCAAAGAACATGACCGGCGAGTTTACAGAAAAAGTCCAAGCCCGGGTAGCCCGCAGTAGCCAACCACTTAACAAGTTCACAACAAACGAATAGCGTAGCTTGGTGCCGGTAAAAATCGGGTCGTCGGTATTAAAAGGACTAAAGGCGAACTTACTCATTTGAGTCAGATGATACGGAATATCGCCAAAGCCGGCAATTGTGGTCCGCATATTGCCAGCCGAATCTATCACAAAATTTTTATACAGTAACACCTGGTAGACGGCAAGCAGGCAGCATAAAATCAGACTAATTGCCAAAACATTTATTTTAACTTTATGAAATCGCAAAAAATTTCGCATAGTACAATTTTATTTTTGAATTTTAAGATCAAATTTTCTGATATTGAACAACCAATAAGCCGTTTTGAATAAAAGTATTTAGGGGCCGGTAAGCCGAATCCCTCAGGTGACAGGCGGGAGCATGAGCCGCGGCACAAAGAACATATACCACAGAAACGTTAGTTGCGGACCGCGTCGGCATGCCGGACAGCTGCTGGTAATAATGGAATTCGTTTATATCCAGCAGATTGTTGACCATAACGTAGCTTTGGCTCCCGGCGGCGGCAGAGATGCGCTTAAAAATGGCTAAAATATTTCCGTGCGCCAGCGCGGGCTTGTAGATTAGGGGATAAAAATACCACAGCTGCAAGGCTTGAGCTAATACAAAAATGCCGACGAAGCACCAACCCCAAACTTTTGGACCAGCCAGCAGCCGTGCGGCCAACCAGCAGACGAGAATAATCGGCGCTGGCCACAAAACTAAAAAATAAAACGACTGGATGATGCCCCGGAACAATAAAAACATCATGGTTCCCAATCCAATCCATAAGAAAAAAATAGTAACTCCGGGTTGGCTCATGGCTGCCGAGTCGCTCTCCGGCCGGCGCTTCAGCAATGCTAGCCCCCCTGCCGCGCAGATAATAAATCCGATCAGCAGGATGATAGCCAAGAACAGGTGCGATTCAGCAAAATCAAATAAATTCACGCGCGAAAGTAAAACACTTTGCCAAAAGACAGCTACTGAAACCGCGGAAGGGCCGTGGATCCAGATCGAGAGATAAGTTTTGCCCAAAAACAAAGCGCCCCGACTATTGGAAAAACTATGAGCAAACTCATAAATAATGTAAGGTAGGTACGTCACCCCGGCTAAAACGGCCGCGATTATAGCCCGCGCCCAGTTCCAAAATTTTCGGTACCACAAGACAGAAATAATCAGCAAAACGGGTAAGAGCAGCAGCGCTGTAGCATGAAGTTGAGTGGCTATCCCCAGCGCCAGTCCGAGCCCAATATAATTTCGCCACCTGCTGTCGCCGGCGCAGACTTTTGTTAAGCAATAGAAAAACCAAAGCAAAAAGAACGGCAACAAATTTGGATTAGAAATATAATAGCTATACTGAATGTCTACCGCCGAGAGGGAAAGTAAAAAAGCCCCTAAGCGGGCAATATCACGGCGCCCAAACCAGACGGCCAATAATTGATAGAGCATCCAGATAGAAGCCAAAGAAAATAAGGCGCTTACGGCTGTGGCGCCATAAGGGGCCGAGCGGAATAACAAAACGGCCGGAGCCAACAAATAATAATAAACCGCCCCAAAGTGGAGGCCGCCAAAGCTTGAAACCGGGCCAAGTAACGGCCACTGTCCCAAACGCAGGAACCGGTAGCTAACCTCCATGTCGCGGAACAATTCTCCGGTAATTCCATACGACGAAGAGCCGCGCCCGAATACCCGAAGCAGCGCCGCCGCCAGCAATAACCAATATATATCAAACCGGATGAACGCTGCTTTAACTCTCGCCAGAAAAACCGTCGTATTCATAAGGCGCTGGAATCTAACCTAATAAATGTAAGAGCTGGTCTTCGTTTAAAATTTCTACCCCCAATTTTTGCGCCGCGCGCTGTTTTGATCCGGGTTTTTGACCCACCACCACATAGGTGGTCTGCTGAGAAACAGCTTCCGCGGTTTTCCCGCCCAACGACTTAATTTTTGTTTTGGCTTCTTGCCGCCCCATGGATACTAAAGTACCCGTAATCACAAATGTTTTGCCGGTCAGCTTGCCAACCTGCCGTACCTCATGAGTGACCCGCACGCCATTTTTCAGCAGTTTGCGAATGAATTTATTATTTTCTTTATGGTGAAAATAATCATAGGTACTTTGCGCAACCACTGGACCAATGTTTTCGATAGTATTTATCTCGTCCAGAGACGCGTTCATAAGCGCTTGTAGCGAGCCAAAATGCTGGGCTAAATCTTCGGCGGTTTGCTCGCCAACATGGAGAATGCCTAAGGCGTAGATAAATCTGGATAATTTTACCGTGCGGTGAGCTTAAAGAGAATTTACAATATTTTCCGCGCTCTTTTCCCCAAAACGTTCCAGCCCTTCGATATCACCTTTTTTGAGCGTAAATAAATCGGCCGCGTCGGAAATTAAGCCCTCATCTTTAAACCGGCTTAAAATTTTCGGCCCGATGGTGTAAATTTCGAAGGCGTTCACAAAATGCTGCAGGCCGCGCTGGTTTTTGGCCGGGCAATGGGGATTGGTACAATAATAGGCAGTCGACGCCTTTCCTTTTTCTCCGATCTCCCGCTTTTCAACTTTCCCATCGCAAACAGGACAAACGCGTGGAACGGTAATAGCTCGTTCTTTGCCCGTTCGCAGTTTGGGCAACACTTCCACTACTTCCGGAATAACGTCGCCGGCCTTTTGAATAATCACCGTGTCGCCGATTTTCAGCCCCAGGCGTTCTATTTGATCAACATTATGTAATGTGGCTTTACCAACGGTGGAACCCGCGACCAATGTTGGCTTAAAAATGGCCACCGGAGTCAAAACCCCGGTGCGGCCAACGTTCCAAAGCACGTCCAGCACCTGGGTAGTTGCCTTTTCCGCCGGATACTTATACGCCGCCATGTAGCGCGGCGCCTTGCCTACTACGCCCAAACGGGCTTGCAGCAACAAGTCGTCCACGGAAATTACCACTCCGTCCGTCCCGTACGGGAATTCTGGCCGCAGCTTTTCTATATTGTCCACAAAAGCTTCAACTTCTGTAATATTTTTAACTACCGCCTCGTGGGCATCTACTTTAAAACCCAAATCCCGCAATAATTGATGGAGTTGGGAATGATGATTTAAAATTTGGCCGTGATATTTTTTACCGGCAATGGCGGTGCCGCGCGCGTCATCTAATTGGGCAATGTCGTAAGCTAAAAAATCCAGCCGCCGCTCAGCGGCCAACTGGGCGTCGAGCTGCCGCAAACTGCCGGCCGCGGCGTTGCGGGTATTGGCGAACAGCGGCTTGCCCTCCAGCTCTTGTTTGGCGTTGAGCTCGCTCCAAACTTTTTTATACATTATTCCTTCGCCGCGGACTTCTATGAATTTAGGAAATGGCGCGCGCAGGCGAAGCGGAATAGATTCAATGGTTCGCAAATTTTGGGTAATATCTTCACCAATAAAACCATCGCCGCGAGTAGCGCCGCGGGTTAAAATACCGTTTTCGTAAATGAGCGAAACTGCCAAGCCATCCAGTTTGAGTTCGCAAAAATAATTCCACGTTTTTTCGGGCAATAATTTTTGGACCCGCTTTTCCCAAGCCCGCAGTTCCGCTTTGCTAAATACATCGTTGAGCGACAACATACGTACCTCGTGCCGAACTTTTACAAATTTATCCAACGGCTTCCCGGCCACGCGGTTTGTGGGAGAGTTAGGATCCTGAAACTGCGGGTATTGGGCTTCCAGCGCCTTAAGTTCTTTAGTTAAAAAATCGTAAATATCGTCGGTAACCGTGGGGTCATTAACTACATGGTACCGGTAGCGCAAATCCTCAATTTGCTCACGCAATTTGATTATTCTATTTTTGATGTCCTGCATTGCCATAGTCCTTATATTATACTATATTTTAGGGTTTTTGCCTGTAATTGCTTTAGTTAAGAACAATTTAAACACCCCTTGACCACTCGATATCCACTTTGTTATCCACATTTGTTTATTATCGAAAATTATTCTATAATAAAGAAAAGATGTACTGCGTGTTACAGAAACAAAACCGGAATTTCTTTAAAATTTCTTATTCAGGATAAAGATATTCTTTATCCCGTTACAACTCACGACATGCCTCGAAAACCAAAAAAAGTCGAGCTCTCCCCTCGTTTAAAATTCGGTGTTGACCGAGCCCGGACACCGAATCAAATCCTCAAGATTAGCGCTGTCGTTTGTTTAGTCTTAGCTATCGGGCTGACGGCGAATGATATCCGCCTGCTCTACAGTTCCAAAACCACGAATTACACCGGAAAAGTTTTAGGTGCCAGCGATACCCGAACCGTGACTGTACCGGATGTCCAATTTATCCAATACACGGTTCAAAAAGGCGATACGTTGTTTGATGTCAGTCAAAAATTTAACATTACCTGGAGCACGCTGGCTACAGTGAATAATATCCAAAGCCCCTTTGTCTTAAAGCCCGGCGAAATTCTGAAAATTCCAAAACAGTAACTACATTACGGTTTGTCTTTATGTAAAAAACCTGCCGAACGGCAGGTTTTTTATTTTTATAATCCGAGCAGGACTGCGGCGATCCAGGGGAAGACTACGGTGACGTCGCTTTGGATAATTTGATAGTAGCTCTTGGTGGAAAGTTTATCCCAGGTAATTTTTTCTTTACCGCCCGCGCCGGAGTAAGAGCCGTATGACATGGGCGAGGAGCCGATTTCTATAAAACCGGCCCAGTCGCGCACTTTACCGTGCAAATGCAAATCGTGCTTGAGTGAGGGTACTACACAAATGGGGAAGTCGGCGGAAATGCCCCCGCCAAGCTGTAAAAAGGCAATAGGCGCATTTTTAGCTTCTTTCATGTACCAGTCGTACATAAAATGAAAGTATTCCAGACCGCTTTTCATAACGCTACCGCTAATGACCGGTTCGCCTTTTTTCTTGTGCGGGCCGTTGTAGGTGTAACTGGCAAAAATATTGCCCATGGTGGAATCTTCAAAACCCGGAATGACTATGGGGATGTCTTTTTTGTAAGCAGCATAGGCCCAGCAATCCTGAGGATTTGCCTGCGGATCGGGCTTAATCAGCTTTTCCTGAAATAATCGGCGAAAGTATTCATGGGGAAAATGCTTTTGGCCTTTTTTTTCGGCTTCTTTCCACATTTTATACAAATGCGGTTCCATAATCCGCACGCTTTCGTCTTCGGGCAAAAAGGTGTCGGTTATGCGTCGTAAACCGGCATCGCGGAGTTCGGCCTCCTGTTCGGGTGTCAGCTCTGTGTAACGAGGGATGTAAGCATAATGAGAGTGGGCGACATATCGATAGTACGATTCTTCATGATTAGCGCCAGTCGCGGAAACTAAATGAACCTTATTTTGACGGATAAGTTCGGCCAGCATGGTCCCAATTTGAAAAGAACTTAAAGCTCCGGCTAGTGTAATGACTAACTTTCCGCCGTTATCCAAATGCTCTTTTAACCACAGCGCCGCCTGCATGCTTGAGCCGCCGTTTAAGTGCTTTAAGGTCTTGTCTGCGTATGTCGAAAGCGGACTCCCGGCCTTTTTAACCGCCGCACTCAAAGTCCCCGTCGACTTACTGGTGTCCGGCACTACCAATTTACGCAAGGCCGGAGAGAGCTTGCTAAATTTATTTTTTTGCATTTCCTATCCTTTTGTGTTTCGCGAGTTCCTCACCACCTTAATCAAATAATTAATAGGATTCGGTCCGCTAAAGCTTTGGTGAAGGCAGACCGCTTTTAAGTTCAGCGAAAAATATTAATAACAAAAATATTTTATAACTATATTCGAGTATTGTCAAAATAACACGCCTCTGATACCATAAAGTATCCACTTTTGGAGAGGAGAGCTGATGCCAAAACAGAACTTAGAGGAATTTATTGACGCCCAGATCAGTTTGAGCAGGATTGACGCGTCTCGTCTGATTGGGTTAGAGGTCGAAATTGAGCTAGGTGGAAAGGTGGTGAAGGCTACCATCGCCAACATGATACTCTTTATGTATCAATTGAAGCCGGGAGCTATAGGCCAATGCGAGTCTATTACACTACCCTTAACAAATGCATTCGCCCACAATGGTGATATTGTTGACCGCTTAAGCTATACACTGCGGCTACTCGGTGACAAGATTGTGTTGGGCTGTAAACCACCACAGGAGGACCCCCTGGCTCTCGGTAATTTAATTCAGGGAGGTTTTGTTGTAACGGTGGGAGGATGAAATACTGATTCATCAACGTCGACATCTTAGGACAGTCAACTGGTTAATTCCGGTGACTGTCTTTTTTTATTTGAGCTGAGCCAAACTCCGCAAAATTCATCGGGCTTAAGTTAAAGGTTGCTGCTGAGTCATGCAATGCAGCGTTCCCCCGCCATAGATAATATCACGGCAATCAATGGCCACGACTTTACGATCAGGGAAGCATGATTGAATTATAGCCAAGGCTTCGGCGTCGTTCGGGTCTTCAAATTTCGGCACCAAAAGAACCCGGTTGCCGATGTAAAAATTTAGGTATGAAACCGCTGCCTTTTCGGCTTCCTGACCGGAAGAAGAATTACTTGCAATACCCGAGTGCACGGTATGGCCGGCCGCGTATCTCATATGCGGCATTGGCAGTTTAACAACCTCGAATGGACGACCGTCCTGGTCGGTAGCGGCTTTCAATACTTGGTAATTTTCTTTCAGCTGACTATAGTTCTCGTCGCTTGGATCAGTTTCATACGCGCACAAAATTTTGTCGGGAGAGACAAATTTGGCCAAATCATCTATGTGGCCATCAGTATGATCATTAACAAGTCCTCGCTTCAGCCAAATAATCTGCCTTACTCCTAAATAATCTATCAAGCACTCCTCAATTTGATCTTTAGTTAAGTTAGGATTACGGTCAGGGTTAAGCAAGCATTGTTCCGTGGTAACCAAAGTCCCCCGGCCGTTAACTTCCACCGACCCACCTTCCAAAACCATATTGGGTTCAAATTTTTGCCCCGGCAACGCCAGCTTGTTAAAAACATCGTTATCTTTTAACAACGGAGCGTAATAAATTTCATCATCTCCGGCTTTACCGTAAACATTATATTGCCATTTAACCCAGGCGCTGTTGGTTAAAAACGTGGGCCCGTAATCGCGAGTCCAAACATCGGCGTATTCAACCTCATGAAAATTAATATTGCCTAAATCCGCTCCGAACTCCACCAGCATAGCTTCGGCTCGTTTTCGCATTTTATCATCCAGAACAATTAGTTCCACTTTTTCGCTGCCTTCCAGGGCTTTGATGATTTCACAGAAAGTCCGTTCGGCTTTTTCAATTCCCTGGGTAAAGGTAGTTGGGTCGTGGGGCCAGGCCAGCCAGACCGCGGCGTGCGGTTCCCACTCCGCCGGCATGGACCAACCTTGTGCTGCTGGGGTCAAAGACATAGTTTTAATCATTCTACTTTTCCAAAATTTTGCGCAACTTTTCTTCTTCTTGCTGGATGTTAACTGGCTTGGTTTTCGCACCAGCTAAAGATGTCTCAGTCAATCTAGCATAGCTATCTGGCCGCCTGTCTCGCAGAAAACCCCAACCATCCGCAATAAAACTGTTCATTGCTAAATCAACTTTTGCCAGCACGACCTGTTCCCGAGTGGGATTAGCTCGCTTGAGGACTTTACCAAAGGCATCGCAAATAAATGATTGTCCCCAAAAATGCGAACGACCCTCAATGCCGGTCCGATTAGCCGCTGCCACAACCACGCTGTTAGCAACCGCATGCCCGCGCATAACGGTTTCCCAGGCGTCGTGCCAATCACCGTCGGGTGGAACATACCCAATAACGTTGGCTATAGCTGTGGGATAAAAGATAATTTCCGCTCCGGCCAAGCGGCAAGCACGGGCGGCTTCCGGAAACCATTGGTCAAAACAAATCAAAACGGCAAACTGGCCGAATTTGGTCTTAAATACTTTATAGCCGCCACCAGCTTCAAAGTACTCATCTTCGTAAAATCCGGGGTCGTGTGGAATGTGAATTTTATGATACTGCCCCAATGAGCGGCCTTTTTCATCAAAGACAACAGCTGTATTGTAGTAACTGCCATTAGCGGACTTCTCGTAGAACGGAACTATTAAAACAATTTCCAGCTCTTTGGCTAGGCTTTTCATGGCCTTGAGAGTTGGTCCGGTAATAGTTTCGGCAAAGTCGGTTTTTTTTAATCCCTGACGCTGAGGAAAATAAGGGGTGGAAAATAACTCCGATAGACAGACAATTTGCGCTCCTTTGTTCGCAGCTTGCCGAATTAGTGCTATAGTTTTCTTAACATTAGCCGCTACATTGTTCCCAACCTTAGACTGAATGAGACCAATAGTAACCATCCTGGATTTCATAGATGTACACTTAATTCTTTTAATAGTATATTATACCTATTGCTCACGGCTAAATCAACCCAGAAGTTTTTTAGCAACTGGTCTTGGCAATATGTTAAGGAGTTTGTTCGCCACCCACACTGTAGAAGGTAGAACCTGAAACTTGGTTATAGTACTCTGTATTGATCCAGTCAGCAGAGCGTATAGTATTGGAAAGCTCAACCTCGTCCAAGTCCCCGGGCGATCCATAAGTTCCCGGAGCGCCACCATAGGTCCCAAAGAACAAATCACCATTCCTGTTGGAAGCCACGGGAGCGCAGGTCGCTGAGCCGCTCGAAGTCCCATCTACATATAATTGTTCAGCGCCCGTACTATAGTTAAAAGTTGCGTCGACCATATGCCATTGACCGTCAAAAATACTAGCGCCGCTGACATTGCACACGGAGTTAGTGCCAATGGTCGCCTGAGCAACGGTATTATTCGAGCCATTTCTGATAATGGTCCACTCATTGTTACCGCCTTTTTCAAGAAAACGCCCATAGTTATCCATAGAATTCTGGGCTTTAACCCAAAAACTAACCGTTTGGGTTGACCAACCATTCATGCTGCTGGAGTTGGGAACGCGAAGGTATTGACTGTCGCTTGTTATAGCGGCGGCCCGTCAAGAGGGCTAGCCACGGCGGTAACGCCATTAAAAGTATTAGTGCTATTACCATTGCCCGTGGAATCATTAGCGCTTAAAACAGTACCATTGGGCAAATGCCAAACTCCCTCAAAATTGCTGTCCCAAGGACTACCTGCACTTTGGAACGAATTCACGCCGGCTTTATCGTACCACATATAAATTGGAGTGCTAGAACCATTGATTAAGGTTGGCACTTGGACCCAATAGACAATCTGACCATTAGTGGCAGAATAATTTTCTTGCTCAAAATTAAGTGGAGAATTACCGACCGGGTCGGAGCTAAAAACAATATCGTATCCATTGGGGCTTTGGATTTCACCCCCATTTGAAGCAGATTTAAAAGTCGGATCACTAAAATTAATCAATACGGGAAAATAATTCAGCGTAGTGTGATTGACCGTACTAATCTGGGCGCCATTTATGGTTATAACCCTGTGGTGGGTGTATCCCCCCACCGAACTTCCCCCCGAAGTGTAGGAATTTGGAATATTAACCTGGATTTCGCGGGTCAAACTACTACCCGCGGCCGCTATATCCACATTTACCGAACCGGTCAAAGGCATGCCCTTAGGGGTTTGATTGGAGCCTGTACCATAAGTCTCAACATTAATATAAGCCGTCGCGCTGGTATAGTAAGCATAGATAATTAACCGATTATTCGTTGCCGTAGCGGGCAAACTTATTGTATCAGTCTGCCCCGGTTGCAGAGGTGGGTAGGCAGTAACATTCGAACTGGTTGAACTATCACAATTATACTCGCCCTGAGGATTATAATTACAGTCGTACACATTTAAGTATCCGGTAGTGCCGGTATTTAAAAACGTAATATTGATTTTACTATAGTCGCCCCCGGAGCTGGGAGAATAAAAATTATTGATATTATATAACTCATACTTATTAGCGGTATTCGTATAACTATTAGAAGTCTGCAGCACCTTATCCTGAAAAATTGGGTTATTGATCTTTTGGGTTGTGCTCGTAATGCTAATACCGTTCACTGAGTTAGTTTCAAAAGTAGTATTGGAAATTTGGCGGCGGGTTGCGTACAGCGACTCCTCCGTGCCGGTCTCGGCGGAATAAAAAGCCGGTTCAGTTTTTTGCAAATCCGAAGAACTCCGGATTTCTAAAAACGTAATCGACGCCAGACTTAAGCTAATAGCCATTATAGAAGCCAATACCAAAATTGACAGCAGCAACGTGATACCCGCCTGTTTAAAAGTGTTGTTATTTTTTTGACCTTGCGTATGCATATTATGGTACATCATAATGGCCGGTCGAAGCGGCAGTCTGATAATAAATCGGGTAGGTTTCCCCGGTAGGTAAGGTAACTATAAATTCAAATTCCATTTGGACCATAGGCTGAAGTTTGGCCGGGGATGGCGTGGTGGTGTAGGGATCATACAGAGGCTGAACCCCAAATTGGGCATACGCTACGGTAAAATTTGAGGGATCTAAAGAATAAATATTCCCGTTTTTATTCATCATCAACTGGGCACCATTAAAGGGCGTGGAGCTGCTATACGATACCGGATTGCCGTTCTTGTCGGCCAAATAAATGCATTCGCGGTCATCGTCGGTGGTAATAATACCCAGAGCGTTATCGGCCTTGCCAGTGAGACCTACGTTACTGCGCCCATAAATGGTCGCCGTATTACTGTTGGCATTACCCACGCCGCTGGATGAAACCGGACAGGGAGAATTGGCCGCGGTCCAGGGTTGCAGGGGCGCAATAACTGTACCATTGATTACTGAATAATCTATCTGGCCATTGCGGACTTCTTTAACAATAAATTCCACCAAATTGCGCATGCCCTGGCTGGCCTGGCGCAAGGCTTCGGTCTTGCGGTTAATTTTTAAAGTATAGTTAAATAAAGACATCATCGCCGCGGCAACTATCGCAAAAATCGTCGTGGCTACCACGATCTCCATTAACGTAAAACCTTGTTGATCCGCCCGTTTCATGTTCATATAACCTAAAAATCTCTCCAATTAGTCAGGTATTCATCGAGCTCAATTTTACAGCCGCTGGCAGTGGGCCAGGTGGGCGAAGCCGGACAGCGCTTGTCTATCCACCAAACTTGGGAAGTAACTTTAAGTTCCGGCCCGGGATAAGTTTCGTTAAAAGGCGAAGTCGTAATGGCGGTAATGGTGACCTCGCGATAATAGCCAGAGGTGCCAACACTGGCGCCCGAAGGAATATAAAATTCGGTAAAGAGCGTATTGGTCGTATTAGTATTCAGGTTCAGCCCCCACAGGTTGGAGCCCGGGGATTGCAAGCTCCAAAATTTCTGGCCGGGAGTTAAATTAATCTGTAATGTATTGGTGGAGCCGCTGCTGGAATTTGGAATGGTGTAATAAGCGGTCAGCCAGTTTTGGTAGCAATTTCCGCCGGTCGGTTGATTAGTAACATAGTTATAACATTGATTGCTTAAAGTATTCCACAACCAATTCGTATCACGCATATTTTTCACGGCCTCCAAAGCTTCCCGGGCCAAACCCGTCCCAACAATCTCTTTCGTAATTTCGGTGGAGTTATCCAAAGAGAATGTGGCCAAACTGGACGCGGCCGTAATCCCCATAATCAAAATAAACGCCGCGACCATGGTTTCTATTAACGTTTGTCCTGTTTGTTTTTTCTTACCCATACATTTATTGGAACGAAACTAAACCAGTCGCTCCGTTTATGGTCACGGCTTTAGGAGTCACGCCGCCGCCGCTGTCAATTAAAGAAATCACCATGCTGGAGTCCGCATTGACCGTAGTGCCGGAGTTATTGGTCACAAAATTAAGAACTTGGTTATAAGAATCGCCGCTACCAAAACCGTTGGCGGTACAGCTGTTGTTGGTCAGAATTCTGGCAAACGGTTCTTTAAAGACCAGCAAAGCGCAACCAGTAACGGACTGCTGGGTGCCCCCTTCTAAATTTATAAGGATTGGACTTTGTAAACGCGAATTACCCGAAAGCTGAACCGTTTGAATATCTACCAAAGTCGGAGTACTCAGCGTGTTGTACATAGCCTCAATCGTGTACTGATAAGGCTTAGAAAGGTCGAACTTCATCACATAATATTCCACCGGCTGGGTGCCATAAATATTCCGTGAAGAGAGAGCGTAATTCTGCACCACTCGAATATTGCTGACCAATTGATTTTCCGAAATTTGCTGGTTGCGCATAGCCCGCTGGCCGGCAAAATTAACCGTGACCAAAGACATAATAATGGCCATAATCGATAACACGACTAAAAGTTCGATCAAGGTAAAACCTGCTTTGAGGGATGAGGGAGAAGTTGCCATATAATATGGAACGGGATGTTGTTGTATTTTATTTATTATACCATTAAACACCCAATAAACCCAAATACCAGTGAAGTAGCTGCGGGCCCCAAAAGATAGTGACTACGCATGCAAAGCTCAAAAAAGTCCCGAATGGAACTTGAGTCTTCAAATGACTGCCTCGGATCAACAAGATAACGGAAACCGCAGCTCCCAAGAAAAACGCCAGCAGTAAATTTACCGCGATCAGCGGCCAGCCTAAGATTATCCCCAGTAACAAAGCCAACTTCACGTCGCCAAAACCCATCCAAGTACCGCCGGAAAAGTACCAAACCGCAAAAAAGGCCAATCCGGCACCGGCCGCGGCCAAAAGCCCCGAACTGAAGGCAGAAGACAGGTTAAACACCGCGTGACCGGCTGCCAAGTCCCAACCGAGGTTTAACAAAGCCACTAGCACTATAGCCGGAAAAATAACCTGATCTAAAATTAAAAAATGCTCAAGATCAACCATAAAAACTACCAGGCAAACAGCACAAACGCAGGCTACCTTGACCAACTCTATGTACCCGGCCAAAGTTGCGGGATGAACACTAACCCAAGCCAGCGCAAACAGCAGTCCGGTTACCAGCTCAATTAAAGGATACCGAAATGAGATCGGCTGGCCGCAATTTTTACAGCGCCCGCGTAAAAAAAGATAGCTGAATACTGGCACTAATTCGGCCGCGCTGAGCTGGTGGCGGCAACGGGGACAATGGGACCGGCCGCCTAAATCTTCTTCCGCCGGCAAACGGAGAATTACCACGTTCAAAAAACTGCCAATCAGCAACCCAAAAATAAAGAGCAGAATTATCATAGATTAAATTTTATAGAACTTCCGCGCCCTATTCCAATGCCGGTTGGAGCGGCGGAACGTAAATCGGAACTTGCTGAGCCTTGGGATCCTGGTTGGCCCTTTGGTCCATCAAATGTAAAAATTCGTCCTGGGGGTACTTCTTTGCCACTGAATCCAGGGTAGCCTCTACCGACTTCCATTTACCGTCCAATTGATAGATGCGGGCCAGCAATAACCAGGGCGGGACATTGTCAGGATATAAATCTAAACTGGTTTTAGCCATTTCTTTGGCTTGGCCTAACTGGCCTTGTTCAGTGATATAGTAGCTCAAAAGGGCGTAGTGATAACCGGCAAAAAGATCCAGAGATATTGACCGCCGCATACTGACTACCGCGGCGTCGATATATTGCTTTTGGCCGGTACGCTCATACAACAGCTCGTCTAAGCGCGCCCCTTCGGCCCAGCTGTTAGAATCCAACGGATGAACCGCGACCGTCTGGGCTACTTGGCCCGCGGCCGGCGCTCCCTGCAGTTCAATCCGGGCGGCGGTACGGTATAATCGGTAGAGTTGATTGGTGGGGTTTAAATCCACCGCCCATACCAATAAACGGTTAGCCAGCGCGTAATTTTGGTTATACAAATATTCTTGGCGGCCGGCAAAAAACAAATGTTCGGCAACAATAAAAACCAAGGCCGCGAGCATAATCAGACTTCCGGCAGTTTTAAAAACTCCGGAAAAAATCGCTCCCTTGTTCCAAGTTATTTGTTTGGACAATGGCAACAGCAACCCACAAAGCACTATGGCCATAAATAAAAAACAGGGTATGACTACGGGAGTAAAGCAGGCGGCGATTATAAACGCGGCAATACTGCCCATCCCGGCCAATACTAAGGGGTCTTTCTCACGTTCCAGACGCAGAAAGTTACGGATGACCGGGTAGAGCAGCAACGCTACAAACAAGAGCACAAATAGTATCCCGCCGGTCGCGGCTAGATTAATAAATAGATTGTGGGCATCGTCGAACACTCCGGCCAAATCACTCATGAAGATAGGCCGGAAATGCTCAAAGGTTATGGAAAAGTTACCAAGCCCGCTGCCCAGCCACGGCCACTGTTTAATCCCCTGCCAGGCTGTTTCCCAAACCCAAATGCGCTGGCTAATATTCGTTTCATTCAGCTCGACCGTAGCCTGTAAGACAGTGGGACGGACCAAACTAAAAAATAGACCGGACGCCAGCAGCGCTAAACCAAAGACAGCGGCAAACGAATAGAGATACGTCCGCCGGACCCGAAATAGCCATAAGCCGAGCACGCAGAGTAATAAACTTCCCAGCAAAGCTACCAGTGCTCCCCGGCTGGAAAGCACAACTGTACAAAAAATAATAGCCAAAGCGGTAAGAGCGTAGTAAAATTTGGACCAGCGGCGATTAGCCTGGACCATAAAAACCAAAACCAGCGGCAGCGCCAAAACTATAAACATACTGGAAAAATCAGGATTACCCAGCAGGCTGGGGGCGCGCTGGAATAATTGGGTCGTCGGACCGGTGTAAAAAGCAAAGCCAAGACTTTGCATAATTCCATAGGCAGCCACTACCAGGCTATCTAAAATTAAAATCCTCAGTAAGAAGATATATTTTTCCCGGGTTACATTTTGCAGTAAAAAAAATATTAATGCCGCCCAGAGGGCGTAAAAAATCCAACCGTTATCAAAGCGGGTATAAAATCCAAAAAAACTCACGTTAACATCCAAAGAATACAGAGCTGAAAATAAACCGACTACTAAAAACAAACCAAGTAAAACATAATACCATGGTTCGTACACAACCACAGTCTTACGGGTGGCGGATTCTGAATCTGTTTTTTTCCGGAAACCAAAAACTAAAACTAACGCGCCGACTATAAACATCCACAAGGCGAATTTCACGGTCTCATAGTGTTCGTAAGTATTCAAAGTAAAAAACAACGGCACTAGAAGGGTTAGCGCCGCCAGCAGGGCGAACGAAGTATCGTTGGGGAAAGGAAAACGGGGTAGTTTCATGATAGGGCCTATCGGACCAACAGGTCCTCTACTAAGCTAATTGTTCAAACTATGCCAGCCTGCCGCCAGGCCATCGGCTTTTTCCGGGAGGCAGTACTGCAAAGCATAATCATTAGTATCGGTTCTGGTGTATAAAAAATTTTGGGAACAGTTGGAACTGGTAATTTGCAATGGCGGGAATTGATTAAAATATTTTTCCATAATGGTATTTTCCGCGAATTCATAGGCCGTAGGAAACCGCTGTTGGTCTGAATAAAAATACTCCAGACCTTGTCGAACATTTTGAGCTGCCGCAAGCACGTACTCAGACTGGGCCTGGAGCTTGCCAACAGCCAACCCCCAAAAGATGACGATTAACAAAACAACAGCCATGGCTATGACTGTTAGGGTTTGCCAAATTTTCGAGGCAAAGAACATGAAAAATTTTTTATTTTTAATTAATTTGCAATGATTAATTTTAAACTTTAAATTAAAAATTAATGGCCGAATTGTCCCTGGGAGGAGTATTATAAGAGTCTCTTACACACTCCTCCCATCATGTAGTCTAACCGATAAAGGACAAAATACTTATTGAATTCCTTGCGGAGAAGCCCAGTGGCCGCCGGCGGTATAACCTCCGGTTTGTCCACCTAAACAGAATGTTAAGGTATAGCTTACGCCGTTAGACCAGTAGGTATAGGCATTCGTCGCTGTTCCCGGAACTGCCGAAGCTGCTGCGGTACAGTTGCCGTCAGCCGGCAACGGAGCGGTTGGGGTCTGACCCAAATAGGTCGGTGTTAGGGTAATACTATTAGCTTGCATTGTTGCTGAACCGAGTACCGCGCCGCCCGGACTGGTAATATATCCAGTACCTGTTGGGTAAGACGAAGCATCGTTATAGAACAATTCAAAGGCGCTCACCATCTGTTGGACATCGGAAATTCTTTTTGCATCTCTAGACTTGGCTCGAGCCGAGTTTAAGGCCAATAAGACCACGGATGCCAAAAGACCGATAATGGCAATAACCACCAACAATTCGATTAAGGTGAATCCTTTTTGATTTTTGTTTCTCAAAATTTTCACCCCCAATCCGTAGTAAATAAACATAAGTAACCTGTTTATTTATGAGTTTACATTAATTATTATAGCAGGAAGGCTTAAAACTAGCAAAATCGGTTATACACAGCGGGGAGTAAGTAGTTGGCAATCGGCAGGCGGGGGGAATATTCTCTAATTGATCTAATTATTCTAAATTAAGCTCTAAATAAGATTTAAATTCAAAGTAATCAAATTCTAAAACCATTGGAACTTATTAATTTAATATTTATTATTTGTTTAGAACTTAGGGTTTAGAATTTAGAACTTCTTTAGGATACTTATCAAGCCAGCGGCAGATCCGCCTTTGGCGGAGAACAATTAAAATAACTAATCTCGCCCATCTTCTATCCCGAAGTACTAGCCAGGTTATAAATTGGCAACAAAATACCGGCCACCAACACTCCTACTCCAATACCCAAAATAATCATGATTAGCGGTTCTAGCAAAGTGGTTAGGGTTGAGACTTTAGAATCAACTTCTTTTTCATAAAACACCGCAAGTTTAGCCAAAATGTCGTCCAGCTGGGCAGTCTTCTCCCCCACTTCAACCATTTGGATAACAATGGCCGGAAACTCAGGGTGGCCGCTCAGGGCTGCTCCGATGCCGCTGCCATTGGAAATTTTATTGACAGCATCCATGACTATTTCTTTATAAATCACGTTATTAATTAAGTCACTGATGATTTCCATAGACTTAATAATAGGAATACCGCCCAAGATAAGCGTAGAAAGATTTCTGGAAAAACGGGCCAGATAAATTTTTTGGAAGATATCGCCAATAATCGGAAAATGAATTTTTAGCTTATCCCACTGGTAGCGGCCCACTTGGGTGCTAATCCAAAATTTAAAACCAAAAATGGCACCGGCAATCATGATTAAAACCAACCACCAAAAATGGTTTATAAAATTAGTCAGGGCAATAATCGCCAAAGTCACCGGCGGCAACGTCCCCCCCTGCTCCTGCAGAGTCACGGTCAGGTTGGGTAAAATAAATTTAAACATCAAAAAGCCTACGATCAATAAAGCCGAAATCACGAAAATCGGATAGGTCATTGCCCCTTTAACTTTGCCCTTTAATTCATAATCTTTTTCCAACTGGTCGGCTAAATAGGTCAACGACTTATCCAGACCGCCCGCAGCTTCGCCGGATTTAACCAAACTCACATACACAGTGCCAAAAACTTTAGGATGGCGGGCCATGGCGGTGCTTAGATTCTCGCCGTTCTCGACGCCGGCTATCAAATCCTGCAAAGTTTTTAACAAAAATTTATTTGTCAGCTGTTCGCTTAATATCCGCAGAGCCTGAATTATTGGCACGCGGGCGGATATCAGAGTCGCCAATTGGCGGGAAAACAAGACAATATCTTTATTGCTGGCCGAACCTTGAAAGATATCCAACTTTTCGAATATATCTTCCTGCTGTTCCTGCAAACTAATAATTATTAAACCGTTCTCAGCCAAAAGCTGCTCAGCACGCACCTGATCGCTGGCTACCACGGTGCCAGTCTTAATTAGTCCGTCTTTATTTTTCGCGTTATAAAGAAATTTCATAGGGAAGGGGGTGGGGAGTAGTTGGTAATGAGTAGCAACTAGGCGGGCCCACTACCTACTTATTTAAGACACCAGGGAAAGAAAATATTCGTTATCCACCACAAAGTTTTGGGCGACTTCAAATTCTACCTGACCTTGTTTTACTAATAGAGCCAAAGTTTTATCGAGCGGGACCATGCCTTCTTCCAGGTTGGTATGGATAACATTAGGAATCTCGTAAATTTTGTTTTCGCGAATAATATTGCGGACCGCGTGATTGGAAATCAAAACTTCATACGCGGGAATGCGGCCGCCGCCAATTTTAGGCAGCAAGCGGAGCGATATGACTCCGACCAACACGCTTGCCAACTGACTCCTGACCTGGGCTTGCTGGGTGGAAGGAAAAACGTCTACAATACGGTCAATGCTTTGGCCGGCGTCATTCGTGTGCAAAGTTCCAAACACCAAATGCCCCGTTTCCGCAATAGTTAAAGTTGTAGAAATAGACTCTAAATCCCGCATTTCACCAACAAGCACAACATTAATATCTTCGCGCAAAGCTGCTTTTAAAGCCGAAGGAAAATCTGGCGTATCAATTAACACCTCGCGTTGGCTAATAATGGATTTAGCAGGTGTGAAAATAAATTCTACCGGATCTTCAATCGTCAAAATATGTTCGCTCCGGGTGTTATTAATTTCATTAACCATGGCGGCTAACGCTGTGGATTTTCCATGTCCAGTCGGCCCGACTACCAGCACTAATCCCTGCTTGCGGTCAGAAAATTTACGAAAAATAGGGGGTAAATTCAGTTCTTCAATGCTTTTAATACGGTTTGGCACGACCCGCAAAGCAACTCCGGTGACATTTTTTTGGCGATAGGCATTGACCCGGAACCGGATGTTATCTTTAAAAGCATAGGAAAAATCGATGTTCATGGCCTGCGCAAACACCTGTTTCTGTACCGGGGTCAACAAAATATTTAAAAACTCGTTGATATTATCGTTGCTTAAAACCTGATAGGTATCGAGGCGGAGCAACTGGGTATCTACCCGAACAATGGGCGGTTCCCCGACTATTAAGTGCAAGTCTGAGGCGTCACGCTCCAAAACTACGGAAAGCAGTTTACTCAGTTCGAGTTCATTGGCTTTATACATGGAATTGGGATTAGGGTTAGAAATTTAGGAATTAGAAAGGGGGGTGTAAAATGAAGCATGAAGCATAAGGCAGGTATTTGTTTTATTTAAACTCGGCATACTTCATATTTCATACTCCATATTACTATTATGCTCTTCCCGTAACCAAACGAACAATATGGACGACATCTCGCGGCTGGGTCAGGTGGCGGTCGATGTGACTAACTACGCCCGACGCCATAAGCTGTTTGATTTTTTCCGGTTCTATAGACAGGCTGATGGTAATCACTTTTAGCGACGGCGTATCCCTTAAAAGCAGCTGGATTAAAGGTTTAAACAGAGCCATTCGTTCAGACTGCGGATTTAGCAGGAGAGCTTGGGGTTGATACGTCCGAACCACCGCGGGAAGCTGAGAAAACTGTCGGCAAAACTTGACCGTAAAATCGGCCAATTGTAAATGGTACCCGTAAAGGGCCGCTAAATATTCTTCCGGCTCATATATGACCACTCCGGTTTCTGACGGCGGCAAGTGGACCAGGTCGGCGATATTAAATTTTTGCTTGTAAACGTACGGCATAAGCATTATTCGGTAGTCACTCTGATAATTTCATCGATGGTGGTCTCGCCGCGCATGACTTTAATCATCCCATCTTGCTGCATGGTAATCATCCCCATTTTTAAAGTAGCTTCGTATATGGTGTGGGCTGACGCTTTGCCCATAACTAAATCTTGAATTTCCGGTACGACCGGCAAGACTTCAAAAATCCCATATCGCCCAACGTAGCCGGTATGCCCGCACTTTTCGCAGCCTTGGCCTTTGTAAATTTTGATATTTTTTGGATCCAAACCTTCCAAATATTCCGGGGGTACGCCAATCAGGCTTTTTTTAATTTCTTCTTCAATCGGCTTACTGACCGGCATTTCCTTCTTGCAGTCCGGACAAACTTTCCGCACCAGGCGCTGAGCCATGACTATATTAACCGAAGCTACCAGTAAAAAAGGTTCGATCCCCATGTCGATCAAACGCGGCATGGCGCCGATGGAGTTGTTGGTGTGGAGGGTAGAAAACAGCAAGTGACCGGTCAGCGCGGCGTGGACCGCGATTTCGGCGGTTTCTTTATCCCGAATTTCACCAACCATGACAATATTCGGATCTTGCCGCAAGATACTGCGCAAACCGGAAGCAAAAGTCAATCCAATATCGGCGTTGATTTGGCTTTGGTTAATTCCATCTATAAAGTATTCCACCGGATCTTCCAACGTAATAATGTTAACGTTCGGCTGATTCAGAATGGTGAGGATTGAATACAAAGTCGTGGATTTCCCACTGCCGGTTGGACCGGTAATCAAAAAAATGCCGTGATTTTTTTTAATATTCTCCTGGACCCACTTCAAACCGCGGCCGCGCAATCCTAAATCTTCCAAAGTCGGCGCTTTACTGCTCTTGTCCAAAATACGCATGACGATTTTTTCGCCATAAATGAGCGGAAGGATGGAAACGCGCAAATCCACCGATTTTTTGCCCACGTCCATATGGAACCGGCCGTCTTGCGGCAAGCGGGATTCATCAATTTTTAAGTTCGAAAGAATCTTAATTCTAGTCATGATAGCCGCGTGCACACTTTTGGGCAGCATCAGCGAGGTATGGAGCATGCCGTCGATCCGGTACCGGACACGAACGTCTTTTTCCGAAGGCTCAATATGAATATCCGAGGCATTCCCTTCTATGGCGTTGGCTAAAATGACGTCGACAATTTTAATAATTGGAGCTTCTTCAATAACCTGCTGGGGTTTATCGGCTTCTTTCAGTCCTCCGGCCGGTCTTTTTTCGGTCTGCTCCTTAGTTTGAATATCTTTTAAAGCCTGCTCCGCAACTTTTTTGAGGTTCTTTTTGCGCCCAATGACTATATCGATGGAAGACTCCGAAGCTAAATAGAGCTGGACCTGGAGATTCTGTTTTTGTCCTAAAAATTCCAAAGCTTCCAGGGCTGAAAGGTTGGTCGGGTCCATGATCGCGACTTTCAGAGTTTTGTCGCTCAGCTCAAACGGAACAATATTATAAAAATTCACCGATTCCTGGGGGATTAAACTCAAAACTTCCGAAGGCACTTGATTTTTCCGCAAATCTACGTAGGGTAAATTAAAAAAAGCCGCCTTGGCTTTAGCCAAGTCTTCTTCGTCCAGAACCTGCTGACTCAGCAGCAGCTGCTGAATCGTTTTTCCGGTTTGGGCTTGGGCTGCCTGCAATTCGGTCAGAACCTGAGCGGCAATAAAACCATTGTTGACCAAAAACTGCTCAAAGGCAGTGGAGTTGGTTGTAACTGGCTGGGCCATGGAAGTGGTGATTTAAGTCTCTACTGCGCCGGGAGGGGGGTAGGCAATGGGTGAATAAGAGTATTTACGTCTACACCTACCGCATTCTCGTTGACCTGCGGATAATTGATGAGGTTATAATTAAGACTATTTTTTTGCAAAATAGTAAAATCTAAATTATTGCCATACGGAAGCACGCTCGCAGTAGAAGTAGCGGTGGAATTTACGGACACCAGCGGATTACCTGCTGTCGGGCTCGTGCCGCGCAAGCCGTTATACAACACCAAACCGGTGCCCAGAAAGGCAACGATAATTATAACGAGTTCAATATTTTTCTTGTTCATAGACTTAGGGGGCGTAATAATAAGCGGTCAAGGACAGGGTAATATTCAACTGGTCGCCTTTTCCGGCGGTGATACCCAATTCCTGAATATCCATAATCCGGGCGCTATCTTCTAATTTTTGCAGGAAATTTTCAAATTGGGGGAACGTTCCGGTTACCGCCAAATTAACACTAATGGTTTTTAAACTGCGGGAAGCATCATAAGGATCGGCTAAAAGAGCTCGGTTACCAGCAATGATTGAGCTGCTATTATCGGTAACTGAAATGCTGTTAAGCGTAATATTGGAATACGAAGCCAGCTGCTGTAAAATGAGCTGCAGGACTATGGTATTGCTTTGGAGCGGCAGTGCTTCGTCTAATTCAGCCAGGCTATTGCTGCCATTTTGGATTTTTGCCTGCAGTGACTTAAGAGTATCCTGACTGTTCGTGATGTTGGTTTGCTGGCTCTTGAGCGTAGTGGCCGTGGCTTGAGCGGCTTGCATGGCGTTGAGCTTTGGCAAACAAAACTGCCAAATCAAAATACCAATAACCGCAGCCAGCAAAACAACGTGCCAAATATTAAAGGTCATGCCGCTTTTGGGGGCCTGAGTCTTAAACATCTGTTTCGGAATAGGGATATTCATAGGTTCCAATCAAGCGCTGTCGCGCCCGAACTGTTAATTGCCTGTGTGGTATTGAAGTAAGCCTGTGTCAAAATTAAACTTAACGTCAACCCGGACGGTATTGGTTATACTATCTTGACTGACCGAACCAATCGTCAAATTGCTAAAACTTTTATTGATATCGGTTAGATCAAAAACTTGTAAAAAATTATCCAAGTCCACTAAATTCGGTACGGCAACCGAAACGTTGATAGTGCCGTCATTGGTAGCGTTCAAAGCGGTGTAATCGGCGCCCTGGAGAGTAACCCGGGCTAACTCTGGAAATAGGTTTGACCAGTAAATATGATTTTCGACTAAAGTATTAAATTGCTGCAACTGGGCTTGGCGCGTTAAAATTTCGCTGCGATTCGTAAAATTCTTTAATTGGTTTTGCTCCTGGCTTATCTGGATAGCTAAGGCGTCGTTACTGGCCGAAATTTTAGAGGTTTCAAAAAACATCCAGGCGTACCAGCCCAAGACACCGACTAACACTACTGCCAAAATTTTAACCAAAACTCCATTAAGACTCCCCCTCATAATGTGGGATGTGGTGGAGCTTTGTTTTAAAAGATTAATTTGCGGCATGAAAAAAGTAGAAAGTGGAAATATTTTTTAATTTTATTTTATTATTCATTGCGCAAGGCTAATCCAATCGCAATCGGGAGATTTAATGCGTACCGCTTTAGAACAGGCTCCATCTCTTTCGCGTAACCAATCGCCTGGAGCGGATTACCAAGTTCAATTTTAACCCCTAAATCACCAAAGTAGCCAATGATCCCTGGCAGACTGGCTCCCCCGCCTACCAACAGCACTTTTTCAACCTGCATGTTGTGGGATTGGTAGATTGTTAACAGCTGTTTTGTTTCACTTTTTATAACGTCGAGCACCGGCTTAA
Organism: Candidatus Doudnaibacteriota bacterium; assembly: GCA_963788395.1. GTDB lineage: Bacteria > Patescibacteriota > Doudnabacteria > UBA920 > UBA920 > CAIVSE01. The sequence goes on along the minus strand of CAWBGV010000031.1, from coordinate 23,081 downwards.
TCGTTTCCGGAATAAAAGTTGTGCCGCTGACTCCGAAATCCTTTTTAAACTGCTCGGCCCGTACTGTACTTATGTGCAGTGACTGAGCAATTTTATTGGTGACGGTATCGCCGCCAACGTTGAGGTTTCTGGAAAGCCGCAAAAAACCATTTTCAATAATATTTAGCCCGGTGCTTTTAGCTCCTATATCAATTATAACACAACTTATGGGAACGCTTCCGATTAATGATCGAATAAGGGCCAAGGCTTCGATTTCGCCGACCTCCGGTTCTAGTTGGGCCAGTTCAAAAACTTTCATGTAGTTTTGAGTTACCTGCTTAGGTACAGCAGTTAACAAAACTTTCTGCATATTATCTTGGCCGGTGTTAGCTATAATACTCCAGGATAGGTCAACTTCGCTTAAAGTTAAGGGAATATATTTTTTTGCCTCAAATTCTACGGCGGAATTTAGCTCGTTTTCGGTCATTTTAGGTAATTCTACCACCGAGGTAAACACGGAACTATTGGGAAAGCTGATAATACAGCGCTTGGCGGTAGCTCCGGAACGCTGGATAAGGGTCCGTAAAATGGATCCCATGTTGGCTATGACCCGTTCGTCGTTTTTGGTGCCGATTTGATAGGGAACATTGACAATTCCATAGGTTTCCAGCAAGGGCTGTCCAGAATGAGAAATTTGCGCTACTTTAATATTAGAGGTACCGATATCGATTCCTAAAATAGATTTTGTTTTGGAGAAGAACATCCTAAAAGGAGACTAAATTTATTTTGATTTCAGGACTTTTTAAGAGAAATGTTATATTCAGCATAATATATTTTTGACTAGTTGTCAAAATAAGCGCTATTTGCTATAATTCCAGTTAAGTTGGAAGTTATCAAGCATAAAGTTATCAAGCAATAAGGGCTTATTCATCTTGAAATCCATTTCCTTTATAACTTTCCACTTGATAACTTTCTACATATAGCAAAAAACATTCAGTGCTTTTCCCTGGGCGATTAGCTCAGATGGTTAGAGCGCGTCACTGATAATGACGAGGTCTGAGGTTCGATTCCTCAATCGCCCACCAGTAACGCCTAGGGATAGGCCTTGAATGGATGCGCGCCTGCCCCGCAAAAACGGGTCAATCATTACTCACTTCATTCCGTCCGCCTCGGGCGGACTCCATTACGTTCGTAATGTTGCCCCTTACCCCAATCGGGAACAGCAGTGGGTTAAATATCAAAATTTTTCTTTATGAGATTTTTTCTTGCGCCGATTGTGTTTATTCTTGGGATACTGTGTATGCGCTACACGGTGCTAATTACCAATAATACGGGTAAGGTGGATTGGGCGGAAAAGTATTTAGGCACGGGCGTGGCGGCCGGTACCTACACGTTTTGGCGCTTGTTTGGCTTGTTACTTTGTATTTTAGCGTTTTTGTGGTTTTTTAACCTCTTGCCCACCAGGAGTTTTTAAGACAGCTTAGGATTTTACTGACTTTACGGATTACTAATTTATACTAATATACCAATTACGAATAAAAGCCCTCAATTAGTAATTGGTATATTCGTACCCATTCGTAATCAGTAAAGTACGGGCCATTAGCATAGTGGTAGTGCAATCGGTTTGCATCCGATAGGCGGGAGTTCGATTCTCCCATGGTCCACCAGAGTTTACTTTGGATCCAGTCTAATTTTTGCTAATAGATCATAAATAAAAAAACACCGAAAAGTTTCGGTGTTTTATAGTGCTTAGAAAGCATTCCGATGCGGGATTAGACTGCTTTGGAGATAGTTGTTCTTGCTTTTCGTTTAGTTCGGAGTTTCGGAATTGCGCTCATTTTTAAGATCTTGCGGGCGTTTTTTCTGGCCCTCGTCAAACGAACCCTGACATTGTTTTCCACAATACCGGTTAACTCGGCAATCTCTTGAACTTTGTAACCATCAAAGTAGTGCTGTTCTAACAGTTGCCGGTCTGAGTGGTTGCAAAGTTTCAGTATCCGCCGGGCGTCCATGGCCGACAAATTGAGATAACTCGTTGGTGCTATCTCCGCTGATAGGGCTTGCATCTCCGCGTGTCGAAACGAACTGCGGAATAAATTGTAAGCCACGGAGTTCATCCAGACTAAGAGCCTATGGGGATCTTGTAATTGGTAAAGCCTCTCCCACCCTTTGGCCCAAGCCGCTTGCACCGTCTCTACCGCAGCGTCATAAAATGCCCCTTTGGTTTGTAGAAACCTTACCGTTGTACCAAAACCCTTTTCGTATGCCGCTCCGTATTCTTCCCGAGTCATGACAGCCTCCTTGGTATTTTCGAAGATTTCTTATTTTACCAAAACAGGCATCAACTGTAAACAGTCCATGTAAAGCCAACTTGACACTCTTTTTTTAATAGCTTATTATAAATGTAAAGTAAACTTAACATGAATCTTTTCCAAAGATTCAACGAAAGGAAAAAAATGAAAGCAAAGTACGCCTACGTGGCCGTTCCCTTAGCCTTATTAGCTTTAATGGCCGCTGGTTGTAGCCAGCAGACGGCCAGCCAACCGGGGAATCAAACAGTTAGCCAAACACCAGCAATCACCCCAACACCCTCCCCCACTGAAACCATGATGATGGGCAGCAGCAGCAACGATACCATGATGAAGATGCCCGACGGAACTCAAATGCATGATAGCGGCTCAATGATGAACAATTCTTCCAGTTCCGGCTCGGGGATGATGGACAACAATTCCATGATGCCAAGCCCGACTACTTCCGGCAACATGATGCATTAAAACTTTTCCCGATTATTTTTCCACCCTCCCGCGCTATGCAAAAAGTGCTGGGCCGGGAGCGGGTAAAAAGTATTTTGAATTTCGTCCCAGACATACCGCGTAACCGCAATACGCGGTTTTTCTATCTGGAGCACGTTAAAAGAATGAATATCGCGTCGCTCATGGGCGGCGGCCGCGGCGGCGGCCTGAATAATCAGCGCATTGTGTCCTTCGATTTTATAACGCGCCGCTGAATGAGCAATATTACTAATATGCAAGTGGCCCAAAGAAAAACATCCGCATGGCAGCGCGCCAGCACGGCCATAGCCTTGCGCGCGCCGCGGACCCGCAGCTGCGCGAACGGAATATGAACCTCCGGCAATTCGAACGGATGGTGCGTCACCACAATTTTTGTCCGCGTATCATCCACGCCTTTTAAATACTGTTCAATTAAACGGCGGTGCTTCCGGTCAATTCTGCCGGCCAAAGCCATCCCCAAAGGCCAGGCCGTGTTTAAACCCAAAACCGCAATTTCTTCGTCGATAAAAAATGGGTCAGTATTTTCAAAAATATACTGCCGGTAAGGACCGAGCGGGTCGGTCATCAGCGTAAACACATCGTACAAAGGAATATCATGATTGCCGGGGACCACGACTTTGGGGTACGGCAAGGAGCTCAAAAACTTTTTAGCCTCCAAAAACTGCGACCGCCGCGCCCGATGCGTTAAGTCGCCCGAAACCACCACAATGTTCGGTTTAATAGAAATAACCGCCTGCCGCAGCGGTTTGAGAATTTCTTGGTCTATTTTCCCAAAATGCAGATCCGAAAGATGAAGGAGAGTGCGCATGTAGTTAGGAAGTGGTCTCAAAACTTCATTCGGGCCGTAATTGCATAATTTCGGCGGCTTGCCGAAAAAATTTTCTCCGTTTAGCTCAGGCTAAACGTCAAAAATTGTTTTCGTCAATCCGCTCGAAATTCTGCAATCCCGGCTCCAAAGCAAGTTTTAAGACTACTTCTAGGTTTTCTTACACTAGTATAAAGAGTTAGCGGGGATTTTTCAAGAATAAGCAAATATGGTAGTATAAACTATCAAACATGCTCAAAACCTTAACCAACACTACCCCGGCCACGCTGCGGGAAATTGCCGAAGAAAAAACCCTCCGTAAAACCAATGAACTTTTTCTGCTATTCGCCATGGGCAGCCAGTTTGACCACCTGATTAAGCAACGTCTGGAAGCCCTGGGCGTTTTTTGTTTAGTGGCCGATCCAAGCAGCCTGAATGCCGAAGACGTAAAAACCATCCAGCCAACCGGCATTATCCTTTCCGGCGGCCCGGCTTCGGTCCATGCCGAACCGCCGCCGTTTGATTCGCAAATATTTGATCTGGGAATACCCACGCTCGGCATCTGCCTCGGTTTCCAAATGTGGGCCCGGCACATTGGTGTTCCGGTTGTCGGTTCCGACCAACGCGAGTTTGGCACGCATCAATTCACTATTACCAACGAGTCTTCTCCGTTATTCAAAGCCGTCCCCAAAATTTCCCGCGTGCTGGAAAGCCACGGCGATAAAATTTTAGCCGATCCCAAAATGCATATTTTGGGAATCACCGAGCACGCTCCGGCTTCCGCCGGCAATTTTGAACACCTTTGGGGCGTCCAGTTCCATCCGGAAGTAACTGAGACCGAATATGGTCTGCAAATTTACGAAAATTTCTGCTTTACAATCTGCGGCGCCAAGGACCGCTATCCGGCTGCCAGCATTGCCCAGCAAAAGGTGATGGAGTTACGAGAAAAAATTGCGGGCAAAAAAATTCTGATCGCTCTTTCCGGAGGCAGTGATTCGTCGGTAGTCGCCTACCTGCTCAAGGAAGCCGCCGAAAATAACGGAACTACAATCAAAGGCGTCTATATTAAAGGGATTGACCGCCCGGATGACGAGGCTCATGTCCTGGAATATTTTAACGGGCAGCCGTGGATAGAAGTCAAAATCGCTGACGCCACCAGCGCTTTCCTTGAAGCCCTGAAGGGTCAAACGTCGATGAAAGACAAACGCCTGGCTATTCGAGGCATTTACAAAGAGGTTCTGGAAACCGAAGCCAAAAATTTTGGCGCGGATTTTATCGCTCAAGGTACGCTCTATACCGATATTTCCGAAAGCGGCGGCGGTTACCAGAGCGGCGCGCGCAAAGCCCAAATTAAAATCCACCATAATGTGGATTTGAAATTTTCCCTCCCGGAATTAGCTCCCCTGGATGATTGCGTTAAAGATAGCGCCCGCAACATTGGCCGCTCATTGGGGGTTCCGGGAGCCTTGTTAATCCGGCACCCTTTTCCCGGACCCGGCCTGGTGGTCCGGATAGAAGGCGAAGTGACTGCCGAGAAACTTTCAATCGCCCGAAAAATTGACCAAATTTACATTGAAGAACTACGCGCCTGGAAATTGTACGAAAGTGTCTGGCAAGCCGGCGCGGTAGTGACTTTGTCTATGACCACTTGCACCAAAGGTGATGACGCGGCTGAAGGCTGCGTGGTGGCTTTATGGGCAGTCTGGAGCGTCAATGGCTTTACGGCGCGGGCCGCGGAATTACCGTATGATTTTCTCAAATCCGTTTCCCAACGCATGACCAACGAAATCCGCGAAGTCGGCAATGTAGTTTACCGAATTTCGGACAAACCACCTACCACAATAGAATGGGGGTAAAAAAGTTGTTTACAGCTCCAGTTGTTCGCAAAGGCAAAGCAATTTTTTTGCTGCGGAACTCGCCGCTATATTCATTTAAAATAAAGTTGGCTCAAACAGTCCTCGCTGCAAAAATTGCTTTGCCTTTGCGACTGACAACTGGAGCTGTAAACAACTATAAATAAAAATAGCTCCCTCGAGGGGGAGCTATTTTTATTCTTTGTGATAATTCGGCGCTTCCTTGGTAATATGCACGTCGTGCACATGGCTTTCAGTCAGCCCGGCACTAGTAATCCTAATAAACTCGGCCTTTTCGCGAAGCTCATCAATAGAATGGCAGCCCGTATAACCCAATCCACTACGCAAACCCCCAATCAATTGGGTAATAATTGGATTTACTGAACCTTTGTAAGCTACCCGGCCTTCAATCCCTTCCGGAACCAGCTTTGACTCCACTTCATTATCCTGAGAATACCGGTCTTTACTGCCTTCCTTCATGGCCCCTAAACTACCCATGCCGCGATACATTTTATAACTGCGGCCCTGCCAGAGAATCACCTCGCCCGGGGCTTCGTCAGTGCCCGCAAAAATTGAACCGATCATCACGGTATTGGCTCCGGCGGCCAGAGCTTTGGTAACATCGCCCGAAAACTTAATCCCGCCGTCGGCAATAATCGGTACGCCGGATTTTTTAGCAGCTTGGGCACATTCCACAATCGCGGAAATCTGCGGAACTCCGCAGCCGCTGACAATCCTGGTAGTGCAAATACTTCCCGGTCCAATACCAATTTTTATCGCATCAGCGCCGGCATCAACTAAAGCTTCCACTGCTTCCGCAGTCGCCACGTTACCCGCAATAATCTCGCTATTGGGAAATTGGAGTTTAATCTTCTTAACGGCTTCGAGCACTCTTTTAGAATGCCCATGCGCCGTATCTACCACTAACACATCGACGCGGTTCTTTACAAGTTCCTGGGCCCGCTCAAAAAAATCACCGGTAGCGCCAATGGCCGCGGCCACCCGCAAGCGGCCCAGTTCGTCTTTATTGGCCAGAGGATAATCCGTAGCTTTTTGAATATCTTTTACCGTAATTAAACCTTTGAGCTTATTTTGCCCGTCTACCACCAGGAGTTTTTCGATTTTATGCTCCTGTAAAATTCCCTTAGCCTGTTCCAAGGTTGTACCTACCGGAGCCGTAATCAAATGCTCTTTGGTCATAACTTCCGAGATTGGAAAATCGAACCTGGTCTCAAACCGCAGGTCGCGGTTGGTTAAGATACCGACCAAAACCATATCTTCACGGACAATCGGCACGCCCGAAATTCTAAACCGCTTCATTAATTCTATGGCGGCGGAAAGCGGCTGATCAGCGGTCAGTGTAACCGGATCGACAATCATACCGCTTTCGCTGCGTTTGACTTTATCTACTTCGGCCGCTTGTTCAGCAATAGTTAAATTTTTATGAATTACCCCTATTCCGCCGTGGCGAGCCAGGGCAATAGCTAAATTACTTTCGGTTACCGTATCCATGGCCGCCGAAACTAAAGGAATGTTTAAACGAATGTGCCGGCTTAACTGTGTTGAAACGGCTACTTCAGCCGGCAGTACATCACTATAGGCCGGTTTTAGGAGTACGTCATCGAACGTTAAGGCTTCAATAATAGCTTTTGTTTTGTTATCCATAAAAAAGTAATAATACTTATTGTAACGCGCAGTCAAAATAATATCAAGCTTTGTTAAAATTACAAACAGGGGACCCCTTAGAAGGGGTCCCCTGTGGCTCTTATGAGTTCGATTTATGGAGCGATTTCCAAAATGCTGGGCGGCTGATTGCCGATGGTAAACAAGATAAGCTTGGTCATGGCAGTGACACTGTCGGTATGTGTAGCATCTTTATTGTAGTTGATAACCGCGATATTTTGGAACTTACCGGTACTGCCCCCGCTGCCGGAAGGTATCGAAATTTTAGCCTGTAAAGTTAAAGGAATATAGGTTCCTTGGGGAATATTGCCGGGAATATTAAACTGCAGGGTTAAATTCGGTTCGGTACCGCTGGCGCTGGCAGGGTTGATCGGGCTGCCGTTAAGCATACTATTCCAGGCGGCGGAACTCAATATAGGCTGAGTGCTGTCGTAGCGGGCTAAATTGAGCATGGTGTCGTCTACGGTCACATTAGTGGCGGGAGCTTTGCTGGTACTGCTGTTATTACAAAGATTGACTTCAAAATTTATAGTATCACCCAACCGGAAGACTGTGGTCGCTGGCGGGCCGTCTTGGTTTAAGCAAGTGCTTTCTCCAGCGGAATAGTCCTGGAAGCTCCCGTTGGTAGTGGCGCCGGTAATATCTTTATCGGACGAAGCCATATTGGCCTGGCAACTAACTATCGCCAGAGGGTTCTGAGAAGAGGCCAGGGCTGCCGAAGCATATGACCCGTTTAATGCTTCCACCCAATAATAATTATTATTGGGATCACCAGGAGCAGTATCGGTATAACTAAAGGTATTAGGGCCGGTAGTAGTCAGGGTCTGAGCACTGGCGCTGTTATTGGTGTTGTTCCATAAAACTACGTAATTGGTTGGGGAAGGTCCGCTGGTAGGAGCTGTCCATGATACGCTTATTTGACCGCAAGTACCGGAATTAGAAGACGTGACGCTACCCGGGGTATTGGGCGCGCAAACACTGGGAGTAACCCCGCTACCGCTATTTGAACTTGCTGCGACTTCGGTCCCGTTCCCGCCCACACTTTGGACCCAATAATCATAGTATGTCCCTGGGGCAACCGTTGGATCGCTCCAACTGGTCACGTTCCCGACCGTAGTTATTAGATTAGCCGCGCCACCATGGGTAGCGCGATAGATTTCGTAAGAGGTGGCACCAGTTCCAGCTGTCCAGCTAATGTTCATAGATGTGCTGGGGCAAGAAGCTGGTTGGGCAGTTACAGAAGAAGGATTACCATTACAAACAGCGTCACTGGTTGTATTGGATTGTACAGTTTGTCCAATCGACTGGTCGGATTGACCCTCATCGTATACAGCCTGAACTTGATAGGTGTAGGTATTCCCATAACTGGTGGCGTTATCAGTGTAGGACCCTCCTGAAAATGCATAATTATTAGCAATTTCGCTAAAAGCCCCACTGCCGTTGGTTTGACGATAAATATTTACGCCATTAGCCCCGGGATCGGTTACTTGCCAGTTGACTGTAACTGCAGAAGAACCGCAGCTTGACTGCGCAGCGGTAACTACTCCGGGGTCGCCGCATTCCGTTGCTCCAACACCGCAACCAACATTATTGACGCTAACGTTATAAATTATCTCAGTTTGCTGGGGATTATTAAGAGCATTTGGATCGTTCCACTGAATAAAACAGGTACGGTTACTGCCCACGTAGACATCATAAGTATCATTAGGTAAAGAAACAGTAACTTTTCCGCCCGTAAAGGCTCCCGGAGTGACATTTTCAGAAGGTGGACTAGTTGTCGGGCTGTAAAAAGTGAAAGTGCAATAATGAGCATTACCTACAATAGTATAACTTAGATTCAAGGCACCACTGCCAGTATTCTGAATAGTTATTAACTGTCCGCTGGCAGCAGTATCACCATAAGTCGCGGTAAAGGTCTCCACGGATGGTGCCGAAATAACCGGCGAGGCTGTGGCCGTACAACTGGCACTGCTCGCACCTCCAGCCGGGTTACAGGTCCAACCATATTTCCAAGTGCTCTTATTTAAAGTCACCGCCGTTGGGTTACCGGCACTGCAAAGAATGGTGGTCGGGCTTGGAGTGGCACTATAGTTGCCGTTATTAGCTATGCCGCAAACTCCATTGGAGACAACATTAATCACTACACTGGACTGAACCTGGACATTGCTGGGAGTATTTTTTGCTATATAGGTAATAGTGTAGGTACAGCCAGCTTCAGAAAGCTGGGCAGTGTAAGGACCAGCGCTACCAGAGGGTGTCTCTAGAGCTGTCATATCACTATTTGGACAAGTTGACGGATTCACCGTGGAGGTGGCCACATAGGTATCGGCAAAGGCGCTGGACCAATTATAAGTTAATGTACTGCCGGGAGTCAGAGTGGCACTGCTGGCACCGTTCACCGTAAGCGCAGCTTTCATAACATTTACGGTAACCGTCGAGGTGGCCATTAAACCGCTGCTCGTATTTGTAACTACGTAATTTACCTTAAAACTGTATCCTGCTTGGCTGGCCTGAGCCGTTCCAGTGGTAGAACCCGAAGTACCGTTAAAAGGCATGGAGCCATTACCCCAAGCAGAAACATAATTACCGCTGCCGGTGTTAGCGTTGGAGCTGCTCCAGTTGTAAGTACCGACAGTCCCGGGAGCTACAGTCACATCACTACTCGGCGTACCGCCGGGAACCGTAATCGTCAAATTAGCGCTTGGGAGAGTTGAAACGTTAACCTGTACACTGGCGGTGGTGGAGAGATTAGCCGCATTGGTGCAGGTTATTGAGTAGGTTTGGGCCGTGGTGATAGAACCGCTGGAAGCGCTGCCATTCTGCCCGGAGCTATAATTGCCAGCAGGCATGTTAGTAGAAGCCACACAGCTATTAGCATTGCTAATAGCCCAGCTTAAAGTCGTAGCACTGCCGGAATTAACAACAGTTGGGCTAGCACTAAGAGTTACCGACGGAGCGCTGTTGTAGACTGGAGGGGGAGAGGGTGGATAAACGGTAAGGTTAAATATGTATGTGGCAGTACACGCCGGCCCAATATTATATTGCTCCACACCTGTTCCAAACTGGGTAGCGCCTTTAGCAGTATTGGTATACTGACCAAAAGTCGGACTAGCATTTATAGTATACTGTCCTGGGGTAATAGAACTTGTGTTCACGGCCAAAGAAGTGTTCTGACTTGCCGTGTTAGAAGGAGGATTACCACCTGGCCCCATACCCCATAAAGTATATGGGCCGCTACCGATAACACCCATGGGATCAGTGTAGGTACAAGTTCCTCCTGTTGGACAATTGGGGATAGCCATACTGTATTCTTCATCATACACACTGGTTGTGGTTAGCTGAGCACCATAATTAGCCGTTTGTCCTTGAGTAACAGCGAACGAAACCGGACCATTATTGCTAATTGTCCGAGTATACTTGTAGGTGCCAGAAGTATAACTGCAGGTTGAAGCCGCGCTGGTGTTGCTCGGGGGGTTTGGAAAACTGCTGGCCTGGGCGGCCTGGTCATAAAAGTTATAAGTGAACGTGGCGTTGGTATTATTTCCACACGTTCCTGTTAAATCACCCAAATTCAAACTGGTCTCGACTACGCCTACACCGCTAAGCTGAGTAGTGGGAGGTACGGGCAACGTGGAAACATTGCCGTTTTGACAACTAACGGTAACCGTTACCAGGCCAGTATTACTAGGGCCAGAAATCTGATTTTGGCTATTAGCTACGCCTTCTATTATAAGCGTATAATCCATACTACTGCCAGAAGGGACACTCGCACTGGTGGACTGTGAAGTTAGGGTTAAGGTCCCGCTTGAATTGGAACTGCCAAAACTCCAACTATTGCTGCTTGTTTGAACATTTGAGGATGTATAGGTCCACGCGGAAATCGAACTGGTAAAACCCGGGTAGACATTATTATTGATACCCTGAATAGTGCTGGGAAAGCCATTGACATTCCCGCTGCTGGTAATGCTGTAGCTTCCACCAATTACCGAGCTATAGGCATCGTTAAAATTTAAATTATCAGTACTGGCCTGTGCCGTGCGCGCAGTTCCAAGCATGCTTAAAAAACAGATAAATCCCAAAATTATTCCGAATAATATAATTTTTGTTGATTTCATACCAGGCGACTTTTTATTAAAACTGAAATAAAATTTAGTCTTGAAATTATTTATGGTTGACTTTATAAATACTGACTTGGGTATGGCCATTAGCTGCGTCCGTGAGCTGAATCATTATAACTTGATTGCCTTTACCGACTTTGAATACTGTCCTATTTGAATAAGTATCAGAGCCTCCTATAGCGACCCAACCGCCAGTTTGCATCTGCTGCAATATTTCTTTGGCAGCCTCTTGGCGAGCTATCGGCAACTGGTATTGCAATCCCGGAGCCATAGTTTCAAAAGAGAACAAGGGGTAGTTGCTTACATCAGGAACAGGGGCTCGGGTAGCAGATGAGGTTAATATAAAATTTTCCGGAACACCCGTTAATTTGGCTAAGTGACCCTTTTTATATCCCGGGCTTTCTAAATAGGCGTAAACTATAATCAAAATAATCAGCACCACAACGCCTACTAATACTATAGGCAAAGACAGCCATTTATTTTGGCTTTGCGGCGAACGATTAGGTTCGGAATTTGAATTTTCCATTTATTTCTTTTAGTAAACTAGTGATAGGAATATTATACGACATTTTTTAAATTTCGTGAAGTCAATGCTATAAAAAATGCTTTTACCCTTACTAGCGAGCCTAATGTCCTACCCAAAATATACAAGCTAAAAGCACCATAAAAGCGGCATTTGCCACTAAATTGACATGTTGGACCCTTCGCTTGACTGCAATCGCCACGATTAAACAAGTCAGCATAGCTGCTATAAAGATTGCGTAAAATCGCTGTTCTGCCGCCTGGGGATCAAATTGCAGCCCAAATAAGCTAATTTGATTGTTTTTGGCCTGTGGCATAAGGCTATAATTGGCTGGGGTACTGGCCGCAAAGTCGGCAACCTGAATATTTTGGCTATTGCCGAAAATATCGTAAGCTTGGAGCAACAAAGCTCCATTACTATTGGCTAGATCGCTTAGATTAGCGGTTCCTTGCCACTGTCCATTTGGTCCTGGGGCTAACATGAAACCTTCGGATCCATACCGGGCTATAATTTTTATAACATTTGGGGAGGCTTGAGTAGAAACAATCAGCTGGTTATCCACATAATTAGCTTGGGGATTAGTAAGCGCAATCGGCTGGGGGCTAACCGGAGTGGGTACGGGAGCAAGATTTGAGGTTTGGGCCGACTTCACCGTACCTTTCGACAAAACCGGCAGGGGTTGAGATTGGGGCGGAGGGACAGCTTGAGTTTGAACAGGAGTCGGCGCGCTGGTTAAGGCAATTTTTTCGTTAGCCTGCGTTCCGAACATCTGAACCACAAAGGTTGCCAGGTGGCCCTGATATTGGCCTTGAGAGATACCAATCCCAATATCCTGATAATTTCTGTTAATAATATTAGCTTTGTGATCTGGACTGTTCATCCAAGCAGTTTCTACGTCTTCTGCTTGGGTAAAATTAACGGCTAAATTTTCGCCGGCGGTAATATAATTATAACCGGCTGCGGTAATAAAATCCCAGGGAGTCTGACCGGTGGGGGTGACATGCGCAAAATAACCCTTGGCCAACATATCGTTGGCTTTGGCCTGAGCAGCCTGATCAAGCAATTGATTCTCAGTTAAAGCCGGTAAGTTGTATTGATTCCTCGACTGGTTAGTTAGACTGATAATATTTGCTACGCTAATCGCCGATGAATAGGCGGGAGCGATTGGCCCCAGCGTAATACTGGCCAGGGTAAAAATTTTAATCGTTACCAGCAACGCCGAAAGCAACGCGGTCATCCGCTGACTAAAAATGTGGGGGTGGTAGTTATTGCGGGCATGCGGAATAAAATGGTCGTGCAAGTGCACAGCCAACCATTGAGGACCCGCCCAGACTTTTTTTAAGTACCCCTCAGGGACGTAAAATGCTTTTAAGACGTATTCCATGAAAATTTTATTTTTGTTTTTTTTGAGCACAAATAAAGACAAAGGACGATTTTAGCCCGCGTATTGTACTTTTGTGCTTAAAAAATGTGTTTTTGTTTCAAGTTTGCCGAAAATTTTGTCCGGCAAACAAATCTTTAACTTAGATATATTATAGCATACCTGAGAAAAAAAATCAAGAAGCTTCAAAGCTAAAATCGTTTTTACCTTTCGGTAAAAACGATTCGCGTAAAAATTATTTTATTTTTTTGTAGTATTGGCGGTGGTGGAAAGATCTTTGGGGGGATGCATGATCATCCGAGGACCCTGGTTAGGGTAGATGTTTTCCGTGCCATTGTCGCTCAATACAATGTAACTGACCAAAGAAATCCCGGTGACGACCAAAAAAACTATTGTCCAAATAAACCAACGAGGGTCATATTCCTGCGGTTGCGCAGTAGATTTTGGCATATGAACTTGATTAATAATTAAATTACTGCAAGAGTTTATTTACTTCCATTTTTGCTGAGCGAATAGCAATTATGGCAAAAATCAAAGTCAGAATCCACAAAAAGATTATCGGCAACAAGACGACAATTCCGTCGGGTTTAAAAGTAACAAAAGCCAGGCTGACAATCCCCAACGAATACAAATTGATCAAAAATACTACCACCAGTGCCTTGACCAGTTTACCCACTATGGAATCGGCAAATAACTTGTGGACTTTTACGCCTTCAACGATTAAATAGACGCTGCCCAGCACCAGCAGAGCCATAGAAATCCAAAGAAATATTACGACATGGGTAAACATATTTTTGGTACTTGTTGCTGCTTAAGTATAACAGGAAATTTAAAGAATGACAAAAATATTTGAGACTGCTTCTGAATTACTGCTGGGTCAGGGTGGCAGCTTGTTGCTGAGCCTGGTTTAAGGCATCGCTGGGGCTTAGGCCGTTGAGGATGACATTGTCAATCATTTGGCCAAAAATTGTATCCATTTGTGCTTGATCGGGGCGGTAAAAATCCTGGGCGGTCAAATTGGCATTGGCAAACACTCCAATATCGGGATCAGTAATCTGCAGACCGATCAAATCGGTCCGTGAAGCCGGCTCTTTAGATAGAGCATAAAATTTATCCAGTTCAGTTTTAGAAGAAATGAATTTCAGAAAATCCCACGCTGTATTTGGGCTTTTCGTCTGTTTACTGACCACCTCGCCCCAATAATTAGCAAAATTAACGCTAGGATTGCTTAAATTTGGCTGAGGAACCGGCGCAACATCAAAATTTAAATTGGGAGCTTCGGCTAAGATGGTTGCCCGAGAATAAGAGTAGCTGATCAAGAACGCCGCTCGGCCATTAGCAAAAGCATCGATAGAATAATCACTCCGCGCATTCCAGTTATAGTTAGGGCTGGAAGGATTGGCAAAAGAAGTATAATAAGTTAACGCGTCCACTCCCGGATTTAGCGTATTACCGCTCTGCACGACTGACTGGGCGAAAGTCGGGGTGGTACCATCGCTGCTGTAGGGTACCACGCCGTCCTGAAGCATAAATAAGTAAAGAATGTCCACAGCGCGATTCACGTTGGCATTCGTGCCCATGGCAATCCCGCTGCGGGTAAAGTAACCGGTACTATCTTGCTGCTTAATTAATTGCACATCCTGAGCCAGTTGTTGCCAAGTTTGCGGGGGCGTGGCAATACCGGCGGTCCCCGAGCAAATCTTTATTATAGTAGAGGGCCAAAGAATCTACCGAAAGCGGTACTCCGTAAATCTGTTGATTTTGAGTAAAATCCTGGGTAACAACGCTGACAAAATCTTTTTTATAGGTGGCAAAATTAAAGTTGGGGTCAACAGGCGTTGCGGGCAGGGGCGTAATTTTGTCTTTATACGCGGGCAACCAGGCGTTATTGATGGAAAATATATCCGGACCATTCCCGCTGGCCAGAGCATTAATTAAATCGGTCGGGTAAGTAGTCTCATCTTTTTCTGTGTAGACGATATGCACATTGGGGTGCAGCTTCTCGTAATCGTTAATTAGCGGCTCAATATTTTCTGTCGGTTCAAATGGCATCCAAAAATTCAGGGTTACCTGCTGGTTCGTTATACCCGGACTGGAAGCTGTTCCGCAGCCAAAAGAGAGTGCCGCGAGCAGCGCCGCCAAAATAATGACTTTGATGGATTTTATTTTTTGTTTCATACAGTGAGCGAATAGGCAATAGCGAATAGTGGAAACACTATTACCTATTCACTATTCGCTATTATATTTTTATCGATTTTAAATATTCTGCAAATTCTTCGTGTAAATCTTCGTGCTTTAAGCCGAATTCCACCACGGTTTTTAGGTACTCCAGCTTGTTGCCGCAGTCAAAAAAGTTACCATTTTTTATTTTAACCGCGTGGCAGGCCTTGCCCCGCTCCAATAAAATATTGACTGCGTCTATATATACCAGTTCGCGGGGGGTATTTTCGGCCTCTAAACGATGCATGGCTTCTTCGATAGCATTAAACATTTCCGGTTCGTAAACCGAACCGCCAATCAGAGCGTAGTCGGATTTGATTCGTTCCACTCCCGGTTTTTCAATAATTTCCTGAATTTCCAAAACTCCCGGAGACATTTCCTTGCCGGCAGCATATCCGTAACGTTTATAGTCTTCCGGAGTCTTTTTGGTGATACTGGCAATTACGGCGCTGCTGTTTAAACTTTCGAAGGCTTTAATTAATTGTTGTGACCGGCTGGGCTGGGCGTCCATAAATTCATCTCCCCATAACACTAAAAACGGCTCATCGCCAATAATTTCGCGTGCGTTCCAAATGGGGGTAGCGTTGCCCAAAGGTCCTTTTTGACGGACGTAATAAAAATTAGCCAGGTTAGCAATCCGGCGGATTTCTTCCAGCTCTTTTTCCTTGCCGGCCTGCTCCAGTCGCCGCTCCAGTTCAAACGGATAATCAAAATGATCCTCTATGCTCCGTTTGGTCCAGCCGGTTACGATAATAATATCTTCGATACCGGCGCTCACGGCGTCTTCCACGACATATTGAATAATCGGCTTATCGACTACGGGCAGCATTTCTTTGGGTTGAGCCTTGGTAGCGGGCAAAAACCGCGTCCCATACCCCGCCGCCGGAATGATGGCTTTTCGGATTTTCTTCATATATTTTATTATACCATGTTCTGCATGGTAGGCAATTAATTAGCTAAATCCTTTATTTTGACGAATAGACCGGCCTACTCCTAACCTAAATCTCTTTTACTCTTCTACCTTCGGCCGGTACTGAATGGCTTCGGCTAAATCGTCATGACCGATATTTTCTCGGCCGGCCAGGTCGGCGATGGTGCGGGCGACTTTTAGGATGCGGTGGAAGGACCGGCCGGAGAAATTATAACGCTTCATAGACAGGCGCATTAATTCTTCCTCTGCAGGGCCCAGACGGCAATATTTTTTCAGATCAAGAATGTTCATTTCGCTATTGGTTTTAGCGCTGCCAAACCGCCGGGATTGGATCTGGCGTGCCCGCTCGACTTTGATTTTTATTTCCGCCGAACTCGGGCTGGTCCCGGGCTGCTGCATTTTTTCGTACGGCAGGCGCGGCACCTCTACGTGGAGATCAATACGATCCAGCAGCGGACCGGAAACTTTTTTTTGGTATTTGCCAATTTGCCCCTGGGTGCAGGAGCAATGGCGGACCGGATCGCCGACAAATCCGCACGGGCAAGGATTTTGCGCGGCCACCAACGTAAATTTCGCGGGAAACTCAAAAGTGCCGCTGGCGCGCGCGACCGTAACTATCCCGTCTTCCAAAGGCTGGCGCAAGCTTTCCAAAACGTGGCGCGGAAATTCCGGCAATTCGTCAAGGAATAAAATGCCGCGATGGGATAAGGTGATTTCACCCGGGCGCGGGACCGCGCCGCCGCCGACCAAAGCAACATTGGAAGCCGTATGGTGGGGACTCCGGACCGGGCGGCTGGTCACAAAGTTCCCTTGCAGCTTTCCGGCGATGCTGTAAATTTTTGTCAGCTCTAAGGCCTCTTCCAATGACAAATCCGGCAAAATACCCGCCATGGCCCTAGCCAAAAGCGTTTTACCGCTCCCCGGCGGACCAACCAAAAGAATATTATGCGAAGCGCTGGCCGCAATTTCCAGCGCGCGCTTAGCCGATTCCTGACCGGCGATATCTTTCATATCCAAAAGCGGGAGCGAATTTTTTAAAATCGCCCGCGAATCCCAGCCCGGCTCCATAGTTAAGAACTCAATTCCGGTCAGGTGCTTGAGCAGGGCCGTAATATCGCTGACTCCAAATACCGCCAATCCTTCAATCAAAGAAGCTTCGCGAGCATTCCCGATGGGCAAGTAAAGCTCTTTTATACCCAGAGCTTTGGCTTTTATAGCCACCGCCAAAGCTCCCGGAACGCTCCGAAGCGTTCCGTTTAAAGATAATTCCCCTAAAAACAATCTATCGGCCGTTTCAAACGCCACCTGTTCCGCGGCCAGTAAAATAGCCAGGGCAATTGGTAGATCAAAATGAGTCCCCAGCTTAGGTACGTCGGCTGGTGCCAAATTAACACTAACCCGGGTTCTGGGGTAAGAGCTGCTGGAATTTTTAATCGCGGTTTTTACCCGCTCCCGACTTTCCTGCACCGCGGTGTCGGGCAGACCCACAATAATCGTGTTGGGCAGGCCGTTCGTGACAGCGGCCTCAACCTCAATCACTTCGGCGTCCAGGCCCAGCACAGCCGCGGACAAAACTTTGGCAATCATACTACCTCCGGCGGATTTGGAGGCAAAGCAATATCGCTATTCCCAATAAAATAGACAGGTCAGCAAGATTAAATATACCGGTCAATATGTAGATAAAATCCCGCACGTACCCCAGCAGCAGCCGTTCACTAATATTTGAAACTGCACCGGCTAAAATAAACGTCCAGGCCGTTACACTTATTTTCCCCAGCTGACGATAGTGCTCTGCCAAGTACCGCACAATTAATACTAAGACCACCGCATACACCAGATAGATGCTCCACACCGGCAGCGGCCAGCTAAAAGCAAACTGGTAATTGCGGTACGGGTAGTATTGCACAATGGGCCTGAAGTTATTTAAAAAAAATCCTAAATTTTTATTAAAGAAAAAATACTTAGAAATTTGATCGAGCCCGATCAAAACCAAAAACAGAATGCTGTACATAAGAAAAGAACCCTGCTGAGGGTGAGAGGGTTCCGGTATTTTTGACGATTGACTTAAATCTGTTTCCATATGAGAAGATTTAATAAGACTTCAGGCGTTCGTGTCGGCCCACGGCAAAACGCGTAAGCGCTCTTCCGAAATTTCGTTGCCTTCAGCATCAAGACCGTAGGTACCCAATTCAATGTGCGTCAAAGCAGTCTCGATTTTTTCCAGGTCCAATTTAATTCTGGCGATCATGTCTTGATTGGCTTCATCAACGTAGACCTCAGTCGCGTTCTCGTCCATTTCGTCACCGATTTCCGTATGGGAGTGCAGGCCGTCCAGCTCTGTTTCCAGTTCCTGCTTTCGCCGAAGCAAAATTTGTTTCATCTCTTCAATAAATTTTTGAGTATGCATAGTCGATTTGAATTAAGTTGATAAGAAATTGGGAATGGGAATGTAACATGAAGCATGTTTGGGAATCAAGATGTATATTTTATGCTTCATGCTTCATTTTTTATGTTCATCTTACTCCCTCTGCCTATAGTATAGCTTCTCTGCCAGCTCTTTGCAAAAGGCCATATGAAGCAGTCAAAAAACTTCATATAAAAAACAAAAGCGCCCCCTGCTAAGGGGCACACATAAATAATTTAAGTTGCCTGCAGAGGACGCTAGCCTGAATAGCTCGGCTAGTCCCCGCAATTGTTGCAGGATCCAAATCTGTTTGGATCCTAAACCAATTGCAGGTGCTAACACTCTGGCAATTCAAGCCTTCTCCAGTTAACACCGGAGAGAAGCGTCTGAATCCCAATCTGATGTCAAACTACACTTTAAACTTCTCTTACGGTAGCACGAGGCTACCTCAAACATTTTTTTGTTTTTTGTTTTTTTGTTTTAAAAAACTTTTTGTTTTTATTGCTTGTTGGGGAACAAACAATCTACATTTTTTGTTTTTGTTTTTCATACAGCTTGGATTGGCAAGCTATGACGAAAAGTTTAAAGGAAAAATAGTCTCAAACTATTTTAGACCACTTTTCCTTCAGCGAGTTTGATTTGACGCTTGGTATTGGGTTGTCAAAGAACGTTGATTTCTGTTTCTTGTTATCCACTTCAACCTTGTATATTTATTTTATCAGCATTATTTAGCTTTGTCAATTCTAGCGAGCCTAAAAAAATTATTTACCAATGTTTACAAGGTTATTCCTGAAAACAAAGTCGT
The DNA here is from genome assembly GCA_963788395.1 of Candidatus Doudnaibacteriota bacterium. Lineage (GTDB taxonomy): Bacteria > Patescibacteriota > Doudnabacteria > UBA920 > UBA920 > CAIVSE01. The sequence goes on along the minus strand of CAWBGV010000031.1, from coordinate 3,587 downwards.
CCAAAGCTCAAAAAACCGCACATTCATATTTTTGAATAACTTGTGGATAAGTTGTGTTTTTAAACAATTTTAACTTTTTTGCAGCACTGGGATCTCGACCCCTGGTAAATCTTTAATATAATCTACAAAGAGCCTCGAATAGCCTTTAGCTAGTTTGCTGTCGCAAATATAAAGATGTTCTAAAGAATCAGTAAAGAAAAACTTTAATAAGCAGTGTAAATTATAGAGCGCTTTCGGCAAACTAAATTCCTCAAAAGCATTGGCATAACGAGCGGCCAAGGCTTGCTGGTACGGATGAGTAAATTGCTCAAATGGCAAATGGCATAAAATCAAGCTTTTCACAGCCAGGCGCTCAACCGGCTCTAAACCATTACCAGTCTGAATGTGCTTTAATAAAAACTTATCGGTAGCTATCAGAAGGCTATTATTATGAATGGTAAAATTATGAAACAGCTTATTCGTTCCACCGGAGCTGCTTTGCACCAGCAAAAAAGCCCGCTTTTGCAGCTGGTGATAGTATTGCTCATGAAAATCTTTAACTTGCAAACTGCTGCCAAACAAAACAGCAGCCGGCAAATCTATAGTGGTTAGAAGCTCATTCAATTTTTCCGGAGTCAAAGTCTCTGGTAGACAATGAAATTCTAGACGCTGAGTTCCGGCAAGCGAATTACCAAACAATTGCCCCTGTCCGCCCTTCGACTGAGCACTGACCACAACGTCCTGAAAAGCTTCCAATCCCAGACGTTCTTTAAAATAAAGCGGTAGTTTGCTTCCACCTAAGCAGTCCACAAAAGCCGCCCCGCTGAATTTTTGCAAAGTCTTTCCAACTAACTCTCGAATATCCAAAGGGCTGCTTAAGAGTACGGTCCGGTTAGGAGCCAACTCCATCCACTTTACGTAGTCCTGATTGTCTTGAAAAAAAGCTTGCAGGTGACTTAACGACCGTTCTAGTTCCTTGGATTGCAAAGTCTGATTAATAACTCCCAAAGTCCTGGCATAGTTCTCTGCCGCAGCTTTAACTTTTTGATAGGCCGGGCTGTATAATTGTTCTTGGCCCACAGCATAATAGTGAAACCCGTCCGCAGTTTTAAGCAAGGCATTCACCAAACCAAAAAATAGGTCGGTAGCTGCCAAGGCTTGCTCCACAATTACTTTTAATTCCTGACTACCGGAATTAAATTCCGGGTTATAGTAAGACTTCAATATATAACTAATGTACCCCCAGCTGACTTTCGCGCCCATTTGGTTACTGACATGCTGTTCAAACTCGCTCAGGCCGACCAGCACGGCAAACGCTTCTGATACAGTCCCTCGCTGACTAATTGATCAAAGGTATCAAAATCGCAACAAACAACCCGGGCGGCCTTATTTTCCTTGGCAGACTTTCCGGCTACCAGAGTTTTAAACTGTCCCCCAAAAAAAGAGAGGTTCAGGTCGAGGAGGCATTGAGCTTGCCAATTGGTATTTTTCCAAACCAGCACCTTGAGGATAAATTTAGTTTCATCGAGAGTTAAATTTTCCTTATTGAGCAGGCGTTGAAATTTTTCTTCATCGAACATGTATTCGGACGAAAACACCGCCTGAACACGCTGCTGTTCCCAGAGTCTAATAACCTGGGCGGTTTTGGGAAAAACCATCAGGATTTTTTGCTTGGTCTGTGACAGGCGATCCGCCAGCGCCTCGCAGACATCCTGCCCAAATGGAAAATTATAGACAGTCCGGTCTTGAACGTTCCATGGTTCTGTTTCGGCGACCGAATGCTGCCCAAAAGCCGTCGGCAAGACTTCTGCGGTTAACGGGACAGTCAAAAAATCCGCACACCTCCAGTGCTGAGCTTGGCACAACTTTACGATTTGATCGCGCAGCGCGCCCGGGTAGCTATTGTAGAGGCGAAGCAATTTTTCCAGAACGACCAGCGCGGCTTTACTGTCAGCCAAAGCCCGGTGAGCATCTTTATGGTCAACCCGGAACAAGTGCATTAAATTTTCTAAATTATAGCTGTGGTGGGTCGGTAAAATAAACTGGACCAAATCCAGCGTATCAATAATTTCCCCGGAAAAAATAATTCCCTTGGCCTGCAAAAACCTGATATCAAAAATTACGTTATGGCCGACAATAACCGCGTCGCCCAATTTTTGCTGAAGCTCCTCGCGCGATTCGTCAAAAGGATGGCCGGCCGCCAGTTCATCCGGAGTAATTCCGGTCAGGCCAAAAATATTGGGCGGGACTTCGCCATCCGGTTTAAAGACACGGCTCCACTCCTCGGTAATCCGGACACCGGTTTGATCCAGCTCAAAAAAACAAACCCCACTTCCAGCATTTCGTTTTTCAGCGGGTCGAAGCCCAGGTTTCGATATCAAGACTGCAATATAATTTCTTTTTATTATCCATACCGTTACATTTTAACACACCCGTTGGCAACTGAACATAGGCAGGCCCAGATAAAACCGCGACTGGCGCCTGCCAACCGCGGTCCAGAAAACAGTGCCGAATAATTTCCCGCTGCGGCCGGTGATGGTCTTTGCTTTTCTGCTTTGAAACTAAAAACTTATAGCCGATAAAATCCACCGCCGCGCCCAAGAGCGTAGCCAAAACTTTCCCCATATTCAGCCACGCTCCGCCGCTGACTTCCGAAGCCGCGTGGACGTACGTGGTAAAAGGAACACTACCCAACTGGTAATGAGCGCACCAACCGTGGTAACCACGGCGAACGGTATAATGTCGCGCCAAGATTTTTTCGGTTCCTCTTTTTTAAACACCCACAGTTTGTTCCAGGCGTAGCTGTTGGCGGCGGCCACAATCGTGGCGGGAATATTCAAGCCTCCAATCGCTAAACCGGCAGTGATCCCAGTCAGCAGGCTGGCCAGGTTCAAAACGCCAAAATTAATGGCCGTGTTCAAAATCCCCACGGCCGCGAATTTAGCCAATTGCAGCATCAGCGCCATCCAGCGGGATAAGAATTTTCCCAGCCAGACTCCAAACACAATTCCGGCGGCCGACGAATGGCAAAAGAACAAGGACCACAAGATTGTGAATGCCAATATTTAAAGCGGTTGGAATTAAACAAATACCGGTCAGAAATCCTGCCAACCCGGCCAGGTCATAATCACGCGGGGTCACTGCCAATGGCGGGACGGCGGCGGAGGGGCTATACTTGCCGCTCAGGCTGTTTAGTTTTATTTTTACCAGGTCACTCAGAGATTCCAAATACGCTTTCAGCGGGACGTGGCCGCCGCCGTATTCGGTCCACAAAACTCCGACTTCTTTTATCTTAAAATTATGGGCTACGGCAATAGTCAAGACTTCCATATCAAACCCCCAGCGAGGATCGAACCAGCGGGAAAATGTCCCGGGCCGCCCGTCGGCTAAAGGCTTTAAATCCCAATTGAGTATCTTTAATTCCCGGTACCGCTAAGACTTGAATGAGGATGTTGCTCAATCGGCTCAGCGCGATTCTATAGAACGGCTGGTGATGTTTAACCGAATCCGGGTTGGTGTAGCGGGAACCGATCATTACATCGTACCCCTGTTGAAACAGCGGCAAAAATTTTTCAATTTCGGAAACGGGCGTGGCGTTATCCGCGTCC
>CAWBGV010000030.1:0-77605 GCA_963788395.1 Candidatus Doudnaibacteriota bacterium | reverse complement strand
TATAGTCGTTATTGTCCTTTCCTACGTAATTATCAATGCCATTGTCAACACAGTTACTTAAAAAGTTTATGTGGAATAAACGCTCACAGCTTGCATACTTTTTTGCCGCTATTCTTCTGAGTGGCGGTTTGGTTTTTTTCGGACAGGCCCAGGCCCAAACCACAATTCCCTGCCCCACCGGCTTAACCAATTCCAATGGCATTTGTCTGCCATCCAACCCGGTGGGCAGCCCCAGTGATTCGATTTCCAACCAAAGTTCCTTTACTGGTTTGGCTCTGGTCGTTATTAAGTGGTTACTGACAATTTCCGGGGTTATTGCAATTTTATTTATCATTGTCGGCGGTTTCCAATACATAACCTCGGCTGGAAACTCAGAAACGGCAGAAAAAGGCAAAGGAACCCTAATTAATGCCGTTATAGGTTTAATTGTGGTACTGCTATCTTATACTATCGTAAGTGTCATCAGCGGAAGCCTGACTACCAGCATTAAATAGTTCCTCATTCAGTTTCAAAAAAACACCGCCTATAGCGGTGTTTTAAAATTAAGATCCGGAATCCAAAATTTTCCCGCAGGGAAAATTGGGGAAAGGGGCAACATTACGAACGGAATGGAGTGAGTAATGATTGACCCGTGGTGCTCGGGGTGGGACTTGAACCCACAATCCTTTGCAGGAACCAGCTCCTAAGGCTGGCGCGTATGCCAATTCCGCCACCCGAGCACGAATCAACGGCGTTCAGTATTATATCAGGGAATATATCCTATCACAAATGCCTGTTTGTCAATCACTGGCCAAAACCGTTATAATACGTTTATGCAAATTTACACCTACCGGCCGCAAAATCAGACCAATAAAAACACGCGTAAAAAATATCGCTTAAAAGGCTGGCACGGCCTAACTTTTAAAAAAGTCTTTACTTGGTTTTTCCGGATTGTTGCCTGTGGAATTTTTTTATTAGCTTTGCTTTTCCTTTACTACTCAAAAAACCTGCCTGATCCCAATCAGCTCTTGAATCGGCAAGTTCCTCAAAGCACAAAAATCTACGCGCGGGACGGCACATTGCTTTACGAAATCCATGGCGAAGTCAAACGTATCTAGTGACCCTAGACCAAATTCCTCCGACCATGCAGGAGGCTACAATTGCCATTGAAGATAAAAACTTTTATCACGAGGGTGGAATTTCACCGACCGGCATTATCCGCGCCGCAATTACCGACTTGCTCAGTCTGCACAAAAGCCAGGGAGCCAGTACGATTACTCAGCAATTCGTCAAAAATGCCCTTTTGACCGACAATAAATCTTGGGACCGGAAAATCCGCGAAGCTATTTTAGCCATAGCTATAGACGCCCGGTTTTCTAAAGCCCAAATTTTACAATTTTACTTAAACGAAATCCCATACGGACGCAACGCTTACGGAGTGGAAGCCGCGGCCGAAACCTACTTTGGCATTCATGCCACCAACCTTGACTTAGCCCAAAGCGCTTATTTGGCGAGCATCCCCCAAGCTCCGACCTATTACAATCCCAGCGGACCCAATCGGGCCCAGCTGGATGCGCGCAAAATTATTGTGCTGCAGCAAATGAAAGACCAGGGCTACATTACCGACGCGCAACTGCAGCAAGCTCAAAACGAAAAAGTGGCCTTTGTAGACGTGACTAATAATATTGTTGCCCCTCACTTTGTGATGTGGATCCAAAACTATCTGGCCCAAAAATACGGCGAACAAACTTTGGAAAATGGCGGCTTACAGGTCTATACTACGCTTGATCCGCACCTTCAACAATTAGCCGAAAAGGCTGTAGCGGACGGGGTAGCGACAGAAGCCAAAAAATACAATGCCAACAATGCTGCGTTGGTAGCCATGGATCCTAAAACCGGACAGGTTTTAGCTATGGTCGGCAGTGCTAATTATGTTGGTACCTCAACTCCGGCCGGCTGTACTCCCGGTAAAAATTGTCTGTTTGAACCGGATGTCAACGTAGCCATCTCGCCGCGGCAGCCGGGTAGTAGTTTTAAACCTTACGTGTATGTAACTGCTTTCAGTAAACCGTTTGATTACACTCCGGCCACGCCGCTTTACGACGTTGTAACCGATTTTGGAACGTATAACGGCAAAGATTATATTCCCCATAATTACAGCGGCGAAAGTTATGGCCTGGTGAACATGCGAAAAGCGTTGGCCGGCAGTTTAAACGTACCTGCGGTTAAAACCTTAGACTTAATAGGGGTAGATAATGCTGTTCAAACAGCTCATAATTTAGGCATCACCAGTCCGCTTTCGGATTGCGGCCTCTCGCTGGTCTTAGGAGGCTGCGAAGTGACTCTGCTTGACCATGTAGCCGCTTATTCGGTGTTCGCTAACGGCGGCGTGCGCAACCCGGAAACCGCCATCCTCAAAATTGTAGACAGCAATGGCAATATTTTAGAACAATACCAACCTCAACCGCAGCAGGTGCTAGACCCACAAGCTAATTATGAATTAATTAGTATTTTGACCGATAACAATGCCCGGACTTTTGTGTTTGGCGCCAACTCACCACTGACTCTGCCCGGCCGCCTTGTAGCCGCTAAAACCGGAACAACTCAAAACTGGCATGACGGCTGGACAATCGGTTTTACCCCGTCGTTAGTCGCCGGAGTCTGGGCCGGAAATAACCCCGGACCCGGAACACCAGGCAGTGATCTAAAACAAGGTTCCGACGGTGTAGTAGTGGCGGCTCCGATATGGAACGCCTTTATGAAAGCGGCTTTAGGCACCAGTACTCCGGAAACTTTTCCCGTGCCGCCCGGCATTCAGCAGGTTACGGTTGATGATGCCTCGGGCTTACTGCCAACCCAATATTCTCCGTCTACCCACGTTGATACCTTTGCCAGCTATTCCGTGCCAACAACCTACGATAATGTCCATATTAATTTACCCATAGATTCTACTACCGGGCTGCCGGCCACTGCGCTCACCCCTCCCAGCCAAATTATTTACCGAGTTTGCGCGGTATATCACAGCGAGATGCCTAATAACCCCAACTGGAAGACCCTGTGCAAACCTGGGCGCTCACTCAACCAGATGCCTGCCCCAGCAGCGTGACCAATGCCAGCAGCAGTCCGGCTTCCCAATCTAGCAGCCAAAACGTTACGGTCAGTATTGTTAGCCCTCAAAATAACGACACGATCAGCAGCCTGCCTTTCCCGATCACGGTAACGGCCAGTTCACAAAATCCAATTGTCAGGGCAGATTTGTACATTGATGGCCAATTTTTAGAAAGCCAAACTAACCAGCCGTTTGTCTTTCAGGTCAGTAAGAATCTGGATGCGGGACAGCATATTATTGCGGCCAAAGTAGTCGATAACCAGGGACAAACCGGAGACACCAGTATAACCATCAACTATTCGCCCAACGGCCCGCCATTAACGATTTCTGACCCTCCAGACGGCAGTTTAATTCAGTATCCCTTGACTATTACCGCTGCCAGCCCTAACCAATACGACCAGGTTAATTTTTATTACCAAAAAGATAACCTGGCGCCGCAGTTATTGGGGCCGGCTACTAACGTTACTCATTTTGGTACTCTGTTCCAATATACCTATACCTGGAACGTTTCTCCCGGCGTAGGCACCTATCAAATTTTTGCCCAAACCAATAGCAATATTAGTTCTCCAAAAGTAACCATAAACGTCCCATAACTATGGTCTATTTTCTTATTTTGATTTTTTTGCTGGCACCGGCGTATGTTTTAAAATTTCAAATCCTGCGCTTTCCAACCGACGTTCTCATGACTCTCATAGTACTGTTTTGGGTAGCATTTGCGGTTACGCTGCTTGCAAAAAACCGAATTACTGAATTTATTCGGTACTTAAAAGCCTGGATCGCATAATACTTTTTTGGACAGGGCTTTTTTTTCTAGCCGGATGCATTTCTGTTTTTGCCAAGGGCGTTACTCAACAAAAAATAGGGCAATTTATTGTTTTATACCTTCAGCCGATTTCCTTATTTTTATTGCCGGCTTCATTTTCCGTAAGAATGACCGAGCTAAAAAAAGCTCTTTGCGGCATGTTATATATTTTTGGGACTGGCCGGTATCTACGCAATTATTCAATACTGGACCTTGCTCGGCCTGCCAATGGCCTGGTGGGGTAACAGTCAAGAACCTAAACGAGCGCTGAGTTTGTTTATTCATCCGGATTTTTATTCTCTATTTATAACTCCTTTACTAGCCTTACTGCTGCCTGATTTATTTGAACGGATAAAAATTTCTTGGAAACAGCACGCGGGTTGGATTTTGTTATGGCTCTTTGGCGCGGCCGGACTATTTTTTTCTCTCTCACGAGCCGGATGGTTTGGATTAGCTGCCGCCGTAACGGTGTATGTACTCATTGCCGCCGACCAAAAAATCAGACGGTTAATTTATGGGGTTGTGATTATAATTTTTATTATAGTTTTTGCGGTTCCTAATTTTCGTTACCGCCTGATTTTGCCGTTCTTGGGAGAAAAATCTGCTGTTTCCCGCTTTTCCTTGTGGAATACCGGATGGAAAGGCATTAAAGAGTCGCCTGTTACCGGCTTGGGCCTAGATGGCTTCGGTAATAATTGGCTCAAACTGAACACTGACCCCAATTTGGACACCCATAACTTCCCCCATAATATATTTTTAGATTTTTGGGTTGATACCGGTATTTTAGGATTAGTTGCCTTTGTCGGCCTAGTCAGCGTTTACCTCTATCGGGGCCTGAAGGTCAAAACTTTTGACTCAACCACCCATTACCGACCCTTTCTACAATTTTCTATCGCCCTGTTTCTGATTGCCCTCCTTGCCCACGGCCAATTCGATAATCCTTATTTTAAAAATGATTTAGCCCTGGTGTTTTGGCTCATTCTCTCTCTGACTTTGTAAAATTTAAAAACCTCGCATCAATACTGATGCGAGGTTTTTTTAATCTATTTTTTTAAACGGATAATAATCTTCCGGTATGGCTCTTCGCCCTGGCTCAGGCTTTCGACCTCAGGATGATATTCCTGCAGGTAAGCGTGAATGTAGCGGCGTTCGTAGTTAGGCATGGGCTCTAAGGCTACGGCCCGACCCGTGCGCTTGAGTTGTTCTACCGCTCCTTTGGCGGTTTCCTTTAAATACCACTCCCGCTTGCGCTTATAATCATCAACGTCGACCGTAAACCAAAAAGGGGCCTCAGAATGCAAACGACGAGCTGCTATGGCTTGGATTAAAATTTGCAAAGAGTGGAGCGTTGCTCCTTGTTTTCCAATAAGTAAATAAGAGTCGGGTGTACTGATGTTGAATATTAAACCTTTGGTTATACTTTCTTCAAATTCAACCTGGCCCCGCATGCCGATTTGTTGGAGCAATTCCTGGATAATAGTCTTTACAACTTCAATTTTATCGTAGTCTGTCATAGGGGGTGGGTAGTAGAAACAAAATTATTCTAATTCACCTAATAATTTTAAGTACTTTAAGAAGGTTCTAATTTCTAAGCTCTAAATTCTAAACAAATTATAAATTTTAAAATTATAAGTTCAAAAGGCTTTAGAATTTGATTACTTTGGATTGAAATATTATTTAGAACTTATTTAGAATAATTTATCCCCAGCCTACTTACTGCCAACACCCACTACTTACCAGCAGGTTGTTGCCTCATTATATAATATTGCTGGCCGACCGCAAAGAGTGTAGTTACTATCCAATACAAGGGCAAGCCAGCTGGCAATTTTAGAGCAATCAGCACGCTAACTACCGGCAGCATGTAGGTAGTTTGGATAGCCATTATTCTCATTGTAGGATCTTGACCCGGCCCGGCTTTGGGCATCATCATTTTAGATTGCCAGTATTGTGCGCCACCAGCCAAAAGAGCAAAAATTAAAGCCGGTACATACACCGTATGGTCATACAATACCGTTTTAGATAAATCCACAAAGTGTAAAAAGAGGGGGCTGATTATTCCAGGATTAGGCACAAAATGATACAAGCCCGAAATATTTCGGCTTCCCAAAGCCACTCGGAATACCTGGTACAAACCAATTAAGATTGGGAGCTGGATGAGGACAGGCAGGCAAGAAGACAAGGGATTGATCTTGTGCTCTTTATACAGGTCCATCATGGCTTTGGCCTGGGCTTCTTTATTATCTTTATGCTGCTCGCGAACTGCGTTCAATTTCGGCTGGAGTTCGTTCATCGTCTTTTGGCTCTTGAGGGATTTGTGAAATGTTGGAGCGAGAGCCAAGCGAATAAAAAGAGTCAACAAAATTATAACTACCCCGATATCATGGCCGGGGATATATTTATAAAAAATCACCAGCAAATTTAACAAAGGCCGGTAAATAATATCTTGATATAACAAAATTATAAAAGACATGGAAAGCGTTTTTAATTTTTTGGAACTGGATCAAACCTGCTCTCAATAAAAGGATTGCAAATCATAATCCTTTTTGAACTTAAAAATATTCCCTTAATTAAGCCAAACCTACCGATTGCTTGTTTTGTATATTCGCTGCAAGACGGGAAGTGGCGGCAAAAACCGTAGGGATGGCGAAACTTAAACCAACCATGGTCCGGCGATAAAGTCTTTTGATAGACAGTAATTAGCCCGATAGCAGTATTTTTAGGAAGAGAGTAAATAAAGTTCATACAAGCAACTTTCCGCGAGTAAATAATTGCTTTAAAATAAGAGGAATTTCCTCAATCTTAGAAGCTAGTGCCGGCTTGGCGGTTACAACATAATCACCGGTGGGAAAACTATCCATATTTAGGCGGATAAATTCTCGGACCAGCCTTTTAATCCTGTTTCTCACAACTGCCCGTTTCGAAACTTTTACGGAAACTACAACTGTAAAACGAGAAGACGGCTTACCTTTGAGGTATTTAAGCGAAAAAAAGGGGTTAAAAAAACTCCGCCCTGTCCGAAAAGCCCTTTGAATATCACTATTTTTGGTAAGGCGGTGAGTTTTAGACAGCATAAATAGCTTGATAGCTGGACTTAAACGGTCAATTTTTTTCTACCCTTCTGTCTGCGACGGGAAATTACATTTCTGCCGGTTTTAGTTCTCATTCTACTACGGAAACCATGAACGCGACTTCTTTTTTTGGCTTTTGGTTGATAGGTGCGTTTCATAAAAGCGAACAGTTCGTCTGCTAGGAATAAACAAATCAAAGGATTTGAATATTCGAAAACTATTAATTATTCTTCGGTAATTATACTGAAAGTTTAGCATTCGGTCAATTAAATCCGCGTAGTTTGAGCGTTGTCCACCTCGACACACAATTTATCCACCTGATATTAACAATATATAAATTAATGGCTTAAATTTGATGAATTTTGAGTGGTTTACATGTTGATAACTCCCTGTTAGAATGAACTACAGGAAGGATTTTCTAATCTTTATTGGCCATTTTCAGGACTAAAACAAATATGAACAATCAACAGCTTTGGCAGGCAATTTTAGGAAATTTAGAGGTTTCCTTGAGTCGCGGAAATTTTAACACTTGGTTTAAAAACACCTCTGTGATGGAACGAGGAAGTGATTATATTATTGTGAATGTGCCCAGCACCTTTAACCGCGATTGGATCGCCAGCAAATACCACCACGAGATGTTGAAAGCCTTAAAAACCATAGCCCCGGAAATTAAAGAAATTAAATATCAACTCGGCAGCGCTCCCGCATCGGCCAGCCCGGTAGCGGCCTCAGGCCGCCCGATTGCTAAACAAGAAGGCGCCACCACGCACGCCGCCGAGAAACCGCTTTCCCGACGGCTACCGGGCTCAATCAAAAATATACTTTTGAGACTTTAATTATTGGGAAAAATAACGAATTAGCGCACGCGGCAGCCGTGGCAGTCGCAAAAAATCCCGGCACCCAATACAACCCCTTATTCATATACGGCGGCGTAGGATTAGGCAAAACCCACCTCATGCAAGCGGTTGGCCATAAATTGATGCAAAATGGTAAAGGACATGTCTTATACGCAACCAGTGAAAAATTTACCAATGACTACATTAACGCCATTGGTCAAAAAAGAATGGATGAGTTTAAAAAGACCTATCGTGATATAGACGCCCTTTTAATCGACGATATTCAATTTTTAGCAGGAAAAGAAGGTACCCAAGAGGAATTTTTCCATACTTTTAATGAATTGCGTGATAAAGGCAAACAGATTGTGGTCACTTCCGACCGTCCCCCCAAAGAAATTCCCGCGATTGAGCAACGCTTAGTTTCCAGGTTTGAATGGGGAATGATTGCGGATATTCAAGCACCGGATTTAGAAACCAGAATGGCTATTTTGCGCACAAAAATGGAAAAAAGAGGAGTGGCCCTTTCCGAGGAAATACTGTTTTACATTGCTGAAAATATCCAAAACAATGTTCGTGAGTTAGAGGGTGCGCTTAACCGCCTGGCGGTCTATCAACAAATGCAAAATCGCGGTTTAGTGATTGATCAGGCCAAAACCATCTTGGCCAGCATAGTGGGAGCCAAAAAACGCGTAACCTCGATTAAAAAAATCGCTGAATCAGTAGCTGAATTTTATAACATCACTTTGGAAGACCTGATTAAGCAATCACGTAAGAAAGAATTTGTTAAACCCAGGCAAATTGCAATGTTTATTAATTCGTAAGGAATTGGATAATTCATTTCCATCCATTGGTGATTTTTTTGGCGGCCGGGATCACACCACTAGTCATGCATGCGGTGGAAAAAATTGAACGGTTAACTACAGAAAAAGATCTTTCAAACAAGAAATAGATTTGATCCGGGATAAGCTGTTCACTTAATGTGGTATAAGTTGGTGCAGGGTGTGTGTAAATTTAATATATTTATGTTTATTTTTTACCCTCTCCACTTTTCATCCACAAAAACCCATAAAGTTATCTACTGTTATTTATAACCATTTTAGTATTTCTTAGAAATGTTTACTATCCACAAATCCCCAAGACTTATTACTATTATTAATTTTATTATTTATTAAATTTTATATATGAAAGTTATTTGCACCCAAGAAAATTTAAAAATGGGGTTTGCGGCTGTTGGAAGGATTATATCACCTAGTAACACCCTACCAATTCTTAATAATCTTTTAATGAAAACAGAAAATGGTTTATTAAAAATCTCTTCGACTAATTTAGAAGTAGCGATCACCACCAAATTCGCTGTAAGGTTGGAAGAAGAAGGGGCGGTAACTGTTTATTCTAAAACTATTCTAGACCTTATTAATAATTTACCTAATAAAAACATAACTTTACAAACTTATAACAATGAATTAGTATTAGAAACGGAAAATTACCACACAACATAAAAACTCTACCTGCCGAAGAATTCCCTCTTATTCCTGAGGTAGAACGAAAAGAAACATTAACCCTTGGATGCTTTAGGGTTTAAAAAGCAATTAATGAAGTAGTTTTTGCGGCTTCCACTAACCAGACCCAGCCGGAGATTTCCGGGATTTTAGTGGCAATAGAGGGTGGTAACCTCAAATTAGTAGCTACCGACCGATACCGTTTAGCAGAAAAAAAGATGGTCATAGAAAATGTTAAAAATAGCGGCCAGCAAGCAATTGTACCCCAAAAAACCATGCTCGAACTCTCACGGGTAATTGGTAATGGAAAGGGTGTGGTGGTAATGGTTATTAACGACACGCAAATCTCATTCACTTTTAACCAAACAGAGATTATTAGCCGTCTGGTTGATGGACAGTATCCGGAGTATAAAAATATTATCCCTGCAAAGTTTTTAACCATTATTCAAACTCCTAAAGCTCCGTTGATGAATGCTCTCCGGGCGGGTGGTATTTTTAGCCAAAGTACCAGCAGTATTAAGCTGGATTATAGCGAAGATGATCAACAGTTGGTGGTTACCTCTGAATCCGCAGAGTTAGGTAAGAGCGTGGTCCAACTACCTAGCAGCGTTGGGGGGGAATCGGGCTCTTTGTTACTGAACTACCATTATATGCTAGATTGCCTGGCGGTAATTGACGGCGAACAAGTCACTCTTAAAATTGTGGATGATAATTCACCAACGCTCATTCTCCCCGAGAAACAAGAAGAATATTTATATTTGGTAATGCCAATAAAAACTTAATTAAGACTATAAGGTAACCACAAAACCCCATGAACATAAAAAACATCCATGTAAAAAACTTTAGGAATTACCCGGATTTGAGCATTGATATTAATAACGAGGTGGTTGTTTTAACCGGCCCTAACGCGGTTGGTAAAACAAACTTGCTGGAATCGATTTATTTTGCGTCGTTGTTTAAATCTTTCCGCGACGATAATGAATTTATTTTTTTGAAAGGCGCCCAAACGGCGGAGATTGCGGTGGTGGTTGAGCGGTTGGGTCAGGAAAATACCCTGCAAATATTTTTAGAGAAGCGCGATAAAATTTACGCTAATTTTTTAATCGACGGCGTCAAGAAAAAACGCCGTGAGGCCCAAGGGTTTGTCAGTGTGGTCATTTTTGACCCCAACTGACGTGGATATGTTCAGTAAGACCCCGGAGCATCGGCGTAAATATTTAAACATGGTTCTGGCCCAAAAAGAGCCGCGCTACCTGGAAAGCTTGGGTCAGTATAAAAAGATCCTGTTCCAGAAAAATCGCTTGTTGCAAGATATTAAAGCCGGCCGGGCCACAGCAGAAGGATTGGATTCGTGGAACGAACAGTTGGTAGCGGTCGGAAGCTATATTATTCAAGAGCGTAAAAAGTTTGTTAATTACTTAAATACCAGTATTGCCGATATTTACACTACGATATCCGGGTTTCATCGCCCGGTTGAGGTAGTTTACGAGTCGGTACCGGGCGAGGCTCAAGAAGAAATAGCCGAAGGTTTGCGGGCAAAACTCAGCGAAGCAGCTAATCGCGAAGCCTTACTCTCAAGCTGTCTGGTCGGGCCGCATCGGGATGATTTTTTCTTAATCAGCGACGGTTTGTATCTTTCCCCGTTTTCATCCGCGGAGAGTTGCGCAGCCAGGTCTTGGCTTTAAAAATTTTGGAAATGGAATATTTAAGCAAGCAAGGTGACAAGCCGATACTGCTTTTGGATGACGTACTTTCTGAGCTGGACGAAAATCAGGAGAACTTTCTTGCTCCGGTATCTGCGGGGAAAATTTCAGACTTTTATCACCACCACTCATCCGCTGGAAATGCCAGCCCAACACATTACCTTAACGCCGGCCGAAGAAGAGATTGAGGCAAAATAGGCGGCTCAAGCCAATAAAATAAAATTAAAAATATGCCTGGTTTCTCATCAATTAAACAACCTTTAAAGGCTGCGGCTAAGCGGTACCAGTTGGAAGATGCTTTTTATCAAAAAAAAGTTTTCAGCCAATGGCAGGAGGCAATTCGGCGGCTATTGCCGGAACTGGCCGGCTTGACAGAGGCGATTAAATTTGAAAAAGGAGTTTTGACCGTAGCGTGTCTGACGCGGGCCGCAACTCATACAATTGGTGAGCAAACAGGTCCCCTGATGGAGTTTTTAAATAAATCCGTAGGCTGGAATATGGTTCGTGTAATTAGCTTGGAATTTTAATGTCTTATTTTCTTTCGGCTCAGCCGCTGCGGCTGGGTCAACCGGCGATTTTAACAGGTCCTGAGGCCGGTCACGTGCTTTTGTCCCGCCGGATAAAAAAAGGACAGGCAATAGTTCTGCAAGATTCAACCCCGGCCAGATATTTATGCCAAGTCACCGCAATTAGTAAACGGCAGTTAACCGTCCTGCCGGAACAGGTGATTAGTATTCCACCGGAATTGCCGCGCCAGATAGTTTTGTTCCAGGCATTCGTCGCGGAAAAGGCCCTGGATTTTATTTTGCAAAAAAGCACCGAACTAGGTGCTTCTAAAGTGGTTCTGTTTAATGCACAAAACACGGCCACTCGCCTCACTTCGGAAATGGTGGCCCAAAAAAACGAACGCTGGCAAAAAATTCTTTGGGAAGCCGCTAAGCAGTGCGACCGCGGTTACGTGCCAGAGCTGGCGTTTGTTCCAAATGTAGATGAACTTATGGCCCTGGCCGGGGCCTGCAGGATTTTATAGTCTTTGATGCCAGCGGCGGCAAGTGTGCCACGGGAGCGCTTCCTGCGCTCAAGCTAGGGCTGCTAATTGGCCCTGAGGGCGGTCTTTCTGCCGCTGAGCTTGCCCAGCTTCGAACAGTGAAAAATTGTCGTTTAGTTTCGCTTAGTCCCTTCACCCTTCGTGCCGAAACCGCGGCTGTTGCCGCATTGGCAGTTTGTCAGCAGGGGTGAGAGTCTCGTAATTTTAAAAACCGCTAAGGGCGGTTTTTAAAATGTTTATTTTTTCAGCTTGGGATCAACCTCGTGTGCTCTTTTTGATTAAATCGCTGGAGCTTTGGATTTTGCCGCTTTTGCCAATATTATAGACCATTTTGATCCCGAGCCGGGCGCAAAGGTCCACTTCCGGGACCGGGTCGCCGTCGGGCTTTCGATCGCCGCCGTTGGCAAAAATATCAGGTTTAAGTTTTTCCAGTTCCGCGCATACCGACATATCTTCGGGGTTCTCCGGGTGAGCTGTTAACATAACCTCATCCACGTACCGGATGGCTGCCACGATTGCTTTCCGCTCCCGTTCGTTCATGAACGCAAAGCCTTTCTTTTTTTTCAGCCAATTATCGTTATTAACTATAACCACCAGCTTGTCGCCCAGCTCTTTGGCCTCTTTCATCATTTCTATGTGTCCAATATGAATTGGATCAAATCCTCCGGAGACGGCAATAATTTTCATAAAGTAAATGGTTGATAACCCCCGTTTAATACTAAGCTTGGGCGGCTTCGGTTGCGTTTTTGGCAAAATTAGAATTCTTCTCGTATAAATCCAAAACCAATTTTTCAATAGCTGCCGGATTGGGCACGTCGTTAAATTCAAAGCGGTCAGTGGCGCCAGCGGTTTGGACGTAGACATTCCCATAATTAAAGATAGTGCCGAACACGCCGTTGGTCTGGGAAGTGGCATCTTCGATTTTATCAATATGCAGTTCGGAGACGGTGTGGGAGAATAAGCCTTCTTGGGTTACATCTACAATCCGGATGCTGGTAATAACCTGGATGTTCAAATAATAAAGCAAATAGATAATAAACAAAGCTAAAATTAGGAAGATTAAGTAGACATCGATAAAAAGGTTGGTAACTTGTCCGGATTGACCCAAGAACATTTGCGGAAAATTAGCCATGGCGTAGCGATCGGCGACCACATACGCGGCCAGAAAAAATGCCCAGACCAGAAGTTTAAGAAATACGTGGAACCAATGTTCGCGGACTACCAAAAAAATTTGTTCGTTAGCTAGCTGGGAAGGAAATAATTTACGAGGACTCATAAATTTTAAGAAAGCGCCTGGAGCAAATGGTAAGATTGTTCGACTAACCTTAAAAAGAGGGCTGAATAAACCACGGCCACAAATAAGCTAAACACCCGGCTCTGGCCGTAGCGAATTATTAAGTAGACGGCAAATAAAGAAAAAAACGCCATAATGCCGACTAAAATATAGTAGAGCGAGCTGATGAGAAGTAAACTGAACGGAGAAAGTTGCATGGGAAGATGGTAGTTGATAGTGAGTAGTTTGTAGGATTGCAATGACTGCCCACTATAAACTAAATTATCGTCTGTTGTCCTCCGGGAGCTTTTTTGTTTAAGTGTCGATAAGCTAGTTCCGTGGCCTGGCGGCCTTTGGGAGTTCTCATGAGCAGGCCGAGGCGGATAAGAAACGGTTCGTGGACATCGGTTATAGTGTCTTCTTCTTCGCTCGTTGCCGCGGCTAAGGTGTTGAGGCCCACTGGGCCGCCGTTAAATTTATCTATGAGTGCTTCTAGAATGCGCCGGTCATTGCGGTCCAGGCCTAAGCTGTCAATTTCCAGTAGCGTTAGCGCTTGACGGGTGAGTGGTAAATTAATTGTAGCATGCCCATTAACCTGGGCAAAATCTCGGACGCGCTTAAGCAGCCGATTGGCAATGCGCGGCGTAAAGCGGCTGCGGGAGGCCAGTTCCAGGCTGCCCGCATCATCAATATCCGCTCCGAGGATTTTAGCACTTCGAGTAATAATATTTTGTAACTCAGCCTCCGTATAATATTCCAGCCGATAGGTAGCTCCAAAGCGATCGCGGAGCGGAGAAGAGACTAATCCGATTCTGGTAGTGGCGCCGACTAGGGTGAATTTTGGCAAATCCATGCGGATGCTCCTGGCTCCGGGCCCTTTGCCTAAAACAATATCAAGCACCCCATCTTCCATGGCCGGGTATAAAACTTCTTCCACCACTTTGTTTAGCCGGTGGATTTCATCAATAAATAAAATATCACCCTCGCTTAAATTGGTTAGCAGTGAAGCCAGGTCGCCGGCCCGTTCAATGGCCGGCCCGCTGGTAACTTTTACGTTCACTCCCATTTCGCGTCCCACAATAAAAGCCAGCGTGGTTTTGCCCAGGCCGGGTGGGCCATAAAACAAGACATGTTCCAAAAACTCTCCGCGCTGCTTGGCCGCGGACATGACAATTTTGAGGTTCTGTTTAACCTGGCCCTGGCCGATGTATTCGTCTAATGTTGAAGGCCGCAGGTTTTGTTCGATAGTGCGGTCGTCATCGTCGAGCGCCGCGGCATCGAGCGGGGATATATCATTTTTTGGTTTGTTGGATTGGAGCATAAACAAGGATTAATATAGGACCTATTGGACCTAGGGGTCCTATTGCGACCGTGCCGCTTCCGGCGTTCCGGTGGCGCTGACAAATGTTTCGGTTTCGTGGAACAGCGCCGGCGGAAGATAATTGGAGCTCAAGACATCGGTTCGTGTTTGGCCGTCTTTTTCGACTAGCCGGGTCCAAGTGGCTTTCATTGAGCCGTCGGCTTTACGGTCGTAGACTACGGGTTTTTCTAAAGTGGTCTGGCGCCCGTCATAAGTGCCGTAAAAATCGAAGACCGCCGTATTACTGTCCTTTTCGTAGGCTGAAACTAAAATGGTACCGGGAGTATCATTAACAAATTTAAGGTCAGCCGACCCCGGATATATAGTAGCATCTGTACCTTGGGGTGAATAGTAGCTAACGGCATAGGCGTGGTTTTTGCGGTCGGTAATCGGAAGGCCTGCCGCCATGGCCGCGCGGAACATTGTCGTCGAAACCTGGCACAGGCCGCCTCCGTCTTCCGGAACCGTCTCGTTACTTAAAATAACCAATTCCGGCAGATACCCTTGGGCCGCGGTTACCGGCCCAAGCGCGTTGTCAAAACTAAACGTCTGTCCGGGGCCAATCAGGAGTCCGTTCATGGTTTTAATGCCTACCGCAATATTATGCCTGCGGTTGTTCGGGCTGCCTTTAAAAGTTGAAACGCCTTCACCAATCAGTTCGCTAATTCCCAAATTATTGAGTTCGGTTAAAGTTTGTTGAGGCGAGGTAGTGCTGACTATAAGGGGCACAGAAGTAGCGTTATCGTCTAAGCTTTGGATAATACTTAAAGTAGTATCGTAAATGTCGGTCGTGCGACCATCTTCCGGCGGCACAAAGTCGCTGGCCCGGTTTCCGGCTATGGTTAATTGCGGTTCCACGGGCGGGTGGTCGATTTGTTGAGCAAGGTTGGCAACATAGTTATAAATAGCCTGGGCGTCGACCGGGTAGGTGATGGTGGCCTGCTCCGGCGCCGGCAAGAGTTGTCCTAAAAAGTTGGCCATTAAAGTGGCGGTCCCGGTTGGGGAGTGTATTAAAAAATTATTCGCCGGTACCGTCGCCGGTTGTCGCCACTGCGCCAAAGTTTCCCCGCTGACTTGATAGTTTTGATCGGGCCCGACCAGAGTTAATGTCGGTTCGACCCCGCGTAAAAGCGCGTCGCCATAACTTATGCGAGGAGCCAGTAGTAAGAGGGCGGTTGTTGTAAGCAGTAAAGCGCTTTTCACAATCAAGTTACAAAGTTAATAATTATCGAGGAAGGCGGCAGGTGTTTTTTTATTTTATCGGCCCATTCAATGACGGTAATAGTTTTGGGGTCTTGCCAAATTTCGGTCAGGCCCAGGGCCTTGGCTTCGCGAAAGTTTTTGAGGCGATAGAGGTCGAGATGGTAGAGGTGGATTTTCGAGCGATTGGTGGTTTGTGCCGCGTAGCGGTTCATGAGTATAAAGGTCGGACTAGTCACCACGTCTCTGACCTTAAGACGTTTGGCCAGGGCTCGGGTGAAGGTGGTTTTGCCCGAGCCGAGGTCGCCGATGAGCGCTAAAATTTCCCCGCCGCGCAGAGTGGGCGCTAGTGTTTGGGCCAGTTGTTGGACATCCGCCAATTGGACTGTAAGGGGCTTTTTCATATCAGTATTTTAGCCGTATTGACGGAATTACTCAAATTTATTACACTAATACATTGTATATATGGAACTCTCAACCCACCAACAAATTTTTGATCAGCTGAACAAAGCCAAAAACATTTTGGTAGTTTTGCCTAAGAACATAGACGCCGACACCACCGGGAGTGCCTTGGCCTTGCGTTTGTTTTTACAAAAATTGGAGAAAAATGTTGAGATTGTTTCTTCGGCGCCTATCCCCAAGGAGTGCCAGTTTTTACCGGGGGCGGGCGAAATCAAGACTGCTATGTCGAGCTCTCAAAGTTTTGTAGTGATCGTCAATGCTGAGCCAAAGGGGTTGGATGAACTGAGCTACGAAACTTTAGATGGAAAAGTCCATATTTTTTTAAAAGCGAAACAGGGCGCGTTTACGCAGGAAGATGTCAGCTTTGATTCCGAGAAGCCGGCTGTGGATACTATAGTTATATTAGGCAGCGCTTCTTTGGAGCACGTGGGGAGTTTGTTCGAGCAGCACGCGGATGTCTTCTTTAATACCCCAAAAATTAATATCGATAATAAGCCAGAGAACGAATACTTTGGAGCTATTAATTTGGTGGATATTAATGCCACCTCGATTGCCGAAATCCTTTCTAATTTATTCGCGGCCTACGAAACGCAGCTTATTGATGAAGACATTGCCACCTGCCTGTTAACGGGCATTATTACAAAAACCAATAGCTTCCAGCATGTACATACCACTCCCCAGGTATTTTTAAAGGCTTCGGAGCTGGTCAGCTTGGGTGGACGGCAGCAGGAAGTGGTTAAGTATGTTTA
Organism: Candidatus Doudnaibacteriota bacterium; assembly: GCA_963788395.1. Taxonomy (GTDB): domain Bacteria; phylum Patescibacteriota; class Doudnabacteria; order UBA920; family UBA920; genus CAIVSE01. The sequence continues at coordinate 60,517 of CAWBGV010000030.1, read as the reverse complement.
TAAAACTAAATCTTTCGCGCTGCTCAAGCTGTGGGGGCGGGCCCTGGCGCGGCTGAAGACCGAAGAGGATCGGCAGATGGTCTACTCGCTTTTAAATTTGGGTGATTTTGAACGGTCGGAGGCTGGACCGAAGAAATCCCGAATGTTTTAAAAGAAATGGTGGAAAACATTTCCAGTTATAAGATTATTGGATTGATGGCAGAAACTTCCAAGGGCAGCCGCATGGCCATTGCCGCGCATGTTCAAATTAACTTGTCGCAGTTATTGGAAAATTTAGGGCGTGCCGATGTTTCCCCGGTGCCGTTACTGGGGTCGTACAATATGGCCGATATAGAATTTGAGAATCTCTCACTCCAGGAAGCCGAAGCTAAACTGCTTCGCGCCTCAGAACGAATGACTCCGCAGGGGGCGTAGGAATAATCGCGGTAATTCGCGTTTCCGCGATTATTTAAAAGTGCTATAATATCAATACTAAAGATCTTTTTTGAAACAAAAATGCCCAATTTTTTAAACAGCACTCCTCAGGATTTTGCTAACGCGCTGACGGACGTAAATCGTAAAATGGCCGAGCAGGAAGCCGCGGCGCGGGCTTTAACTTTGGGAATGCCGTACATTAGCCTCCACAATTTTCCGGTGGACCTCAACGTACTCGGCATGTTTACTGAAGCGGAGGCGCGTCAAACAGGAGCTGTGCCGTTTTACAAAGAAGGGAAAGATTTACGAATTGGAGCCATAGACCCGGATAACCAGCTTTTAAAAGAAAAAATTAAAGATTTTTCAAATAAAAATAAAGTTAAGCTCTACCTCATTTCTAAATTTAGTTTTGACCAAACGCTGAAATTTTATGCAAAGGTTTTGCGGCCCACCGAACATAAAGACGATGTGGTGCGCATTACCCAGGAGCAAAACTATTCCGAACTCTTTCAAAATTTAAAAGACCCAACCAAGCAGCACGAAACCGCCACGCAGCTGTTGGATATTTTGCTTGGCGCGGCGATTTTTTATAAAGCCAGTGATTTGCACTTGGAACCTGAAGAACACTTTGTAAAGGCCCGGTATCGTCTGGATGGAGTGCTGCAGGATATGTTGCACGTGGCCAAGCCCTTTCAGCAGTCTTTGTTAACCCGAGTAAAAATTTTGGCTAAACTTAAAATCAACGTTGAAAACTTACCGCAAGACGGGCGAATTACTTTTTATTATCTCGACACGCCGATTGATGTCCGCGTCTCTACCTTACCTTCGGCATACGGGGAATCGGTGGTTATGAGATTTTTAGGGACAGGGGCCACTAGTTTGAAATTAAAAGATTTAGGCATGCGGGAACAAGATTTGGTCATTGTTGAACGCGCTATAGCCAAGCCCAACGGGATGATTGTGACTACCGGTCCCACCGGCAGCGGTAAGCAACCACGTTGTACGCGTTTTTAAACGAGCTCAATCAACCGGGTGTGAAAATTATTACTTTAGAGGATCCGGTAGAATATAAACTGGAAGGAATTATTCAAACACCAATAGATCATAATGTGGATTTTGATTTTGCTAAAGGCTTGCGAGCAATCTTGCGGCAAGATCCGGATATAGTTATGGTGGGAGAAATCCGCGACCAGGAAACGGCCGAAACTGCGCTGCAAGCGGCGCTGACCGGGCACTTAGTTCTATCGACTCTGCACACGAACGATGCCGCGGGCGCTATTCCGCGATTGATCAATATGGGTGTCAAACCGTTTGTGGCCGGTCCAGCGCTTTCGGTGGTCATTGCCCAGCGCCTGGTTCGTAAATTATGCCTGCATTGCAAGGTTAAAGCGGCGCTGTCGCCTATGGTGATGGAAAAAATCGCCTATCTCCTGAAAGCTCTTCCGGAAAAATCAGGCATTAAGTTGCCTGCGGAATTGCAGTTTTACCATGCTCCCGGCTGCGACCAATGCCATCATTTGGGCTACCAGGGGCGGATTGGGATTTATGAAGTTTTGGAGAATACCGAAGCGGTTCAAGATTTGATTATGAAAGAATCGCCCATGAGCGCCTTTCGAAAAGCGGGCTTGGAGCAGGGTATGATTACTATGACCCAAGACGGACTCCTTAAAGCCCTGGAGGGAATTACCGACGTTGAAGAGGTTTTTAGGGTTGCTGGAGAATAACTTTTATAAATTTGGATCAGAACCTGATAGGCGATGATTTGTTTTCAAAGATACTAATTGACAAAATTGGTCTAAGTAAACTGACTAATGACAGGCCCCGGAAGCAAGACGATTTTTGCAGCGAGGATCCGCCTTGGCCGCGTCGGCGGGCAGGCTGTCTGAGCCAACTTTATATTAAATAAATATAGCGGCGAGTTCCGCAGCAAAAAAATCGCCTTGGTTTCGGGGCTGCTCGATGATGTGAGCTGGAGAATTTTGCTGGACAAGTAAGGTAAAATCTGCTATAATGTATTTACAAGTTTAATTTATCAAAGCACCAAAATTAGTGCTTTAGATTTAAGAAACAAAATAACAATTAAATAAATTAGGAAGTAGTCTTTAAAACTACTTCTCGGAGAAAAGGCGCGTTAAGCATTGTTTGGATGATTCTTAGCACGCGAAAAAACACATGAACCCATATACCTACACCAAAGGTCCGGGCTTACCGAGCCCGGCCCAGCCGTCCGGTTTGCTCGGCTCAGGTTTAGCTTTTGTTAAAGAAATATTTTTGTCCGAGGTTCACGGAGTTTTGGCCGTAGCCTTTATTGCTTTAGCGTCGGTATCGTTGGGTGCCATTACGGCTGTTGCCAGCACCGAGATCAGCGCTTCTGCCTACCAGCCTGACACCATCCCGCACCACACTACTTTTGCTGTAGCTGCCGTAAATGTGGATTCGGAGCAGTTTGTATTGGGGGCTCAGACTTACCAGATTATTACACTAGCTTCTTCCAGTGCGTTGACCCTTACGCTCACGCCGGCTGATGTGGATGCCAGCAGCAGCCTTTGGAGTTACGAGATAGACTGGAACCGCGCTGCTAACAAGGCCGGTTCAATTACTATTGATAAAACTTTAATTGTTAATGATGCCAGCGGCTCCGGTTCCATAACTACCGATAATATTTTTAAGTCCGGCACCAGGCATCGTTTAGTGTATTTTACTCAAGCTGGGGGTAAAGGGAGTGTTGTTGTAAGTAAACTTTTTACAGTCCTACCAGCGACCGCTTTGAACGGTCCTGATGATAATTTCCACGATATTTCTAATCCCGCCAATACGCATCCGATCGGAACTATAGTGACCGACCAAGGCAGCTTGTTCTTAATCGTCCCTGGCGGAAAATTGGCCGTGCCTCAAGCAGGACAGTTTAGCGCCTGGGCTGCCAACGCTCCGGCGGCCAGCAGCGGCGACCAGGCCCTCCCCGTTGTGGGCATGGTGGTGCCTGCCCGTCCGCAATCTGCTAATAATCCGCAGGGACAGGGTAATGCTTCGGCCAGCGGTACGCCTCCAACCATGCACCGGCCTGGTCAGCAGTCTCCAATGGGTCCAGGTAATGATTCTGCCAGTTCTTCCCCCGGGGCTCCATCTAATTTTCAGGGCGGTTTCCCTCCGCCGGCTATGGGTCATGCTTCGGGCACTCCCCCCAACGGACAATTTTAAAGATTATTAACCTCTTCGCGAGTTGCGAAGAGGTTTTTTCATGTAAATAAGCCTAAGTTGAGGGTTGATTTTTCGTCAAAAGTTTTGTATAATAGACTCAATTCTTATTGCGAGAGCCGAAATGCCTGATCGCTCGTTTTAAGTAGCAGTGTGGTTCAGTAATTAATTGAATTAACTAAATATATTATGGGAAAAATTGTTAAAAACATTATTTTAATTTTAATTGGGTTTTTGTTTATAACTGGTTTATTTGCGGCATTTTCCAACAATACCAAAATCAAGACTGTCCCAATTTCCGATATAGCCAGCCTGATTAATCAGCAGAAAGTCAGCAGTTTAACCGTCGGCAGCAGTTCTATAACGGCTAAACTAAAAGATAATTCCGAAGAGACCGCAACCATCGGCAATATCCCCGATATTATTACCTATTTAAAGAATAGTGGTGTGGACCCTTCTAAACTAACACCCGATAATTTAGAAGTTGAGTACACCACAACCAGCTTGGCCAGTGCTATAGCCGGAGATGTTTTGCCTATATTAATTCCGGTTTTAGCCATCGCATTATTTATTTATTTTTTAATGCGCCAAGTACAAGGTACTAATAACCGCGCGCTGTCATTTGGGCAAAGTACGGTTAGATTGTCCGATGAACGGAAGAACCGGGTGAGGTTTGCGGATGTGGCCGGTGCCAAAGAAGCTAAAGAAGAATTAAAAGAAATTGTAGAATTTTTAAAGTACCCGCAAAAGTTTCTTGCCTTAGGGGCAAAAATACCTAAAGGAGTATTACTCCTCGGTTCTCCCGGTGTGGGAAAAACCTTATTATCACGAGCCGTGGCCGGCGAAGCCAATGTGCCGTTTTTTCATATTTCCGGTTCGGAATTCGTGGAAATGTTTGTTGGCGTAGGCGCTGCCCGCGTCGCGACTTATTTAAAAAAGCTAAGAAAAATGCTCCTTGCATTATTTTTATTGATGAAATAGATGCTGTTGGCCGCCAACGCGGCGCTGGCTTAGGAGGAGGCCACGATGAACGTGAGCAGACGTTAAACCAAATTTTAGTCGAAATGGACGGTTTTGAAACCGATACTAATGTGATTGTAATGGCAGCGACTAATCGTCCTGACGTTTTAGATCCGGCCCTGCTCCGTCCCGGCCGGTTTGACCGCCAAGTAGTCTTGGATTTGCCCGACATTAAAGATCGGGAAGAAATTTTAAAAGTGCACTCAGCCAATAAGCCTCTGGCGAAAGACGTTAACTTACGGACTATTGCCGAACGGACTCCGGGTTTTTCCGGAGCGGATTTGGCTAACTTGATTAACGAAGCGGCTATTATGACCGCCCGGTTGAACAAGAAAGAAATTGGCAATGAAGAGCTGCGCGAATCCATTGAAAAAGTAATGCTGGGACCCCAGCGGAAAAGCCATATTCTGTCGCCGCATGAAAAAGAGATTACCGCCTACCATGAAGGCGGCCATGCCTTGGTCGGCGCGGTACTTACCTTATTCCGATCCGGTTCATAAAGTTTCGGTTATTTCCCGCGGCCGTGCCGCCGGGTACACCATGAAACTGCCTTCCGAGGACAAACATCTGCACACCCGCCAGAGCTTTTTGGATGAAATTGCCGCTTTATTAGCTGGCAATGCCGCGGAACGGCTAATTTTTAACGAAATTACTACCGGCGCTTCTAATGATATTAAAGTGGCCACCAATATGGCTCGCCGTTTAGTTATGAGTTACGGCATGAGTGAGGCACCTGGGACCGATTGCTTTGGGCGAACATCATGATATGGTATTTTTGGGCCGGGAAATTTCCGAACAGCGTAACTACAGCGAAGATGTGGCCAGAAAGATTGATGATGAAGTTAGCCGCATCTTGCGCCAGGGTTATGAAATCGCCACTGCTACATTAACTAAATATCGGAGTTACCTGGATATTATCGCGCAGAGGTTGATTAAAGAAGAGACTTTGGAGCAGGAACAGTTTAATGAAATTGTTAAAGATATTATCCCGAAAGAAAAGAAGCGGGTTCCCGAATTTGACGTGCTGCCCACCGAAGAGCCGGTAGTCTAAATTCTAAACTCTAAATTCCAAATTTCAAGCATATGTCAGGTTGGTTGTTCAAGATTTTGACATTTGAAATTTGGAATTTTTTCTAACATGCTTTCTATTCCCGCATTATTAAGCAGTCATACAGTTTGGCGCTGCATCGGCCGAGCCTGTGGATTTTTGGTTTATTTGCGGCCGGGACGTTTAGTTTAAATTTTTTTCTGCCCCATTCTTCCGGTACGACCCAAGCCGGAATTGGAATACTGACGGGGTGGCGCCAGTGGCTGAATTTTTTTCAACTGCATCCGGCGCTGCTGGCGACAGCCAGTTTTTCGCTACTCTTAGTTTCGGCGATCGGATTAGTGGTGACTAATTGGTCGCGAATTGTATTAATTTTAGCCATCCAGCAAGTTGTTCAGGAACGATTTTTGGATTTGCGGACACAATTTCAAAAAAGTAAAATCTTTTTGAGTCCGGTCATTCAATTAAGCCTCCTGACTGCCGCTTTGATTGTGGTGGTCAGCGGCGGCTTGTTTTTTGCGCCATTTTTATTGGTTAATGATCCACAAAGCCAGACTTTGTTGTGGATTTTAGCGGTAATTTTGTTTTTACCCCTGGCCTTTACGGTGTCATGCCTGAACATTTTCACCACCTACTTTATCATTTTTTTTAAGAAATCTATTGGCGCCGCTTTGAACCTGGGAACTGACTTTTTTGTATCCAAGTGGCCGGAAATTTTAGGGTTACTGATTATTTTAATGCTTATATATGTGGTTTTTTTGGTTCTGGGGCTTTCCGTAGTATTTTTATTAGGGCTGTTTTTAAAGTTAATCATCTTAAGCTTTGGGAAGTTCAGTATTTCCGGTTTTTCTGCTATTATAGTAACAGGCTTGGCGCAATTGGTGGTGGGAATACTGCTGGCGGCCTTGATTAGTATCCTCAGTGTATTCTATAATACGGCATTGCTGCTATTTTTTTTGGAGTTAATTACTCCCATAGAAAGTGAAGAAAAGAAAGTGGTTCAATTAGCAGCATCACCCGCAAGATAGATATGGGCACTTAGCTCAGTTGGTAGAGCGATTCTTTGACGTAGAATAGGTCAGAGGTTCGATTCCTCTAGTGCCCACCACGGGTCAATCAATCCTCACTGCGTTTCGTCGCGTCGGACGCGACTTCGCTTCGTTCGGATTGTTGCCCCTTTCCCAATTTTCCCTATGATTTTTTTCTAGGGATGGAAAATTGGGGCCCCCGAAAAGGAACAATCAAGTTACCCTCACTGTGCTTCGTCCGCCTCGGGCGGACTCCGCTTCGTTCGGATTGTTGCCCCTTTCCCCAATTTTCCCTATGATTTTTTTCTAGGGATGGGAAATTTGGGGGCCCCGAAAAGGAACAATCAAGTTACCCTCACTGTGCTTCGTCCGCCTCGGGCGGACTCCGCTTCGTTCGGATTGTTGCCCCTTTCCCCAAATTTTCCATTTGGATTCTACGAGAAAATTTGTTGGGGGGATAGGTTAGTGCAGGTTTATTTATAATTTTAACGCAAAACTCAGAACGCGGAATAGCCGGGTGCGATTCTGAATTCTGAATTTTGCGCTCCTTCTCAAGTTCATGCCCACACTCAATCAGCCGGAACTGGAAAAAGTTCTCGGCATCAAAATGAAAAATCCAGATTTATACCTTTCGGCGTTTACTCACCGGTCATACCTGAATGAGAACCGGGGTTTCCATTTGCCCCACAATGAGCGGCTGGAATTTTTGGGAGACGCAGTGCTGGAACTGGTGGCCACGGAATATTTATATACCCACTATAACCATCCCGAGGGCGAGCTGACCAATTTCCGGAGCGCGCTGGTCAATTATAAAACTCTGTCAGCTATTGCTAAGCGGTTAAACCTGGAAAAATTTTTGTTAATGTCCCGCGGCGAGGCTAAAGATATTGGCCGCGCCCGGCAGGTAATTTTGGCGAATTGTATTGAGGCTGTTATCGGCGCGCTGTATTTGGACTTGGGCTACGCCGAAACCGCCAAGTTTATTGAACGCGAAGTTTTAACCGAACTGCCGGAAATTATAGAAGGCGGCAGCTACTTAGACCCAAAATCCAAGCTGCAGGAATTAGTCCAGGAAAAACGGGGAGTCACACCAACTTACGGCGTGATTTCCGAATCCGGCCCGGATCATAATAAGGTCTTTATTGTGGGCGCTTACATTGGCCCCGACGAAGCCGGTCGCGGCACCGGTCCCAGCAAACAGGAAGCAGAATTGGCGGCAGCAGAAGATGCGTTGAAACAAAATAATTTTTGAAAAATTTTATCATTTTAGCATCCTATCATATTATCATACCAAGGACGCCAGCTAATGATGAAATGTTAAAATGCAAAAATGTTAAAATGACAGCATGTTAACATAAATTCATGTATCTCAAACGTCTTGAAATTCACGGTTTTAAATCCTTTGCGCAAAGAACCACTATGGAGTTTGCTCAGGGAATTATTGCGATTGTCGGACCCAATGGCAGCGGTAAAAGCAATATTGCCGATTGTTTGCGGTGGCTCTTAGGTGAGCAGAGCGCTAAGTTGATGCGCGGAAAAAAGAGCGACGATGTAATATTTGCCGGCTCAGATAAAAAAACACGCTTGGGTTTTGCGGAAGCCATTGCGACTTTTGATAATCGCGACCACCGGATTCCGGTAGATGCCGCCGAGGTTAGTATTGGCCGCCGCGTTGACCGCAGCGGTGAGAGCGAATATTTAATTAACGGCAACCGCGTTCGGCTGTTGGATATTGTCGACTTGGTGTTAAAGAGTAATATTGGCACTTCCCGCTATACCGTAATTGGCCAAGGAACTATTGACCAAATGGTTTTGGCCGGTCCCTCGGAAGTTAAAAATTTAATTGATGAAGCCAGCGGGGTTAAAACGTATTATATTAAACGCGAAAAAACCCTGCGGCGGCTGGAGCAGACAGCGCAAAATTTGATGCGGGCCGAAGATTTGATAGCGGAAATTGAGCCGCGCCTAAAATCGCTGCGGCGGCAGGCCAAGCGCATGGAAGCGCGGACGGAAATTGAACAGGAACTGAAAGTCTTTCAGCGTGAATTTTTAGGCGACCGTTACTGGACTTTAAAGAAGCAAATCGACGGTTTCGCCCAGCAGCTGGCCGAACTCCTAAAGAAGCGGACTGCTCTGGAAGACGAAATGCAAACTCTGCGCATGCAGGCCGAAAATCAGGAAACGGAAAGCATTGGCCAAATCGGCAAGTTTAAGGAAATTCAGGAACAACTTGCTACGTTACAGGAAAAAAAGAACAAGCTCTTGGAAGACGGCAGTTTAATTCGGGGCAAAATGCAAAGCCAAAAAACCGTCGGAGCCGTAGACGTTAAGACTTTGCAAGTGCAATTGCACGAATCGGAGCGCCGCTTACAGGAAGTTGTGGCGCAGATTACTACCACTACCCAAGATCGGTCCATGGCGCGGCAAGCGGTGCACCAGCAATCGGCCTTGTTAAAATAACCCATAAGCTCAATGAACTCTATAAGACCATGCAGACTCCGCGGGCCATCGACTGGAGTTTGTTTGAGTTGGAATTAAATAACATGGAGCACTTAGTTGATGATTTCTATAACCAGCTGGGCCAGGGGTTGCCGGCGGAACAGGTGCGCAAGCTGGCCGACAATTTGCGCCAGCAATTCCAAAACTTTAAATCCATCGCCAAAAACGCCGCCAAAAATCCCGAAGGCGAAATGGTAAAATTGCAGAGCCAATTAAATCAGCTGACCGGCGAACGGGACCGCTTAACAGCGGAAGTCGGCAAGTTGGAACTAGATCTTTCTAAGTCATCAATTCAGTTGGAATTTTTGGAAAAAGAGCGCAAAAATTTGGAACAGGCAAAGCTGCACTTAGATTTGGAGCTGAAAAAATCCGAAAGTAATTCGTATGATGATTTTTTAAAGAGTCTGATTGAGGAAGAAACCCGGGTTAACGGCGAAATTGAGGCTCTGGCTGGGCAAATTTCCGGCCTGGAAAATTTATTTAAGGACCAGCAGCAGCTGGAATCGCAAAAACAGCGGGAACTGCACAATTTAGAAGGCGAGTTTCGGCGCAAGCAAGACGACGTTAATAAGTTTAAAGACCAAGAAGCTGTGGTTAATATAGAAAAGGCCAAGGTTGATACCCAAATGCAGGTTTTGACCGATGACATTCTCCGGAATTTGGGCGAAGAACTTTTTTCAAATATTAAGCAGCAAGCCGTTATTGCCGAGACCCAGGATTTGGAAGCAAAGATCGGCAAGTTGAAAAATCAACTGGAAATGATTGGCGGCATGGACGAGCTGACGCTTAAGGAGTATCAAGAAACAGAAACGCGGTATACGACGCTGAGCACTCAAGTGGAAGATTTAAAACACGGCATGGAAGACCTGCGGCATGTGATGGACGAGCTGGATGAGCATATTAAAACTAAGTTTCAGGAAGCTTTTTACAAAATTAATGAAAAATTCGAACACTATTTTCGAGTCTTGTTTAACGGCGGCCGGGCGTATTTGAGTTTGTTGAAAGATGAGCCGCAAGCGGAAAAAACCGAAGAGGAACAAGATGCGGAAGAAGACGCCACGCCGCAGAGTGAGTTGAGACCGGAAGAAAAAGTGGTGCAAAAATATGAGCACGGAGCCAGCAATGTTTTAGGCGTGGATATTAAAGCCACGCCGCCGGATAAAAAATTGGCTTCGATTCAGGCACTTTCAGGCGGGGAGCGGGCGCTGACTTCGATTGCGCTGCTATGTAGTTTACTGACATGTTTTCCTTCGCCTTTCGTCGTACTCGACGAAGTCGACGCGGCGCTCGACGACGCCAACACCATCCGGTTTGGCCAAATTTTAGGCACTCTGGCCCACCAAACTCAGTTTATTACCATTACCCATAACCGCGAGACTATGGCACAGGCTAATATTTTGTACGGGGTGACCATGGGAGATGATGGGATGAGCAAGTTGCTGTCAGTAAAATTGGAGCAGGCGAAGGCGTTTGCGAAATAAATAATTTTCATGTCTACCGTCCTTTCTTCTCTCACCACCCTCATCATCCACACCATCTCCACCCTCGGCTATGCCGGTGTGGGTTTTTTAATGGCTTTGCAGACGGTGGCGATTCCGATTCCCAGTGAGGTGATTTTGCCGTTTGCGGGATTTTTGGTTTCCACCGGACGGTTTAATTTGTTGCTTTTGGCCATTGTCGGCGGCGTGGGTAGCTGCGTGGGGGCTAGTATTGCCTACTGGATTGGTTATAAAGGCGGCCGGCCGTTGGTAGAACACTACGGCAAATATATTCTGATTTCTCATCACGACCTAAACCGTACTGAGCGGTTTTTTGCCCGTTTTGAATTTTGGGCCGTGTTTATTGGCCAGTTATTGCCAATCATCCGCAGCTTTATTTCTTTCTTCGCCGGCATTGCCGAAGTTAATTATAAAAAGTTTTTAGCTTATACTTTTATTGGTTCGTTCCTTTGGAGTCTGCTCCTGGGATACATTGGGATGAAGCTGGGCCAAAATTGGCCGGCCCTACATTCTAATTTTCAAAAATTCGATGCCGTTATAGTGATCGTTATAGTTATATTTATTATCCTGTGGGTCTGGCGGCACGTTAAACATGCCAAACCCCGATAATCATATAAAATTAATGTGTCTAAGAAATAAACGATCGTTTATTTCTTAGACAGTTGACGAACCATGCTTTTGATGTTAAACTGTATCCACGCTCACTTAAGATTTTCGGACGAACAAAAAATCTCACCAATGCTGCTAGAGGTTTTACTCATCAAAAGTCTTAAATAATTTGCCCTTAATTTAAATAATCACGGGAACATCCTCAGTAGCTCGATAGAGATAGCTTTGGATGCACTCGCAATGACAAGTTACTATGCTTATTATTCGCTTACAAAGAACCGGCAAGAAAAACCAAGCTGATTTTCGGATTGTCTTGGCTGAGAAGACCGCGCCGGTCAATAAAAAGTTTAATGAAATCTTAGGCAGCTATAACCCGCGCAAAAAAGATTTCAAAGTCAAAACCGAACGCTTGCAATATTGGCTTGGCCAGCACGTAGCGCTTTCGGCTACCGTCAATAATCTATTTATTACCAAAGGCGTCATGCAGGGTACTAAGGTTAAAGCTTTTAGTACTCCTAAAAAAGAAGCTGCGCCAGAAGCTGCTCCCGCAAAAGCCGAAGAAACTCCGGCTGAAGTCGCCGAAGCCACGCAGGAAATGGAAGCGGCAGTCAGCGTTGGCGAGCCGGTAGTGGAAGCTAAGCCAGAAAATACCGAAACTTCTCCCGCCGAAGCTCCGGCTAACCCGGATCAGCCCGCAGCGTAGGATGGATAAGCAATAAAATAACTCTAAAAATAACTATAACTATAACCAAAAGGGCTATGGTTATTTTTATAGTTATTGTTTTCCTTACGCCGTTGACATCAAAAAAAAATGCCGCTATACTAACGGCAAGATAGCAACCGCTAGAGAAAGGTCGAAGCTGAATTACGCTATCCAGAAACGATACTACTATGGAGCAAGATCAAGCATTTGTTGAATACCTGGTAAAGGCTTTGGTCGATCATCCTGATGATGTGAAGACCGAGCGCGTGGTTGATGAAATGGGTGTGTTAATTACCCTGCATTTAAACCCCGAAGATATGGGCCAGGTCATTGGCCGCATGGGCCAGACTGCTAAGGCTATCCGCACGCTGTTAAGGGTTGTGGGAGCTAAGCACAAGGCTCGCGTTAACTTGAAGATTTACGAACCAGAAGGCTCTCACCGCGGACCCCGCCGTGAAGATCGCGGCACGGGAATGGGCATGGGCGCCAGCGCACCAGCCGAAGAGTCTGCCGACGCAATCGACGACTTCAAATTATAAATCGCTGAATTTATATTATAATAATCCCGCTCGTAAGAGCGGGTTTATTTTGTTGAGATAATGAGTTATACTACGGAAGCTATAAATTACTACGGAAAGCTACGGAAGCATTGGTTTAAATCTCTAGAGTTTTTATCCTAAACTTCCGTAGCTTTCTGTAGAAAATATTATAGTTTCCGTAGTATAATTCAATTACAGATGAAAAAGCTCTCCATAAAAATCATTACGCTCTTCCCCAACTTTATTGACCAGTTCGTTGATAATTTTGGGATCATAAAAAAAGCTATTAAGAATGGTCTGTTAGATATTCAGGCCGTTAATTTGCGTTCATTTGGGTTAGACCGGCGCCAGACGGTGGATGACCGGCCGTATGGGGGCGGAGTGGGGATGGTCTTGCGGCCGGATGTTTTATACAAAGCTATAGCAGCGGCGCGTAAATTCCAAATTAAAAATTCCAAATTAAAAATTAGGACTATTATGTTGACGCCGCAGGGGAAAAGGTTTGACCAGGGTGGGGCGCGTCGGCTGGCTAAGTATGATCAGTTAATCCTAGTTTGTGGACGTTACGAGGGTTTTGACGAACGGGTGCGCAAGTTTGTGGACGAAGAACTTTCTATTGGCGATTATGTACTCATGGGCGGTGAGTTGCCGGCGCTGGTGGTCAGCGAGGCGGTTATGCGTTTGCGTCCCGGAATTTTAGGCAAAGACGAATCTTCGGTGGCGGAATCTTTTAGCGAGGGAGTGCTGGAATATCCCCACTATACCAAGCCGGAGAAGTGGAAAGTCCCGAGCGGGAAATTAAAAGGGAAAATCTTAAGCGTCCCGGCAGTGCTTCGCAGCGGACACCATAAAAATATTGAGGCGTTCCGCGCCGCTGAATCGCAGAAGCGCACCAAAAAACGGAGACCCGACTTATTAGTCTAAATTTTTGTATGCCTGAACATCATTTTGTCGTGGAAGATTTAAAAATTCGCCTTGACCGATACTTGGCCGGCCAGCTTTCTAGTGTATCCCGAAGCCATATTCAGCGCGATATCGAAGCGGGCCAGGTCTTGGTGGATGGTAAAACAGTTACCATGACCCACTTTGCGGTCAGGCAGGGAAATAAAGTGAGTTACCGTGAATCGGCGGTGGAAAACGAAACGTTGAAAGCCACCAACACACCGCTAAAAGTTCTTTATAACGATCACGGGTTATTAATTATAGATAAGCCGGCTGGTTTAACGGTCCATCCGGGTGCCGGGTTTAAAGGCGAAACCTTGGCTTCGGCTTTATTATATAATTTTCAGGATATTTATGTAGTCGGCGAAGATCATCGTCCAGGGATTGTCCATAGGTTAGATAAAGATACGAGTGGGGTAATTTTAGTAGCTCGAACTCAAGAAATGTACGAGTTTTTAAAAGACGCCTTTGCGGAACGTAAAATTAAGAAAGAATATATTGCTTTAGTTTCCGGTAAACTGGAAAAGCCGCAGGGCATAATCGACACTGCCATTGGCAGAAGTAAGACGGATTTTCGTAAATATTCAACGAAAAACATGATTGAGCCGAAGCGGGCGGTGACTGAGTACAAGGTTTTGGAGTTTTTACAGGATCCGGCTAGTCTTGACGAGTACAGCCTTGTTCTGATAAAATTGCATACAGGACGGACACATCAGATTCGCGTCCATTTTGCCTCGCTGGGTCACCCGTTGATTGGGGATGGCCTGTATGGTAACAAAAAAACACAGCGGATTGATCTTGGCCGACAATTTCTCCACGCTCAAAGGATCGAGGTCCAGCTGCCCAATGGCACTTGGATAGAAGCAGAAAGTGAATTACCGAGCGATTTAAAACAGGTTTTAGTCCATCTTAACAGTAAAGCTATCAGTAAACTTTAGTTCCATGCCCATCATCAAACATATTTCCGATACTCAACTTAAGCAGCTTCCCGACTTTAAGCCCGGCTACACCGTTCGCGTGCATAACCGCATTAAAGAAGGTGGCAAAGAACGCGTTCAGATTTTTGAAGGCTTAGTGATTGCCCGCAAGGGCGGCACCGGCGTGAACGCCACGTTTATGGTCCGCAAAATCGCTTCCGGAGTTGGGGTGGAACGCATTTTTCCTTTACATTCTCCCAATATCGTCAAATTGGAAGTTACCAAATCCCCGGACGTCAAAAAAGCTAAATTATACTATGTTCGTTCCCGCCAAGATAATGCCCCCCGCACCAAAAAGCAGAAAGTGGTGAAAAAATAATTATTACCCGCCTCGTTGGCGGGTTTTATTTTGCGCGCTGGTCAATGATATTTTTGACAAAACGCATTGTGTCAAAATTTTTTTGAGCAGAGGCTATAAGGGAGGAATAAATGGAAACACCTACTATTACTGCGCTAATCGCAGACGGGAAGTGTCTCGTTGAGCGTTGCGCGGATGTTGACGGGCTATTTGATACCGATGTCCAGCAGGGGCGGTCGTGCTACTATGTTCTAGAGATGGAAATGGGTTCTTGGAAAACCCGTGTCCTGAACTTTAAGATTCATAGTAAAAAAGAGGAGTGGGGAGCTTTTAAAAACGATCTTAAGGATCAAGAATCCCAGCTTACTCGCGCTTTTGGGCAATTACAGGAGACGTTCCGTCAAAAGGGCCTTGGTGCCGTACCTCATTCTGCCCAAGAGCGTCGCATAGATCCCAGGCTGGAAGTTTGGTTGCGTGGCAGCCTGGCGACCAGAGAGTCGGAGACGTAAAAGTTAGGTTGCAAACAATTATAAAGCCGGACCCAAACGAGTCATTCGTTTTCAGGTCCGGCTCAATTTTTTATATTAACTTCAGCACATTCCACCAATTCTCTATATATTCCGGTCGGCGGTTCTGGTATTTAGGTAGTAGGCGTGTTCCCAGACATCTAAGCCGATAAGCGGAAGCTTATTTTCCATTAGGGGGGAGTCTTGGTTGAGGGTAGAGTAGACTTCCAGTTTATCGTCCGGCGTTTTTACCAGCCAAGCCCAGCCGGAGCCAAAACGATTGGTGGCAGCTTCGGTAAATTTTTTCTTAAATTCATCTAAAGAACCAAACGTTGTGTTGATCCCGGTCAAAAGTTCCGGATCCAATTCTTTTTCCCGATCCATAATTTTCCAAAAAAACGAATGGTTGGCGTGGCCACCGCCGTTGTTGCGGATAGCCGTTCTGTCTTTTTCGTCAACTTTTAGGCTATTGAGGTCTTTGAGCAACTCTTCCACGGTCATTTTCTCCAAATCAGGATACTTCTCCACAGCCGCATTTAGCTTGTCCACATAGGCCTGATGGTGCTTGGTGTAATGAATTTCCATAGTTTTTGCGTCAATGTATGGTTCCAGCGCATCGTAGTCGTAGGGAAGCTTGGGTAATCTAAACTTCATAATAAAATCCTTTCTTTTTTTATTGAACGTTATATCTTTTGACGAACAGTAGTTTAATTTCCTACAATCGAGCAGGATCAAGCCGTTGAAAACAAACGGACCAGCCAGTCAATTGTCAGAAGTTCTTTTAATTATAACCATCTTTGACAGGTTACGCAAACTATGGTAATATAGGCTTGTTGTAATCATTGATTATTTTTTCCGCAACCGAGTGGTGGATGTACTCTATAATCATGCAAACTCAGGACATTTTTTTCTTAAATTCCTTCATGTCTCCGATTCAGTTATCGAGTACAGAAGTTATCTCTATTGGAACATTAGCTGACTAATCTTATTTAGTCAGAGTTTTTGCATTTTATACACAACCCCTTACGCTTGCGGATGTAAGGTTTTTTATGATAATCGTTTATATTGTTATTGGGTTGATAGTTGGGGCTGTGGGCGGTTACGCTTATCGCCAATCTCAGGCGGGCAAAAAAATTGGCAGCGCCGAGGCCAAAGCCGAAAAGATTTTAGAAGACGCCAAGAATCGGGAAAAAGAAATCGTTTTAGACGCCAAGACCCGCAGTTTAGAAATGATCGAGCAGGCCAAAAAGCAGGAAGCCGAGTTTCGGTCCCAGTTTGTGCGTTTTGAAGAGCGGATGGAACGCCGCGAAAAAGAATTAGACCAAAAGTCCACCCAGCTTGACCACAAAAAGCAGGATTTGGAACTCAAAGGCGAAGAAATCAAACAAATTCAGGAAGAAATTAAAGACTTAAAAGTAAAGCAGGTAGCTAATTTAGAAAGAATCGCTCAAATGACCCGGGAAGAAGCTTCCCAGGTTTTGCTTAACAATGCCGAACGCAGTGTTCGTGAAGAAATGATGGGGCTGCAAAAAAAGTTAGTGGCCGAAGCCCGGGAAAATGCCGACCGGGACGCTCGGACCATTGTTGCCCAGGCCATTGAGCGTGTCGCAAGCGAGGTAACGGCTGAAGTGACGACTACTACCGTCCAAATTCCCAGCGAAGAAATGAAGGGTCGGATTATCGGTAAAGAAGGCCGGAATATCCGCGCCTTTGAGCAAATGATGGGCGTAGAAATTTTAATAGACGATTCTCCGGATACCGTTGTTATTTCCGGATTTAATTCGATTCGGCGCCATATTGCCAAATTAACACTGGAAAAGTTGCTAGCCGACGGCCGGATCCATCCGGCGCGGATTGAAGAAGCTTACGAAAAGAGCAAGGCTGAAATTAACGAACAAATTAAAACTGCCGGCGAACAGGCGGTGTTTGAATTGGGTATTACCACCTTTCCGCCAAAGCTGGTGCATTTAATTGGACGGTTGTTATTTAGAACATCGTATGGTCAGAATATACTTCGCCACTCCGTTGAAATGGCAAAAATTGGGGCTTTGTTGGCTGAAGAGCTTGGTGCTGACGTTCAGATTACCAAGCAGGGTGCTTTGCTGCACGATATTGGGAAAGCGCTCGATCAGGATTTAGAAGGAACCCACGTGGAAATTGGCCGTAAAATTGCTGAAAAATTCAATTTAGACAAACGGGTGGTTGAAGCTATAACTTCTCACCACGCTGATACCGATGTCTCTGGCAAAGCCGAAGCTGCTACATCTGTTGAGGCAATTATTGTTGACGCTTGCGACAACATTTCCGGCGCCAGGCCCGGTGCTCGTAAAGATACTTTAGAAAACTACATTAAACGGCTGACTGATTTGGAAAATATTGCCAATTCCTTTGAGGGTGTGGAAAAAACCTATGCCATTCAGGGCGGCCGCGAGATCCGCGTGTTCGTCAAACCGGAGAAATTGGACGACTATGGTTGCTCCAAACTGGCCAGGGATATTGCGAATCGGTTAGAAAATGAATTGAAGTTCCCGGGGGAGATTAAAGTCCACGTGATTAGAGAGACGAGGGTGATTGAATACGCAAGATAATCGGTGTATGGCCGCGTTTCGCCTAACGGTTGTCGATACGCGCGGCGCTGCCGATTAACGAATAACAATGGCTAAAATTTTATTCATCGGTGATATAGTCGGCAAACCCGGGCGGAGAGCGCTGCGGGCGGTTTTGCCGGAGTGGAAGGAAAAGTATCAACCCGATGTTGTGATTGTTAATGTAGAAAATATTGCCCATGGCAAGGGAGTAACCATCAATACCATGGCCAACATCGACGACCTAGGCATTGATTGTTACACCAGCGGCAATCACGTTTTCGACAAGGGAGCGCTATCAAATGACGCTTTCGACAAATATTCCAATCTTATCCGGCCGGCCAACTATGAGTCGCTGACCGATAAAAACGGAGAAAAGTTGCCGGTTCCCGGTCACGGCTACTATCGGTTTGAAAAAAACGGCCAACAATACCTGATTTTTAATCTCAACGCCACCGTCTTTTTTGAAAAGCAATACCACGGGGAGATCAGCAGCCCTTTTGTAGCCCTTGACCAGCTCTTGACAGAACAGGCTCAAAAAGGTGATATAATAGTAGTAGATTTCCATAGCGAGGCTACCAGCGAAAAAATAGCCTTTGGATTCTATGCCGACGGGAAAGTTACGGCTGTTTTAGGCACTCATACCCACGTCCCAACAGCCGACGCCCGGCTTTTACCCAACGGCACGGCCTATATTAGCGACGCCGGTATGACCGGACCCCTGAATTCCGTCATTGGCGTAAAAATAGAAAATTCCCTGAATATATTTCTCGGCCGCGGCAAGTTCGTGATGGAACCGGAAGAAGAAGGGCCGGCGATGATTAATGGGGTATTAATAGAGACAAGCGATAAGGGACAAGCGGCAAAAATCGAGAAGCTGTATCAAGAAGTTTAAAATCTTCCACGGATCGCGGATAGCACGAATCAAAAATTCGTGGTATCCGCGATCCGTGGACAAAACAAAATGCCTAAATTTATCAACCCATCTTCAGTAATCGCGCAAACTGGCTTAATGGCCGGGCAGGTGGCGGCCGACCTTGGCTGCGGTAACGGATTTTATGTGCTTCCGGCCGCGCAATTGGTTGGCGGGAGTGGCATGGTCTATGCGGTAGATGTGGTTGAAAGCAAGCTTGGCGCTACAGTTTCCATTGCCAACCAGTTTGGGTATAAAAATGTCCGCGTGGTCCAGGCTGACCTGACCAAGCCATTGCTGGAGATGCCGGAAAATACTTGCGATTTGGTTATTGCCGGCAATATTATTCATGAAATATCCGATCGCGGGATGCTTTTGCGCAATATTTACCGGATTATGCGAACCGGTGGCCACTTGTTGGTAGTTGAGTGGAAGCGTGAGCTTACGCCGCTCGGCCCCCCTCTGGACAAGCGCATTGAGCAGCAGCAGTTAGAAGTTTTGCTCATGCAAAAAGGCCTCCGAAAGCTTAAAAGTTTAGAAGCAGACGGCTATCACTATGCCATCTTATTTGAAAAATAGAACTAACGTAATTTCGTAGATAATCAAGCCATGCAACACTTACAACATCTTCTCTCACCTTCGTACTTATTTAATGTCACGCCGGTCATCACTAATTCCGACAAATTGTTCTTTTTGATTGGCAGCATCAGCGTAGTATTGGCTATTATTTTAAAACTGGCCGCATTGTATGCCCCGACTCCCATAGACAAAGTCGTTCGGGAGAAGCTGTATCGGTTATTTTTGACCATTGGCATTTTGGAAATTTTGTGGTTCGGGGCCAAAGACGAGAACGTCTATGTCTTTGGTACTCACGCTATGGCCTTGGGAATTTTACTCATTGGATTAATTTGGTTTGGCTTTATCGTGTCCTACATTATAAAAAACTATCGCCGTGAACGGGTAACGTGGGAGAAGACGCAGGTCAAGCTTAAGTATTTGCCAAAATAAGATTATCTCCGAAAGTACGAAACTTGGTTTTTTTCGTACTTTCGTATTTATTCGTAATTTCGTAGATAATCAAACATGGGTATCAACGAAAAATCCTTAGGCCAATTGGGTGAGGAATTTGCCCAGCAGCATTATAAAAACCATGGCTGCGAAATCATCGCAGCTAATTTTTTTAACAAAACAGGGTTGCGGAAAGGCGAAATCGATTTTATCGCCAAAATCGGCCAGCAAATTATTTTTGTAGAAGTCAAAACTCGAGACGCTTTGGAAGACGCATTTGGAGGCGGCGCGGAGTCGGTAAATCATTTTAAACAGCTTAAATTATTGCGCGCGGTTAAGCTGTTTTTTTTGGAATATCCGGAATATGAGGCCTTTGTGCCTCAAATTGATGTTTGTTTAGTAACCTATCGTGAATTTGACAAGCCACCGTTTTCTGCTATAATAATACCGAATGCAGTAGACGACTGGAACTAGTTACCGATATCGCCGATTTTTGGATGAGCTGGGCTCATCTTTTTTGTTACTAGAGCGAATAGATAAGACACAACCTCGCTATTGCCTATTCGCTATTCGCTATTTACTATATCGCTAATTAACTAAGCAATCTATGAACGAACAACTTGAACAAGCTTTAGAACAAATCGCCGAGGAAAAAGGGATTAGCCGGGAAGAAATTATTAGCATGATTGAGGCCTCTTTGGCCGCGGCTTTTCGCAAGGATTACGGAGAAAAAAACCAGAATATAGTAGTGGAGTTCAATCCCGAAAATTTGGCCACCAAAGTTTTTGACGTGAAAACAGTGGTCGAAACCGAGACAGAAGTCGAAGAGGATCCCATAAAATTTATTGACATTGATGCGGCTAAAAAATTAAAAAAAGGCGCCTCGATCGGAGATGAAATCCGCACGGAAATTACCCCAAAAGCTGGTACTTCTTTTGGGCGCATTGCCGCTCAAACCGCCAAGCAGGTAATTATCCAAAAATTACGCGAAGCCGAACGCAACGTGCAGTTCAGTGATTTTAAAGCTAAGGAACGGACGCTGCAAAACGGAATTATTCAAAGAATTGAAGGCGATACGATTTTAGTGGACATGGGTAAAGCCACCGGCGTGCTGTTTCCGTCGGAACAAATTCGCGGTGAGAAATATGCCATTGGCCAGCGCTTAAAAGTTTTAATTTTACACGTAGAGCCGGCCACTAAAGGGCCAAAAATTACTTTGTCGCGGTCTCATCCGGACATGGTACGCAAGTTATTTGAACTGGAAGTGCCGGAAATTTATAACGGCAGCGTCGAAATTAAATCTGTGGCCCGCGAAGCTGGCTCACGATCTAAAATAGCTGTTTTTTCGACTCAAGACGGGATTGATCCCATTGGCAGCTGTGTAGGCCAAAAGGGCAGCCGCGTCCAGACGGTTATGGCTGAATTGGGCGGCGAAAAAATTGATATTATAGAATGGAGCGAAGACCCGGTAAAGTTTATTGCCAATGCCTTGTCACCGGCGAAAATCCTCAACGTCCAATTAGACGAGGAATCTAAAGAAGCTAAAGTCGGCGTATTAGAAGATCAGCTCTCTTTGGCGATTGGAAAAGCCGGACAGAACGTGCGATTAGCAGCTCGCTTAACCGGTTGGAAGATTGATATCAATGGAGAAAAGCTGGGCGGAGAAACTGCCGAAAGTCAGCCGGCCAGCGAACCAGCTGAACAGCAGGTCAGCGAATCAGCAGTTCAGTCGGAGGAGGTTTCTGCTGAACCGGCCGAAGAACAGCCAGCAGAAATTCCCCAAGAAAACCCCTAACACTTAGTCCTTAATCCCTTAACTTACATCCCTATGCCTTTAGTACCAATGGTTATTCAAAAAAGTCCTGAAGGTGAACGAGCGTATGATATTTATAGCCGTTTGCTTAAGGAACGAATCATTTTTTTAGGCGAGCCGATTGACGACGCGGTCGCCAATACCTTAATTGCTCAGCTGTTGTTTTTGGACGCGGAAAGCAATAAAGAAGATATAAAACTCTATATTAACTCGCCCGGTGGCTCAGTTACTTCTGCCATGGCCTTATACGATACCATGCAGCACGTTAAAGCCGATGTCTCGACTATTTGTATTGGCCAGGCTGCTTCTGCCGCTGCCGTCTTGTTAGCGTGCGGCGCTCCCGGCAAGCGCCTGTCACTGCCTAATGCCCGCGTACTCATCCATCAAGTTATGGGAGGCGTAGAAGGCCAGCAAAAAGACGTAGAAATTCAGGCCCGTGAAATGCTCCGAATTAAGAACCAGCTGAACCAGATTCTGGCCAAGCACACCGGACAAAATATTAAAAAGATCGAACACGATACTGACCGCGATTATTTTATGACTGCGGACGAAGCAAAAAAATATGGTATTATCGACCGGATTATTCAATAATCCGGTTTTTTATTCTAAAATATTGGCGTAAATATGAATAGTATGCCATAATAGCCTCAGGTTATAAGTTAAAATATGCAAAAAAATAAAATTTCTGGCTTCACCCTCATCGAACTCCTGGTAGTCATCTCGATTATTGGCCTGTTAGCCTCCGTAGTCTTAGTAGCCCTCAATACTGCCCGCCAGAAAGCCCGTGATGCCACCAGAATCGGGGATATCAACCAGATGTCCCAAGCCCTGGAAAACTTCTACAATGACGCCTTAGCCTATCCTACCGGTACCGGCTATACCACTGGTTCAGGGGCTATCTTGGGTTCTGCAGTCATGCAGGCCTACAACGCCCAAACCGGAATACTCTACAACTTTACCCCTTCTTACTTAGGCAGTCTCCCGGTATCTCCCAACCCTCCTGATGGCAGCTGCACCACAGCTAATAACCCCTTTTACTACCTTGCTACTCCCACCGGTAACGTCTACACCATTACCTTCTGCTTAGGCTATGGGGTAGGTGGAACTTCCGGTGTCTCTGCGGGAGTCCATACTTTGACGAATGCGGGCGTAAGGTAAGCTCACTATTTATAAAACGGCCTTAGCTATATACAGAGCTGGCCGTTTTTTGTTATCTAAAAAGTAGTCTCAAAACTCGCTTTGGAGCCGAAAGTATGCAATTACGGCCCGATTCTTAATTGCGAAGCGTTTTAAATTGAATTATAATAAAATTTATGCGAGACAGAAATTTTACCATTGTAGACGTAGAAACAACCGGCGGCAGTCCATTTTTTAGCCGGATTATTGAGGTTGGTATTTTGCGCTTAGAAAGAGGAGATGTGGTAGATGAGTATCGGAGTTTTATTAATCCCCAATGCCAGTTGCCGGAATTCATAACAAAACTGACGGGTATTACTCAAGAGCATGTCGATACCGCTCCGGAATTTGAAACCGTAGCCGAAGAGGTTTTGGCGTTATTTGAAGATGCTACTTTGGTGGCTCATAATAGTAATTTTGATTACCATTTTTTAAAACAAGAATTTCGGCGTTGCGGCTTAGCCTTCACTTTGGATACGCTCTGCACAGTCCGTCTGTCGCGGGTGCTGTATCCCAAGTTCAAGCGCCATAATTTAAGCGCACTTGTTGAGCGTTTTAATTTTCAGTGCGAGCGCCGTCATCGGGCGCTGGAGGATGCCAAAGTTTTGTGGGATTTTTTGCAACAAGTGGAAAAAGATTTTCCCGAACCAGTAGTCGCCACGGCGATTGAAAGAACTATAAAAAAAATTCCTCCAAAAAAGCAGTTTGCCATGCCTGCCGCCAATCCGGCGGAAATTAGCTATCATCCGGAATAGTCCCTATAATTTGGAGCTTTTATTGTAGCGGCACAAAAGCAAATCCTGGAAAGCTTTGGGTCTCGAGGTAGGTATCGGAGAACTTATCGATTTTTGTAATCGTTCCGTTTATGGGCATGACCAAAGTGCCGTTCGTGGCCAATTGATCGGTTAAAATGGCGGGTAAATCCTGCCCTTCGGCCGAAACCAGTATTTTTTGAAAAGGCGAAAATTCCGGTAATCCTAAACGCTGCTGGGCCGGTTTGAGCGTGATGTTTTTGTAGCGGTACCGCTCTAAATTTTTACTGCCGAACTCTAACAGCTCAGGAATGATTTCTACCCCATAGACGCGTCCTTTCGGCCCGACAATCTCAGCCAACAGAGCGGTCGTCCAACTGCTCCCGGAACCCAAATCTAAAATCACCTGGTTTTTTTGCGGCTGGAGCAGCTCCAGCATGAACGCCACCGTGTAAGGCTGGGAAATACTCTGGCCAAAACCAATGGGTAAAGGGTGGTCTTGGTAGGCTAAATCGACATAATCATTGCGTACAAAATCAATGCGGTCGACTTTACGAAAAGCCTGCCGCAGAGGCGGCGTTTTCAGTATTCCGGTACGAATCAAGTGGTCAGCTAGGTCATTATGGTCCATAGTAAACCTTTCCGGCAGTGGTTTTTTTATCCAACTTTAATTCCATAATAGATGACGAGTTAATCGAAAAAAAGTTTACTTAAAAACATCACCACAACCGTTACGGTCGTGGTGATGTCACAGAGGCGGATAATCTGAAATTAGGTCGCTCCATGGGGTCGGTTCGGAGACCCTGCCACTGCGCCTCCCCAAGCGGCCAATATGGCTACTACAATTCCCGTCAGCATCAATAGCGTCCGCCCTCCTCCGGAAGGGATGTAGGCATACGCGGCGATAATCGTCCAAATTCCTAAAATAAAGTTGACCCATTGTTGCCACATAAAAGTCCTTTCTTTTAGTTAATAAATGACCTTTCTTACCCATACTTTGACGAACCAGGACTTGTAATTTTAAAGAACGAGCCCTAGTTATTTAAAATATTTTAAACTTCCTGTAACTAAGCCAAGCTCTATAAAAATATTCCAGGATCAATTATAATAAAGCTATGATGAAGCCCAAAAAACAACGTTATATGCTGGTAGACGGTAATGCCCTGATTCACCGCGGTTTTCACGCTGTCCCAGGATTAACCACCAAAAAAGGCGAGCCTACCGGGGCCGTGTACGGATTTACCATGATTTTACTTAATGCGATTAAAGATATTAAGCCGACTCATATTGCCATGAGTTTTGATTTGCCCGGCCCGACATTTCGCCACAAAATGTATGATCAGTACAAAGCCCATCGCGTGAAGGCCGAGCAGGACTTGTACGATGCAAATTCCCCGGGTTCACGAAGTCGTAACCGATCTGCGTATCCCTATTTTTACCAAAGAAGGGTTTGAAGCTGATGATGTGCTGGGAACCTTGTCGCTGGAGCTTGCGAAACGCGTAGATGGAGTGGGGGAAGTTATTATTGTGACCGGTGATTTAGACACGCTGCAGCTGGTGGACAGCCATGTTAAAGTCTATACCATGCGTAAAGGGATTACGGATATTTTTATTTATGATGAAAAAGCCGTGCGGGAGCGCTACGGGTTGAATCCCAATCAGATGGTCGATTATAAAGCCTTGCGCGGCGACCCTTCCGACAATATTCCCGGGGTGACCGGGATTGGAGAAAAAACCGCCAGCGAACTGATCCAACAGTTTAAAAGTTTGGATGGGCTGTACAAAGCCATTGAAAGCGGCAAGGCAGAAGATAAAATCAAACCGCGGGTATTAGGGCTGCTGAAAGAACAGAAAAAACAAGCGTTGCAATCGTACGAGCTTTCGCAGATTGTGCGCACGGTGCCATTAGAAGTGGTCGTGCCGCCGTATGAGCTGGATTCGCAGCACCGGCAAAAAATTATTGCCTTATTTCAGGAATTAGAGTTTAAGAGCCTGGTACCCAGACTGCCGGAAGCCACGACTGGGTCAGGAGAGCCGTCTGAAGCTGGAGCAGAAGCATTGCCTGGCACAGAAACTACAATCACGACAAAATTTGAGCAGAATTATACGTTAGTAAATACTCCTGAAAAACTTCACAAGCTATTACCGAAGCTCTCCAAAGCCGAAGAGTTAGCGGTAGACACGGAAACTACCGGTTTAGATGCCATCGACGCGCGATTGCTAGGCGTTTCCCTGTCTTTTAAAGAAGGTGAGGCTTATTATCTGTTGGCAGAAATAATTGATGAAAACTTTAAAGAAATTCTATCTAACAAAAAAATAAATAAAATTGGCCACAATTTAAAATACGATTTTTTGGTCCTTCAGACTGCTGATTACCAATTAAAGCCTTTATTTTTTGATACCATGATCGCCTCCTACCTGCTGAATCCCGGCTCCCGGCAGCATAATCTCGATAGCTTAGCCTTTAACGATTTGGGCTATCAAATGCAATCCATAGAGGAATTGATCGGCAAAGGGAAAAAGCAAATTTCTATGGCTGAGGTGCCGGTCGAAAAAGTTTCCTGGTATTCCGCCGAGGACGCCGACATGACCTTGCGCCTAAAAAATATATATGAGCCGCAACTAAAAGAGGAAGGGCTTAATAAAATATTTTATGATATTGAAATGCCGCTGATTGAAGTGCTGGCGGATATGGAACGCAATGGAATCAAGGTGGATGTCAAATTTTTAAACAAGCTTTCAGGCGAAGCTGAAATCAGCATTAAAAATTTAGAACAAGATATTTATAAACTGGCGGGTCAGGAATTTAATTTAAATTCTCCGAAACAGCTGAAGGAAGTTTTGTTTGAAAAGTTAAAATTGGAACCGATTGAGAATAAAAAAACTAAAACGGGCCTTTCTACCGCGGCCGGTGAATTGGAAAAAATGGTCGGGCAGCATCCGATTATAGAAAAAATGCTGGAGTACCGCGAATTGAGCAAGCTGCAGTCAACTTACCTTTTGGCATTGCCCGAGCTGGTCAACAAAAAAACCGGACGTATTCACACAAGTTACAATCAGACCATTGCGGCGACCGGCCGGCTTTTTCATGGACCCCAATTTGCAGAACATCCCGGTGCGCGGGCAGGGGATGGGCAGTGAGATCCGTAAAGCTTTTGTGGCGGAAAAGGGTTATCAATTACTTTCGCTCGATTATTCCCAAATAGAACTGCGCATTGTGGCCCACTTGGCACAAGACAAAAGGATGATGGAAATTTTTAAGAATAAGCAAGATATTCACGCCAAAACCGCCATGGAAATTTTTGGGTAGCAGCCGATAAGGTCACGCCCGATATGCGGCGCGACGCTAAAACCATTAATTTTGGGATTCTCTACGGCGTGTCGAGTTTTGGGCTTTCGTATCGGATTCAGGAAATGACCCGGCAGGACGCGAAAAGTATATTGAGAAATATTTTCAGGCCTATCCGCAGGTGGAACAGTACATTGAGCAGATCAAGCTGCAGCTGCACGAAGAGGGGTTTGTCAGGAATGAGCTCGGGCGCATTCGCAAGTTTCCGGAAATTAAATCTTCGCAATTTTTTATTCGTTCTGCGGCCGAACGTGCGGCCATTAATTTTCCCATCCAGTCCTTAGCGGCAGATGTAATTAAAGTGGCCATGATCAATATTCATAAAGTGATCAGCGAACAGCGAACAGCGAACAGCGAATCGGAGATTAAAATGCTGCTTCAGGTGCATGATGAATTAGTCTTTGAGGTCAAAGAAGACAAGGTGGAGTTTTGGGCCAAGAAAATCAAACCGCTTATGGAAAACGCAATTACGCTTTCGGTGCCGGTTCATGTGGACGCAAAGGCGGGGAAGAATTGGGAGAAATGGGGAAGATTTAGCTATAACAAATAATCATACCTATAACGGTGAGAAGTATTTCTGAAATTTACCGGCTGTATAATATTATGCCGCAATTACAAGCCCACCAGCTCCGCGTGGCCGCGGTAGGGAGTTTAATTTGCGATAGTTTTAGAGACAAAATAAATAAACAAGAAATTGTCGCGGCGGGGTTATTGCACGATATGGGGAATATTTTAAAGTTTGACCTAACTTTATTCCCGGAATATCTGCAGCCGCAAGGGTTAGTATATTGGGAACGGGTTAAGCAGGAGTATAGGCAAAAGTACGGTAAGGACGAGCATCAAGCCAGTGTTAGGATTGCGCAAGAGCTGGGAGTGCCGCCGCGGGTGGTGGAACTGGTCGATCGCGTGGGATTTTTAGAAGATAAAATAAATGCCGCGACAGATAAGTATGACCAAAAAATTTGCGCTTACGCTGATATGCGGGTTAATCCGTGGGGAGTGGTAAGTTTGGAAGAGCGTTTTGCTGATTTGCGGAAACGCTACAATGGCGAACGCGCTCTCACGCCGCCCCAAGAAGTTTTGATGTTTGAGGAATCGCTGCGGACAATTCAGCGGCAAATTTTTGAAAAGGCGAACCTGAGCCCGTCCGAGATTACCAATCAGGCGATTGCGCCCGTCTTTCAGCAACTTGAAAACTTTACTTTATAGTAAAAAATATTTCTTTTGCCATATATATGCCTTAAAATTACCTTTTAAATAAGGTATTTTTTAGTTTAGGACTTGACAACTGGTGTACAATCGTATACCATATAAGTCTAAAGAGAATTAAAGCGCCCTGCTGATTTATTCCATTAGAAAAATGAGCTTTGCGTCCTCTCCGTGATCCTCCATTTTCATACCTAATTGGCTTAGCTGTTGTGAAAATAGGAGATCACGGATTTGGGCTCGCCCGGCCCACTAAGGGAACAGGGCAGTTATGGGAGGTGCTTATGCCAAGCACGAATCGCGGCTGGTTTACGCCCTATGTGCTCAACCAGCGCAACATAGACCGGATTGTAGATCCGGAAAACCTGGAGTCTATGTTTTGGGGAACTTATCCCCGGACAAAAAATTCCAGATTAAACATCTCCGCTCAAGCGGAAATGTCAAAGAGGATTTGCTCAACAATCTGGGCAAGTACCACGTTTTCATGTACAAGCCGTTCCGGTTCCAGTTCAGCCCGTTGCAGCAGCAAACCCTGCGGTTTAATTAAGTTCTAGGCAAGTCAGAGATTAGCGGGACATCCGGGTGGGGGGTCGGTAAAGCCAAGCGGTCAACACGCGATTATTACCACATGGCGCCCCATTGGTGAACTAACCAAAATTGAAAACTGCCAAGACTACGAACTAGAGACTCTTTTTCAGAGAGTCTTTTTCGTTTAGTTATCCACTTTACAAGTGGTGTACAAACGTATACTATAAAATTATATTTAGGGACCATTGGGTACTCATGGTGGTCGTACCCAGACTACGGAATAAAATATGGCAGAAACAAAAAAAAGCATATTGCCGGGCGGGGAAATTGTTATTTATAAAAATTTAGAAGGACCCGATTTGCAGGTAAAACTTGAAGATGAAACTGTTTGGCTTACCCAGGCGCAAATGGGTGTTTTGTTTCAGAAAGATGTGCGTACTATAAATGAGCACATAAAAAATGTCTTTAAAGAGTCTGAGTTAAGCCAGAATTCAGTTATCCGGAAATTCCGGATAACTGCCGCTGACGGCAAAGCTTATAATACCAATTTTTATAACCTGGACGTTATTATCTCGGTCGGTTACCGAGTTAAGTCTAAGCATGGTACCCAATTTCGGATTTGGGCTACTCAGCGCCTGCGTGACTATATTTTGCAGGGTTTTGTCATCAATGAAAAGCGCCTGCGAGAAAACCAGGAGAAGAAACTTAAGGAACTGGAGCAGGCCAATAGATTGTTTTTACAGGTTATAGAATCTCGGCGGGCTGAAGGTTATGAAAAGGAACTGCTCAAGATTATTACCGACTACACCAACACTTGGGTTATTCTCAATAAGTACGATAAAGGTGAATTGGGGTTGGAAGATGTCAGTAAGCGCAAATCGGTAAATTTAGATTACGAAGAAGTCAAAAAAGCCGTGGAAAAGTTTAAAGCCAGGCTGTCCGCAAAAAAAGAAGCCGGAGATTTATTTGGAAAAGAAGTGAGCGGCAAGTTCAAGGCAGTATTAGGAAACGTATATCAAACATTTGACCGCAAAGAGCTCTATCCATCCATAGAAGAAAAAGCCGCGCACTTATTATATTTTTGTGTGAAAGACCATCCCTTTGCCGACGGCAATAAACGAATTGGATCGTTAACCTTCCTTTTGTATTTAATAGAAAATCGATGCCTTTACAATCGCCATGGAGAACGTAAGATTAACGATACCGCCCTGGCGGCTTTGGCGCTGTTAATTGCCGAAAGCAGGACTGATCAAAAAGAAGTATGTAAAGTTGGTTGCCACTTGATTAGCAAAAAATAGTGCAATCCTTGCCGAAGTATAGATAAAATGAGCGCATAAAGGTGCTCATTTTCTATTTTTGTTAAGTTTAAGGAAACAAGCTCTATAACCATAGCAAGTGCCTGGATATGGGCTAGTTTTATATATAAACAGAAACCTATGCGAAATAAAATAGCAATCAAGATTTTAGCGGTAATTGCCGTTGCGGCTGACCGGCAGTCTTGCCGTTTGCCGGAACAGCCTGGGCGGCTGCGGGCCTTAGCTTCCTAATATTTTTTAGCGGCACTCCACAGACCATTGAGGTCAGCGGTTGGGGTTATAAGAGCGGTGAGGCGGTAGATATTTATTTAAACAGTACTTCGGGCTCGCCCGCCGCAACAGCGGTGGCCGGCGTGGACAGTCAATTTGGTCCGACTAACCTGGTAATTCCGGCCAATACTCCGCAAGGGGTGTTGCCGATTATTGCGGTTGGCAGCAGCAGCGGTTTTACCGGACAGATACTTTTTATGTGGTCCAGTTTACTCCAACTCTGACCGCGGCCAATGCTCCGAACACGCCGGGCAGCAGCGTGTTGTTGGCTGGCCAGGGGTATGCCCCGGGCGAAACAGTGAATTTTAGTATTAACGGTACTAATGGCGGCCAGGCAGTTGCTGATTCCAGCGGCAATTTTACCGGAGCTTCTTTTACGATTCCTAACTTATCGGTGGGGACCTACCAGCTCCATGGAGTTGGTGCGTCTTCGGGAGCGGATGGCCTGGATTATTTTTATGTCGGCGGTTTTTATCCGTTGGCTTCCCCTTCGACGTACTATTTACTTCCGGGCCAGACTCTTGGTTTTAACGGCAGCGGCTTTGCGCCCGGAGAGACTGTCCGATTTACAGCCACCGCTACCCCACTTGCCAGTTTTACCGTCGGCAGTTCCGGCAGCTTTACTAATGCCGGTCAAATCATTATTCCTAATTCTCTTTCTGGGGGTGTCAGGATATTTACTTTGACTTCTTCTCAAACCGACGCGTCTATTCCGGTTATGGTTACCGTAGGTGTGTTTAATGGCATAATCACTCCTTCCAGTTTTTATGTCATTCCCGGCCAGGTTTTGAATTTTTCCGGCCAGGGTTTTGCGCCGAACGAAACTGTCCAGATTACAGTAGCCGGTAACACCACTCCGGCGGCGACCTTTAATGCCGACGCCCAGGGTACCTTTACCAATGCGGGTAATATTACGATTCCCTTTAGCGATGCCGGTACCACCAAACAGTATACAGTAACCGGTTTGAGCAGCGGGACTTCGGCTGGCGTGGACATTACGGCTCAAGGTTTTTTTCCTCAGATTACCCCTTCGGCGTATTATGTAGCGCCGGGTCAGGAATTTACGGTGGCCGGTAATGGATTTGCTCCCGGCGAAGTTGTCCAGTTGGTGATGAATGGAGGCTCTCCCGTTTCGACGACTACCAATAGTAGTGGCGCGTTTGCGGCAGCTGGTCCTTTTACTGCTCCTTATTCCGGAACAATTCAGGTGGTAGCTACCGGTAACTCCAGCGGGGTATCAAACAGTGTGGACGTGACGCTTGGTGGCCTGTACCCCAGTCTTACCCCCAGCAGCTATTATATTACTCCCGGCATACCATTACTTTTTCGGGCAGCGGTTTTGCGGGCGGAGAAAGTGTCAGTATCACCCAGTCATCCAGCACCATTGGTAGTATAACTACTGATAGCACCGGCGCTTTTTCCGGAGCCGCATTCCCGGTACCATTTGGCGCTTCCGGCAGCGTGACTTATAGTTTTACCGGTAACAGCAGTCAGGCCAGCGCTTCGGTTACTCTAACTATTGCTACGTTATCGCCGGTGGTTTCCGCTGATAATTACTACGTTACGCCTGGCAGTACTGTTGATATTTCGGCTACCGGTTTTGCCGCGGGTGAAGGCGTAACGATTACGGCAGGCAGCGCGACCGCGCATGTGGTAGCTGATAGCAGCGGTAATGCTTCGTCCACACCGATAGTTTTGCCGTTTACAACTGCGGAGACAATTAAGGTTGTGGCCACGGGGGACTCCAGCCACGCCAGCGGATTTACGACTATTACTCTCGCCCCGTTTGCTCCCCAAATTACTCCCAGTACTTGGTATACTGCTCCGGGTACCTGGGTAAGCTTTACCGGAAGTGGGTTTGCTTCCGGAGAAACGGTCGCTATTACTTTAAATAACGCTTCGGCCGGTTCGGTGATAGCGGATACTCAGGGCAATATTAGCACGAGCGCTATTATTATTCCTGTCTCGGCCGGCGCGGCTCAGTTTAAGTTTACCGGCGCGACCAGCGGCGCATCCACGAGCGTGAGTGTTGGACTTTCCGGCTTCTCTCCGCAAATAACTCCCAGCTCTTGGTACGCGGCGCCGGGATCTCAAATTACTTTTTCCGGAACCGGCTTTGCGCCCGGAGAACTGGTGGCTGAAACTTATTTAGGTACCACCGCGACTTCCACGGTTACTGGCGGCGGGACTGTGACCACCGCGCCGGTGACTATCCCTTATAGTGCTACTTCCGCCAACTTTGTTTTTAGTAGTTCGATTACGCACATCAGCAACAGTTTTAATATCGGAGTGGCAGCACTTTCGCCGACTATTTGGCTCAGCACGTATTACGATCAGGGTGGCTCACCATTGACGGTGTATGGCAGCGGGTTTGGCGGGAGAGAGACAGTAGCGGTGACGTTTGACGGTACTGCGCTGGGAAGCATGACTACAGATGCGGGCGGTAATTTTGCGCTGGCCACGACTGTGCCGTATGCTGCCGCTGGCAGTAAGACGGTTCAAGCTCATGGTAATAGTTCCGGCGTCAATGCTACTGCTAACTTTACCGAGCCGCAAGTGTATGTAAATTTGCAGTTAGGCGCGTATGCCGGAGCCCCGGGCGCGGCGATTCAGTTTATTGGGAGCGGATATCTGCCTAATGAACCAATAGATATTACCACTGATAGGACCGGTTCAACCATAGATTACAGTTTTACCGCCGACGCTTCGGGTTCGTTTAACAACAGCGGGTATACGTTACCCACCAGCTTTACCGGAGGCCCGCTGACTATTACCGTAACTGGCGAACATAGTCTGTCACCTAAGAGTATTACCTATTATGTAACAGGTCCTTAATCATTAAAAATAATCTCATGCTTGGTATTATTGCAATAATTTTGCTGGTGATATTTTTTGGCAGCCTGGCGCTGCACTTGCTTGGAGCGTTCGTCTGGATCTTTTTGGTCCTGGCGCTGATTTCCGGAATCGCCCACTTTATGCGCCGGTCGAGCGGTCCTAACACCTAAGGTTGAAATCCCCAGACTAGCCCCGCAAGCGTCTAAGATGTGGACGATCGTCCAAATCTTAGACGCTTGTTTTTTTTACAGTGTGTTATACTATAGATGTAAATATTAATTTTTGCCAATATGCAAAAAGCAAAAAATACCGGCATCCAAATTCCTGAACCGGCATTGTCACGGTTTTTGTTCGCGGATACCCGGTTAGCCTGGTTATGGATTGTAATTAGGCTGTACGTTGGTTGGGAGTGGGTTACGGCAGGGTATGAAAAAATTACCGGCGGTTGGGTCGGGGCGAAGGCAGGGACCGCGTTAATTGGTTTTTTGCAAGGCGCATTGGTAAAAGCTTCGGGCGCGCATCCTGATGTTCAATCGTGGTACGGAATTTTTTTAAAGCAAATAATTATTCCTCACGCGGTGGGGTTTTCTTACGTTGTTAGTTTTGGCGAGTTAGCGGTTGGAATAGCTTTGATAATAGGAATTTTTACTGGTATTGCGGCGTTTTTTGGAGCGTTCATGAACATGAATTATTTGCTGGCGGGCACGGTTAGTATTAATCCAATTTTGTTTTTGCTGGAATTGTTTTTAATTTTGGCTTGGCGAGTAGCCGGATGGTATGGCTTTGACCGGTGGCTGTTGCCGCTTTTGGGTACACCATGGCAGCCGGGACAAATGTTTAAAAAATAACTGTCATCAGCCTCGGCTGATGACAGTTATTGAATTAAGCAATCTTGGCAATAGCTTTGGCCAGGCGGCTCTTTTTCCGGGAGGCGCTGTTTTTTTTGATGACGTGTTTTTTGGCGGCCTTGTCTAAGCTCGACATAGCCTTTTTCATGGCAGTCATGGCCTCGGACTTTTTACCGGCGGCAATCAGTTTTTTAACATCTTTTACGGCTGTCTTAAAGGAATCTTTAACGGCAATATTTCGGACATTGCGGCGGATAGCTTGTCGCATGGCCTTGGCGGCCGATTTGGTATTGGGCATAGTGTTGAGAACTAATAACTTGAGATTGATAACTTATAACAACAGAGTTAAGTTATCAGTTATGGGTTAATTGTTATAAGTTTATTAAACGGCACAAGTTTGAAAACACAGCAGCTGTCTTCAAGATAAATAGATTTTAGCAGGAACTGCTGAAAAAAACAAGAGGGTAAATAAATATAAGATTAAAGGAAAAATATTCTATTCAACCAAAACCCCGCCGGAGCGGCGGGGTGGTTTGGGTAAGTTTGCCAAGTGGTAAAAGTAATTGATTATAGATTGACACCTAATATAATTATAATAATAAAAAAAGCAGGACCTGGTGGGATCCTGCTCATGTTGGTGTTTCTGATGAACACCCTTAAAGCGTGTCAGTTTCGAGAAGACCTGTGGGGTAGATGATGTCTACCGGTTTGGGGATGGTTACATGGCTGGTATCGGGAAGTCGTGGACGGTTTTTGCGGCGGAAGAGAGTATGGGGCTCATCAGTGGGTCCCAAACCAATAGCTTGGGCGCCTTCTAAATTGATGACGGGAGCTGAAACAAACAGGTACTTGATAGTGTACCAATATCTCCAAATTAATTTCATTAATTTCATAGACACTCCTTCAGGGATAACTAGGATTGTACAATAAAATCGTTTGGTAATCAAGTCGGCCCATAAACCCGCCTTATCTGCGAGGCAGGTGGAGTATTATTTTTGTTTTTGTAGGCGTTTTATTTGACGAATTTCTTCCAACTTATCCCTTATTTTTGCGGCCAGTTCGAATTCCAGATTTTTAGATGCCAGGTCCATTTGTTCTTCCAGTTCGTCTACATAGAAGCGCAGTTCTTCGTTGTCCATTTTAGCCGGGTCGCGGGAAATTCGGCCGTCCTCCTCCGCTAAAGCTTCGGAGGACCTTTGGCCGGCCAGGCGGGTGTCGGCAATGGCTTTTTGGATACTCTGGGGGGTAATTCCGTGGGTGGTGTTGTATTTTTCCTGGAGCTTGCGGCGGCGAGTGGTTTCGTCTATGGCGCGCTGCATGGAGCCGGTAATTTTATCGGCATACATCACTACGTGGCCTTCCAAGTGACGGGCGGCCCGGCCCATCATTTGCATAAAAAACGTTTCGCTGCGCAGAAAACCCTCTTTGTCGGCATCTAAAATGGCCACCAGCGAGACTTCGGGCA
Organism: Candidatus Doudnaibacteriota bacterium; assembly: GCA_963788395.1. Lineage (GTDB taxonomy): Bacteria > Patescibacteriota > Doudnabacteria > UBA920 > UBA920 > CAIVSE01. The sequence goes on along the minus strand of CAWBGV010000030.1, from coordinate 25,176 downwards.
GATCCAAGCCTTCCCGCAATAAATTAATACCCACCAAAACATCAAAAACTCCCAATCTTAAATCTCTTAATATCTCCAACCGTTCAAACGTGTCTACGTCGCTGTGCAGGTATTGAACCTTAACCCCGTCTTCTTTTAAATATTCTGTTAACTCCTCCGCCATGCGTTTAGTCAGGGTAGCCACCAGCACGCGCTGGTGCTTACTAATCCGCTCTTGGATGCGTTCGATTAAATCGTCGACCTGATTTTTAATAGGTTTAATTTCTATAGTCGGATCCAATAAGCCGGTCGGACGAATAATTTGTTCAACAATGGATGGCGGATTCATTTGTTGTAGTTTGGGCCGCGCGTCAATTATACTTTGTTCTTCTTCGGTCCGTTTAGATTTTGTGATGAATTTAGTATCTTTTTGAGTCAGGCTTCGTTCAATTTCAAACTCGGCCGGCGTAGCCGACACAAACACGACTTGGTTAATCTTTTTTTCAAACTCATTGAATTTTAACGGGCGGTTGTCCAACGCGCTGGGTAAACGGAAACCGTAGTCTACCAGCGTTGTCTTCCGTGATTTATCGCCTTCATACATCGCGCCAATTTGGGGGATGCTCTGGTGCGACTCGTCGATAAATAGCAAAAAGTCATCGGGAAAATAATCTATGAGCGTGGAAGGTGGTTCCCCCGGCGCCCGGCCGTCTAAATGCCGCGAATAGTTTTCTATCCCCGCGACAAAGCCGGTATTGGTCAGCATTTCTAAATCAAAATTTGTCCGCTGCAGCAGCCGCTGCGCCTCGAGCAGCTTGTTTTGCGACTTGAGTTCTCGCAAGCGTTCTTCCAATTCTTTTTGAATATTTGCTACGGCGACCTTAATCTGGTCTTCCGGGGTGACAAAGTGCTTGGCCGGGAAGATGGTAAAATCTTTTAAATCTTCAATATGATGGCCGGTAACGGCGTCCAGCCGCTCGATTTTTTCCAGTTCATCGACGAAAAAATCCATCCTAATAATGGTATCTTCCGAAGACAAAATAATTTCCAGAACATCGCCCTGGGCGCGATAGGTGCCGCGTTCCAGTTCTACGTCATTCCGATGGTATTGCAGGTCGGTCAGCCGCCTTAATAACTTGTCTCGCTTGTAGCTCTCGCCCTTTTTAATAGGTAAAGACAGCTCCAGATAGTTGGCCGGATTCCCCAAACCGTAAATGCAGGACACGGACGCGACTATTACAACGTCTTTCCGCGATAGCAAAGACTGCGTGGCGGCGTTGCGCAGGCGGTCAATTTCTTCGTTAACCTGAGTATCTTTTTCTATAAAGGTGTCGGTGCGGGGAATGTAGGCTTCGGGCTGGTAGTAATCGTAGTAAGAGACAAAATAGTGAACGGCGTTGTTGGGAAAAAACTCCTGGAACTCCGCGGCCAGCTGGGCCGTGAGGGTTTTGTTGTGGGAAATGACCAGCGTTGGTTTTTGGATTTGCTGAACAAGGTTGGCCATGGTAAACGTTTTTCCCGAGCCCGTTACGCCCAGCAGTGTTTGGTAGCGCCGTCCCGCCGCCAAAGATTTGAGCAGGCCTTCAATAGCCTTTGGCTGGTCGCCCTGAGGTTGAAATTTGGATTCAAGTTGGAATTTCATAAGCAAAGAGTCTGGTTGGATATCATAATTAGCATAGCATTATACCAGACGCCTGTTAAGAGACATAATTAAAAAAAGAGCTCGCGGGGTGCGCGAGCTGATACTTAGGGTAAGTGACTAAGGCGAGGATCGACGCCCTCAAATTTTTTACTGGCCGACCGGCACTTGTCACAATTTTTGATATGCTCTTTGGCCCTTTCCAGCGTAACAGGCCGGCCAAGACACATGGTCGCCAAACTAATCTTCGTTTTTAAACTTAGACTTTTCATGAGCCCTCCTTTGACGCGGTGACTAAAAGGGAGCATAAGGGCCCCACCTTTGGTTGATGACTGCGCAACCGCTCCCTTTTTTTGAGCTACGGGTGTGTCGCTCTTTCAGATTTGGGGTTGGATTATTAGTATGATAATAGAATACTGGTTCAGTTCTGTCAAAAGTCCTTTTGTGTTAAAATAAAAGCATGATCGCTTACCTCAAGGGCGCAATTTTAGAAAAAGGCTCAAATTTTATCATCGTTGAGAATGGCAGTATTGGCTACAAAGTTTTTGTAACGCCCGAGATTTTAGAGTGTAAACTAGGGGACGCGGTAAGTTTGTATACCTACTTAAAAGTCAGCGACGACGGCCAGTCGCTGTTTGGGTTGCCGGATTTTGCCAGTTTGCAATTTTTTGAAATGCTGATTACGGTTTCCGGGGTTGGGCCAAAAGTGGCCTTATCGATTTTATCCGCGGCGCCCATAGACGCCGTCAAACAGGCCATTGCCAACCAGGACAGTGCCATTTTTACCCGTATCTCAGGCATCGGCAGTAAGACGGCTGAGCGAATTATCGTAGATCTGAAAAATAAAGTCGGCACGCTGGAAACCGCCCCGGGCTTGGGCTCTTCCAGCGAAGTCTTCGACGGGTTGTTGGCGCTGGGCTATCATCAGCGGGAAGTGCGCGAAGTAGTCAACAAGCTGGATCACGCCCTGCCAACGCAAGAACAGATTCGGCAGGCGCTGAAGTTGCTGGGTAAATAAGGGGTGGACGTTAATCGGCGGCGCGGCGCGTAACGGTAAGCGTCCAGCGTCTTGCGGCCGTAAACCGGATACCGCAAGACGATACACGCTGCGCTGCCGATTAACAATTCCCGCTCGAGGTACAACTATGCAATTCATTCAGATTACTGAAGACCATAAAACCAAATACAACCAGTTCATTATGAGCCAGCCTTCCGGTTCTTTTTTGCAAAGTTGGGAGTGGGGAATGTGGCAGGAAAAGCTCGGCAGGATAGTATCCCGGTTTGCGGTTTTGGATGGCGCAGATTGGATTATGGCCGCGCAATTCATTAAGGTGCAGCTAAGCCGGAACAAGTATTATTTATATGCGCCGTATGGGCCAGTGGGGAATGGTAAATTATCCGCCGCGTCGGCGGACGGGCAAATAACAAATTTCAAATTTTTTACCGCACAAATCCAACAAAAATATCCCGACGCGGTGTTTATTAGGATTGAACCACAAAACAGCATAGACGGCTTATCAGCAATCGCAATAAAAACAGTTAATATCCAGCCGGGGATTACCATTGTCGCGGACGTTCGCCAAAATGACGAAACATTGCTGCAGGCCATGCATTCGAAAACGCGATACAACATTCGAGTCGCCCAAAAGCACGGAGTGGAAGTTCAAGGCGAACTGATGGTCACGCCCGGGCATGGACTGTATGTGCAAGAAGCAGTAGATTTAATTTTGCAAACCCAGCGGCGGCAAAATTACCGCGGGCACGACGAGAAATACTATAAAAGTTTTTTGGATTTTTTTGCCGTTCATAACCACGCTGGAGATTTACGCGTGCATATCTATCAAGCTATTTATCGGCGCCAGCTGCTGGTGACGGGAATTATGGTGGATTTTGGCCAAACACGGATGTATTTATACGGCGGCTCCTCGGAACAGGACCGAAACGTTATGGCGCCATATTTGCTCCACTGGCAGGCCATGCGCGATGCCAGAGAAGCCGGACTGTCTTTTTACGATTTTGGCGGCAGCGAAGTTTCGACCGGTGGCGAGCGCGGCTTTACCCGCTTTAAGCGCGGCTTTGGGGGAAAAGTTATTGAATATGCCGGAGCTTATGATATAGTGGAAAGTCCAGCGTGGTATCGTATCTATAGCGGACTTCGGTGGCTTAATCGCAAATTTAGCTGATTTTAAAATGTTCTGACTATGAAACAGTTTTTAAAAAAAATAATTCCCCATTCCATCATAAATTACGTGCGCCCTACTTACCACGGTATGATGGCGCGGATGGCGAATGTTTACTACGGGCAGCCCAGCAAAGATTTAGTAGTAATAGGAATTACGGGAACCGCGGGTAAATCTACGACCGCGATTATGTCGGCTCATGTTCTTAATAGCGCGGGTAAAAAATGCGGTTTAGTTACGACCGTAAATTTTTTTGACGGCATAACTGATCATATCAACAAACACGGCTTGTCCATGCCCAGCGGGCCGGTACTGCATCGGGCGCTTAAAGATGATGCTCAAGAACGGTTGTACGCACGCCGTGGTTGAGTGCACTTCCGAAGGTTTGGCTCAAAATCGGCACGCGGGGATAGATTTTGACGTGGCTGTTTTTACAAATTTAAGCCCGGCGCATATTCAAGCCCACGGCAGCTACGAAAATTATCGCGCCGCCAAAGCCCGGTTATTTGCCGCGGTAGGGCTGGCTCAAACAGGGGTTGCCAAAAAAACCCTGGTGGCAAATTTAGATGACGCGAGCGCTGAATTTTTTTTTGCAGTTTCCGGCCCAGCAAAAGTTTGGCATTACCTTTACCGGAAAAACTTCGACTTCCTGCCAAAAAGTTTTTTTGGCCCAGTCCAGTGCCCAGGGGTTTCGGGTCGAGTACCAGGAGGTGGCAGTGCATTTACCCGGCGACTTTAATCGCTATAATGCTTTGTTGGCTTTGGCCATGGCGGCGTCGCTGGAAGTTGGCCTGGGCGACGGAGCCGCGGCATTGGCTTCGCTTACCGCCATTCGAGGCCGCATGGAAGCGGTGCCGAATACTCGCGGGCTCAACATTATTGTGGATTACGGCTGTGAGCCGCTTCGTTTGCGGCTGCGCTGAAAGCCGCCAGCGCCATGCCCCACAAAAAATTAATCCACGTGTTTGGTTCAACCGGCGGCCATCGCGATACCGCCAAGCGGTTTTTATTTGGGCAAACCTCGGCGCGGATTGCCGACTACATTATTATTACCAATGACGACGTTTACGATTCTGATCCCAAACAGATTGCCGCAAATATAGAACAGGGTATTATGGCTGCAGGACGAACTGTTGCGCATGAAATTATTTTAGATCGCCGCCACGCTATTGCCCGAGCGCTGTCGGTGGCAGAAAAAGATGACCTGGTTTTGGTTACGGGTAAGGGCAGTGAACAATTTTTAGTCTTACCCGGGAATCATCGGATAGACTGGGACGAGGTAAAGGTGGTAACAGAATTATTATGACGCTATATATTGACTCTACCGATTTTAATAAAGTAACCTATGCCTTAATTCCGGGGCAAAAGGGACAAAAGGTTTTTAAACAAATTTTTAAAGTCGACCCGCACCACAGCCATGAGGTGCTGGTTAAGCTGGAAAAGTTTTTAAAAATGGCTAAAATAAAAAATCCCCAGACCGAGATTCATCAAATTATCGTCAATAAGGGTCCGGGCAGCTATACCGGAACGCGTGTGGGAGTAACGCATGCGTTAGCGTTGGGGATGGGCTGGGGCGTGCCGGTAAAAGCGGTGGAAGGCGAGTTTGTAGTGGGTAGTTAGATTAAACGAAAAAGCCTTACCAATGCGGCAAGGTTTTTGGTGGCGGAGGCAGGTGGAGTCGAACCACACTCCATACAATGGAGCCATCCGGTTATCAGGCGGAGGTCGCGCCTTGCGACTTCCACCTCCTGACTCCTTCCGCAGCATAGCTAATTGCACCTGAAGAAAATTAAAAAAATAGATAAAGAAAAAATAAAACAACCTCTCTATACGAGAGGTTGTTTTGACTCCACAAAAGGAATGCGGGCCACCTGATAACCGTAACAAAATTATAGCATTGGTCTGGCTTTTGTCAATGTGGAAATTAATCTTCTTTCAGTTGAAATACTGAAATTGTAATCACTAGAATTATTATTAACCAAACCATTAAAGATAGAATGTCTTTCCCTATTACTGTTAAATTAAACGGGTATAAATAGGCTTGCCGCAGGCCGTCGGCTAGGTTGGTAATGGGCAGCACGTCGGCAATTTTTTGCAAAGCTGCAGGGAGTACCGACAGCGGGTAAAAAATGTTACTCAAAAAAGTTAGCGGTAAGGCAATGGCCGAGGTAATTGGCGCGGCGGCATCGTAGCTTTTAGCGTAGTTGGAAATCAGCAAGCCGACCAGCAGAAAAATTGCCCCGCCTTCCAGAACCAAAATGATGACCGAAAGTATATTGCCGGCAAATTGAGCGTGGAAGACTAAAACACCAAACAGCGTTAAAATCAGGACCTGCCCCAGTACAATCACTAAGCGCGCGCAAACTAGACTAATGGCCAGCTGCCATTGTTTCAGCGGCGTGGCCAGCAGGCGTTTAATAATCCCGCGGGCTTTTAAATCTACCATCCAATAGGCCAGAGAATAGACCCCTCCCTGCATAATAGTCATAGCAATAATACCAGGGAGGACAAAACTGGAATAAACAGTTTTTGAGCTTAATAATTTACCGATTGGAATAACGGAAATCGCAATGTAAATAAACGCCGGCATTAAGACTGTCCAGTAAAATCCTTCCTTTTCGCGGAAGAACATCTTGAGATTAGCCTTAAACAATTCCCAGAAACTATTCATTTTCGTACTCCTTTCCAGTCAGCTGCAAATAGACATCTTCCAGGCTGGCCGTTCTGACCGTAAAACCGTAAAAGTTGATGTGGTGTTGCTCGAGTAATGTCACTACCGCTGAAATTTTATCCAACGAGCTAATTTCCAAAGCGACCTTGGGGTAACCGGGAATGATTTTTATTTCCGGAATATTCCGGAAAATTTGGTCATCTATTTGGCTGTCGGTAAAAAACGATATCTGGATGGTGTCGGACAGGCGGTCAATTAATTTTTTGGGTTCGTCGATTTCCAGAATTTGTCCTTGGTCCATAATCGCCACGCGATGACATAAAAACTCCGCCTCTTCCATATAGTGGGTCGTCATAACTATAGTAATGCCGCTGCTATTGATTTTCTTTATCAAATCCCACAAATTTCTTCGCGCTGCCGGATCCAAGCCGGTTGTCGGTTCGTCTAAAAATAGAATTTCCGGCTGATGGACCAGAGAAGTGGCGATCGTAAACCGCTGTTTCTGGCCGCCGGAAAGGTTTTTTACTTCCTCATGTTCTTTGTCCTGTAGATTAACCAGCCCCAAAAGGGCGGCTTTATCTGCTTTTCGTCCATAGAGTGAGGCAAATAAATCTAATAATTCCCCCAAAGTCAGATGGTGTAAATATTGGCTGGTCTGCAGTTGAATACCGATCCGCTTTTTAATAGCATCAGCTTGCCGGAGGTTATCAAAACCCAGCACGGTTATTGTTCCCGAGGTTTGTGGTTTTATAGCCTCAATTATTTCTAAAGTCGTAGTTTTTCCCGCCCCATTCGGCCCTAAAATCCCAAAAACTTCGCCTTTTTGGACCTCAAAAGAGACCCCTTTGACCGCCGCAAAGGTTGTTTGGTTGTTTGGAGCCTTGGCCAGCTTGTAGGTTTTTATCAGATTTTGGACGGAAATCACGTTTTCCATAAGTATTTAAAGTATATCATAGAAAATATTTATTTTGTCTAAGATATTTTCTGGCTTAAAAAATGGGGAATGTAGTATATATTTGACACAATAGGTAAAAATATTGTCTAATAAATATAGTTTTAACCCTTTTGGGCTTGACAAGGTGTTTTCCTATGGTTAATATAGTTATACACATTGCACACGAATTGGGGATAAAAGTGTGTGTGCCGGACCCGCATTTGGCGTAACGGTACCAAGCGAATAATACTAAGCTTGACGTTCAACATGTCAGTTGGCAAAATCGCATAAGAAAATCTAGAAAACAAAAACGCCTTTTTTGCGTATGCAGAAAAGGATATGTTTTTGTGTCTCTGTTACGGCTGAAAAATTTATCTTTAGTTAATTTTTTTATATAAACTTAAGTTTATCATTAAAAGGAAACTAATCCATGCCCAAGACAGCTAAAACATCAGAAAACACAGCACTTTACGTGGCTGATACCGCCGCTCCCCGCAAGTTTTTTACCGATCACAACCAAGACGTAGCGCCGCTGCCTAATTTAATAGAAGTCCAGCTTAACTCCTACCGCTGGTTCGTAGAAAAAGGACTGAAGGAACTGCTGGGCGAAGTTAACCCTATTCGCGACTTTACCGGGAAAAACCTGGAATTGTTTTTTGGCGACTATTTTTTTGATAAACCCAAGTACGACGAAATCGGTTCGCGCGAAAAGAATTCGACCTACGAAGCTCCGCTGTACGTCAGCGCCAAACTGGCCAACAAAGTTACGGGTAAAACCAAAACTCAGGACGTGTATTTTGGCGATTTTCCGCTTATGACCCCGCGCGGCACTTTTATTATCAACGGCGTAGAGCGCGTGGTGGTCAATCAGCTGATTAAATCTCCCGGCGTATTTTTTACCGCTGAGTTTCAGCGCGGCAAGAATTTTTACGGCGCTAAAATTATTCCTAACCGCGGCGCCTGGCTGGAGCTCGATACCGACGCTGCCGGCGTTATTGGCGTCAAGATTGACCGCAAGCGCAGAATTCCCATTACCGCTTTGCTCCGCGTGTTTGGTTTAACCAGCAACGAAGAAATTTTAGAAACCTTCCGCGACGTAGATACCGATCCGGACACCAAGTACATTCAGAACACTTTGGAAAAAGATGCATCGACCTCGGCCGACGAAGGTTATAAAGAAGTCTATAAGAGAATCCGTCCCGGCGACTTAGCTACCGTAGATAACGCCAAGTCGTTAATTAGCGGCATGTTTTTTCACGAAGAACGGTATGATCTTTCTCCGGTGGGCCGCTACAAGTTCAATCAGCGCTTGCATGTTGCAGATAACAACCGTGCTTTGCTTTCCAAAGAAGATTTAGTCATGGTGGTTAAAGAAATTATCCGCCTGAACAACACCCAGGAATTACCGGATGATATTGACCATTTGGCGAACCGCCGGGTCCGCGCCGTGGGTGAATTAATCCAGGCCCGTTTTCGAGTAGGTTTGGCTCGTATGGCCAGAATTGCCAAAGACCGCATGTCGCTGGCCGACCTGGAGACCGTCACGCCGGCCCAGCTGATTCACGTGCGTCCGATTGTGGCCACCATGCAAGAGTTTTTTTCTTCTTCCCAGTTGTCCCAATTTATGGACCAAACTAACCCGCTGGCCGAATTGGAACACAAGCGCCGGCTTTCAGCCATGGGCCCCGGCGGTTTAAGCCGCGAGCGCGCCGGCTTCGAAGTCCGCGATGTCCACCGCAGCCACTATGGCCGCTTGTGTCCGATTACCACTCCCGAAGGACCAAATATTGGTTTGGTAGCTCACTTGGCCACCTATGCCCGGGTCAACGATTTTGGTTTTATCGAAACTCCTTACCGCATGGTGAAAAAGTACGCCAAGAATGACGGTAAAGATTTAGCCGATGAAATTTCTTTCTTTGATATTAAAGACGCCGACGGCAAAATTATTGTTGCCGCCGGGCAAAAAGCCACCGCCGAACAGGCCAAAGCCGCCGCTAAACTTGATACCATTTTAGAATTCCGGATCAAGCCCCGCATGACCAACGAGATTAAATATATGGACGCGTTCGAAGAAGAACAGCTGACGATTGGCCAGTCCAACAGCAACAACGACGCCGATGGTTACTTTTTAGACGCCCGTGCCAGCGTGCGGGTTCATTCATCGCCGACGATTGCTTCGACCGATGATATTGATTGTCTTGATGTGTCTCCCAAGCAGATTATTTCTGTGACTACTTCTTTGATTCCGTTTTTGGAACACGACGACGCTAACCGCGCTTTGATGGGCAGCAACATGCAACGCCAGGCGGTTTCGTGCATCCGCCCCGCCGCTCCGTTGGTGGGTACCGGCATGGAATCTAAAGCCGCCCGCGACAGCGGCCAGGTTATTTTGGCCGAAGAAGACGGTGAAGTCACTTCTTCTACCGGTGATAAAATTGTTGTAGTAAACGATAAAGGCAAGAAAAAAGAATACGGCTTGCTCAAGTTTTTGCGTACCAACAGCGCTACCGCGATTAACCAGATTCCCCGCGTCCACAAGGGACAGCATGTTAAGAAAGGGGATTACCTGGCCGACGGCGCCTCTACCGAACACGGTGAACTGGCCCTGGGCCAAAACGTAGTCGTAGCTTTTATGTCTTGGGAAGGCGGTAACTACGAAGACGCGATTTTAGTTTCCGAACGCATGGTCCAGCAGGACCGCTTCTCGTCCATTCATATTGATGATTTTAAAATCGATGTCCGTGATACTAAGCTCGGCCCCGAACAGGTCACTCGCGATATCCCGAATGTCGGCGAGGAAAAACTTAAAGATCTCGACGAAACCGGCGTCATCCGGGTTGGCGCTCAAGTTAAAGCTGGTGATATTTTAGTTGGTAAGATTACTCCGAAAGGCGAGACCGACCTGACCGCGGAAGAAAAGTTGCTGCGCGTTATTTTTGGTGAAAAGTCGCGGGATGTAAAAGACACCTCCTTAACTTTACCTCACGGCGAATATGGCAAGGTAGTTAACATCCGCGAGTTTTCCCGCCAGGCCGGGGACAAATTGCCCAGCGGCGTAATCCGCTCGATCCAAGTTTCGGTAGCTGTGCTCCGCAAAATCCAGGTTGGCGACAAGATGGCCGGACGCCATGGGAACAAAGGGGTTATCTCCAAAATTATTCCGGTGGAAGATTTACCGTTTATGGACGATGGCACGCCCGTGGATTTAATCTTAAATCCTTTAGGCGTGGTTTCCCGTATGAACCTGGGTCAGATTTTAGAAACCCACATGGGTATGGCCGCGCTCCGGCTGGGCTACAAAGTAGCTACTCCGGTGCTGGACGGAATTACTGAATCTCAAATTAAGAGCGAGTTGGAGAAATCCGGCATTCCGACCGATGGTAAAGTGTATTTGTTTGACGGTAAGACCGGCGAGCGCTTTGATGAAAAAGTTACCGTGGGTGTAGCCTACATGCTCAAGCTTCATCACTTGGTGGATGATAAGATGCACGCGCGTTCCACCGGACCGTACTCCTTAATTACTCAGCAGCCGCTGGGCGGAAAAGCTCAGTTCGGCGGGCAGCGGTTTGGAGAAATGGAAGTCTGGGCCTTGGAAGGCTACGGCGCCGCTCACACCTTGCAGGAAATGCTGACGATTAAATCCGACGATGTAGTCGGCCGCAGCAAAACCTACGAAGCGATTGTCAAAGGCGAACCGATTAAAAAGCCAAACGTGCCGGAAAGCTTCCGGGTGTTGGTTAAAGAATTGCAAAGCTTGTGTCTGGACGTTGAACTGTTAGGTTCTGATGGACAAGTTTCGTCCGCTGCGGAAGAAAGCGAAATCATTACCCCTTCCGAAGCCCAGCAAGCCGCAGTAGCAGTAGCGGCAGAAGCTTCACTGTTCGCGGATGAACCGTCAGCCAAGGAAAAGAAACGAAAGCGGGAGAAGAAAGCTGTTAAGTAGAAAAGAGAAATCTGTTTTCTAACTACTAATTTCTAACCACTATACTATGTTAACCCAAACCGAAGAATTCAAAGGTGTCCGCTTGCGTTTGGCTTCTCCCGATACTATTTTACAATGGTCGCACGGAGAAGTTACCAAGCCGGAAACCATTAACTACCGCACCCAGCGTCCGGAAAAGGACGGCTTGTTCGACGAGAAAATTTTTGGACCGATTAAAGACTGGGAATGCTACTGCGGCAAATACAAGCGCATTCGCTATAAAGGAATTGTTTGCGATAAGTGCGGCGTGGAAGTCACCAAGTCCTCGGTGCGGCGCGAGCGCATGGGGCACATTAAGTTAAGCGTGCCGGTGGCCCACATTTGGTTTTTGCGCGGCGTCCCTTCCCGCTTGGGTTTAATTTTAGATTTGGGCGTGCAGGAATTGGAAAAAGTGGTTTATTTTGCCGCCTACATTATTACCCAAGTTGACGAAGAGGCCCGTCTTTCGACCTTGGACCAGATTGAGAAAGAATTTAAAGCCAAGAAGAAAGTTATTGAAGATAAATACGAGACCTTGATTGGCAAGACCCGCTCGCAGATTCAGCAAGGCGCCGGACAAAAAGATCCCGATTTGGTTCAGGCTGAAATCGACGCCGAAGTTACCCGTTTAAAAGATGCCTGGAGTAAAGAGCTGGATGGTTTGGAAGATATTCGCGACCAGGCCAGAAGCGAGCTGAAATCAATTAAGAAGATGCAGGTTATTTCCGAATTACAGTACCGCGACTTGAGCTTAAAGTACGGTCCGGTATTCAACGCCGGCATCGGCGCCGAAGCTTTAAAAGGTTTATTGGAAGAAGTTAATTTGGAACAGCTGGCCGCGGATTTGCAGCAGCAATTGCCGGAATTAGAAGGCCAAGCCGAGCGCAAGGTTTTAAAACGCTTAAAATTAGTCAGGTCGCTTATTAATTCCGGACTCCGCCCGGAATGGATGTTGATCGGTAACCTGCCGGTGATTCCGCCGGACTTGCGTCCTATGGTCCAGCTGGACGGCGGCCGTTTTGCCGCGTCTGACTTGAATGATCTGTATCGCCGCGTAATCAACCGCAACAACCGCTTGCGCAAACTGCTGGAAATTAAAGCCCCGGAAGTTATTACCAGAAACGAAAAGCGCATGCTCCAGGAAGCTGTTGACGCGCTTATCGATAATTCAATTCGCCACGGAAAAGAAGTTACGGCCTCGACCGGACAAAAGCGCAAATTGCGTTCTTTAGCCGACATGTTAAAAGGCAAGCAGGGACGCTTCCGCCAGAACTTGCTGGGAAAACGCGTTGACTACAGCGGCCGCAGCGTCATTGTTGTTGGTCCGCACTTGCGTTTGCATCAGTGCGGTTTGCCCAAAATGATGGCTTTGGAATTATTCAAACCGTTCGTCATTTCTAAACTTATCGGTCGGGAATACGCTCATAACGTTCGTTCCGCTAATCGTTTGATTGAACAGGGCAGGACCGAAGTCTATGATATCTTGGAAGAAGTCACGAAAGATCACTACGTTTTGTTAAACCGCGCTCCAACCCTTCACCGTTTGGGTTTCCAAGCTTTCCAACCAGTATTAATAGAAGGAAAAGCCATTCAATTGCACCCCATGGTCTGTGCGGCTTTTAACGCCGACTTTGACGGTGACCAAATGGCTGTGCACGTCCCGCTGACTGAAGCGGCGCAGCGCGAAGCCCGGGAGATTATGGTTTCCGCCCATAACTTGCTCAAGCCGGCATCCGGCGACCCGGTTATGACGCCGGATAAAGACGTTGTGGTGGGATGTTACTACATTACCAAACTCCGCGATGGCTTAAAGGGCGAAGGTAAAGTTTTTTCCGCTCCTTCCGAAGCTATTATGGCTTACAATAATGGCTATGTGAACATCCAGGCTAAAATTAAAGTCAGACTGGACGGCAACAGCGAACTGGTGGAAACCTCGGTTGGCCGGCTGATTTTTAATAAAGTGGTGCCGCCGGAACTGGGTTTTCGCAATGAACATTTTGACAAGAAAAAATTACAAGCTTTGGTGCGCGAAGCTCACCGCCTGTTTGGCAATGACCGTACCGCGGAATTGATCGATGAAATCAAACGCACCGGTTTTACCTACATGAAGAAATCCGGCATCTCTTGGGGGATGGATGATTTGCGCGTACCGGATACTAAGTATGGTTTATTCAAAATTGCCGACCACGAAGTAGAAACGGCGTACGAGCAATTCCACGAAGGTTTGCTGACCGAAGAAGAGCGCAAAAATCGCGTAGTAGAAATCTGGGCGGGTGTTTCCGAACGTTTGGCCAAAGATGTGGCCGGTACCGTGGAAGATCACAGCTCGGTGAACTATATTTTTACCAGCGGTGGCCGCGGCAGCATGTCCCAGATTAACCAGATGTCCGGCATGAAAGGCTTGGTGGTTAACCCTTCGGGCGATGTTATTGAATTACCTGTTAAAGGTTCTTTTAAAGAAGGACTGCAGGTTTTGGAATACTTTATTTCCACTCACGGTTCGCGGAAAGGTATGTCCGATACCGCGTTAAGGACCGCCGATGCCGGTTATTTGACCCGCCGGTTGGTGGATGTCGCTCAAGATATTGTGGTTAACGCCGAAGATTGCGGTACCGAGGAATATGATGTAATTACTCTGGCTGAAAGTGAACGCATGGGCAAACCGTTTGACCGGCGTTTGTTCGGCCGCGTAGCCGCTGAACAGTTAAAAGATGCATCCGGCAAGATTATTGTTGAAAAAAATCAGGGGATAGACGACCAGCAGGCCAAAGAAATTGTTGACGCGGGTTTTACGGAAGTAAAATGCCGGAGCGTGCTCAAATGCAAACTGACCCGCGGTATTTGCCGGTTGTGTTATGGATACGATTTAGGGTTTAACAACATGGTGGAGTTTGGCGCCGCGGTGGGAATTGTGGCCGCCCAGGCCATTGGTGAACCGGGAACCCAGCTGACCATGCGGACATTCCATACCGGTGGATCGGCTTCGGTTAAAGATATTACTCAAGGATTGCCGCGGGTGGAAGAATTGTTTGAGGCTCGCGAGCCAAAAGGACAGGCTACCGTGGCGGAAATCGACGGCCAGGTCCACATTGCTAAACCGAACAATAAAGAATATGTGGTCAGCGTTCAGGGCGCGGACGTGGAATCTGATTCTTACGAACTGGGAAACGCGCATTCGGCCATTAAAGACGGAATTAAAGTAGCCTCGGGCGAAACCTTGTTTGTCGACGAAAGCGGTAAGACGGTTAAAGCCAAAAATACCGGCTTGGTACGGATTGAAAAAGGTAAAGTCGTAGTGGTTCATGAGAGTGACGATGTGAAAGAATATGTGATTCCGGCTTCATTTTCGCTGTTGGTCAAAGAAGGCGACTTGATTGTCAAAGGTCAGCAGCTGACCGAAGGCAACCTCAATCCGGCTCAGATTATGGAATTGCGGGGCTTAGAGGCCGCGCAAAAATATATCACCAAAGAAGTGCAGGATATTTATGTGTCGCAAGGACAAAATATCCACGATAAGCACATTGAGGTAATTGTGCGCCAGATGTTTTCAAAAATGCGGATTGCTGATTCCGGCGACAGCCAGTTTGTAGTCGGCGAGATTGTCGATAAATCCAAGTTCAATTTTATGAACGAACAACTGGCTAACCAAGGCCAGCGCCCAGCCAAAGCCGAGCAGCTGCTCATGGGTATTACCAAAGTCTCTTTGAACACCGAAAGCTTCCTGGCCGCTGCCAGCTTCCAGGAAACCACCCGCGTTTTGATTGAAGCTGCGGTTACCGGCAAAACTGACTATCTGCGCGGATTGAAAGAAAACGTTATTATCGGTAAACTCATTCCTGCCGGCACTGGCTTTAACCAGGACGCCGCCAACGAAAGCTTAAAAGTCACCGAACCAGCTGCAGCCGCGGCAGTGGTGGATGTAACGGAATAGTAGGTAGTGAGAAGTGACCTGGTCACCGGCAAGGCAGGTAGTTAGGTAGGATAGAAAAGGCCGCCTTCAATAAAGGGCGGCTTTTGTTTTTTATTGAATGGAAAATATTTTCATTGCCGCGATTTTTAGGGTGTTGTGGATCAGGGTTGGGGTTTGGAAGATTTGGATTTTTGGATCCTTGGTTTCTTGTTGTTGGGGGTAAATGAAAACCGCTCCTTTAAGAGGAGCGGTTTATAACTGAGTTGGTTTAAAACGTCGCCGTAGCCACATAGGTCACCAAGTTCTGGTAGTTGCCCGGAGCCTGGTTGCTGGCCACGTCCAGGCCATAGACCACTCTAACCTGGTCACCACTGGCCGGTCCGGAGTTGGAGAAGATGGTAGAAGGAGTGGAAGTCCCAAAACCGCTGGAGTAGAACAAACCGGAAGTGTTGTAAGTAAAGGGTAAAGTGGGGGAACCGGCTACTGAGACCGGAGTAAAGCCAAAACCATTAGTCCCGATGTTATCTACCGGGGTAGTACTAAAGCTGGGAATGGATGTTCCGTTGGTCTTTCTTAAATTACCGTCTTGGTACCCGGTGACAGTATACCCCGAAGCCGCATTAGTCCCCACAGTCAGGAGCTGGGCGGCATAATAGTGAGTTGCCGCTACTAAGCTACCAAACGGTACAGTTACGCTGGTCGTGGTTACGCTGGTCGTGGTGGAAGAGAAAGCTGTCTGGCCGCTGTTAATGCCGGCTATGGTAAAGGTTAAGGAAGGATTAACCGTAGCTGTAACTTGGACTGCTTCAATCGTGGCTATGGCTACGGTGGCATTATCAATCACGTTGGGGACGGTATCTTGTTCAGCAATACTGACGTTCCAGACATCAGCGGTACCGGCGGCGGCGGTTTTGGTTGGACTAAGGAGGGGAGCCACAGACCCTAATGTGATAGTAATAGCTGTGTTGGAAGCAATCGAAGAAGTAAAGGGAATAAGAATGTTAATCAAGCTCGATCCGCTGCTGGTACTGACTACGCCTTCTGTAAAACCGGTAGCTACTACGTTAGTAGTGGTGGATAAAGTAAAGCCATTAAAATCAAAGCCGCCGCTATCAGGAATACCATCGTTGGGTGAGGTGGAGGCGTTAGGGAAACTGATTAAGAAACTGCCGGCAGCTACGGTAGAGTGGGTGGTAAATGATAGGGTGTGAACCGGGGTAGATTTGTAGAACAATCCGGCGTTGGCCGAGTAGGAGTTGGTAAGACCGACTGTTAGCGTTAATGTGGTGCTGTTAGGTACTGTGGAAACTACTTTGGTTTCGGTGGTGGCACAGGAAACGGCCGAAGTACAAAAGGTCACGGTATCACCCGGCTGAATGCCGTTAGTACCGTTAGTCGCGGTGGTAATGGTGGTAGCGCCAATGCCTGCTCCGGAAGGTAAGGTGGTGCCGACGCTGGGGCGGGAGGTACTCAAAGTATCTTTAACGCTGACTAAAGATCCGGCGGCTTGGGCGGTTTCGGTTCCTTGGAAACAAGTAAAAACCAAAACTAACATCAATAAAAAAATTACACCTTTAGTTAAGCCTGTTCGTTGTCGTGAGAACATCTTCAAAAAATCGTATGACATATTGGGATTTAGTTTTTATCTCTGCAAGCAGGAATCTAAGTTCTCTAATGATTATAATGAAAAACTTATTTTTTAGCAAATTTTGTTATCCACACTCTTATATACCTAAAATATTGCCGTGGCCACGTAAGTTATTAAATTTTGATAGTTGCCCGGAGCTTGGCTGCTGGCTACCATTAAGCCATAAACAACACGAACTTGATCGCTGCCGGTAGGGCCAGTGTTGGAAAATATGGTAGTGGGGGTGGAAGTGCTAAAGCCACTGGAGTAGAACAAACCACCGGAAGTGTTGTAGGTAAACGGTAAGGTCGGAGAGCCGGCTACTGAAACCGGAGTGAAGCCAAAGCCGTTAGTTGCGATGTTATCGGCCGCGGTGGTGTTAAAACTCGGAATCGTCGTCCCGTTGGTTTTACGTAAATTGCCGTCCTGGGTAGCGGTTACCGTATAGCCGGTAGAAGCGCTGGTTCCCACAGTCAGGAGTTGGGCGGCGTAATAGTGAAATGCGGGGATTAGGCTTCCAAACGGGACGGTGATACTGGTAGTGGTTACGCTGGTCGTCGTGGAAGAGAAAGCTGGTTGGGCAGTCGCGATTCCGGCGATGCTAAAAGTTAAGGAAGGATTAACGGTGGCGGTTACAATCGCCGCTTCAATCGTGGCTATAGCTACCGCGGCGTTATCAATCACGTTCGGGACGGTATCTTGTTCAGCAATACTGACGTTCCAGACATCGGCGGTACCGGCGGTGGCGGTTTTGAGTGGACTAAGCAGCGGCGCTGCCGCTCCCAGAGTAATCGTAATTGCGGTATTAGAAGCAATCGAGGAAGTAAAAGGAACAAAAATATTAATTAAACTCGAGCCACTGCTGGTGCTAACTGTTCCAGCCGTAAAGCCGATGGTTTGAACATTGGTAGTGGTAGATAAAGTAAAACCGTTAAAATCAAATCCACCAGCGTCGGGTAAGCCGTCGTTGGGCGAACTCGAGGCATTAGGAAAGCTGATTAAAAAGCTGCCCGCCGCTACGGTCGAATGGGTCGTGAAAGAGAGCGTATGGGTAGGGGTAGATTTATAGAATAATCCGGCATTGGCTGAGTAGGAGTTGGTAAGACCGACGGTTAGGGTTAGGGTTGTGCCGTTGGGAATGGTGGATATGACTTTTGTTTCGGTCGTGGCACAGGAGATTGCCGAAGTACAAAAGGTCACGGTATCGCCCGGTTCCATGCCATTGGTACCGTTGGTGGCGGTAGTAATAGTAGTCGCGCCGCTGCCTGCTCCGGAAGGTAAGGTGGTACTAACGCTCGGCCGGGAGGTGCTTAAAGTATCTTTAACGCTGACTAAAGATCCGGCGGCTTGAGCGGTTTCTACCTTTTGAAAGCAGCTAAAAATGAGCACGCAGATCATTACAAAGATAACGCCTTTTGCTAAATACATTCGGCGGCGTTGCAGTTTTTTTAGGGGGCGATAAGACATTAGGTTTTGTATGGATTTTTAAAACGTCGCCGTAGCCACATAGGTCACCAAGTTCTGGTAGTTGCCCGGAGCCTGGTTGCTGGCCACGTCCAGGCCATAGACCACTCTAACCTGGTCACCACTGGCCGGTCCGGAGTTGGAGAAGATGGTAGAAGGAGTGGAAGTCCCAAAACCGCTGGAGTAGAACAAACCGGAAGTGTTGTAAGTAAAGGGTAAAGTGGGGGAACCGGCTACTGAGACCGGAGTAAAGCCAAAACCATTAGTCCCGATGTTATCTACCGGGGTAGTACTAAAGCTGGGAATGGATGTTCCGTTGGTCTTTCTTAAATTACCGTCTTGGTACCCGGTGACAGTATACCCCGAAGCCGCATTAGTCCCCACAGTCAGGAGCTGGGCGGCATAATAGTGAGTTGCCGCTACTAAGCTACCAAACGGTACAGTTACGCTGGTCGTGGTTACGCTGGTCGTGGTGGAAGAGAAAGCTGTCTGGCCGCTGTTAATGCCGGCTATGGTAAAGGTTAAGGAAGGATTAACCGTAGCTGTAACTTGGACTGCTTCAATCGTGGCTATGGCTACGGTGGCATTATCAATCACGTTGGGGACGGTATCTTGTTCAGCAATACTGACGTTCCAGACATCAGCGGTACCGGCGGCGGCGGTTTTGGTTGGACTAAGGAGGGGAGCCACAGACCCTAATGTGATAGTAATAGCTGTGTTGGAAGCAATCGAAGAAGTAAAGGGAATAAGAATGTTAATCAAGCTCGATCCGCTGCTGGTACTGACTACGCCTTCTGTAAAACCGGTAGCTACTACGTTAGTAGTGGTGGATAAAGTAAAGCCATTAAAATCAAAGCCGCCGCTATCAGGAATACCATCGTTGGGTGAGGTGGAGGCGTTAGGGAAACTGATTAAGAAACTGCCGGCAGCTACGGTAGAGTGGGTGGTAAATGATAGGGTGTGAACCGGGGTAGATTTGTAGAACAATCCGGCGTTGGCCGAGTAGGAGTTGGTAAGACCGACTGTTAGCGTTAATGTGGTGCTGTTAGGTACTGTGGAAACTACTTTGGTTTCGGTGGTGGCACAGGAAACGGCCGAAGTACAAAAGGTCACGGTATCACCCGGCTGAATGCCGTTAGTACCGTTAGTCGCGGTGGTAATGGTGGTAGCGCCAATGCCTGCTCCGGAAGGTAAGGTGGTGCCGACGCTGGGGCGGGAGGTACGGAGGGTATCTTTAACCGATGTTAGTGAACCCGCAGCTTCTACTGTCTGAAAGCAGGAAAAAACTAAGACGGCCAACATCAAAAAGATCACCCCCTGGGTTAAGGTGACCCGGTGCTTTTGGAATATTCTAAAAAAGTTGCAGCTCATGTTTGCTTTTGTTTCAATCTTCTCAACAGGAATCCACGCTCTCTATTTATTATAGAGAAAAAGCTGGCATATGGCAAATTTTTCAGATTTTTTTCAGACTTTTGATTTTAGCGGTTTTCTTCTGTCCCATAACCGCCGTAAAATTGAACGCTATCTAAAATATTGTTAAATGGTTGTTCGTACTCTTGATGAGTTTTTTGATTGTCGGTTTCTAAAATCAGCTCATAAATACTGGCCGTAGTGCGCGAAATAACCCACATATCCCAATATTGGGTATTGTTTTGAGCTACTTTGAGCTGAATATAGTAGTGTTCAGCGGGTAAGCCCTGAAAATTGGCTGCGGTTTTCTGGACATCTCCGGCTGGAAAGTAATTTTGTTCCTGATCGGCTAGCCAATCGGAAAAAGGCTCTTTTTTCCAGTTATTATAGGTTTTTAGTACCACCAGGGCCTGGCCGGCATCTAATTCGGAAATAAAATTAATCGGTTGGGAGGCAAAATAGTAGAGGCCGTCATCGAAAGAGCCGATCACCGGCGTCCAACTGCCGGGATATTCAAAGCGAATTCCCCAAAAATCGTTACTATAGGCTTTGTAATCCGGCGGTGCCGGATGAGTGGGAACTGTAAAAGCATCGTTAGCCGACGGAGCCTGGTATTCTTGAAATAATAAATATCCGGTAATACCAAACAGACCAATGCAAATACTAATAACCAGCAGCCAAATGAAAGATTTTGGCGAATTAGGAGGAATGGCGTTTGGATCCAGTTCGCCATTTTCCAGCTCTTCTTCGGATAGTTGTTGATTTAGCGGGTCCATAAGCTCCACTATTATATCACAGCCTGACTGGTTATATGATATAATTAATCCGTCACGCTCATGAAAAATAAAAAATCAATCCAGACATTTTTTGTTATTATTCTGGCATGTTTGCTGCCTTTTTTTGCTTTAGCTCAAACTTTAAGCAGCCCTCATTATAATTTGCAGGATTCAGAGATAGATTTTGGCGGCGGTAATTCCAGCTCCAGTAACTATAGCTCGCGGGATTCAGTAGGAGGTGAAGATGATAGTAAAAGCAGCTCAACTAACTTTCATTTGTTTCCGGGATTGGTGCCGCCGCTGTATCCGGGGGTTCCCGGCGCGCCCACGCTCACTAATACGGGCGGCCAGCTCTATAATGCCCTTGATTTTGTCATAAGTACCGGGGGCAACCCTTCGGATGTTAATTATGCTATTGCTATTTCCAGTGATGGTTTTGTGACTACCAATTTTGTCCAGGCCAACGACACCGTCGGAACCTCCACGGTTTGGCAGACTTACACTAATTGGGGTGGTGCTACCGGCCAGCGGATCACTGGACTTAATCCTAATATGACTTATAATATAAAGGTCAAAGCGCGTTATGGGCCGGATTCCGAGACAGCCTATTCGGTGACGGCCTCGGCGGCTACGGTTAACCCTTATTTAACCATGGTTATTACCGGGACCAGCACCGGTACTAGTATTGCCGGGGTGGTTACCAATGTTACCACCAGCGCGGGAAATGTAGCCTATGGGTCTTTACAGCCGGGTACCATTAAATTTGCCGCCCAAACGGTTACAGTTTCTACTAATGCCTTAGGAGGTTTTACCACCACTTTGGCCGAAAATCGGGATCTAACTAAGGCCAATGGGGTCCAGATTCCACCGGTTTCGGCCAGCAATGCGGCGCCGGCACCGTGGCCAGGAGGGGTAACCTCCGCTGCGTTTGGTTACCATACTACGGCTAATCCGCTCTGTACCGGTACGACCAACCGTTTTAGTTCCAATAATACCTATGCCGCGGCCACTACTACTCCTTATGAAATTTTGTGCACTACCGGTCAAACCGCTTCTGCTTCCGCTTCTATTGTTTTTGAACTGGAAATAGAAGCTCTTCAACCGTCGGGGAACTATCAAAATCAGATTACCTATGTTACCACACCGGCATATTAAATTTTTTATTTATTTAGTTCAAAAATAATATGAATGCTTTTGAGTCGCGCGGATCTCGTCTTGTGCTTAGTCTATTTGGGTTAATATTTGCAGGAGCGTTGCTTTTTCATCCTCTCCTGGGAGTAGCACAGACTACCGGTACGGCCCAAGGCCTAACTATTTCTCCTTTTTTGCTGGAACGGCAATTGAATAAAGGGGAGACGCTGAACGATACCATAGAAGTCAGCAACACTACCGGCCGCACGTTGCCTATTAGTATTGTGGTGGAAGATTTTCAACCGGTGGAGATAACGGGCAGGAGCAATTTTTGCCGGCTGGTCAGGGCGATCCTCGGTACAGTCTTTCGAGTTGGATTACGATTCAAAACAGTCCCAAGTTGGTCTTGGGTCCGAATGAACGCACCAATGTAGATTTTAGCATCACCCCGCCGGCCGATGCCTTGGGCGGAGAAGACTCGAGCATTGTGATCGCCGGCGACTGCCCTGACACTAACGACTACTGGTAAGCGTTTGCGAGCGAAGAGAACGCCGCCGTCCCTTCCCGGACGTCGACCACCGGAAACAACAGGGCGTCTCCGTTGAAGGCAGCGAGCGCCGTTGGCGAGGAGGCGTCGCCCCCATGTGTCCCACCGCGTAAGCGTTCGGCATGAGCTGCCGGAACGCCGCAACCTCCTGATACACACCCGCGCTCCAGGCTGCGTCGAGTGCCGGTCCATTATCGGCGACGCCATCACCGTTAATATCGATCGCCACGGGATTCCCGTACATGTCGGTCAGATTCGAAATGGTCGTGCGTATGTTGTCGAAGAAAGTGCCGTCGAACAGATAGCCGCCCGCCGCCGCGGTCTGTGCCGCGTAAGCGCCCATGAACTGCGCGCCACAGCCGGGTTGGTCAGATTCAGAACGTAGTCACCCGGCCAGTCCTCGATCATGTTGCCGGCGGTGTTCCGCAGGAAATAGCTGGAGGGTACCGAAGGTGTGCCCATAACGGTCTCCATGCTGTTAATGGAGGGCAGGGGCAATGCCGACCTCACCATTCGTGGACCGGATCTGCACTGCCTGCGCCGGAGTAAAACCGGCTCCCAGAAACAACTGGATCTGCGACGCCTGCGCCGGCGTGTTTGTAAGAAAGCCCTCGCCCGTCCATATGCTGCCGATGTGCGGATAGGATCCATTGGGAGCTGAAACGGACCGGTACGTCAGCACCGTCGGATACGCCGGATTCACATCGCACGCAAAGTAAATCGAGTTGGTCACCCGCGGATCGGAGGAAAGCCCGGCGATGGTCCCGCTGTGGCTGGTCACCTCGCTCGAGTCGAAGGGCTGCATCGAACTCCATGGCGCCAAGCGCCGCCACCGAGTACCGGCACGCTGTTGCCCGCGGCGTTGTGAACGTCAGCGGCGTCGTACTGCTTCCCGGTGGCAGAAGCCCGGCGGGTGGATTCACGGCATTGAGCGTCACCACCGCAAAACTCGCACTGCCGCACGAACTGCCCGACGCGTTCGTCGCCTGAAAACCGATTGCCGCGGCTGGAAGAGCACTCAACTGTTCGTAGATTTCGTTGTCCGCAAAGGTGGCCGTGCGCAGCACGTCCGATGCGATCTCCTGCGGCGTCTGTTCCGTGTTCAGGATTCTCAGCTCATCGACCATGAACGCGCTCGCGTTGCCGAACGGATCGCCGTCCACCGTGGTGAACGACCCGCCTGCGGCAGGCGTCTCCACCGCGGCGTAATCGCCTTCGTTGATCAGCACGCCATCGATATAGAGCCGGTAGCGTTTATTCGGAATCGCGTAAGTAAATGCGATGTGGTGCCATTGCCAGGCACCCCAGCCGCTGATCCATCCTCCCCCCGCGCCCTGATACGCACCGCCCAGTACGGGTGCCTGTGTAGTTCTCCGCTTGAGCTTTCAGACACCATCAGCTGGTCGCCGTTCGGCGCCACATAGCGCAGCAGCGAATGATCGTGTGCGCCAAAGTATTGCCGCATTACCGGCGTATTGCGGAGCAATCCACATCTCGATCGTTCCGTTGACGAACGAGAGGTTGCCGCTCGCGGGATACTGCACGATGCCGCCCGTTGCCACTCCCAGCGAGTTCCCGAACTTTCCTGGTCCGAACCATTGCCCTACTGCCGTTGAAGGCGCGATACCGGACGTACTCGTCAGGGCGCCATCATAATGAAACAATCCCAGCTGGGACGTGGCTCCGGACAAGAACGCTGGCGATTGTCTGTCCAGTTGAAAGAAAGCTGCCCGTCGAGCTTCCGATCAGGTAGTGAGAATCCGGGCGTAACACTCACCGACACGTTCCCGCAGGATGTCTGCGCCTGCAGGCCTACGTTTGTCGCTATAAGGCCAGAGACACAAATAACTACCAATGTAATCAATGATATAAGTCTGGTTTGCGCGTTATGGTTTTGCCGGGGATATGCATCTGGAAAATACTGATGATATTGGCGTTAGCTCGTTACAGGACTTGCCTCTTGTCACTCACAAGAGAGTGTACCGAATGTTCCGCTACTTTAGTAGTGGCCCTCGGTTAATCCGGCTTTATTGCCACACCAGAAAAAAAGTACTATCAGTTAGCTGGGGCACTCGTCGGCAGAGCACGCCGTTTACCCTGTCACCCAGTCCAGCCGGTTGAACCCTGAGATCGCGGTCGCGGTCCTGACCGGAGGCGCTGTTATGATCGACACGTCCGCAATCGCCTTCCCAATAGCCATCATAAAAGCGGTTCCCTTCGTAGCGGGGACTTACCGACTTGGCCCCCGGATAGGGAGGCTGCGTCCAGTACCCGTCATGCCAGACATAGCGGCCGTCAAGGGGATACCAGTATCCGTTGACCCAGACGTATATTGGCACCCGGACTGTGCGGAACTATGAAGAACCGCGGCGGGGGCGGCGGGCCGATTGCGTCCTCGGGGAACAAAAGCCTCGCGGAGAGATCGTTCGTCATAGAGCCTCCTCTCCTGACGAAGCATGATCATCGCCAAAAAGTCGGATGAAGGGTGTGATTCAGAACGAGGCAGGATCGCGAACCCTCATTTCGCAGTCAGGATGCGGAGCATCTGTTCTGCCCGGCAGTTCATCGAGCAGATTCGTGAACATCGCCGTTAGTCCACTCGAAGCCAGCCTCTTGGGCACGGTCGCCGAATTCAAGTCGTCGTTTTTGCGTGAGGGCAAGGACCCGATTGTGACCCTTGCCCTCCCACTGCGCGGGGTATTGCCCACCTGCCCGATTACTGCACGGTTACGCTGGTCGTGGCAGCCGGTACATTCGGCAATATCGCTGGCGGTAATCACTGTCGACCCCGCCGCCACGGCCGTCACCGGCACGATCACGCTCGTGCTGTTTGCCGGAATGACTATGGTTGCGGGCACCGTCGCCACTGCCGCGTTAGCGGAACTGAAATTTATGGTCAGGCTGCCTGGGGGCAGGCGCGGGCACGGACAGATTCAGCTGCAGCCTG
>CAWBGV010000029.1:0-26728 GCA_963788395.1 Candidatus Doudnaibacteriota bacterium | reverse complement strand
GTCTTACAGGCCAATTCTGCTAGTTTTGATTATCTTAACGGTGATGACATCAAGAAATTCAATCTGCTAAAAAAGTTACTTTGGAACGTGAAGATTGAAAACTTAAATGTCCAATGTTATCAGTTCAAAATGCCATTTTCTTTGATGGCGGAATCACCTCAAACACTTGCTTTAAGTGACTGGGCGGACCATAGGGGATTTGCACCCCTAGAGCTAGAATGGCGATTCAAGCCCTGCATTAAGCGTGGCCCATCACCAACTCACATTAACATAGCGGTGATGAAGATATGATAAAGATTTGTTAAAAAGACAGGGTACCCCTGCAAAGAGGTACCCTTGCTCTCTGCTGGGAATTAGGTCTGTCCATTAAACACACTAATCACCTTATAAATCTTCGCCAAATAATTTAAAGTTGCGGGGCGCAGACTGGAAGATTGGAGTTGGGAGAGCTGGCTGTTGGCGCTGGAAAGTTGGGATTGCACAGCGGCCAGTTGCGATTGCAGGGCGGTTTTGGTTTTTTTGACCGTGGTCTTTCTAATTTTAGCTCTTAAGACGGAAGTTTCGGCGGTTAAGCTGTTAACACTGGCTTGCGCCCCGCCGATCTCAGCGGTGCGGTCGGCGTTCCAGTTGGCGCCATAGTTGAGTACGGCGTTGGCTACGCGCGTTGTGCCGCCGTTATAGGCTGCGGCGGCGTAATCAAAAATTTGGCCGGAGGCAAAACCCTGTGCCGCTTTTACGCGTACGTCGCCGGCATAATCATCTAACAGTAAATACATGGCTTTTATAGAATTTTCGTGGTCCTGCATGCCGGTAACGTAATTTGGATCAAGTCCGGCGTTCGGATGTCTTTGTACTAAAGATTCATAAGTTGATTTTACAAATTGGGCAATCCCGCGCGAAGCAAAGCCGTCGTTGGAAACACTATATTTGTAGGCATCCGGGCCGTTGGCGGCTAAAATAATGTTTAAAGCATCTAAAGAGCTCTGGGCGTCGCCGTATAGCACTGCCGTAGTGTCGGTATGTTCGGCGTAGACCAAAGCTTTTACTAAAGCCGGAGAAATAGCCTGCGGCACCGTTTCACCGGGCACAGCCTGGGAAGGCTGGGTGGCTAAATCCACCGCAACTTTTTGAATTACCCCGCTTAAATAATTGGCGCCATACTGGTTGACTTGCGGGTCGTCGAGCGCGTCGGAATAGGGAACGTAGATAACCGGCGTTAGTGCGTCTTCAATAGCCGCTTTACTGCCGCTGCTGGGTCCGGAAATTAAGTATTTTAGGGCCAAGACCACTCCACCGGCGGGTTGGTTAATTTGAAACTGGCTATTTACTCCATTAAAGTTGGTTAAAGCCACATTCACAGCCGGGTCAGGGAAAACCATATCGGTACCATTGAGTCGCCCTAGAGTGGTAATAATTGAATTTGTTGATGGGTTAAGAATGGCCAGGGCGATGTCTTTATCGCCCAATTGGTAACTGCTGATTATTTTACTGGCTTTGCCGGTCTTTTTGTTTTTGACGGTTCGGTAGATTGGGGTCAGGGCGTGGTTTAGAGTGATATTTGATAATTGGGTTTTAGCCTGCTGGATTTCCGCAATCAGCGGCGGCACTACCGGCATTGGCAAACTGGTCAGACTCGACAGCGAAGAAGATGCGGTAGAAGTAGGGGAATCTGCAAAAGCTAAAGGAGATATTACGCCGGTTAATAAAATAGCTGGCAGAAAAAGTAAAAAAGTTTTTGTTTTCATTTATACAGTATAGCATTTTATCCGGCGTTCAAAAAAATAATTCCTAAATTGTTGTAATTGTCCAAATTGTCCAAATAAAGACAATTATTCCAAAATTTGTTAAACTGTTCCTATGCATGTAGTTTCAAAAAATATCTTTTGGCTGACAGCTTCGCGGGTTGCGGCTTTGGTTTTGCTGGCGGTTGCCTATTTTTTTCTGTTCCGCTATCTTAAGCCTTTTGGTTTGGGCCAGTACCAGTTTGTCTTGTCCTATGTATTGTTGTTTTCCACGGTCGTTGATTTTGGTATTCAGCAGTTTGTGACCAAGCAGATTAGCGAGCGGCCGGAAGAAACCAAAACCTATTTTCAAAACTTTTTTTCTTTTGAAGTCATAATTGCCGGCTTGCTGTACGCATTATTAATGCTGATTGCCTTTTTGCGGCACTACGGCATAGTCGTAATCGAAGCCATAGCCGTGGCCGGTCTGGGTATGGTAGCTAATGCTTTAACCTACCCATTTTTGGCTGTCTTGGCGGCCTTTCAGGATTTGCGCAAAGTCGCGCTGATTAACTTTTTCAATTCTTTAGTTAACATTGCGGTCATCTTTGCCGCCATTCTTTTTCACCGCTACATTGTCTTTTTGGCCAGCGTTCAATTATTGTTTGGAATTTTGGATTTGGTGTTATATCGTTTTTACATTATCAAATATTTACCTCACCCCGGGGTTTTGCGGGCCATGGTTACTTTTAATTTTCCGCCTGATTAAAGATATTCTAAAAAAAGGCTGGCCGTTCGCTTTACTTGTGGGCTTTAGTGCTATTTATAACAGAATCGACGTGGTGTTAATTACCGCTCTGAAAGGCTACGTTCAGACCGGGTATTACACCGCCGCTTATAAAATTTTTGATCTGCTCGGCTTTTTTCCATCGGTGGTATCTTACACTTTATTTCCGTTCTTCACCGGCCTGATGGCAAAAAAAGCTATCACCGAAGTCAAACAGCATTTGGAAAAATATTTACGGTTAATGATTGCCGGCGCGCTGCCTATGGCTATTGGCGGCACCTTGCTTTTCGGCGCGGCTGATTAGCTTGGTCGCCGGTCCCGGCTATGGTCCTTCAGCACCGGTGTTGGCTATTTTAATTTGGGCACCCGCGATTTTATTTGTTTATATTCCGGTAAACTCATTAGTTATTTCCCAACTCACCAAAAAAGCGGTAATGATTACCGGCGCCAATGTTATTATTAACACTGTTGGTAATTTACTGCTCATTCCGCATTATGGTATTCGAGCTTCGGCGGTTATGACCGTCGTCTCAGAAAGTCTGCAAGGCACTTTTTATTTTTATTTTGTCAGAAAAAACATCACTACATTCCGTTTGGGCACCTTGTTTGTCAAACCCGCGCTCTCGGCTTTGGTTATGGGAATTGTGTTATGGCCGGTACGTCATTTTTCCTTGCTTTTGACGCTGCCGATCGGTTTGGTTGTGTATGGAGTTATGCTGTTGGTCACCAGATTTGTAGGCAAGGATGATTTAACTACTTTGCGCGGATTATTCAGAGACGGCGCAGGAAGATTAGTGATTAGCGAACAGCGAACAGCGAATAGAGAAGGCAACCCAGTGTATTTTCTATTGCCTATTCGCTAATCACTCTTTTTATTACCTACTTGCTATTCTCTACTTATGAAATCTAAATTTCCAAAAATCCCCTCCTCTCCTACCAAAATAATGGTCTTCGGCACGTTCGATATTCTCCATCCTGGCCACGAGCATTTTTTTCGTCAGGCCAGGAAATTGCGCCAAATATCCTTTTTTTTTAATTGTCTCAGTGGCGCGAGATATTAACGTAAAAAAAATCAAAGGCCGTTTGCCGCGGTTTAACGAGCGGCGGCGTCTGGCCAATCTAAAAGTAAACATTTTGGTTGACAAAGCCATTCTTGGAGCTACCAACGACTACCTGGGGCACATCAAGAAGGAGAATCCGCGGATAATTGCCTTGGGTTACGATCAACAGGCCTATGTGGGAGGTTTAAAAAATAAGTTATATGGGCTTGGCATTCGGCCTATTACTATTCGCCGGATGCGACCTTATAAACCCGGGCTTTATAAATCTTCCCACCTGGCGAAGGCTTAAATTAATTTTCCACAGGCAAAGTATGGTATAATAGATTATATGGAACAGCCTGAACAATTTGATTTATTTGGTCCGGAAACTCCGGGGGTTAATTGGGGGTGCCAGAGGGTGAGAGATTGCCCGTTACGCCGCCCAAAGATTATACCAAAATACCAAAAGTTGAAAACAAGCCTTTGAATCTGGTAGATGCCGACGAACTCGGATTAGCAGAAGATCCAGAGTCAAACCCCTACAAAAAACATCAAAATTAAAAAAACAAATTAATATTATTTTATGCCCCAACCCCAACCAACCACCCGAAAACATTATCGTGCTTTTTGGCCGCTTGTTATTATTGTTATCGTTGCCGCCGGAGCCGTGCTCTGGGTAGTACTAGCGGCTTATGGGAATGCTTTACAGGACCAGCTTGATTCCATCGACTTAGTTTTAAACAAAAGTCATCCGGCTCCAGCCGTGAATATTAACGACTGGCAAACTTATAGCAGTCATGGTCTGGGATATACGTTAAAGTATCCTCAGGACTGGACTTATACCACAGGTTCCGCTTCGGTTTCCTTTGCTGACCCTCAAACGCCAAAACAAATCGTAACCGCCAGTTTAGTAAACAAACGGGGTACCGCGCTGGCAGATATTTATAACGGACAAGATCGATTTTTAATTAATATCGATAGCGAATGCCGTCCCTGGCACGTTGGCCAATGGGAAGCCTACCGCTGCCAACCTAAACAAGGCTCGGCCAAGGGAGAGTTTGTGTCGTTGGTTATGGTCGATCAAAATACTGTAGTCGAATTCCGGGACCAAATAAAGACTCCTATTTCTCAGGCTATTGTGACCAGTCTTATGCTGTTGCAGTAAAAAACATCAACTAGCCTCCCTTAAGGGAGGCTTTTTAAATTCAGGCAACTTCTTGGTTAAGCTGGAAAATTCAGTTATAATATAGATATGATCATAGGTATAGAGGCAGAACGGGCCAATCTCGAACAAAAGACCGGGGTAGAGCATTATGCCCAGCAACTTATTATCCACTTAGCGCAAATTGACCACCAGAACCAATACATTTTATACTTGCGCAGCCGCCCCCAGGCCTGGTTTCAAACATTGCCAAGCAATTTTAAAGTCAAAGTAATTCCTTTTCCGATTTTTTGGACTCAGCTGCGGCTGAGTTGGGAATTATTTTTTCATCCGCCCGATGTCTTGTTGATTCCGGCCTCCGCCTTGCCCATAGTCCATCCAAAAAATTCCATAGTCACGATTCACGATCTGGCGTGGCTCTATTTCCCCGGGGCCTTTACTTTTTTTACCCGCAATTTTTTGCGCTGGTCAACCCGGTATGCCGTGCGCTCGGCCAGGTCGGTGATTGCCGTCTCAGACGCGACCCGGCAGGACCTGCTGAAACACTACCGGTTAGCGCCGGAAAAAGTTGTTACCATTCATCACGGATATACCCTCGACCCGGCTCCAAAAATTTCCACGGGCCTGGATTTACCTTCCCGTTACGTGCTGTTTTTGTCTACGCTCCAGCCTCGAAAGAACCTGGAAGGGCTGCTGCAGGCTTTCCGGAAACTCAAGCAGGAAATGCCGGAATTACCCCAGCAATTGGTAGTGGTAGGTAAACCCGGATGGAAATACGAGAAAATTTTAGAAGCCTTAAACCAAAATAAAGATATTGTCCGCTACCTTAACCACGTTTCCGAATCTGAAAAGGCGGCCATTTTAGAGCGGGCCGACGCACTGGTCGTACCCAGCTTTTACGAAGGTTTCGGCATGCAAATTCTGGAAGCCTTCGCGGCTGGCGTTCCTGTGGCTGCTTCTCAGATTTCCAGCCTGCCGGAGGTGGCCAACGACGCGGCGGTCTATTTTGATCCGCACCAGGTCTCTCAAATCAAGAACGCCCTGCAAAATATTTTGCTCGATAAATCGTTAGCTGACCGTTTGCGCCAAAAAGGGCGGCAGCGCCTGCAGGAATTTAGTTGGGAAAAATGCGCCGCACAAACTTTAAAAGTATTAACCTCAACCCATGAATCATAAATTTACAACCGCCAGAAAAAGCCTGATTGCGCTTTTGGTTTGGAATTATTTTTCTCTTTTTATGATG
This sequence comes from Candidatus Doudnaibacteriota bacterium, assembly GCA_963788395.1. GTDB lineage: Bacteria > Patescibacteriota > Doudnabacteria > UBA920 > UBA920 > CAIVSE01. The sequence goes on along the minus strand of CAWBGV010000029.1, from coordinate 20,775 downwards.
GCCATAGTCTATTGGCCGGCATGGCTGATTTGGCTGAACTTACTTTTATTTGTGCTCTATATAATTGTTACCGACCCTTACCAGGGTTTGTTGTTGTGTTTAGTATCTTTTCCGGCGTATGTTGCGCTGCCAAACGACCGGTTCCAAACACTCGCGACCTGGCGAATTTTATTTGTGGTTTTGTTTGTAGTTTGGTGGTTTAAACAGCCGGCTGCTCTGGGCCCCTGGTATTCCTATCGGCGCGCTCTAGCGCTGTTAAAGTCTTTGCCGCGCTTGGCGTGGGATTATATTTTAGCCGTCTACGCGGCAGTAATTATTGTGGTCACCGTCTTGTTTGCCCATTCGGTCGGAACCGGTTTGCGCGAACTGGTATTTTTTATTAACGCCTATTTAATTTACTTAGTCGCCTTAGGGACAATTAAAACCAAGCAGCAATTTGTTGAAGTCTTAAAATTCGGAGCGATTGGTTTTAGCCTCCTCATCGCCGTGGGTTACGTTCAACTGTTTTCCACCTTCTTTACCTCGCTGGATACCTTTTGGGTTTACTGGGCCAGTTATCTGACCAAATTATATTACGGGCAGAGTTTTGCTTCGGTGGCCCTCTATTCTAATTCCTGGTTTTCTTACAATGGCGCTCGTGAATTGCGGATGTTCAGTATCATGCCGGACTCCCAGAGTTTTGCCTACATGTGCGTCTTTGCCTTAGGGTGGGGAGCGGCCCTGCTGGGAGCCATCAGTAAAAAAGCGCGATATTATTTATGGTCGGGGATTCGATTCGCCGGTCTTTCGGTTATGCTGGCGGGTACGCGCGCGGTCTGGGTCGGCATTGCCGCGCCGGTGGCTATTACCATTTGGGCCTACATGAAAAAACTGTATACGCAGCTGGCGAAAAAAATGCTCTGGATATTCGCCATCATCTTACTATTTTTCGTCCTATCGCCGCTGTTTAATACGGCTTTTAACTATTTGCAATTCAGCCGTTTTAAAGAAAATTTTTGGGCGCGGGCCGAAAGCATTTATAATCCCGAAGATATTTCTAACGCGGGCCGTTTGTATATTTGGAGGCAAAGCCTAGTGTATTGGGTTCATCACCCGCTGGGAATTGGGCTGGAAAATTTTCGCCAAGCGCTGCCCCCGGATGCCAGTAAACGCTATAACCTGCCAGAGCAATATATTAGCGCTCATAATTTGTACCTCCAAATTTTAGTTGAATTGGGGATTGTTGGATTAGCCGTGTTTGTTTGGTTTTGGTATAGTTACTTTCGCGCCACCATTCGGTTTTTGTGGCAGCACCGCCAGAATGCTGACTTTTTAGTATCGTACGTGTTTATTGCTAATCTAATATTCAGCTGGCTGCTTTTAGCCGCGTTTTTCGACATCACCTGGTTAAATGACAAAGTATTAATTTTATTTTTCTTCACCCTAGCCTTAGTCGGAGTAGTGGTTGGTAGGTATGAAGAGCTTAAGGAGAGCGAATAGGCAATAGCGAATAGAGAAAACAACCCAGTGTATTTTCTATTGCCTATTCGCTAATCGCTAATCACAATGTCCAAAGTTACCATCATTCAAGTCCTCTATAATCATCGCCGTTTTATTGAGCCGGTGTTTTCGGCAATTTTTCAGCAGACTTTCAAGGATTTCCAGGTGGTGGCGGTGATTTCCGGCAATCAGGACGGCGGGAAGGAGTTTTTAATGCAAAAATTCCCGCAAGTAACGATAATTGACCTCGGTTACAATATTGGTTTTGCCAAAGGCCATAATTTGGTGTTTGAAAAATACGACAGTGATTTTTTTCAGCTGGTGAATCCCGATTTAGTTTTGGAACCTACCTACGTGGAAAATATGCTCCAGGCTTTTAACGACCCAAAGGTTGGAGCGGCGACGGGCAAGTTGTATCAAACCAACTTTGTCCAAACTAGCGCTACAACGACAGTCTTCACCAAGGAATCTCCAAGTAAAATAGATACCACGGGAGTGGTGATTGCCAAATCCGGCCGCGCCCGGGATAGGGGACAGTACGAAATTGATCATGGACAGTACGATGCCCTAACGGAGGTTCAAGCCGTTTCCGGCGCCGGCCCAATGTATCGCAAAACCGCCCTGGAAGCAATCAAGGTAGCTCTATCCACTAACTCTGAGTTCTTCGACGAAGATTTTCACAGTTACTGGGAAGACGTTGACCTTTCTTGGCGGCTGGCCAATGCGGGTTGGAAAAATGTTTTTGTTCCTTCCGCCGTTGGCTACCATGGCCGGGGAGCAGGCTCGTCGGAAAAAGGGTATAGTGATGTTCTAGGGTTTATCCGCCATCATAAGCAGCTTTCTCCACGCGTCCGTGAGCTTAATTACAAAAACCACATTTTTCTGTATTTAAAAAACTCAAAACACCTGTATCCTCAATTTTTTTTCCGGGAATTTTTTATGTTCTGCTATATTCTGGTGTTTGAAACTGCTACGCTCAAAATTCTCCCGACATTCTTCCAACAGCTGCCCCGGATATGGAAAAAAAGAAAGTTAGTATAAAAAATGCGCTCCAGGGCGTTAATATGAGTCGTATGACGTTGGTAAGTGTCATTATTCCTCCAGTTCTCGTATCTTAGACTAGTCTTATTTATGGGAAAAGTCAACAAAATGGATCTCTCAATAATTATTTTATCCTATCAATCTCAATATCACCTCAGCGTGCTGCTGCCTTCGGTTTGGAAGAGTGAAGATATGGCATTTACTGCTTCCTCGACGGAGCAACAACGCTTCTCGGCAGAGGTCATTGTTGTCGATAATGGCTCGACCGATGGTACCACCCAGTGGTTAGAGTCGGAAGTTGAAAAAAATAATAACCATTTTTTATTAAGTTTGATTAAAAATAAAAATACTGGCTTTGCTGCCGGAAATAACCTGGGCATTAAAAAAGCCCAGGGGCGTTATGCGTTATTGCTTAATCCCGATACAGAACTTCAGCCTCAGACCTTGTCGATAATGTTAAAATTTATGGACGAACATCCAGAGGTGGGGATTGGAGGGTGTAAAATCATCAAACCGGATGGAACGTTGGACTTAGCCTGCCGGCGCCGTTTTCCAAATCCTTGGAATAGTTTTTCCAGATTATTTTTGCGGAACAATACCGATTATAATTACACCAATATTGATCCCGGCACAGAAATGGAAGTTGATAGCGTGGTCGGCGCCTTTCTGATGGTGCGCCGGACAGTCCTAGACAAAATTGGCCTGCTCGACGAAGCTTTCTTTATGTATGGTGAAGATTTAGATTACTGCTGGCGCTGCAAAGACGCGGGCTACAAAGTTTGGTACTACCCAAAAACCTATATTACTCACTTTAAAGGCGCGTCCTCGCGGAAAGCTCCCTACAAAATGCTCAAAGCTTTTCACAATGCCATGTGGATATTCTACCGCAAGCACTATGCCGCCCAGTACCCGCCCCCATTTAACTGGTTCGTCTCGACCGGGATTCAATTGAGATTTGGAATGTTAGTTAGCGTGAATTTTTTTAGAAAGAATAAGAGGGTGAGCGGGTAGGGGGATAATTAACAAATTGACAAATTTAAAAATTAACAAATTAGAAATAGCTCCGCCTACCAACTACCAACTACTAACTCCTTTGTTTTCTCCCCAAAATTTGTTATGATTAAACATATTATCAATAAAAAATAAAGGATTATTATGGATTTTCAGCAAAATAATGAGGTAAACTCCTCCCTGCCTAAAAAGCCAATGATGACTCCCACGGTTAAATGGTGGACAAAATTAGTTGCCGGAGTGCTGATTGTAGTGATTAGTTTTATTGGCGGCTGGGAAACCGGGCACCATGGTTACATTTTTAATCCTAAATCTTTTGAAATCGTCAATCAGGGTAACCAGCCTCAGGCGGTAGACTATAATTTGTTGTGGGACGCTATCAATGTTTTAAACACCAAATACATAGATAAGCCCGTAAACCAACAGCAAATTTTATACGGAGCAGTCAGTGGCGCGGTGGCCGCGTTGGGCGATCCATACACTACTTTTTTTGATCCGACCGATTTAAATAATTTTCAAACTCAATTAAGCGGGAGCTTTAGCGGTATTGGCGCGGAGGTTGGGTCTTTAAATAATAATGTGGTTATTATTGCCCCGCTGCAGGGCAGTCCCGCCGAAAAGGCCGGATTGAAAGCTAAAGATATTATCGCCAAAGTTAACGGCGCGTCTACTGCCACTTCTACCGTAGATCAGGTGGTGGGTTTAATTCGGGGGCCCAAAGGCACGCAAGTTACGCTGACGATTATTCGAGGCGACCAAAAACCGTTTGATCTGACCATTACCCGCGATGACATTGTAATTAAGAGCGTGACCTGGACTTACAAAGCGGTACCGGTTAATGGCCAGACTAAAAATATTGCCGTGGTGACGATTAATCAGTTCGGTGACGATACGACTTCGCTGTTCCAGCAGGCGGAAGCTGATATTTTAAAGCACTCGGTTAGCGGAATTATTATTGATTTGCGCAATAACCCCGGCGGCTATTTGCAAAGCGCGGTTGATGTGGCTTCGGCCTGGGTCCCGGCCGGAAAAACGGTCGTGACCGAAGCCCATAGCGACGGTACTGCGCAGGTCTATTCCGCCGAAGGCAATAACCAGTTAGCGGGAATCAAAACGGTTATTCTGATTAACGGCGGCACAGCTTCGGCAGCCGAAATTTTATCGGGTGCCTTACATGATTATAAAATTGCGGAATTAATTGGTGAAAAAAGTTTTGGCAAAGGCAGTGTCCAAGAGCTCATAGATTTGCCCGATAACAGCGCGATTAAAGTTACGGTCGCTAAATGGATTACTCCCGACGGCCAGAATTTAAACCACAACGGTTTAAATCCCGATATTCCAGTCACCCTAACCCAAGACCAGGTCAACGCCGGCCAGGATCCGCAAATGGATAAAGCGGTGCAGGAAGTTACAAATTCCAAATAACAATGATCAAAAATTATAGAATTTGGGTATTGGTACTTGATATTTATTTGTAATTTGTAGTTTGATCTTTTGTAATTTACCGTACATGCCACATATTACAGCACAAGAATTACGCCAAAAATATCTCAACTTTTTCCGTTCCAAAGGCCACACTATCATCCCTTCGGCGTCTTTGGTGCCGGAGAATGATTCTTCGGTATTATTTACGACTGCGGGGATGCATCCTTTAGTGCCTTTTTTACTGGGTGAAAAGCACCCCGGCGGCACTCGGGTGACCGACGTCCAAAAGTGTATTCGGACCGGCGATATCGAAGAAGTCGGCGACGATACCCATTTGACGTTTTTCGAAATGCTGGGCAATTGGAGTTTTGGCGATTATTTTAAGCAAGAAGCCATTACTTGGAGCTTCGAATTTTTGAGATCCACAGAATATTTGGGATTACCTTTGGAGCGTTTGGCATTTTCAGTTTTTGCGGGTGACGACGACGCACCGCGCGACGAAGAAGCTGCCAGTATTTGGAAATCGCTGGGAGTTCCCGACCAGCGTATTGCCTATCTTCCTAAAGAAGACAATTGGTGGATTGCCGGCACCACCGGTCCTTGCGGGCCGGACACGGAAATGTTTTATTGGATAGACGACGGCACTCCGGCTCCGGCAAATTTTCAGGAGACTAAAGCCGACAAACGCTGGGTGGAAATTTGGAACGACGTCTTCATGCAGTTTGAAAAAAAGTCGGACGGTTCGCTGGTACCGCTGGAAAAACCGAATGTGGACACGGGCATGGGCTTGGACCGGACTTTAACGGTCTTAAATGGCCAGACCTCTGTTTATGATACCGAACTGTTTAAGCCAATGTGGGATGTTTTGGCGCTCGACCAGGAAATTATGACCAACGACGAAGTTCGCCGCGGCCGGATAGTCTTGGATCACGTGCGGGCGTCTGTATTTATTGTTGGCGACGGGGTAGAGCCGTCCAATAAAGACCGAGGATATGTCTTGCGTCGGTTATTGCGACGAGCTTTGGTGATGGGACGTTTATTGAACTTGCAGGGATTCTGGCTTAAGGCATTAATTGGAAAAGTAATTTCGACTTATGCAGAGGCTCATCCAGATCTGCTGGATAAATCGGAACACATCTTTGCCGTTATGGAAGGGGAACAACAGAAGTTTGAGCAAACACTAGAAAAGGGTTTAAAAGAGTTCCGAAAGCGGATTCTTGAGAAGAATCTAGTAAAGGTTCCCGCAGGACTTCAGGAGATTATGGGCGCGCCTTTGACTGGCAAAGACGCTTTTGACCTCTATCAGTCGTATGGTTTCCCTTGGGAATTAACGAAAGAACTGGCCGAACAAGCCGGGCAAAACATTAACAAACAGGAATTTGAAACTGAATTCAAAAAGCACCAGGAACTTTCGCGGACCGCCTCTGCCGGTCAGTTTAAAGGGGGCCTTGCATCGCATAGTGATAAAGTAGTGCGTTTGCATACGGCTACTCACTTAATGAACGCGGCGCTCCGCAAAGTCCTCGGCGACCAGGTTTGGCAGAAGGGGAGTAATATTACGGAAGAGCGCACGCGGTTTGACTTCACTTACAATACGAAAATGACGCCAGAGCAAATTACGGAAGTAGAAAAATTGGTTAATGGATGGATTGATCGTGATCTGTCCGTCAAAAAAGAGATCATGACCCAAGACCAAGCCCGTGAACTTGGCGCGATTGGCGTGTTCGGCGAAAAGTACGCGGACCAGGTATCTATTTACACGGTTTTCGATGAGAAAACCGGCGAAGTTATTTCCCGCGAATTCTGCGGCGGCCCGCACGTAGAACACACCGGCATTATCGGCAAATTTAAGATTCAAAAAGAAGAAGCCTCCAGCGCCGGAGTGCGGAGAATAAAAAGCCACGGTGGAATAACTCTTATATTCCTCCCCTTCCGAAGGGGAGGTTAGGAGCCCTCCTTCGTAAGGAGGGGGACAGAACACTAAATTAAAAAACATACCCATGAACCTTGAGTTTTTTAACAGCCCTTCGCCGCAGGCCATGGACGCAGGCCGGTTGCCAAACAAGCCCGAGTTCGCCTTGTACGAGCCGGATTTTGCTATGCTCAAAAAGTACCAGGAGCAATTCCAAAAATATAAAAATATTTTAATCATCGCACACGGTGGAAGTATTACTAGTTTATATGGATATTACCACGCGCTCAATTACGAAGCTCATAAAAAAGTTTATTTTTTAAGCACCACTGATCCGGACTATATTTATCAGCTCAAGCATGAACTTAAAAAAGAAGAAACCTTAGTTATTCCAATCAGCAAGTCCGGGAAACAGTCACCCAGATTGAAGCTTTAATGCAGTTTGCCGATTACCCAATGCTCGTTATTACGGGTAAAAGCAGTTCCTTGCGCGCCATCGGCGAAAAATTAGGAGCTCAAGTTGCCATGCATCCGCCAATTGGGGGGCGGTACACAGGTTTGACCGAAGTGGCGCTGTTACCGGCGGCCATCACGGGTTTGGAAGTGGAGAAAATCTACGAAGGCGCACAACAATTCTACCATTTGTATGATCAGGATAATTTAGCCTGGAAAGCGGCTTCGGTTTTATTTCAGTTGGAACAAAAAGGCTACGTGGACGTGTTCATGCCATTTTATTCCCACAATCTTTTCCCTTTAAGCAATTTAATTGTCCAGCTCTGTCACGAAAGTTTTGGCAAACAGGGGAAAGGCCAAACGTATTTTGCGCACGAGGCGCCCGAAAGCCAGCACCACACTAACCAGCGGTTTTTTGGCGGCCCCAAAAATATTTGCGGTTTTTTTACTACCATTGATACTTTTTTACATCCGACTCAAAATGCCTATCCGACTTCTGTTCACTCTGTTCAGCTCAAAGGCCGGGTGCTCTTTGATTTAAACAAGATCCCTTTGGAAAAGTCTATGGAGTTTGAAGCCGCTGCGACTATGGAAGATGCCCGGATAAATGGCATTCCAGTGGCGCACATGTCGGTCAGTAACTTTTCACCGGCAGAGATAGGCCAGTTGGTAGCTTTTTGGCAGCTCTATGCTGTCTACGCCTCTGTCCTGCGCCAAGTCGACCCCTTTGACCAGCCGCAGGTGGAAAACAGCAAAAATATTAGTTTTACCAAGAGAATAGCGTATAAAGGACTGTTATAATTGACCAAAATTAAGTAAAATTGACCAAAATTGAAAATAATTTTGGGCAATTTTGACAATACTAGTCAATTTTTTTATTGAATTTTCGCGCAAATTAGCGTAAAATGAAATCAGGGAATTTATACTCTACTCTGCAAATTCATGGCCGCCGCTACTATTTACCTGAACCTGGAGGATGATGTTTCTAAAATCGTCGCCCGCATTAAGCGCGTGTCTGCTGATAGCGTTGTTTTGGTCTGCCCAAAACGCTGTTTTTTGTTTAGTGACAGTATTAATCTGCGCCTGCTAAAAAAACAGACAGATCTCCTGGGAAAACAGATTGCTATTTTAACCATGGATGAGCGCGGCCAAATGTACGCCAAAGAGGCCGGGTTTGCTTTAAAGTATTTATCTCAGCCGGGCAAAGGTTCGCGGCTTTCCGATATTCAATCCAAACCAGAAAGTCCGGCCGCGCCGGTAGCCGCGGCGGCTGGGCAACCGGCGTTGTCGGCTAAAATTAAAAAAGCGACTCAGGCCATTACCCGCTCAGCGCCTAAAGCGTCACCACCGCTGGCCCCTGCGGTGCCGCCGCGCGCGGAACCCAAGCCCATGCCGCAAGTGCAGGTGCAAGACACGGTTTTTCCTCCGGAGCTCCAAGAATTTAACCGGGCAAAGCGCAGTCTGCCGGTACGCAAACTAATTTTTGGGTTTGTGACGATTGCTTTGGTTTTGGTCTTGCTGTTAGTTTTTGTAATTTTACCCAAGGCTACGGTGGTGATTTATCCGACCACTGAACCGATCGCGCGCGATATGGACATTACTTTAAGCGCGGCGGTTACTCAGGCTAATCCATCCAGCTTAACCCTGCCGGCCGTTAAAGTTGACCAGACTTTAGATGTTACCAATCAGTTTCAAAGCCAAGGCAAACAAGATGTTGGCAACAAGGCTATGGGCATGGTCCAAATCTATAATTTTAATAAGGTACCGCTGAATTTAAAGGCTTCCACTACCCTTTTAACTATTCGTCCAAATACGTATTTGCTGAGTCAAGATGATATGGGGATTAGACCGACTACGTATTTGAATGCGCAAACGAAAGAAGTAAATCCCAATAGTCTTTCGGCTCCGGTAGAGGTAGTCGCCACCGGGGGCGGGGACGATTATAATGTTCCGGCCGATACGCGGCTGGAAATTTCTAATCAGGTATTTGGAAGCCGGCCGCAGGTTTTGTTTGCTAAAAGCACCACGGCTATTACGGGTGGCACTTCACGGTATATTGCCTTGATTACGGAGCCAGGATATTGCTAATGCTCAGACGGCTTTGGACCAGCAGTTGTTGGATCAATTAAATAGTAGTTTGCAAAGTCAAAATTTGGTCATTGCGCCGAAAGCTTACGTGCTCCAACCGATTTCGTTTACGACCGATAAACCCACGGGCACAGAGAGCCCGAGTTTTAATGGGGAGTTAAAAGCGGAACTTGTTGGTTTGGCTTTTCATAATTCCGATCTTAACACCTTAATTTCCCAGCGGATTAGCCAAACGCTGTCTTCGGACCGGACTTTGCAAATCGACAGCAATAGCCAAATTTCCTATGATCTAAAATCATTAGATTTAAACGCCCAAACGGCCGTAATTACCGTCCATTTTGCCGGTTTGGCGGTATATAATATTGATTTGGCTTCGATTACCCCCCAACTTAGCGGCAAGACAGTTGACCAGGTCAACGATATCATCCGCTCCCAAGCCAACGTAGAAAAAGTAGATATCACCCTCGCCCCCGCCTGGCAAAAACGTTTCCCCTGGTTCTCGCAAAAAATCTCGGTCAGCTTGGGAAAAGATGAATAATCAGGTTTGACAAAGATACAATTACGATTGACGTAGCTAAAAGAATTTTGCCGTAGGATGGTGGATTGCAAAAATAATCCTTATATTTAAGGGAAGTTATTTGAGTTGACAAATTATTTTAATATGATAGAATAATCCAAGTAGATTATTTTATTTAAAACGGCCATTTCTACGAGTAAACACGATTTTGGGCAGCCAAGGACAAATAAAGACGTTATAGAACTCGAGGGCAAGGTTGTGGAAAACTTGCCTAACGCTATTTTTCGCGTGCAACTTGACTCCGGCCACATTGTAACCGGTCATCTTTCCGGAAAAATGCGAGTCAACATGATCAAAGTCCTTCCCGGCGACAGAGTCATAGTCCAAATGACGCCTTATGATTTAAATAAGGGACGAATAGTAAGACGCATGAGATAAAATATCCACGGATCACGGATGTCACGGATTACACGGATAGAAGCAACTCTATCTATATAATCCGTGCTATCCGTTCAATCCGTGATCCGTGAACAACTATGAAAGTCCGAGCCTCTGTAAAACCTATGTGCAAGAAATGCAAAGTCGTAAAACGATTTGGGCGAATTTATATTATCTGCAGCAACCCTAAACATAAGCAAAGACAGGGGTAATAAAAATCATTTTATCATCCTATCATTTTACCACTCAAACCCGATGTTAAAATGTTAAAATGTTAAAATGATAAAATGAACAACTATGGCACGTATCGCAGGCATCAACATTCCAAATGAAAAAAGAATTGAAGCGGCTTTGCCTTATATTTATGGCATTGGACTGTCTCTTTCGCGTAAAATTTTAACCGCCACCAGTGTAGACCCCAACAAGCGCACCAAAGACCTATCCGAAGCAGAACTCAATCGTTTGCGCGAATTTATAGAAAAAATCTAAAAGGTAGAAGGCGAATTACGCCAGCAAGTACTTTTGAATATCAAACGACTAAAAGAAATTGGTTCCTACCGCGGCATTCGCCACATTCGTGGCTTACCCGTGCGCGGTCAGCGTACCAAACCAACAACCGCACCCGCCGTGGCAACGTCAGAAAGACCGCCGGATCCGGCAGAAAGAACGCCGCGGAGAAAACCTAGCAGTAAAAAGTTAAAAATTATCAAGTTGAAAGAAAAACTTGCATAACCCTAACTTTAAACTTGATAACTAATTTATGGCCGAAGACACAATCACCACCCCAATCACCGAAGAACTTCCTCAGACCGCTGAGGCTGTTGCTGAAGGTCCAAAGATTAAATCTAAAAAAAAGAAAGCCAAGGCTAAGGTTACCAAGGGTAAAATTTACATTAACTCTACTTATAACAATACCATTGTTTCGGTCGTAGATTTAACCGGTAACGTCTTACTGTGGAGCAGCGCCGGTAAAATTGGATTTAAAGGATCAAAAAAGTCTACCCCGTATGCCGGACAGAAAACCATGGAAGACGCTCTGCACCGGGTTAAAGAGCGGGGATTGACCGAAGTAGATGTTTTAATAAAAGGCATTGGCAGCGGCCGTGAATCCGCGGTGCGCGCGCTCCAGGGCAGCGGCTTGAATGTTCTCACCATTAAAGACCAAACCCCAATCCCGCACGGCGGAGTACGCCCAAAGAAACCGCGGCGCGTTTAATGGCAGCGCCACGCGTTACGGTAGACGTTAGACGATACACGCGGCAACAACGATTAACGAATTAGAATTACTATGAGATACACCGGACCAAAAGCAAAAAGAGCACGCAGGCTTGGCATGGCCTTTACCAACAAAGATGCCAAGATTTTGCAGAAGCGCAATTACCCCCCTGGCCAGCATGGCCAAAACCGGGTGCGGCTTTCGGAATATGGCACTCAATTACGCGAAAAGCAAAAGGCTAAAATTAGCTACGGCGTATTAGAGCGCCAGTTTGAAAATTATTTTAACAAAGCCTTAAAGCAGCCCGGAGTGACCGGTGAAAATTTACTAAAGCTTTTAGAATTACGTTTAGATAACGTTGTTTTCCGCCTAGGATTTGCCGAATCCCGAGCCCAGGCGCGTCAATTAGTTTCTCATGGTTTTTTTGAAGTTAACGGCAAAAAAGTAGATATCCCGTCCTTTTCGGTCAAAGTCGGCGACTCAGTCAAAGTCCGCGCCGGCAAGCAAAAAAGCAAGTACATGACAGCGCTGAAGGAAAAGATCCGCAACTTTAAATCCCAGGAATGGGTTGAACTTACCGCCGCGGAACTTTCCGGAAAAGTTTTAAGCCTGCCAACCTCCGACCTAATTAACAGCCTCATCAACACCCAGCTGATTGTTGAACATTATAGCCGCACATAATTAACTTATAACTATTTAATTTATAACTAATAACTTTCCGGTTATGGTTATTGATTACAGTTATTAGTTTTGGAGAAATTTATGGAAGCGATTCCATTACCCAATCGGGCCAAAGTTGAAGACTTAGGCAACAATAAGTACCGCATGACCTTAGAGCCGCTGTATCCCGGATACGGCGACACTGTTGGTAATGCCTTGCGCCGCGTGTTGTTGTCTTCTATGCCCGGGGCGGCGGTAACTTCGGTCAAAATTAAATTTGTTGACCATGAGTTTTCGACTATTCCAAATGTTAAGGAAGACGTGATTCAAATTATCTTAAACCTCAAGCAGTTGCGCTTGCGGAGTTTTAGCACTGAACCGGTTAAGCTGACCCTAAAAGCCAAGGGCGAAAAAATCGTCACCGCCGCGGACATTAAAGAAACCGACCAGGTCCAGGTAGTTAATAAAGATTTATATATTGCCACACTGGACAATAAAAATTCCGATTTTGAGATGGAATTGGTGATTGAGCAGGGCCGCGGCTATCAGCCGGTGGAAGCCCGCGAAGAATTTTAAGCAAGAAGTCGGCATGATTGGCATCGACGCCATCTTTACTCCTATCAAATCTGCTTACTACGACGTCTCCAACGTCCGCGTTGGTCAACTGACTAACTTTAACAAATTGGAAGTCAATATCGAAACCGACGGCACGATTGCCGGCCAGGAAGCCTTTGATATTGCGGCTCACATTTTGGTTGACCACTTTAGCATGGTCTATGCCACCGATTTTATCGCCCAAGAAACCCCGGCAGCCGAAGCTGTGCCATTGGCGATGGATGTTCCAGCGACTGGTGAGGAAAATGAAATTGAAAAGACCACGCTTTCTACCCGCGCCAAGAATGCCTTAACCAAAAATGGCGTGACCAGCATTATGGCTTTGCAAAATCTATCCAGCGGTGACATCTCGAATATTGAAGGCTTAGGCGAAAAGACTATTAAAGAAATCCTTGAGTTTTTAAATCGTTAATATATGCGCCACCAGAAAAAGAAGAAAATCGGTAAGGGTATGGACCACCGCAGAAAGCTGCTGAGAACTTTGGCATCTTCGGCAATTTTATATGAACGGATTGAAACAGCTTATGCCAACGCGCGGGCGGCAAAATCGTACGTCGAAAAAGCCATTACTCAATCAAAAGATAGCTCGCTTCACTCCCGCCGCTTACTGCTTTCTAAATTGACCCCCATGGCCGCAAAAAAAGCAATAGAAGTTTTAGGCCCCAAGTATAAAGAACGCAAGGGGGGATACACTCGTTTAATAAAGTTGAATGACCCGAAGGCCGGAAAGTCTAAAGCAGTATTGGAGCTTGTTGATTAATTTATTCAGCGAACAGCGACTAGAACTGCAGTATTATTGCCTATTCGCTAATCGCTAACATTATGAAAAGCCAATCCCTTACATTACCCAAAACAATTACCCGCAAGTGGTATCAAGTTGATGCTTCTAAGCAATCCATGGGCCGCGTGGCTACGGAAATTGCCAATCTTTTGCGCGGCAAGCACAAGCGCGACTTTACTCCGCACATGGATATGGGCGATTTTGTAGTTGCGGTAAATGTGAAAGATTTAAAGTTTACGGGCCGCAAAATTGACCAGAAGAAATATTATCATCATTCCGGCTATTTGGGCGGCTTGCATATTAAAAAGTTAAAAGATGAGCTGGGGAAGCATCCGGACCAGGTTTTGCGCCGAGCGGTTTTGAACATGTTAGACGATGTCCGTTTCCGCAAAACTATGATCTCGCGCTTAAAAATCGCCGACGGTACTGAGCATAATTATAAGATTGATAAAAAGCTTTAATTTAGAAACATCATGGCTACAACTCCTAAATCAACTGCGCCGAAAGCGCCCCGCAAACCCCGGGTTACCAAACCTAAAGCAGCCGCTCCTGCCGCTCACAAGGCGCCGGTTAAGCGCGTAGCGCATCCAAAGCCGGCAGCTGCTGAGCAAGCGGCAGAGGTAGCTACTCCGGTGGTGACTCATAAACCGTCAATTCAAAAAGACCGGTATGTTTTCGCGACAGGTCGCCGAAAAACCGCGGTGGCTAATGTCCGCTTGTTTTCCGGCCAAGGGGAGATTATAGTGAACAAGAAAAATTTTACTGCTTATTTTCCCTATACTTTTTACCAGGAAGAAATTCTCAAGCCGTTCCAGCTGACCGGTTTAGAAAAAGACTACTATTTTACCGCCCACGTTAACGGCGGCGGCCCCCATGCCCAAGCTGGAGCCCTGCGCCACGGCATAGCTACCGCACTGGCCCAACTTTCTGAGGATGTCCGCAAAATTCTAAAAAAGAACTCCCTGCTCACCCGCGACGACCGCAAAAAAGAACGCAAGAAACCAGGTCTTAAGAGAGCCCGCAGAAGCCCACAGTGGGCGAAACGTTAGGGTAGCACTCCTCAAACCAATAGTATAAACCTTAGAAACCATCTAATTTATTAGGTGGTTTTTTTGTTTGCAACCTTTTTACAAAACGTACCCCGGGCACTTTTTAGACAAAAAAACTGTGGATAACCTTAAATCAAAATGGATATTCTAACCTCAACAACCACGGCAACCAGCACCCTCTACAGCCTCACCGATAACGGCTTCTTGCTTATCAATGAAGCGTTTAGGCTGGCAGTATTCTTGGTGGCTTGCCTGTTGTTTGTTGGTATAGCCCATTTAGTAATTGATTCATTATCATCAGCGAAATATTTATAAACTTCTTTGGTTCTTTTGCCGTACTCTGGATATTTGCCTTCCTGATATATTTTGCGACGAAAGTCTTGGTTGGCTTAAAAGATATTTGGATCACCGCATAGATAAATTCCCGCCACTATTTATCTTACAATGGTAAGCGTTATACCCTTGCAGTATACGGCGGACTATCCACCAGCCGGCAAGGGCAACCGGTATTAAAAAGCGAATTAATTCGCACTTACTCCGCAGTATTTGGCACTGAACTTTTACATGGCGGCGTAGATTTTAAATCCGTACAACACCTTATGCGGCATAAAAGCGAGCGCACTACACTTAAGCACTATATCGCAGTCAGCAAAGAACGCTGTAAAGATGAACACCAACGCATCTAAATGGCCAACAAACTGCACCTACAATTATCCCAGACTTGGAAAAAATTAGATTAGGATTAAATCAGCATCAACCGAGAACCTCTGGCCGAACCGGTTGCCGTGCCAGCTTAAAATCCTTACATAGTTTAGTAATTAAACCATTCTTAATGGCCGTTTTTTCTTTGGTATTAAGAATTTCGTAATTTGACAGTCTTAGAATATGTCTGTTATAGTACATTTATATGACACAAGCAAACATCAACAATTATATAACTGTTGACCCTAATGTCGCTATGGCAAGCCGGTCCTTAAAGGTACTCGTATAATGTTGTACCTTGTTTTAGAAATGCTTGCTGCTGGTGAAACAATAAATGATGTTTTAAAAGCCTACCCAAAACTTACTCAAGAAGCTGTAGAAGCTGCCTTAGGTTTTGCTGCTCACACTTACAAGTGGGTGAAAGATACATAGAATTCCCCCAAATCCATGGCTTTAAAACTGCTGATTGATGAAAATGTACGTGCGAAGTGTACACCTTTTTGCAAGACGCCGGGCACGACTTAAAAAAATTGCCGGCGGGCGTTTCTGACGCAAATAGCTGAATGTGCTGCCGAAGAAAAAAGAATTATAATTACCCACGACTTAGATTTTTCAAATATTTCTGTTTACCCTCCACAGAATTACGCAGGTATTGTAGTATTACGAATTTCACCCCCATTAGCCAACACCATTTTAGAGGCATTGGCTAATTTATTTGATACATTAAAACCGGAAGAATTTAACAATCGGCTAATCATACTTGAGCCGAGCGGTTTTAATTAGATAGGTCGGAAAATAATCAGAGAGTAATATTTTAATAACGAACAAATTATGAAAAACAGCCAAAACTTTTGTACGACAAAGACCCTTGGATGTTAGCTGAAGATATTCCTGATAGCGATGTCTTCTTTTTCCAAATACCTATGTCCTGTTTCGCCAGTGATACAAGCTATCCGTTTTTGAAAAATTACAAAAAAGTCCTTACCCATTACAAAAAATTCCACATGGATTTTTACTTTGGGGAAAAAGATTTAAATGACGTAGCAGACAGTATTATGCAAGCATTGCTTGGCCGCTCTGCTTTTGGAAGCGACCTAAACAAAAATATTGTTATTTGGTCTCACAAACTTATTGAATTTGCTCAAGGAGTCGCAAAGCAACCCCTAAATTCTTATACCAATAAACAATTGTGGCAAATTTACGACGAACATGACAAAGTTCATACCAAGCTCTATACCTATGGCTGGCTGCCGGTTAGTGTTGATATGTTCCATAATAACTTTACTAAGGTACTAAAAAGTTATTTGTACGGCATCTGTAAAGATAAAGCTGAGGCTGAAACTGCCTTTATCGTGCTAACTACGCCAAATAAAAAAACTATCGTTGCTGAAGAGAGGGAAAAATTTTTAGAAATTTACGAAAAATACTACAAATTTTTAGACAAACGAAATACAGAATTAATAAGTGCCTTGCAAGTTCATCAAAACCGCTGGGGACATATGGGTATATTTATGCAGGGAATGTCAAACCGTTTGGTGCTGACCATTACTTAAAAGAAATGCAAGAGTTGGCAGCAAGCAACGTAAAAGCCCGGGATATTTTAAGAAAAGAAACTGACCAACTCAAAAAAGCTAAAGAAAATCAAGAAAAACTTACAAAAAATTGAAAATGAGCTCACAGTATAGGCAACTGTTCCAAACTGCCGCTGATTTCGCATTGACGAAGTTAGTACGTAGGCACGCTGAGCTTATGGATTTGTACCTCATGCACACGTATCTTTTGACCGAAATAGCCAAGCGATTAAAACTTTCCCGCTATGAAGTGCAGTTTATGCTAAAATATGAAGTATATAAGGCTTTGGTTAAAGGGAAAGTTCAAAAAAAACATTAAAAATTAGACTGAAAGAATGTGCCTTGTATACTGAAAAAGATTTTGAGGCCATATATATTGGTAGCCAAAAGGATAAAATAACCCACAACCTGAAAAAAGTTATTGATAAAAACCAAACTGAGTTGACAAGCCAAATTGCGAACCCGGCATTGCTAAAGGTGCTGTAAAAATTATCATACGGGCAAAAGACATGGCAAGGCGGAATAAAGGAGACATTCTTGTTTCCAGTTGAACTGACCCTGAATAGTTCGGCTATGAAAAGGCAGCAGCTATTGTAACCGAACAAGGGGGTATAACTTCGCACGCAGCAATCGTCTCACGGGAATTAGGAATTCCATGTATTATTGGTACCAAAATTGCTACTAAAATATTCAAGGACGGTGATATTGTTGAAGTAGATGCTAATAAGGGGATTATAAAAAAGTTATGAAATCTCGCTCAGTAGTTATTTATATAGGCGAAGCTAAGATGAATTTCTATTCATGGGAATTCATCACTGACGGCTTTTTAAAATCTGGCGCATCAATGTATATTGGAGCACCGCTTCGGTCAGCAATTACCATAGCAGTCAATGATGAGGGTAAATGGGGTGTTGAGCAAGCTCGCTGGAACTTTTTGGGACGAAAGGTAAACGAAAAACTCGTCAAGAAAAAATTTGATTTAAAAAAATATGTAGCAGAGCATTTGGATTTAGGTGAAAAGCTTTTTCAGCTATGCGATGAAATATTAACTAGTGATAATAAGAAAGCGGAAAATGAAATTTTTGCGGCTTGGTTTATTAAAGTATGGCCTCTGATAGTAGACCTTAATCGGCTCGGTTTAGCTGCTGTAGTAAGTGACTTTGAGCATGCCTATTTAAGTAAAAGTTTAATCGATATACTTGAAAAACACCTTGCTGATACAGCAGAAGTGCAAAGCTATCTTTCTACACTCATTATGCGGATTTTCACATTTAAATTGGCAGAACCTTAGAGTTTCTGGCTTTATTAAAAAAATATAAAACGATTGAAAAACTTGCTGCTTCTACAAATTTGGCGGCACACTTAATAAATACTGTTGGATTAATTTTGGTTATATTGGGCCAATTTGGACAAAAAAGGATTTTATTGCAAGAGCTCGTGAAACTTTACTAAAGCCGTCAACACTTTCTCAACAATATAAACAGCATAAGCTTCATTTTTCCAATTTAATAAAGGAGCAAAATAAAATAGAAATAGAACTTAACCTAAACAAATCAGAAAGATATTTATTTAAGGCTGCCAGGACATTTATGTTCGTCAAAGCATACCGTCTGAATGTTCGTCATAAGGTTCAGTATGCTTCGGAAATTATCTTTGAGGAACTTTGTAAGAGATACAAGCTCTCTATTGACAGCTTTCGCTATGCGCAAAGAAATGAAATATTAGACTTTCTCAAAGGGAAAAAAATAAGTATGAGGCAGATAGCCAAACGGCGTAATGGAATTGTTGAAATTACCGAAACTGGAAAGCAAAAACTTATAAGTTTGACTAAAGCAAAATCATTTTTGAAAAGAGTTCTTATCCCCGAGATGATAACTGCAACAGATACAGTGAATGGCCAAGTAGCCTTTATAGGTAAAATTCAAGGGAGAGCTAAAATCGTTTATAATACTATGGACATGGCCAAAGTAAATAAGGGCGATATCTTGTTTGCTGTGACTACCACACCTGATTTGCTTCCAGCAATGAACAAAGCAGCAGCTTTTGTGACTGACCAAGGAGGTATCACTTCGCATGCTGCTATTGTTGCCCGAGAATTGAAAAAACCTTGCATAATTGGGACTAAAATTGGAACAAAAATTTTTAAAGATGGCGATATGATTGAAGTTGACGCAAATAGAGGTATTGTTAAGAAAATATAACTATGCTCATAAAGCATTTCAAAAATCTGACCAAAAAGGATGTTGGCATTGCCGGAGGTAAGGGTGCTTCTTTAGGTGAAATGACACATGCTGGTTTGTCAGTTCCTCCCGGGTTTGTTGTTTTAGCGGAAGCCTTTGACGGTTCTGTGAAGAAACCGAAGTCGTAGAAGATATAGAAGCCATTCTTAATAAAGTTAATCATAAGGATACAAATTCTGTTGAGCAGGCATCGGAAAAAATACGCCAGATAATCCGGTAATGAAAAAATGCCTATGGATATCGCCACAAAGATTTGACTAATTTTAAGAGACTTAGGGCAAGCCTTGTTGCTGCAGGTCTAGTGAAACAGAGAAAATAGTAAAATTGCTTCTTGGGCAGGGAGATTTTTTACTTAAATGTTTAGAAGGGGAGAGTTTTAAAATATGTGAGACATGCTTGTCTTCTCTGTTTACCGGACGAGCTATTTTTTACCGCTTTGAGAAAAAACACAGAAACAAAAGTTTTCGGTAGCTGTAGTAGTGCAAAAAATGGTACAGAGTTAATATCCGGTATTGTTTGTACTGTTCACCCTTTGATTAAAGATTATAACCAAATGGTAATAGAGGCGGGCTTTGGTCTTGGAGAAGTTTTGTTGGCGGCTTATTTACCCAGACACCTATGTTATCCATAAAAAAAATCTTAGTTTGTGAACTTAAACGTTTCCGAACAAACAATGGATGTAAGATCGGTTAAAGGAAATATTCATAAGAAATTATTTAAAGTTTAAGGAACAAGCAAAAGTTAATGGAAAACAAATTATTGAGATTCACAAATTTGCAGTCGATAAAAAGCATTATGACCTTCCTCAAGATATTGAATGGGCTTACGGAAAAAGTAAGTTTTGTAGTTACTAAGTCTACGCCAATAACCACGTTATAATCGTTGGGTTGTGCGCTTGAAAAAGATATGGTAATATAGATATATAAAGTTGTTTACAATATTGTAAGTTTACAATAAATAGGGATTCTAAGCATTGGCTGAAATGTGCGTCTGTATCGCCACAGTGGGCGAAGCGTTAAACTTAAAACATAGGTTACAAACCAGAAACTACTCGATAAAACGAGTAGTTTTTTTGTTTATCCGGTGCTTTTACAAAACATTCGTCGGTAATTTTTAAATACAAAACTGTGGATATCTCGAAAAACACACATGGATTTTTTTACAGCCACAACTACAGCAACTGGCACCCTTTATAGTCTGACTGACAACGGTTTTAACCTGGTCAATGAACTGTTTAGGCTGGTAGTTTTTTGCACCGCCATTCTGCTGTTTGTGCTGGTAGCTCATTTCGTTATTGATTCACTTCACCCATAAACATATGTCCGAGACATTCATTTCATTTTTCTTACATTCGGTACGGTTTGGATTTTTGCTTTCCTGATATTTTTGGGTATAAAGATGATGTTCGAAGCAGCGCATTTTTAATACAAAAAAAGAGTATGTGCCCTATATCGCAGTTAGTAAGGAACGCTGCAAAGATGAACACCAGCGTATATTAAATGGCCAGTAACTGTACCTACAATTATCCCGGGATTTTGAAAAAATCAGATTGGGTTTGGTTATGGAAATGGTGGAGT
>CAWBGV010000028.1:0-100632 GCA_963788395.1 Candidatus Doudnaibacteriota bacterium | reverse complement strand
TAAACATAATAATATCGCCGGATGCTTTTTCCAAAATCCCCCGCTTGACCGCGTTCCCCTTGCCGCCTTCCGGCAAGTTCATGGCCGTGGCTTTTTTTATTTGTCCCGCTTCCAAACTTTTTACAATTTCGAACGTTCGGTCGTGGCTATTATTAACGACGACAATAATTTCGTAATCGTATGACTGTTTTTGTAAATAGGCATCCACGTCCAACAATGTTGGCTTAATCCGGTCCTGCTCATTGTAGGCGGGAATCACTACCGAAAGCTTCATATGGTTAAATGTTAGTGTTTATTTTTTATTATTTGTTATTGTAGCAGCCAAGCCAGGTTATCGGCAGTAATGCTTTTTAAGGAATTGAGCCGCGGGCTGCTGTTCTGGGACAAACTTTCAAAAGTATAACCTTGCCGCCCTAAGGCATCTAATATAAGCGGAAGTGATTTTACCGTATTCGTCCGTTCGCCCGACCTAATACCTTCGCCATCGTGAAGCAGGACCAGAGCTCCCGGAAATGCCCGACGAATGACGTGGCCGGCAATCATTTTTAAATCGGGCCGGCGCCAGTCAAAAGCCATAATGTCCCAGTAAAAAAGCTGGTAGCCTTGGAACAGCAACTGCTGTTTCAGCTTAGGCCTGGTAATGCCCCACGGCGAGCGGCAAAGCTTAGTATCGACGTGGGCGTAGCGACGAATCAGTTCTCTGGTTAAGACAATTTCTTGCATCAAATCTCCCCGTAAAACTTTTTTTAAATTATGGGAGTAAGAATGAATGCCGACGGCATGGCCATAGGCGACCACGCGCTGCAGCACTTCCGGATACTTTTCAATATTCATGCCACAGACGAAAAAAGTAGCCTTGGCTCCGTGAGCCGCCAAGACATTTAAAATCTGCGAGGTATACGGTTCGTTCGGCCCGTCATCGAAAGTTAAAAATATGCTTTTGTGAAATTGATTATGTTCCATGAATTTTTGGCACCAGGCTGGCGGTACGCATATGAAAATGAAAGTGATGATGGTGGACCATTTGGTCGGCGGCAAAAACCATTTTTCGTTCGTCGTGCCTGACTGTTTTTGCGGCCTGGACTGATACCGGGCTGTGAAAAAATAAAAATGTCATCGCGGCCAGCATGAACACCGGCGCGACAAAAGCGACCGGTGATTGCGATTCTTTTCTGACGGGCGGCAAAATTTTACTTTTGGGCTTTTTTAATAAAATTCGGGTAGCCGCGCTGGGTATGTAGGCATAAGCGGCGGCGAGCAGTCCCTTGCGGTACCGGCGTCCGGAAGTACTGACTAAAAAATTCCGATCTAATACTACTGTACCGATTTTTCCCAGCCGCTGCGACAGGTCGGCGTCTTCCCCCAACTGCAGCTCCTGATTAAATCCGCCAATAGCCGCAAAAGCCGAAGCGCGGACAGCCATGTTAGCGCCGGGCAGGCTCCAGGAACCGCTGAATTTTTGATCAATACGCCACAACCAGTAAGCTCGCTTAGGAAAAAACCAGCGCGCCAACTTTGGTCCGGAGTGGAGCGAATACAGGCCGCCGTACGCCAGCAGCGCCGGATCGCTGCCAAACCGGGAAATAATCCGCGAGATCCAGTCGGGCGGCAGTTTGGTATCAGCATCAGTGGTGGCAATAATATCTGCCCGGGCTGCCGCAAATCCTAATTGCCGGGCCTTGCCTACTCCCTGTTCTTTTTGGACAATGACCCGAGCTCCGTATTGCCGGGCAATGACGGCAGTCGCGTCGGTAGAATTATTATCTACAACTATAACTTCAAAATCTTGGCAGTCCTGCCGCTGTAAACTGTCGAGCGCTCGACGAATAAAATCCGCTTCGTTATAGGCGGGAATGACTACCGAAACTTTTGGCGCGCCAAAAGCCAATATATCTTGAAGTTTTTGGCTCATACTGTTTATGACTTAGCTGATTTTCTAGCTGTATCATAGCAAAAATTACACTAAATGGATACCTGCCTGGCGTTAATAAAATCTTGAATAATTTCCGCCGTCGCTGCCGGGTAAAAAAATTCGGGCATACCTATTATTTATTTGCTTGACTTATTATGCCGTGATCCGGAAAGTGCGGAGACCATGCCTGGGACCGCAAACAAAACCACGGCGGCAATGGCCAATAAAATAACATAATGATTGGCGTTCGGAATAGCCTGCCCCAAGAAATAGGCTAACAGGCTGACTATCACCGACCACAGCAGCGCTCCAACTAAATTAAATTTTACAAAAGTTTTATATTCCATAAGTCCGATACCCGCAAAAATCGGGGCTAGAGTTCTAATATAAGGCAAGAAACGGGCCGCGATTAAAGTTTTGGCTCCGTGCCGCTGGTAAAAGCGTTCAGATTTTTCAATATAGGCCTGATTAAAAAATAGTGAATTTGGGCGCGAAAAAATCGCGCGACCATATTTTTTTCCCAAAACATATCCGGTACTATCGGCCAATGCCGCCGCAACAAACGCAATAATAATCACAATCCAGATATGAAAGTAGCCGACCGAACTTAAAAATCCCGCCGTAAACAGCAAACTTTCGCCGGGCAAAATTAAACCAATGAGCAATCCGGTTTCAGCGTACAGCATAAAAAATAGGCCAATGTAGCCGGCGGTTTGCAAAAAAGCGGTGGTATCAAAAATATTCAATTTCATACTTTACATTTAATTTGGAACTGCAACGTATTTGTAAAAGCCACTGGTTTCTGTCCCTATCCCCTGTCTGTCTATTATATAGCCTTCCAAGCCGTCTAACAATTCAATAAAGGCAACCCCCTCCCGGCCCATGGCAAAAGCTGCGGTCGCAAACCGGTCGGCCTCATAGATGTTCGGGCCGACTACGGTCAGGCTGAGAATATCGCCGACCTGCTTCCCGGGCTGATGCGGATTGTAAATATGCTGGCCGCGCTCGTAACTGCCGGAGGTGGCAACGCCCTGATCGGTAATACGCAACACTTTTACGATTTGTTCGGTTTGAAACGGATTGCGAATACCCACACTCCATGATTGGCCGGAAGCATTTGCCACGCTGGCCTGAATATCTCCGCCGGCATCAATCATAAAATTTTTATACCCATGCCGCCGCAAAAGCAGGCCGGCCTGCCAGATGGCCCACCCCTTCACCAGACCCGAAGGATCGAGCGTTCCCCCGGGCGTGCGGATATTAAAAAAACCTCTGGTTTGCCGGCGGGTTTGTTCAGCTAATCTAAAAATTTCTTGCATCTCCCGACTATATTGCTGTTCCGCCAGTTCTCCCCGATTAATTTTGCTGATTTCGCTGTCCGGTTTATAGGTACTAAAAGTTTGGTCTACGTAATTAAAATAATCAAAAACCAGCTGGCCCGCTTCCGCGGTACCATCGCGAACCTCCACCGATACCGGCATGCCCATAATTACCTTGCTTTGTTTCATGTCTTCATTTTACCATAAAACCCCATCGAACGATGGGGTTTTAGAATAGAATAACCAGACCACTCTTTTATTCGGCGTCTTTTTCCACGGCCTTAATCGCGAACATCTCGATTCCGAAGATGTCTCGCGTGTAGTCACCGGCCCCTGCGACCACTCATGCGATGTTAATGAGCTGGACGGCCCTGAACTGTACTGGTTCAATTGTTATACCGAAACCAGGCCAAAGCTGTTCTTGGTCAACTAGCTCCCGTTGCCTTAACGGCATCGTTAGCTACCGAACCTGACCGGACGGACAGGTGATCTCATACGGCTTGTGCGAAAGCCGCCCTCAATCTTTGGCAAGTGTCGCACCACTTGCCATTCCTTCTAAGCTTATCAATATTGGTGAATTTGGAAGGGATAAGACCCTAATCTACAAGGAGGCAGTACAAATGAAATACGTTTACCGGAATCCGATGATGTGGTCGGCGATCGTGGCCGGGGTAGTGATGATGATTGTCGGCAAGGTCTTGGAGCATCTGACACCCCCTGACTCGGCATGGCATCTGTTGTCAGACATGCCAATCGAAGGAGGGCCATGATGGCGGGGCTTTTCAGCCTTTTCGTCGTCGCCAACTTCTTAGGCTCCCGCTTCACTGCACCATGGGAGGCTACGGAATGGCTGCCGACAGCGTTGATCCTTGCGGCCGCGGGAATTGCAGTCCTGACTTTGGTGGTAGTGATGATCTTCAACACTGCCGGTCTCAAGATTATGGCGACAATTCTATCCGTCGGTGTTGGCCTCATGCTGCTGACGGCGGCCAGCGCATTCTTCATCGCAGGACTAAGGCCTCCACCCATCCGATGGGAGGAGTAGTCGCCCGGTCTGGGGAATTAAGAACCGGTAACAATAAACTCAAACTCGCAAGCGCCCCACTTGCGAGTTTTATTTTGTCCAAATTCTTATTTTGGGTAAATAAAAATCCAATCAACTGCCAGCCACAAAAACTTCTATAGATGTGTCTCATCCAGCGACAGCTTAACAAAAAACCCGCTCAATTACGAGCGGGTGGTTTCATTCTTGGACAGTTATTACATTTGCATTTTCAGTATCCCGATGGAGGTGTTTCTGAACCGTTATAAAGGGAAATTGGCTGACAAACTACTACTGTATTAAAAATTTAAAAGATCAATTTAATTGTTAAATTCTGCTTTCCGGTCTGGTGTAAAACCTTTTCTTTACCGTCTCCACTACGTCTTCAAATGCAGTTTTATCTAACCACCTGCCATCATATTGCTCCCTAAAGTTTATCCATTCTAATGTGTTTGGAGTAAAAAACCGAATTTCATCTATTGCATATTGCTCTCCCACAACATACACTTCCATCCTGCCGCCAACCCAATCTTGGTATCTCAAATCCATTATGCCTTCCTCGGTAAAGCCCACCATAAACCTGTCCTTATACCACTCATCCGGATGACCAGCATCAATATGTCTTATACCGCCCATTGCATTTAATTCTTCAATACACCGTTAGCGATATACTGCTTCATTAAGGCCTGGTATGGAATGTCTAACTTATTAGCCTCAACTTTAATACGATTGATAATATACTCAGGAATCCGTATAGAGATAGAGCGGGAGGTAGGTTTCAGGTTTGGGAAAACTGCCCTCTGGGCTTTTGACCAGTCAATATAGTCTACCGAGCTGTGGCTATTCCAAAATTTTGCCTCTTCATCTTCATTCTTAAATTTAGGAATTTTCTTAAGTTTTTTGTTCATATAAAGTCCTTTCTTTTTTATCAGCACTGCGTGCTGAAATTACTCTTACTTTATCTTTCCTAATGGTAAAAACTATAAATAAAATTTTTCCCTCATTATTCTTTCCTAATAATTGATAACGCTTTTCTGCGGAACTGTGTATAGGGTCAAGCTTAGTCCAAAAATCGTTCAAAAATGGCTGCTCTGCCTGTTCTGGAGTTATACCGTGTTTAAGACGGATTTTTTTAGTGTTAAACTCGTCCCATTCAAAAGTTATTGGTTCTGGAATCTGTGGATCATTCATATCCACATTGTATATGGGAAATTACACATTGTCAAGTCCCAATAAATGACGGCTTTTCGCCCAATTTCTGTCTATAGTCCACTTTTATATATAGAACGTGTGTTTGTTTCCAAAGGTTACGGAAAAGCGTATCTTTTAGAAATAAAAAGCGTGCATCCGGTGTGACCAAACGCGCGCTTTGGGAAAATCTAAGACCGCCTTCACAGGACAGTTAATCTTCCCAGCTAGTGTAAAAACCACCGTCGTCTTCTTCAAAACGATTGACCTTGCACTCGACCCGGATGTGCGAAGCGAAGCGTTTCAAAACCACTCGCACCAGAGCCTTGGCCAACTGCTTCCGCAGCATGTTGCCTTTGACCGGATCCTTGACCCTGCCTTCCACCCTTATAAAAATCTGCTCGACGCCGACTTCATAACTCGGCACGTAGCGTTTTGGGTGCAGGGTAACAATAACCTCGCTAATGCTCAAGCTAAGTGACCGGAAACGATTGACGGCGTATTGCAGGTGAAAGCGAAAGTGCTCGTTCCGCGACTCAAACTCCGGCATGGTGTCGCTCAGGTTGAGCACGCTTTCCGGTATACCGTAAACGTCGATTAGTAGCATGCTCGCCTCCTACTTATCCGCTGCCCAGCTGCCAACCCCCACCCATAGGATTGCAAAAACTAGTCCGGCGGCAGCCCACCACAGAAAAGTCTGGTCTGAAATCACGGCCTTCAGCTTGAGCTGGTTGCGGATGGCGTCAAAAAACATCCAGCAAAACGGCAAGCCGCATAGTAGGTCAGTCGGAAACAGGTAGAACTGCCGTGACTTCAATGTCTTTAGGTAGTCTTCCCAATTCACGAAACCACGCGGCACTCCAGTGGCACCGGATTGCAGCACTGTTTCTGCCTTACTGATCCACGGCGCGTTTCGTTTTTCCAAATGCTCCTGCCGGGCGACAAAGAAGATGCCGCCGAGCAATAACATGGCTAACAGCCGGTAAAGACTGCAATTGTTGGAGATAACGGCGGCCATGTAGCACGCCACCATCATTACAGCTATAAGCATGACACCGGCCATGAGCTGGCTGTCGCGTATGGCGATTTCGTTGCGAAGGTATTCAATCTGCTTGACGATGGATTCCATCGTATTCCCCCTTGTTGGATTATCTTCAAGATTGAAGACTCCGTATCATAGCAAAAACTGATGGAAAAATCCATAGTCAACTCGCGAGGCAAAAAATGCTTCTATTGACTCTCTCTCTGTTGGTCTAGAATTTGAAACATCACTCCTGCTCTTCCGTCATTGACTCAGCACCACGATTTCTAATTTCGGTCATATTAAGTGTAATACGATTTTGTTACGATTATAGTTTAATTTTTCCTCTCTAAAATCCTATACCCGTCTAAAATCGCATCGCAAACAAAATCTGTTAAGTTGCTTGGGCCATCTTTCATTTGGGCTTTGTTTAGGTAGGTCATATATAGGCGACGGCGTTCCTGTTTGATAACGGCGGGAGGTAAGTTGTCTTCCAGTAACATAGCCGCCATTAACAATCTGCCTATGCGGCCGTTGCCGTCGGAGAACGGGTGGATTTTTTCAAAACGGCTGTGGATTCTAGCAACTTGACCTATCAGGTCTTTAGGTTTTTTGTTTATGTCCTTAACCAACTGTTCCATTAAATCAGGAACCTTTAAAAAATTAGCGGTTGGAACATAAGTGCCGACAATCCTAACGCCGTGGCGGCGGTAAAAGCCAGCGTCGTCACGGATGCTATTCATAAGGATGCTGTGGAGCTTTAAAATAAAATCCTCGCTTAATTTCTTTTTGCTACTAATATAGTCAAACAAATAAGTTAAAGCCGTCTGGTGATTTTTGGCTTCCAGTTGTTCGGTCAAACTTTTATTAGGCAAGGAGGCGTTTTGGAATAAGATAGCGGCGGTGTCCCCCTCTGTCAGGGAGCTTCCCTCTATGCTGTTAGAATGGTAGGTCAAAGACAGCATAAACTGGTCACGAATGTCGGGGTTGGCTAAAATTGTTTTTAAAACGGCTTTATGGTCTTTTCGTTTGTCTAATATAGCTTGCTTTTTAGCAAACAAAGCGTCGTTGGGTATTTCCTTTTGGCCTGTGTATTCCCTGTATAATTCATCAATCTTTATTTGAGCTTTACCACGGGGTTTGGCCTTACCATTAGCCCAGCGGTTATAAGCCGCAAAAGTCACGCCTAAACGACCCGCCAATTCCGCTTGGGTTAGCCCAGATAGTTTTTGTATAAGTTTTAACTGGTCTTTAATATCCATAGCCATATTATAACAAACTATATATAGTTTAGCAATAGTGGGTAAGTATATATAGTTTTAATTTAGAGCCCTAGAAACCGTTCTTCTACTTAACTTTCAGTATTCATAAAAAGCCTCGCTATCATTGCTGATTGCGAAGCTTTTTATTGCAATTTCCGTTAAACCTTTAACGGCTAAATAGTGATCCCAAACATTTTGGCGTTTAGGCCCGTATTTATTGCTAAATACAGTTAGAATTGCCCACAAAACCGATTACATCAATTTGTCGAGTTAAGTGCGCTAATTTTCGAAAAAATTAACGACGACCTATGGAAGAAAATCAAAGCTCTCAATAATTTGTCCCAGTAGCCACAAGATATTTTTGTCAGGAATGTAACTGGCTAAAATTTCCATTAGAATTTTGTGGTCAATGCTGGCAAAAAACTTTTTAATATCGCACTTTAATACCCATACTGTTTGGCTGTTATTTTTGCTAACCTGCAAGCCAAATTTTCCAAACCGTTTTATTGCTTTATACGTCCCTTTGCCGATGCGACAGGAATATGAGTCTGCAATAAATACTCTGTCGAAAAACGGATAAAGTTTCCTGTAAATGGCGTGGTGCAAAACTCTATCCCGGACACTGGCTTTGTGGATATTGCGAGGCTTGGGGTCGGAAATATTAAATGCCTTATATAGTCCGTGAACGTAGGCAAAATTGGCAAGTTCGCCGTGAAGCTGTAAAATGTTATCAGTTAACCTCGCACCAAACTCCTGCACATCACCCTTCTTTTTCTTGCCCGGCAAAAACTCCTGCCAGGCTGCAAACAAATTTTCGAGCGATATTATCTCCTCGTAACTTATATTTAATTGCGCTTTCATAATTAAACCTCAAAAAAAATGACATTTAATACGCCCCCCCCCCAACCGAAATTTTGGCAATTTGCCGGTGCTGCAAAAAATTACAAATGCCTATAAGCTATGGATTGGCTACTTGCCCCATTTGCCAAAACTGATAAAGTATTCAACGGCTGAAAAAATCAATGTGCTTTTTACCGATGTCATAGAACTAATCCTTACTGCTGGATTTACCGCCAGAGAATACAAACCGGCATTAGTCCAAAAAGCCAGCATTAAACTGGATACGCTCAAATACTTTATGCAACTGGCCTGGGATTTAAAGGCCTTGGACAACAAACAATTTTCGGTCATCGCCGCTCCTTTAGCTGAAGCAGGTAAAATGCTCGGTGGCTGGCAAAAACAGCTTGTAAAAGAAACTCCTCCCGCTGGGGGAGGAGTAAACAGAAGATAGTCGCGGAGACGAAGCAACTGGTAATCGGAATTGAAGTTGTTGTCGAGCCAGTTGAAGTTGAGAACCCACTGCTTGCCGTTGAAAACGAGGTAAGTCACATTGCGGTTACGGTTGTCGTCCTGCCAGATACGTGCAAGGTATCGTCAATGCCACTGCCCCTTGAATACTCTTAGGGCTGTATTTTATTCGGGGCCTATAGCCCACTAATACCCTGCACCGAGTTTCTTCTGTTTAAGATTATTAAAGAACACTCTACCGGAAACCGTGGCCGCCGATACTCTGGTTCTTTAATAACGCGAGATATGGTCACCTGAAGCCGTAGCCGCAGGCACAAATCCTATCTGAAAATAGTTTAACAAAAATTCTGGAAAAACAAAATCCCCACATCCCAGCCAAAGCCAAGATGTGGGGGCGGCGCGAAGCGCCAAGAGAACAGAATCCAAGAGTGCCAAGGCCTCAAGCGGCCAAGGGCAACTCGCGGAGACGAAGCAACTGGTAATCGGAACCGAAGTGGCCGAGCCAGTAGAAGTCGAGAACCCACCGCTCGCCGCGGAAAACGAGGCAAGCCACAAAGCGGTCACGGCTGCCGTCCTGCCAGACTGTGCCGGGCAGAACGATGACTTTGCCGCGCCACTCGACGGGTATCAGGTGCTGGTTGCGGAGCAACGCCTCGCCGTGCCGTTGGCCCCAATTGCAGCCAACGAGCATCTGGCCTTTCACCGGCTCTTTGCCACGCGCCCGCTTGAGCATCGTTTCGCCGCCAGCGTAAGGCTCGTCCGTTTGCAGGAACGAAACCAGCTCCAGACGGCTGGCGTCGAACTCAACCGGTTCACCCGTGTCTTCCAGCAGTTTCCAGCTTTCGTTCCGCATGTCGCGGTCGAAACCGGAAACTATGGTCAGCTTAGTAACGAGTGGCTGTGGCGTTGTGGCCTGGACGATTGTCTCTTGCTTGCCGAGAATATCGTCAGCCAATTTTGCCCGGAGGGCTGGTATGGTGAGAATTTTTTTGATGTCCCCATCCGTCCCGCCCTTGGCCATTACAGCATCGGTCAATTCCTTGTATATCTGAAAAGCCGTGCCGAAAGAACTAAGAAGTTCGCTTCTGTATTCCATAAATCCTCCCCGGCCTACCCAAACTGTGGGCCTACCGGTGTTTGTAGTTTTCATCCGTGAATTACGTCACGTGCGGACAAGCCTCACAATTGAGACGAGCAATTTAACTACAAAAAACAGCTTTTGTAGCCAAGTTGCCCATATCAAAATTTAACTTTTAATTATACATGATTTTCTTACTCCTGTCAAGCTAACCGTATAAAAACCCAATAAATACAAGGGGAAACTATCTTAAAACTAAGCGTTCCACGGATAGTTTACCATTTTAATCGTATTTTAAGTATTGGTTATGAGCCTTTCTTAAGGCCTCTTTGTCCACACCTAAGTAATACTTAGCTGTGGTTTTAATATCGCTGTGACCCAAAATGAGCTGGATGTTGCGGATGTCTGCGCCATTGTGGGACATTAAAGTTGCGGCGGTGGGCGCAAAATATGCGGAGTGACTTTTTTCTTAAGGCCTACTTTTTGGGCATAGTGTTTAAACTGCTTGGACAGGTCATTCGCCTTAAGCGGCCGAGGCTCGCCGAACGTTATAAACAGGGCAGGGTTAGTGTCCTTCCGCATAAGCAAATACCGCTGCAACCAGCCAATCGCCCTGTCATTCAAAAACACTGTGCGCTGTTTATTGCCTTTACCGATAATTTTTGCTTCTTTCTTTTCAAAATCTATGCTATTGCGATTAAGCGATAGGGCTTCGGAAATCCGCATACCTGTTCCGAGCAGGACTTCCACCAAATTCCTAAACCTTAGCCCGTCCAGCCGGATGCAACTTTTTTTATTTTTCCCGTCCCACGTATTTTTTATTTTTATACTATCTACAAACCGCTGGATTTCTTCGTTGGTTAAAAACAGCACTTCTCGGCGGTGGCGTTTTGGCGGCGTAATTTTGTTATAATCCAGCACGTCCAACTCCACGATTTCCTTGCAGTATTTTAGAAAACTTTTCAGCGCAAACACCATAGAGCCGACCCGTGATTCACCGGCTCCCCGCATTATGATTTTAGATTTTAATTCCGTAAGGTGAACCAAGCGGATTCCATTGGCCGGCATATCGCTAAGTCACGGATAATCATCCGCAAACATTCTCCATATTTTCCACAGTCCCCGCCGACCAGCTTAAATCAAATTGGCCGTGCTTTAAAAATCCGGCGACCAGTTCACTGATCTTCGGGCAAAAAACTGTCCCGGCAGAGGGTAAAACCCTACTGTCGGTTTTCGTAGATGTTTCTACGACACTTTCCTTATAAAACATAAAAGCCTCACTTCAGTAGTAGAAGTCAGGCTTTTATTTGCAATTTCCGTTTTTTAACGGCTAAATAGTGATCCCGAGCATTTAAGGCGCTCAGGCCGCATTTATTGCTAAATGCGTTAGAAATACCGTTATACAAAACCGTTTACGATCAATTCGTAAGAGTCAGGATTGCTTCAAAATTCGAAAAAATTGAAGACGACCAACAGAATGTCTTGACACACAGTTCGAAAACCAGTGTAGTCAAGAAAAGTTCCTTAGAAAGGAGGTGTTAAGGGTCACCACTGAAATTATTAAAAAGCGCTGCTATTATTGGTCTTACTAATTAATTGATACTGTGTGAAGATTAACTTCCTATGAAAGTATTTGCAAATCGAGTTATCCACTCAAAGAAAAAACCCGAGGCCGGTGAAGGTCTCGGGTTTGCGATTGCAGAGGACGCAGTTACTACGTCCTTTTGTCTTTTACGAAGTAAAGGTTGAGTGGTACCATCTGCCCGTCACGGGTTCCGGCGAGCTGATAATGGAACATTTCGCCGTGCTTCTCAAGGGCACGATGAAGCTCAAGCGCCGAACGGTCGTATCCCGAACGAGTCGTGACCAGGAACCAGCCGCTATTTTCATAGACTTGTATGCGGTTTAATGTATCGTCATCGGGGACGATCGTACCAAAGACTTCATCCGTAGCTACACGTCTTACTGCTTCTTTCGTCATATCCTTCTCCTAACTGTGATGACAATGGTTGTCTACGCACTTGTGGCATACGGGGCAGATATCCCGTGTTTGGCCGTCGGTGCATTCAGGACAAGTTCCGGCGAGTCCACCGTTACCCCGAACGGCAGGTTTAACCCCTGATATGACCTGAGTAGCAAAGCCGGTAGACGAATGAAAAGGCCGATCAATAAGGCACTCCACGAGAAATTCGTTGTCCAGCAAATTAACAAAGAAGCTGCAACAACGATCCTTTATCTTTCTGGCGAGCTGGCAGCGAACATTCTCTGTGCGTTCCGGCTTATAAAACAGTCCTTTGACGAAGACAATGATCTCTTCGCCAAGACCGTCTGAAACCATATCTCGCGGAAAGAATACAGTGACCTGCTTTTCGGTCAAACCAAGCGCACTAATTTCGCAAACCTCGCGCTTGATATCGGCCATAAACAGAACCAATCTTTCCTGAGGAATCGTTTCGGGAACTCCCCAAATCTCAATAATAGGCACTATAAACTTCCTCCTTTTTTTCTCATCCCAACCCCGATTATTATCGGAACTAAAATGAGTGGCGGAGCGAGTGTTAAGTCGCTCCGCAAGTTTTTACTAAGTGCTCAGCATGGTATCGATAAAGCACATAGTTTTATGAACGTTCCGCCGAAGTTGTTTAGTACTTACTTGAACTCCCACTGCCGCAACCGGGACGACAAGTCATCCCCGCCGGTGATGCAGATGTCCCGCAATTGCGCGAGCATGGCGTTGAGCTTGTTGTGTCTGGTGTTCGGAAGATTAACTCCGAACATGTTCTCGCGTCCGTATTCGTCAACAGCGTGGAAACCGACCACGAGGTCGACGTCCATTCCGTAGTAACAAATGTCGACCATCAACCCACGCTTCTTCCCTTCGTTGTGAGTCAGCATTTGAACGCCGAAGTTCTGACGAGGGTAGAGCAACAGCTTGATGGGGTTAATGTGGCAGACGGTGGTGTCTCCGTCAGTCTCCACAACTGCGGGAGTGTTGCGGACGAAACGGGCAGGTCATTAACCAACCCTCGAACCAACAACATCCCTAAATACGAAAGGTCAAAGCCCCGCTCGATCCCGGCATACAGGCCAGGATTAAGCGCAGCGTGGTCATTTGCGTCTTGAACCAAACTCATTCTATTTTACCTCCTAACAAAATTGGAAACTATTTCATTTCCCTTCCAAATTCACAAAATAATTTATAAACTTAGAAGGGTGGCGGAAGTCAATTCACTTCCGCCGGTATCATATTATGCTTCGTCGATTGGAACCACGGCTCCTTCGTATAGGCCGGGACGGGCAGGAACTGCTACGGTTTCTTCAGGCTGTAATAACCTGTCGATTTGTTCGCCCAGAACCCGAAGGTTTTTGAACTTTTGCTCAGTGCCACACTGGCATGAAGACAGCATGCACAAAAAGTTGATTCGCGCCGTATCGAGTCTTAGGTAGGCCTTGGCGAATTCTTCCGCCAAGCCTACGTACATGTTGCCCGAAGCCACAAATGCCAGAAAAGCATCAATGACTTTGTTTTCTTGCGATGGTGGAATTGTAACCTCAGCCATCATCCGGACCCGTAAAGACCTGAGTTCCGTACTGAAGTTCCCGATTTACTCCTTGTTGAAGTTCCTTTAAAACCTTGAGTAGGAACTCATGGAAAGGCACTGTGGGTACCAAAGCTAACGTCTGCATTTACTACCTCCTTTAATACTCATCCTAATAAACTATTTAAATAATTTACTAAGATGAGTGGCGGAACGTTTTGTGAACGCTCCGCCAGTTGGTTATTTCTGTGGCGTGTCCTGACGCGCAGCAAAAATGGTGCGAGTGTGAAAGAAAACTGCAAATGCCCACTTGTAGCCGAACAGCCAGCCCAGTGGTACCGACGCGACGGTTACCAGGATGGGGATGTAGAATTTAATCGGACCGGCGAAATATAGCACCCAGATTCCCAAGGAAAGGCCAAGTACCCATGATACCCAGTGCGAGCGTCGAATCGCCTCCTCGGTGCGGTTATCGCGGTAAACGTTAATGCGTGTTCCCGGCATTATCTTCTCCTTTTTTCTTTGATAATTTATCGGTGCCATTAATCACATTACCCAAGGCCATGGCCGAAAAAATCACCAGTACTGAAAGTGCTGCAAATCTGAAAACGTTGTCTACCGTAATAATCGGCGGTTGCCCGATGTAATAATGTACCCAACATATGAACTTGTAAATGGCGTAAGTCCCGTAA
This sequence comes from Candidatus Doudnaibacteriota bacterium, assembly GCA_963788395.1. Taxonomy (GTDB): domain Bacteria; phylum Patescibacteriota; class Doudnabacteria; order UBA920; family UBA920; genus CAIVSE01. The sequence goes on along the minus strand of CAWBGV010000028.1, from coordinate 86,271 downwards.
AACAAAGTGACAAACACCATACAGAAAGCAATGAGCCTGTCTCGTATCTAAATCCTCCTCTTTCCCTTCCAAATCCACAAAAATAGTTTATGAAGTTGGAAGGGATGGGCAGACACGTATCTGCCCAAACTGATTTACTAAGGTGAAAGGTCGCAAAATCCTTGTGGGACTTGCGACCTTATATAGTACTCTAACTGCGCTGTTCTTTCAAGCGCTTGATTGTCTGCCAGTCTTTGTTCCAAATGGCTCCGCCAATTTCCAATCTGGTCTGCGTATCTTTCATGAGTTGTCCATCAACTGAGCACCAGTCATTGAAACTTCCGAAGTCCAACGAAAATCTCCGGGCACGGCGATCATTTCAATGGCCTTGTCCTGTAAGGGATTATTGGCCGGCCGAAGAAAACCGTCGCTGTAGTCGTTAATTCTCACGACACTGGGATTCCAACCGGCAATCTCTTCCCGCTTGGCCGCGCCGAGTGCTTTAACTGTCTGCTCTTTGGACCGGTCAATAAGATTTCCGTCTTGGTCTGCACCACCAACAATCTTGACCGTCCAAATCTCGGTACGGTACAGGAAAATAACACTCAGAATACCAAACAACGGACTCTTCGCCCAAAGATTTGAAAATGCTTTTGGGCAATGGGTTGTACTGCGGCGCATCTTCTGGCCGCACTGGGTTAACATCAACTTGGAAGTCAATGCTGTTTTGATACTTGGAGTTCCGTTCAAGCAGCCACGCGGCTACCTCTACTGGAACTTCATCGTTTTTACCTTGCATGGTAAGACCGTAAACAATCATATTTTTACTCCTCCATATGAATAGAAAATTAGGGTATCATTCCCTTCCAACTCCACAAACTTTTTTATGAAGTTAGAAGGGTCGCGGAACGTATGTGAACGCTCCGCCGGAGTCCTACGCGAAAGGACTTACAATGTATAGCTCATAGCCGTCGCCTTCGACGGCTGAAAGTACGATGTTACGCAGATTACTGTGCACACCGCCGTTGATATTGAGGGTGGCGTAGTGCTGAATGACCAGCTGTGAATGGGGCACCACGCTTTTGCCATCATTGGCGAATTGGTAACTGTCGTCTCGGCACTTCATAACCAATTCGTAAAAAGCAATCGGGTCGGCAGCCTGAAGTTTCTGAAGTTGCTGGACTGTGCCTGCGGCAAGTACGTCAATTTCCCGTGAGCCGTTTCGGAGAGTAATCATTTTTGCTGGCATTTAATACCCCCTTACCGGAACCGCTTTTTTTACGGCTTCATTCTCAGAAAAGTTATCCGGCCGGATGTAGGACGAAAGTGTCGGGTCGATCGACGCATCGCCGATGTCGATAGTTGGACGAAGCGCACGGTTTGTCCAAGCCAAACCTTGTCGTACCAAACCTTATTAGGGTTTGGAATGGAAACCACCAGGCTAAGAGTCTCCGACTCTGACTGTGACACAAACACATAGACAACGTCCATGCGCGACGGTGAAGCCAACGGGTTCGGCATAACTCCTGCAAAGTCCATGCAGTGTCATTATGCATTGTCAGCGCGTAATGCCGGTTATAGCGACCTTCGGCAATTTTGAGCAGTCCAACCGTCTGCACTAAACGAACAACACAAATACCAAGCACCAGCGTAAACAACACCGCCAGCGCATAAAACTTCTGCTTTTTGGTCATCGAAATTTCCTCCTACGGAAAGTTGGGAACTATTTCATCCCCTTCCAAATTCACAAATAGTCTATGAAGTTGGAAGGGATGGGGCAGACGATGGATCGTCTGCCCAGGATTTTATTTATTTGCTTGTTCAGCAATGGCGTCGAGGCCTTTGCGCAGGACGTTTAGGACGTCTTCTGCGGTAGCCTTGCCGTTGCTTTGCCGTGCAATGAGCAGGGCGATGCTCTGCTTGCTAGCCATTTTGACCTGAGGCTTGTTGCCGGTTCTTTCGTCGCAGTACAACAAACGGTAACCTCTGGGTTCCACGGATTCCATGAACCCGTGTTCGTTTAGATAGTATACCGTTTGCATGCCGCCGCCTTCGTTTTCCTCGGCGATGACAATATGCCTGCCACTTGCTTTCAGTAGCAAGTGCGCGGGACGGTTTTCGTCGCTGTGCTCAAAATCTTTAAGAGCCTTTTCGATATCAGTAGCGGCCCCCATTTTTTGCATTTCTTCCGGCCAATTTCGGGCAAAACAAACGGCTTTGGCTCTCCTTCTTCCGCTTTCCGTTTAGCTTCGAACTTCTCTGTAGCAGAAACCCAAGTATCTTTTGGCATTTTACTACCTCCAATTTGATTGAACTCTTAACCGTTAAGGTTCAGAGCCCTTCAAAATCCATAAATTAATTTACGAAGTTGGAAGGGGGCGGAAGCAATTGCTCCCGCCAAAATATGTAGCGATTTTAGCGTTGGCTGTGCCAAGCTATTGCGTGGCGGTACTGAATCTGGAACGTGTGTCCAGGCATGGCTTGGATCCAGAATTCAAAGTTACCCAGGGACTTGCTCTCACCGTTACCGAAGCGAAAGGCTTGCTTTGGAATTTGGTGTAAGTGAAATCCTGATAGGCTCCTTCGCCGCCGCCGATGTTGAAATGCTTGAACCCGCTATACTCCAGCTTGGTGCGTTCCATCACAAACTGCGTGGTGCCGCCGTTGAGCGGAATATATGGGAAAGCCACACTCTCCAGCATAAAGTGCTTGTGGAAATGGTATTCCACTCGCGTCCATGGCTGGTAGTAAGCATGACGATGTGCGTCTACGCCAGTGGCCTGAACATAGTAAGCCTCGTGATCAATGGTGAGCGACTTGATAGGCTGGACTTTAAACCTAGCTCCAACGAAAGCTTCCCGATACCGCCCGATATTGTCGAAAAAAATTATTCCGACGTCGGGCAGAATCACTGACCACTTAGGCTTCTTGGTGCCGCGGATTTGAAACCACTCCGCGTACCCGTAATTGACGTCCTTGCCAAAACCCACACGGTCAATAAAAATGTTCAGCACGGGTTTGGGCGTTTCCACGGGCGTGGGAGTTGCAGGCTGATCCTGCGCAAAGATATAAGACGCTAAAACAAACAGCGCGTAAAATCGAATCATAAATCCTCCAATCTTTTCTCCCTGCCCCACCTATGATGAGGGCTTATGAAGAGTAAATTATCCAAATATTTGAACAATTTACTATCCACAAATTTACTCTATATTATACGCTTTTTTGGCTTATTTGTCAAGCATTTAAAAAACCCTTACGTTTAAGGGTTTTAGGCAAAATATTTACAGATACTACCATAGAAAGAGAGTCATCCTATGAGGCTATTACCGATTTCCTTTTGCCCGGTTGTGGGTTTTACAGAGCATCTGGCAATTCTTTAGGTCTGTTTTGCCTCCCTTACTCCAGGCCGCTACATGGTCGGCGTCCATTTCAGCCAAACTCCAAATTTTTTCTTTATTGGCATCGTGCCCAATAGCACAAAGCGGACAGTTCGACTCTTTTTTCTTTTCAGCTTTAGCTGTTTGTTCCTTGTAAACTGATTTTTTGGTCGCATCATCAAAAACTCTAACATCAAGCAACTTAGTATCAGTGTAGCCCCCTAAGATAAATTCAAAAATACCTTTGCAATTTTTAACATACGGATCACCATACAGTTTTTGTACTTCTTCCGAAACCTTTTTTGGATTGTATGATTTTTTATGATATGTCTCATACAGCCGTCCCCATTCAAGTCCACACATCTCGCTCTCAACGTCAACAAAAACACTTGATACCCAATCAATCACACTACTGAAATATTTTTTTAACTCGGTAATATTTTTATCAATACGATGACTACTCATGTAGTCCCCAATATTGCCTTTACTTACCCAATCGAGCGCACGTTCCAAAAAATCCTGCCGGTTGGCACTACCTGACACGTATGCACCCCATTTCTGAATGTTAGCATTTTGACTATTACTAAACTCTTCCTTGCCAAGTGTTACAAAGGGCCCAGAATACACAGCATTAAGCAGCTCTTGAGGTTTAAGTGGAACACCGGCAATATTTATGGTTTTAAACCACTCTTTTATCTGGCTTTCCGTTCCTTCACATTCATAAATCAGCAGTTTAGTTTCCAATATTTTAGCTTTCTTGTCTTTTGCCATACCTCCAAAATACTGCTCCATACCGTTTTCGTCTTTGATAGCAAATTTATCAGTCACGAAACGTCCAACACTTGTAATGCGTTGTTGCCCGTCCAAAACTTCCAGCTTGTTTTCAGAAATCTTATTAAAATAAATCAAACCTATTGGGTAACCTTTGAGTATCGATTCAATAACGGCAGCCTCTCTTTTTCCACCATCGGAAGCATAAATATAGTTACGCTGATACTCCGGCTGAATTGTGAGCTTGCCGGACAAACCAAATAGCCCTTTGCCCTCAAGTTCATTATACTCAAACCCTTCGCAAATATCTTTGACAGTGGTTGTGGTTTTTAAAGTTGTTTTCATATTATTTAATTTTTTCTTTATCATTTTTTTCAAATGCCTTGGCAACACTTGGACTATTGGAAGTAAGTCTTTTTATTGAAAGGTCTGTAGCTTTGTTGTTTGCTAATCGTAGATTGTTATCAGATTTCAATAGGTTATCTTTCACTTTATTTAAGTGATCAATAGTTTTATCTATCTCTTCTATAGCTTCTGAAAATTGTTTCGATGCTAAGCCGTAGTTTTTTGAAAACCCTTCTTTAAATGCATTCATGTTGGCTTCAAAGTTTGATACATCAACATTTTGATTATTAAGTATATGAATTTCACGCCGAAGGTGTTGTGATTTTATATTTGCTTGACGTAAAAATCCAATAATAGTAATGAAGTGTTGCGGACGTATAGAGTACATAAGTCCATATTCATAAACAGGGACTATGTCATCGTAGTATTCATTATCTTTTTCAAGAAGACTTACCAAAACAGCATATTCGCATTTTTTCTCTTGTCGATCTTTGTCTAATTCCTTAAAAAAATCTTTGTTCTTTTTCTTAGTAGAAGTGACATCATCTTCATTTTTCATTTCAAACATAATGGATAGCATTTCGCTACCATCTTCATCTACTTCTCGATAAATATAATCCCCTTTTGAGCCTGATTCGGAGACTATATTATCTTTACCGAACTTTGCATTAGGAAATGCAATATGACGAATGCGATTAAATTCATTTTCGCAATGGACTTCGAGTGATTCGCCAATCATTTTAGTACTCATCTTTGTACGCATTTCCTTGAACGATACCAAAGCAGTTTCTGTCGACTTGATTTGTTCTTTGAGTTTTTCTTCACTCAGTTCCTTCTCATGCTTGATGTCGTTTATTTCAGTGTCTTTTTTATTTAACTTTTCTTGATATTCTTTCTCTATTCTCTGTTTCTCTTGAAAAGCTTCTAGCTTCACATTTGCTTCTACTCTTTCCGCAACACTTTCTAACTTGGAATTAAGTACAACAATTTCCTTATCTTTTGCAGACAAGCTTTCTTTTGCACGATCTGCCCACTCTTTTTCTTTAAGTTCTAACTTAAAGTTATTTTCGCGTTCAATAGAATCCTTTTCTTTTTTTAATTCAATATTAAAAGCATCGCTTTTTATAGAATTAACTACATTCGTGATAGTTGTTTTATCAATGTCCGTTTCATGTACTGACTTTAGATCGATTATGTCACCTTTTGAACCATCTTCTAATAAAACTAAAGTGTTCTCGTCTTGAATTGATACTTTAATTTTTTTCATATTATTTATTCTTGTGTCTAATAAAAATTCTTTTATACGCCATCTTTGCGACGTTATTTTCATAGTAACCAGCTGTTGGGTTGCCTTCCTTATATGCCCCTGTGCCGCCAGCTTTATAATAATCACTAACAAATTCTTTTGTTAAACCTGGTGTTTTCTTGAATTTATCATCAACAAGACCATTATCACTCGTTCCTAAAATTATAAATTGTTCGGGACTGTACTTATCCATGATACTAATTGGTACGCCCATTACACCTTTGTAATTACTCGGGATGTTTTTAACCAATGAAATTTCTATCGCATCGTAGTTATCATATTTAAAGAATGGCTTTTTAGTGCTAAATTTAATAACCTCTGCTTCGGTCATTAAGGGTAATCTTTCGTGGAGTCTGCCATGGTCTAAGTTAGTGAACCAGCGAACACCCTGGACTCTCGTAATATAAACTTTCTTTCCGTTTTCGTTTGTTTTTATTTCGCGAACCTGATCTAAATTAGCAATCCCCTCTGGGATCTCATAAAACATTGCGCCGCCATTAACTTTATAATTATTACCCAACCAAACTTTATTTTGTTTGAGTAACGGAAAAATTTCTTTATAGGTAATAGCGTTTAAATTGCCAATAATTAAAAATTGCTTGTTGTGTTCTACAAGCTGCTTTACGTACTCTCGGAATAAACTAAACGGTGGATTTGTTACTACTATATCAGATTGTTTAAGCAGGTTAATAGACTCTTCGCTGCGGAAATCACCGTCGCCCTCTAACGGCGTCCACTCATTATGTTTGTTTGCTTTTAACTGCATGGCAACATCCTTCAAGTTGAACTCGCCGTCGCCGTCAATATCGTGCACCTCGTTGATAATAAACTTGTTGGCGGTTACCTTTGAACGGCCTTTTGGCTTAGTGAGAGTTTTATCATCGCCAAATAACGCCAACTGGGTGTTGGCTACGGGCGAGGGTTTATAGCTGGTGGTTATTAACTGTTTTAATCCAAGCTTTTTGAAATTGAGCACAAAATAACGAAAGAAATTACTCTCGAACGGATCATCGCAATTACAATACACCACTCTTCTGCGAAATACATCGGGGTTGTATTCTAAGTATGCCTCAACCTCTTTTTGAATATCGCCGTACTGGGTATAAAACTCGTCGTTCTTTGCCCTTTTTGCGTTAGTAAGATTGCTGTTTGCCATAATCATTTCAAAAATTCTCTACCAGTAAATATGCCCTTATTTTAACACTTTCTTAGGCAGTTAGCCACAGGAATTTCCATAGAAAGACCACGATCCTATTACGAATTATGATCCAATCCAGCTATTGCTCTTATAATTTGTTTATTCTCCTGATCCCGCTGCAAATTTACTACCGGCTTTGTATTCTGGTTCATCTGAATGCCATTTTCGCAAGCCCAAAATAACCGATTAAAGAGCGCATAAACTGTAACTTGTTTTCTTTGCTCCTCGTCTAGGTTAAGTTCATCCATAACTGCATTACTGTAAACTTCGCCGTAACCCGTGCCGAACCAGCTGGCCTTAATGCGGCCGACAGCCTCAAGGTAGTCCCCTTGGGCCAGACAGTCCAGATCCACAAGGCCGCTAAAGGCGCCATTGTAAATCATCACATTTTTGGAACTAATGTCATCAAAGTAGGTTTCCGATACTACAGAATCAAAATACTGTTTATTGTCCCAAACTATACTATCTAGCAGATCCTTCATCCAGCTTTCCAAAACGCCGGTTTGCCTGCCACGTTCAATAGCTTGATTTGCGCTATTTTGCATATACTCCGTCCACGTGCTCACTAAATTGTCGGCATTGCCGTAAATATAGCCGAAGCCGCCTTGCGACGGTATAAGTCGTCTTATTTTGGTAATAATTTCAGCTACTTTTTGAGCTACACTTTTTAACTGCTCATTCTTTAAAGTAGCGATAACTTCACCTATATCCTCACCTGGAATTTTGGTTAGAATCTGGTAATTATATGGCACAATATCTTTATTATAATTTTCAAACAAAATGGTCGGCACTGGAATACCTAGGCTTTTAAAGAGCGGTATATTTTTACGCGACCCCAACAAAAATTTGTCATAAGGACTCATGCGGACAATCACTTCCTGATCCGGCAAAGCCGCCGCATAAACTTCGTTTGCTGTGCCAACGGTCATCCTTGTAATGGCTTTAGGCGTAGCATGAAAATGCCTGTCAATAATTAGTGAGATGAAATTTTGATGGGAGTCTTCCATATTGATTTATTTTTATTGCGCAACAACATCTTTTAGCCCCCAAAATATACTACTGCCTTTTTCAATTAGTAAGCTGATTAAATCAACAACTTTTTGTTTAAGAGCCGTGTCGCCGTTTTGATAAATTATTTCTAAGGACTGTTTAATTTCGTTATCTAAACTAAACATTGGTGCACGCCTGTTACGGTTAAGGTTATTTTTAGAATCTAGCAAAAAATTTGAAATCAGCTCTAATGTTTTTGCGCCGTCTTTTTTAGCAAATGCCGGCAGCCTTTCTGTTATACCATAATCCCAATCTATGGCGCCGTCAGATTTTTTAATGGTTTCGGTAATTTTTTCCACTAGAACTTTATCGTCTAAAATTTCTTTATTTGGATTTATCCAAAAGCCAAATCCCGCTAAGGCTTTCGGCTCTATTGCGTTATTATTTAAAACCCAATCCCAGAATTTAATAAGTTTTTCTTTGCTTACATTGTTTTCTTTAAACCACTCGTCGCCAGCTTGGTCACGACTTATGCAGCTGCGGCCGATAAACGAAATAAATTCTTCATGCCTAGTAACATTGGGTTTAGCCCAAAATTGTTGGAATAAATCATCAGTTATTTCTAAACCTAAGTGCGCGAAAGCAAGGGCGATGTGGATTGCCAAAGATTCATCTAACCCCTTTGAGTATTTTCTTTGGGTATAAGCTTCAGGCTCAAGAGTGATGGCATGTTCGTAGTAACTTTTAAGCGCAACAAATAATTTATCGTATAAGGTGTTTGATAAATAACCTTCCCAAGTTGCAAGGTATATATCTTTCTTTTTTGGATCAGTAGTCGGAAAAATTATCAGGTAAATTTTCTGTAATAAATTCCTTATCGCGGAAATAAAAAGTTGCTAAATATCTACCAACCACAAAACGAACTGCCAAGGATTTGTCCTCTAGAACATTTAGAAACTGTCGTTTTACATCTTCTGTTAGTGTTTTGCCGTTATTTCCCGTAAACACCACAAAAGCCTCATACGCGCGGCCACGAACAGAGTTAATGGCGGCGTGGTATGGCTCGCTGGATTCCGGTGTTTCCTTTTCTTTAGATGGACTGTCCGAAATGGTAAGCAGATACGCAATTAAATTTTTAATTTCTTCTTGATGCGCTTGGTGAATAACTGCCTTGGTTTCTTTATTTTCCAAAATGTAAAGGAGTATGTCCGTTATTATTTTGTGTACTTCTATCCAATCAGCCAGCCATGATTTATCGTCTTTTCTTTTGAATGGTTCTCTTTGCCCGTCATTCTTAATAACATTAAACAAACCAAAAAGCATACTCACTTGCTCCGGTGTTAGCGCTTGCTTGTTGCGCAACATTTCTTCAATACCGCGAAGCAGAAAATAAACATAGTTGGGGCTAATAGCTTCTCTATCGAAGAAATTAACAATTTGTTTAAGATAATCATCAGTCCGTTTTTTTACATCTTCTCTAAGAGCGTCGCCGAGTCCTTCTGGTCCGCGGGGTTTAAAGAAGTCATCGCCTTGATATTCTTCTTTAAGTTTTTCAGGACTCCAAATTGTTTTTAAGTTGGTAATAATCTCCTCAATGGTAAAGTCCGCAGGATCTATGGGCGAAATATGGTGGATAGAACCAGCTTCTGCTAGCGCCAACCGTAGGCTGCGGAGTAAAGTCTTCTTTCATCGGCGAAACACCAAACACTTCTTGGGCCAAATTTACTTCATCAGGAGTAAGATAACTTTTAATTAAAATAAGTATCTTTAATCCATCCCTTTTACGCCATATTTCTTTGTCTCCGTCTCCCAGCTTAGCTCCAAAGTACTCAAAAACTTTCTTTACATAATCTCTTTGTGTCGGCTCGTCAAGCACATTAAAACAGCGTATAAGGGTTTGATGATATTCAGCACCACCTTCAATTTCAAAATATCTGTCGCCAACTTCAAAGACTTTAAAAAACGCTTTTTTTAATGCTTCTTTAAAGGTATTGGGGCATTGAGTTAAAACAAAAAGCCTTAACCGCCACATGGAACGGCAAGTGGGTATGCTGTTTATATATTCAAATAACCGGCTCACTGCAGGAGTATCTCCGCACTTTTTTCCGATTGTCCTTTCAACTAATTTTTTAATTACCGCGGTTAAGTTTTTAACATCAATCTTATAAGAGGTACTGCGCTTGTCTTCTATTTCCAGTGTGAACATATCAACGTCCAACAAAGCAAACAAATCATTGTAATCAAAAATTTTGTCTTCATCCGGTTTGCCAAGCCTGACAATCTGGCTCATAATGCCTGTGCTAATTTTAAGGGCTTCTTCTGCATATGGACCCTCAATCTGTGCTAATGCTTCAAAAATATCAGAGGCCCCTGTATCGGTTAAGTAAAACGGTTCTTCAAAGCTGAACATGTTTTCTCTCTCGGAGATTTCGTCCTTACTTTTTACGGTAAGCAAAGCTTGTACAAACTCTAATAACCCTTGGCTTTCTTTGCTATCGACTAATTTTTTAACAATTCTTTCAAAGGCATAGCCAGATTCGCGATAATTTCTCATTAAGAAAAACCACTTCTCGTCTCGGATTTTTACTGTTAAAGCTTTGATGTTTTCTGCCGGCAGAGAACCTATAATTCTAAAAAAACGATCAACAACTTCTGGATTAAAGTTTTGTTCGGAAGTCGCATTATCTCTGTCAAGTAAAATTTCTGTTACCTTGGCAGCCTGCTTTTCGGTCATTCTAGTTAGATATTCCAGTTCCGGTAACTGATAGGTGTATTTAGTAGCGTCCGTGGCCTTTTGTTTTAAGCCATTTAAAAAACCATTTTGCCAAAGCCAATCCAGCCAAAATTCATTAGCTTGATTGAAAAAGAATCGTTTAGCGTCATCGTTGACCAATAAAGAATTGGCATAGGAAACATCAGCCGTCGCAGGGGCCGCTTTAAAAAATTCTTCTATTTTTTTGTGGAGCTCAAGTTGATTCATTTGTTAATTCGTTCCTTTGTAGCAATGTTGCGAAAACCATTGAAATAAAATATCTACCATTTCCCTACAAATGTTATTAAAAATTTCTTCTGTTATTTCAGTTGCGTCGGGGTATTTACCCTTAGCATACACCAGTGCTTTTGCATACCTCATATGGGCAAAATCATTTAAAAAAGTTTTTAATTCACCAATGCTTTTATAAAAATTTGCAGCCTCCTCTGAACTTTCACGTTTTGGTATATGTTTTAAGGCATTAAACAAATTTGCTTCAAAACCTCTATCAAAAGGTTCTCGGAGAGTACCAGCTAAATGTTCTTTCCAATATACATCGGTGCTTTTTATATAGTCGTCCGTAAAAACAGTTCTTGCGTTTATAAAGATGTCTAACACTTTCAATTCTTTGCTATTTGAATTTAAATCTACTACTAGCTGAAGATACGCTGCCACTACTTTAATATTCTTTTCGGGAATTGATGAAAACAAGCCACCCGATAAATCGGTAACTGTAAGCCCTCCCTCTGCCTTTAGTATTGGGTCTTCGTTCACCTTGTCTTATTTTAGGATATTTAATACCTAATTTTTGCTTAAATTCTTTATTATCATAACAAAAAATCGAATTGGTGGCGATACAATAATGGTTGCATATTATAGCGAAAGATATTAGGCCGACGACCCCTGATCTGAATTTTTGACTGGCATGGGAACGTAGAGGTGATAATTATTAGAAGTAAGTCAAAAAAATAGGATCCCCTTAGCTCAAAGGTATAATTGCATAAAAAACCTTGATTTTAAGGTGTTTTTGATTTATAATCCAAATAACAACTTAATGCCTAAACCCCCAGCGCAAGCTGGTGGCATGGCGCTCAAGACCATAGAAAGCACTGAACCCCGCGTTCAGCAGCTTTCTATGGCCATATCCGGAAACGGGTATGGATCCCGCAAGGGATCGGCTGGCGCGGGGCTTCGTGCTATCTACGCCGGCAGAAAGGTAATATCTTATGTCCGGTTTTTTTGTTTTATTATTCCTTCTCTGTGTAGTGGGACTAATAATGGGTTTAATTAAACCTGTGTGGTTTAATAAAGTTTTTAGAGGCAAAGCAAATAGAATAAATACGAGCGTGACTTTTGGGATTGCCATGACTGTATTTCTATTTTTGATCGGCGCTACAGGTCCGAAAAGTAACACGGTTAGCAATGAAGCTACCACCCAACCTCAACAGCAGGCCGCTGTGGCAAATCAAAACACGGTTATTCCCTCGGTCACAAACACAACCAGCCCGGCTTCTGCTGTAGTGGTAGCTCCAGCGACCTCACCAAAAACAACTAAAGCCGCACCAATTATTCCTGCCAACCCTCAACCAAAACAGCCAGCGGCTACTACACCTGCGCCTGTTGCAACCCCGCAGCCAACGCAAGCTCCACAAACAGACAATCAAAATACTTCACCAGTATCAAATGAAACAGTTAGTCAAAAAAATGCTGTTGCAAAAGCAAAAGATTATTTAAATTACACAGCATTTTCTCATGATGGATTGGTTGCTCAATTGGAGTACGACCAATTTTCACAGGCTGATGCGACTTATGGTGCAGATAATTCCGGTGCTAACTGGGATGCGGAGGCAGCTGCAAAGGCCAAAGACTACATGAGCTATTCAGCTTTTTCACGCGGCAGTTTAATTGCGCAGTTGGAATATGATAAATTCACACAAGAACAAGCAGAGTACGGAGCTAACGCGGTTGGACTATAACAATACCGCTGAATTATTCTAAGCTCTTAGAGCTAAAACCAAGGCCAAAGTCGCCCGTGGCGCAAAAATTGCCACGGGTTCGGCTCATTCTGCTGCTAATGCCAAATGACCCATCATATGAACTCATTTAAAGACATCGCATACGAAATCCTGCGTGAATCAAACAAGTCTTTGCACAGCAAAGAGATTACGGACATCGCCCTTAAACGCGGTTGGCTAAAAACCGCCGGTAAGACGCCAGAAGCGACCATGAACGCCACCATCCTAGTGGACGTCAATTCCAAAAAAGACAAATCACGGTTTATTAAAACAGGTCCTTCCACCTATGCCCTTAACCTACAGTTTGTGGAAACCCCCGCTACGGTAGCGGCCGAGGTAAAGGAACAAAAAATATTCAAAATCGCGGATGGTATATCCGAACGGCAAAAAGGCGATATTACCGAAGCCCGGGTCGCGGAACTGATCACGCTTTACGGGGAAAGATGCCTGGCCTGCTACCGGCCAATCTCGGACGACGAGGGTATCGACATTATCGTCAAAGAAAAAGGCGTGCCCAAAATAATGTACTTACAAGTGAAGAGCCGGTTTGGGGACGACTCCGGTGAAGCCTTCACGGCCACGGTGAAAACCCACAACGTCGTGGACAGTTTTTCCATGGGCATAATCTTTTGTTTTTTTGATACCGAGCGTGGCGACCTGTGGGACTACCTATGGTTCGTCCCTGCTCCTGATTTTCTTAAAAAAGCCAATCGTTTAAGCGAGGGCAACCTGCTGGGCTTTGTAGCTGGCCGCAAGAAAAAAGAGTCCAACAAGTGGGACGAATACCTGATTGACAAGCGTGAGCTGGCTAACACGATTATCCAGCAGATGAAGAGGATATAGGTAAATTGAGCCAGCCACGGTTGCCGGATATACTGTTATTCCGACTGACTTAATCGGTGCCAAAACCCGATAGGTTTGCCATAAAAATTATTCGGGTAATTAAAGCAAGTGAAATATTAACAAATTCCCCAAAAGATTCCCCAAACGGTTTTTAGACCCCAATATACCCCTGTTTTGACGGGCGTTCCGGACACAATGCCCCAAAAATGCCCCAAGGGTCTAAAATCAGCATATCAACGACAACAAAGAAGAACTATACTGATATACCATAAAAATTATTCGGGCAATTAAAGCCAGTGAAACCATTACCAGTTTACCCAAAAGATTACCCAACGGTGTTTAATGATCACATATGCCCCTGATTTGGCGGGTGAACGTGACACAATTACCCAAAATTTACCCATAAGGTTACTTTCGGCTCGGAATGACCAAAAAATGCTAATCTTATAAAAAATGAAGATTATTAGCCTATTAAGAAGGCTATTTTAGGGCGAGTGCCCAAAACGTGCCCAACCTTCAAAATGCGCAAAAAAGTGCGGAGGGCCTAAGTAAAGTATTAAAATCAGCCATTTATTCGCTTATTTTAAGGGGGTGCGCAAAAAATGCGCATCCTATAAAATTGCACAGAAAAATGCACAGCAGCTGTGTAGGGCATCAAAATAGCCTTTTAATAAGGGTGTTATGCGGGGAATTGAACAAAAATTGAACACCCTTTAAAAAGATTGAGTACAGTATAGACTAACAAATTTTCTGTAGCAATTTACCTTACCAAAATATGCAAAGAATATGTACCGACCCCTTAAAGCAATATAATAGGCAATTTATTAGGGATATTTTAATCGGCCTATGCAAAAATTATGCACGTATTTTCAGCCAAAACCTTTTTCCCAAAATACGCAAAAGATTACACAGCCGCCGTTTAACATCAAATATACCCCTGATTTGGTGCGTTAACGGGACACATTTACACAAAAATTACTCAGGGTAAAAATGGTTAAAAGAAGTTGCCGGCATAAAGAAGGTTATCATAGAAATTATGTGGTCAATTTTAGCCAGTGAAACAGTGCGATGAAACTTTAGATAATGACCGCTGTTTGTCAAACACCAAACACACCAAAAGCCATTTTACCCCTGTGTATTGGCGTTCGCACAGCCAGACAAACAAAATTCAAACAGCCCTATGTTACAATACCCCTATGGACGATGGAGCAAAAAATAACTATACTGGCATATCTATGGAAACTATCCAGTAACAAAAACCGTTTTGCTTCACTTCTAAAAATTTCCTAAAATACTTATAAATATGTATTCTGTATGGGAGCAAACTGATATGTATATGACTCCTTAATTTCTAAATATGCCCGTTGAAAACAAGACTTAAAATCGAAAATGGCAATCTTCCTAAGTAGCCGGTACTGTCAAACAATTACCAAGCAGGACACAGTTAATTTTTGCTGGTTAGTAAAAGGTTGGAGCCGCATAGAGGATATAGGCGATAAAGACCATTATGGCTCATACGCAATAGTGGGTGACGCTTAAATCTTAAATCGGTATAATAGGATTGCCATCATTAACAATCCCGTTATATGCAAATTGACAAAAAAGTTTTTGAGATAATTTTCCCTCAAGGATTATTTGACTGGTTTAACTTAATTGAAAGCAACAGCGATGCGGATAATGTGTATATTACTTAAAGGCTTTAGAGCTTTAGTCCGAGGTGTTACCGATGTTAAGTTTTTCTTTTTCCGGGTAGCGAAGCTATACGGTTAGAACCATAATTTGCGTATGACCCACCATTATCTTAACTCGTGGTGAATTAACAATATGGAGATAGCAAAGCAGTCTAATAGAAAAATATATAACACCACTCATCTAGGCATTGCAGCGGCACTATGTGCTTTAGGTTATCATCTAAAATTAGTGGGCAAAAATAAAAACAAAAGAACAGAATTTTGTTTTGATTATGACCCCAAAATTGATGACCTGGTAAAAAAATATAACAACAACGAAGAACTCCGGGCAGACGCAAAAACCTATTGGGAAGCTTATAAGAACTTATCCAAAAAGATTCATTAGCGGGTTTTATTTCATGGATTTATAAATCGTTTTTAACATTCGCTTGACATAAAATCATTTTAGGATTACTATTATTTTACTCGCTCTTTAAATTTTCAATAAATGCATCATGGAAGTGGGCATTGGTTATAACGATAACCAATTGGCAGGCTAATAGCTTGTTCTAATAGGCC
This sequence comes from Candidatus Doudnaibacteriota bacterium, assembly GCA_963788395.1. Lineage (GTDB taxonomy): Bacteria > Patescibacteriota > Doudnabacteria > UBA920 > UBA920 > CAIVSE01. Next base: position 70,446 of record CAWBGV010000028.1, on the reverse strand, counting down.
CAATCGAACATTGGCTGAGCAAATTAACACTTTGCGTGATTTTCATGGATGCTTTTTTAATTATGACCGAACTCACATTGCGCAATGTGAGTTTTTTATTTTTCTAATTTAAACCAAAACAAAAATTTGGCTTTAATTTCCAGGTCATATATAAGCCCGTAAAAGTTGGTCGGAGCCATTGACCTGGAACCGCATAACTTTTACGGGTTTTTATAATTAATCAATTTTTCATGAGATCGATAGAACGACGCTTTGAAATAACCTCAAAGCGAATCCCAAATGGTAGCACCCTGACAATTTTCGCAGCGGCTATCAGTGAGCAAGGTTTCTGCCGCCAGCGTCTCCACCGTGCCTTTAACAGGCTTGTTGACAGGGATGACTATGACGGCTCAACAAAAAGACAGGTTCTTGCGTACATGGAAAAGCTGAACGGCCATCGTGGCGGACAGGAAACTGAGGTAAATAGCCCGGCAGAGAAACGATTTGTTTTCCAGCCTATACCTGTGCCGCAAATCCAAAAAGTGCCGGTCTTATTTTGATTTTTCCTTCGCTTTCGGTACGCTACGACTTGCGTGCTGAAGGCGAGTAAGAAATTTAACTCGCGTCGCCACAATCTCTACGAGATAGCCTGCGGACGTAAAATGGCAGGTGGCATGTAACCCAATACGGATACCTCAACTTCAGCAGAATTTATGAAGTCTCCAGCTGGAGACAGCAGTCGAGCGGAGCGGTAAACTTCGCCAAGGGAAAAGAAAAAATCGCCGGTTATATTTTACCTTTTCTTCTCCCTGCTTCCAAGACAACTCAACATAGCATACCTAGTGGTAAACCCTTGAACCAAGAACTCAAGACACCTGCTAAGGAAGGAAACGGCTTGGGTGGTGGGGGTATAAGGGCACTTATATAATTATGAAAAAAGATTATAAAAACAGCAGATTCAAAGAACGCCTCCGGATCTCGAAAGAGAATCACGATTTTATAGATACAAATAAACCGTGCAAGACGATGGCCGGATTTGGAGATATCATAATCAACAAATATAAAAAGAATTTCTATAAAAATCAGGCAATTCAAAATCTAATAAAATTTAATTATGGATCCAGTCATCCAAAATCTCGGACTTAGCCCTTTTCAACAGCAGCCTGTTGCGGTTTTGGAATTAACGACAGAAAACTATATCAGCCAGCAACCAGCTCTAAATTTTGAATACCTGATCCCATTATTCATCGACCACGCCACTTACGAATCTTAGCCTCGCAAAACAGACCATTTATAAATATAAGGAGGCGCTATACTGGATCGCTAAAATGCTTCCCGAAGTTCAAAACCCGTCTGATTTAAGGCTTGAGCACGTCACTAAAATAAAAAAACAAACCCTGGCGCGGATCTCCCGCGCAACGGGGCGCGGCTGCGGCCCTTCCCGAGTCAATTCATTCGTCTATTCATTAAGAAAATTTTTAACTTATTGTCGGGATGTTCATAAACTCCCGACTTTAGATCCAAAGGAGATCAAGCCCATGAAAATCCCAAAACGCCAAGTTGTCTTCCTCACCAAAGACGAGGTCCGGCAGCTGTTAGGCAGCATTGACGTTAATACTAAATACGGCTTAAGAGCAAGAACCTTAATGGAAGTGCTCTTAGACACCGGCGGCCGCATTTCGGAAACTTTAAACCTTAACCGCGACAGTATAAATTTGCAGACAAAAGAGGCGACGATCATCGTTAAGGGCAATAAGGAATTAGTGGTCTTCTTCAACGACCGCGCTTTGGAATGGATAAACAAGTACCTGCAAAGCCGAACCGATGACAACCCGGCCTTGTTCGTGACGTTCGGCAAAGCCAAGCGGCTTGCTCGTTACGATTTGGGCAAGGAATTTCGAAGATACGCCGCCAAGGCCGGGATCAAGAAAAAAGTCACGCCGCATACGCTGCGGCACACTGCCGCGACGATCATGTTGGAAAATGGCTGCGACATCCGGTATATTCAGGAACTTTTGGGGCACTCGGACATTCGCACCACGGCCCAGTATTATCTGGGAACCGATAAACGGGCGCTGAAAGCGGCACACACAAAGTTCATGAATTACGACAATTGATAATTTAAATAATTGCCGTGCGCTTCCTTGGCCTTAGTTTTGTCAACGCCGAGATAATAACGGCAAGTGGTTTCCAAGCGGTCATGGCCTAAAATTACTTGAACGTTATTTATGGGACAGCCGTTAAACAACAGGTTTGTGGCGCAGGTATGCCTGAGCACGTGCGGCGTCAGTTTCTTGGTTATACCGGCCTTCTTGCTGTAGCGCTTAAAGAAGCCGGGGACATCTATCTTGGACAGGCGCGTATTCTGCTGGGTGAGAAACAATGCGGGTTCATTGTCTGTGCGTAGGGACAGATAACGTTTAACCCAATCCAGCGACCGCTTGCTAAAAAACACGGTGCGTTCCTTGCTGCCTTTGCCGATAATCTTGGCCTCAGCCTTTTCAAAATCGACCATATCGCGGTTTAGTGACAAAGCTTCAGAGATGCGCATGCCGGTACCAAGAAGGACTTCTACCAAGACCCTAAATCTTAGGCCGTCCATACGCACCGGCTTAGTAGCGCGAGGGCCATTCTTTATTTTAATGGCGCTGACAAATCGCTCAATTTCTTCATTAGTTAAGTAAATCACTTCCCGGCGCTTAAACCTTGGGCTACGGATTTTTTTGTAATCCATCACCGGCAACTCCAGATAGTCCTTGCAATACTTTAGGAAACTTTTCATGGAAAACACCATGGAAGCAACACGGCTGGTGCCGCAACCACGGTTCGTTATTATTTGCTTTAATTCAGTGAAATGGAATAGGTTTAATTCGGTGACCTTCACGTCGCCGATGTCCCTGACTACCCACTTTAAGCACTCGTCGTATTTTAAAAGCGTGTTTTGTGAGAACATTAATTCAAACTGGCCGTACTTCAGGAACTGCGGAATGAGCTGGCTCATTGTCAAATCATTGGAGATTGGCGCTAAAGTTCCTACTTTAGCGGTTGATTCAAGTGACGTTTTTGCATAGAACATAAAAAGCCTCGTACCATAACGGCCGAGACTTTCTTTGCAATTTCGTGTTAAGCCTTTAACGGCTAAATAGTGACCCCGAGCATTTTGGCGCTCAGGCCGTATTTATTGCTAAATACGGTAGAATTACCTTACAAAACCACCAGTTTACGTCGTTCTTTGAAGTTTCAAGAAGTGCGCTAATTTTCGAAAAAATTAACGACGACCAATGGAATGTGCACCAACATTCCCCTTCGAAAAGGGAAAAGGATGCATAAAGTTCCTTAGAAAGGAGGTGATCCATCGACAGCTTCCGCTACCGATGCCTTGTTACGACTTAGCCCCAGTTACGAGCTTCGGCCTAGGACCATAAAGGTACTTTAGCCGCTTCCCGCTTCCATGGCTTGACGGGCGGTGTGTACAAAACCTGAGAACGTATTCACCGTAGCGAGGCTGATCCACGGTTACTAGCGATTCCGGCTTCATGAGGGCGAGTTGCAGCCCTCAATCCGAACTGGGGGGAGTATTGATAGGATTTGCTCCGGATTGCTCCTTGGCGTCCCTTTGTTCTCCCCATTGTAGCACGTGTGTCGCCCAAGTCGTAAGAGACACGCTGATTTGACGTCATTCCCGCCTTCCTCCGGCTTAAACGCCGGCGGTTTCATAAGACACTTGTAACTTATGATAGGAGTTGCGCTCGTTTTCACACTTAAGTGAACACCTCACGGCACGAGCTGACGACAACCGTGCATCACCTGTGTACCACCCTCGAAGGCTACTCTGTTTCCAGAGTATGCAGGTACATGTCAAGACTTGGTAAGGTTCCTCGCTTACCGTCGAATTAAACCACATGCTCCACCGCTTGTGCAGGTCCCCGTCAATTCCTTTGAGTTTTAGCCTTGCGGCCGTACTCCCCAGGCGGATGATTTAACGCGTTAGCTATGGTACTAAAGAGGGTCGATACTCTCTAGCACCTAATCATCATCGTTTACAGCGTGGACTACTGGGGTATCTAATCCCATTCGCTCCCCACGCTTTCGTCCTAGCAGTGTCAGGTGGCACCCAGAAGCCTGCCTACGCTATTGGTGTTCCGAACGATATCAACGCATTTCACTACTACACCGTTCGTTCCAGCTTCCTCTTTGCCCCTCTAGTTTACAAGTTTCAAAAGACAGTCCCAAAGTTAAGCTTTGGATTTCACTTCTGACTTTGTAAACCACCTATCGGTACGCTTTACGCCCAATGATTCCGGATAACGCTTGAGGTCTCTGTATTACCGCTGCTGCTGGCTCGTCGCCCTTCACTCCGACTCCACAAAATAAATTGTAAATTTATTTTGTGCCGTCTCCGTGAAGCGCTCCTCTTCCCCAAATTCCTTTTCTCTATGTTTTTTTCTCCCTCTCGGTCGAAAAAACTAAAATGTAAAAAGCAATTTGGGGGCCCCTTTCGGGACCAGGTCTTCATGTCGCCATGAAGCGTGGACTATATCATCATCCCACCTTAACGTGGGAGTTTCGCGTGTAGTCTCTGAGGCTCGCCTGACGCAAATTTTTGGAAGCCAACTGTATTGACTTGATCATCCACTTGTGTTATCTTAAACGGTTCAAGGAGGATGAAATATGTGGTTGATTATCGTAATTACTGTAATCGTAGGGGTAGTCGGCATCTTGTATAGAACCGCTGACCGATGATAACCAAAAACCAAATACATGACGGGGATAGCTACTGGCTGTCTCCGTTTTCTTTTTTCCAAAAATTTACGTCAGGATTGCCTGCTGATTGTCTTGCAACCCTTATACGCAGCGGTGCGTTTTTTTGGGTTTCCTGTAGATTGTCACTTCTTTTGGAAGTACTACAGAACTTACAAGGTGTTCCAGCATATAGCGAAATTTTCTTAGGATGTATTACTACACCCTCTCTGCACCAACCCACCTGTGTGGGCTTACAGAGTTAGCAACCTCTTATTCTCTCGGTACGCTCAAAAATTGTTCCCGAGCAAAAGGACTTTACGACCCGAAGGCCTTCATCGTCCACGCGGCGTCGCTGGATCAGGCTTTCGCCCATTGTCCAAAATTCCAAACTGCTGCCTCCCGTAGGAGTCTGGACCGTGTCGCAGTTCCAGTGTGGGGGTTTCCCCTCTCGGGGCCCCTAACCGTCATAGCCTTGGTAAGCCATTACCTTACCAACTAGCTGATGGTGCCCAGGCTGCGCTTTAAGCGTCTTGCGACTTTAAAAACGCAAGCGTTGTAAATTCCAGTAACGGGATCTACAGTGCTTGCACTGTTCACATTGAGTATTGCACCATCTTTCGATGGGATATGCTCAACTTAAAGGACATTCCTAGGTATTACTCACCCGTTCGCCGTGGGTCTAAACCCACTCGACTTGCATGTCTTAGGCACGCCGCCAGCGTTCATCCTGAGCCAGGATCAAACTCTTATAAAAGATAAATAAATTCTTGGTGTTTGGAATTAACCAAACGGAATCTATAGTATCCGGTTCGATCCGTACCAAAATGATACAAATCTGGCATAATTGATTTGGGAAAAGCTCAATTATTAAAGCTTATAAATTATCATTGAACTCTAGTAAATTGACGTAACTTTACCCCGAGATTTCCGGGACGGAAATTTTCGGGTTTTCACATCTCAATTGGTTTAAATAATTGAGACGCGATGGTTTTGTACAAAATTCTAATCACTATTCAGCTGTTAAAGAGCAGTGTTGGAAATTAGGGGCTAAAAAAACACCCAAGTTTCTTACTTGAAGTGTCCTAGTTTTCCACCTATTGGCGGACCCCTTATAATCAACCTTCTGCGTTAGCAGATTTGGCTTACATAAGAGTAAAATTGGACTAGCGGTGTTATGCCTTTTTTAATCTCCAAGATTTAATTTCTAAATCCTTAGTTATATTAAAGGGTTTAGGAAGAGTTGTCAAGTGGATCGGTTGGAAGGGTTCATAAAAAACTGATATTATATAATCATATGAACCCCATAGACGAACTCCTTACCCGCGGCGTGGATGAAGTCATAGAAAAAGACCACTTGCGGCAATTGCTTAATGGCAAGAAAAAATTAAGAGTAAAGCTGGGTATAGACCCCACCAGCCCCAATATCCATATTGGTCGGGCAGTAGTTTTGTGGAAACTGCGGCAGTTCCAGGAACTCGGTCATAAGGTTATCTTTATAGTAGGAGATTTTACCGGGCTGATTGGCGACACTTCCGATAAAGACGCCGAACGTCCCATGCTCAGTGAAGCGGAAATTAAAAAAAATCTCAAAACGTACTTTGAGCAGGCTTTTAGAATACTTGATAAAAAAAAGACCGAGACCCACTATAATTCAGAATGGCTTAAAAAATTAGGCTTTATCGAGATCGGCCGGATGGCTAATTTATTTGGGCTGCACCCGAATTTGAAGCCCGCGAAAACATCGCCCTCCGGTTAAAAGCCGGTAAGCGGGTTTCGCTTCGGGAACTGCTCTATCCGATTATGCAAGGCTACGATTCCGTTGCGGTTAAAGCCGACGTAGAATTAGGCGGTACCGACCAGCGCTTTAATTTATTGGCCGGCAGAACCATCCAGCCGGCCTACCAACAGGCTCCGCAAGACATACTTATGACAGTGCTGATGGAAGGGACTGATGGCCGAAAAATGTCATCCAGCTGGGGAAACGTGATTAATATTACCGATGAGCCTAACGACATGTTCGGTAAAGTAATGTCTATTAATGACGGCTTAATAAAAAAATTTTTTATTCTTGGCCACACGCGTTCCGCTGGAAGAAATCCAGACTATTATTTCCCAAAATAACAACCCCCGCGACCAAAAACTTATTTTAGCCGAAAAAATAACCGCCTTATATCATAGTGCTAACAAAGCGGCCGAGGCCAAGCAGGCCTTTATTGCCCAGTTCAGCAAAGGCGAATTACCCGAAGAAATTGCAGTAAAAAAAATGAAGCCGGGGACGTACTCGGTGATTCAACTAGTGACAGATACCGGGCTTGCTTCGAGCAAATCCGACGCTCGTCGATTGTTTGATCAAAAAGGCATTAAAATGAATCAGCAGACGGTGTCGGAACAGAATATACAACTAGAAGCCGGGGCGGAGATAGTTTTACAGGTTGGGAAAAGAAAATTTGTGAAGATAAAAAGCTAAGCATCCTGTCATTTCATTGCGAGGCCATCCTTAGATTAACTTGGGCCGAAGCAATCTCTGTCCGTGATTCGTAGCTGAGATTGCTTCGCTCCGCTCGCAATGACAGAGTCACAACGACACGTGTCGTATATTATCTCCTACAATAAAAAAAGACTCCTTAGAATCTAAGGAGTCTTTTTGCTACATAGCTTCGTCTTCTTTGGGCTCAGTGCCTTCGGCAGGAGTTTCCATCGGTTCTTGGCCTTCTGTGGTAACGTCGTCTTGCGGCGCGTTGGCCATAGGTTGTGTGTCGTCCATAATAATTCCTTTGCTTCTTTACCGAAGTAAAGATAATTTTAATGCTTAAACCCGAAGTAGTCTCAAAACTTCATTCGGGCCGTAATCGCAGAATTTCGGCTCCAAAGCAAGTTTTGAGACTACTTCAACTGACATATGGTAATTATACTGATTGGCTACTTATTGTCCAGTAATTTTCCTCACAGTTATACACATTTTATTTATTCTTGAAGTATTTTTCATTTCTTAAAAAATGATGGACCGTACAGAGGGCGATTGCCAGGGCGTCTGCGGCATCGTCCGGCTTAGGCGGAGACTTTAAATGAAACGTTTGCTGCACAATGTACTGAACTTGTTTCTTTTCGGCCTTACCGTAACCGCAAATAAAGTTTTTGACCTGGAGCGGAGTGAATTCTAAAATCGGAATACTGTGCTGCTGAGCAGTCAGCAACACCGCGCCCCTGGCCTGAGATACGGCCATTACTGTTTTTTGATTAGTAGTAAAAAATAATTTTTCCACCCCAATGGCGGCGGGCTTATACTTTATTATCAGTTTAGACAAATCTTCGGCCAGAATTTCCAGCCGCTCGGCATCGCTCAAATTTTTCTTCGTCAAAATCGCGCCAAAATCAATGAGCTCGTACTCACCTGATTTATTAGTCGGACTGATGATTCCATAACCGGTAGTCGCGGTACCAGGATCGATGCCTAATATAAACATAAAAATTTTATAAATTTGCCGACGTATGGACGGCGATCACATCTTCGTCGTTCTCCAATTCCGCGAACAGCGCGTCAACTTTTGGTTTCTGGTCTTCCAAAAGATCTGTTCCCTGCGACGATTCCTTTATAATATCGGCTTGCGCAATTTTTGCACCGGCTTTAGTTAAAGCATCCTTTATTTTGTGTAAATCTTGAGGTAAGGTATAAACTTCTAAGCCTTCGGTAGATTCGCGGACATCTTCTGCGCCGGCGTCTATAGCCGCAAATTCCAAATCAGTTAAATCTTGCCTATCACGTTCAACTAATATTTGTCCTTTTGTCTGGAACTGCCAAGCCACGCTCCCCTGCGCGCCCATGTTGCCGCTGTGCTTGGAAAAAATGTGCTTTATGTTATTAGTCGTACGATTGGCGTTGTCCGTCGCAGCTTCTATTAAGAAGGCCGTACCGAACGGGCCGTAGCCTTCGTAAACCACCTCTTTAATTTCTCCGGCATTGGCGGTGTTTTTTATAGCGCGGTCGATGTTGTCATTCGGCATGCCTTGCGCCTTAGCGTATTCAATCGCGCTTTTTAGCCGAAAATTAGCAACTGGATCGTTACTACCACCTTCTTTAACGGCGATAGAAATTTTTTTAGATAACTTGGAAAACAGCAATCCCCGCTTTTGATCGAGAACACCTTTAGTACGTTTGATTTGTGACCACTTGGAATGACCGGACATGACTATATATTATGATTATTGTAGTTTGCCCATTTATGGGCAACAACTTCGTTAGCCCATAAATAGGCAGACTACTTAAAGGATATTAGAACTGTAAACTCTCCTTTTATTGACGTCTTCTCTTTTAATAAATCCATAACTTGCATTGGCGTGCCGCGAATGAATTCTTCATGCATTTTAGTTAGCTCACGCGCGGCAACGACTTGGCTGGTCGGATAGGCGTTGGCAACATAACTTAACGTTTTAATTATCCGTTCCGGCGATTCGTAAAAAACGGCGGTGGCACCGGCCTGCTCAGCAACCTTGAGCGCTTCCAAAGTCTTCGCTGCGGTCTTTTGCAAAAATCCCAGAAATAAAAATCTGTCCGTCGGCAAGCCGGAAGCCGAGAGCGCGGTTATTACTGCCGAAGCCCCAGGAATAGGCACAACTTGAACGTTTTCCTTCACACATTCCCGCACCAAGCGAAATCCGGGATCAGAAATCCCGGGAGTACCGGCATCAGTAATTAGGCATCCGTCATTTTTTACTAAACGTCGGGCCAGTTCTTTAACTACTTGCTGCTCATTAAATTCCGCAAACTGAACAATTTCTTTGGGCCACGCTCCAACATGCTCCAATAGTCGTTTTGAATATCCTGGATTCTCAGCAATTACAAAAGCACAACTTTTGAGGTTCTCAATAGCACGAAGACTGATATCTTGTAAGTTCCCGATGGGAGTCGCAACAATATATAACATTAATTACCTAATTAGTATTCTTAAAAATTCAGCCGGGCCAATAATCTGGATACGGTGGAAATATTTGATGTTTAGCAATTTTACGTCTCCAGTCACCAAATAGTCTGCGCTGCCGGCGATGGCGGTTCCCAGAATCGTCCAATCGTTTGCATCGGCCTGTCCCGCCTCAAGCTGCACCGGTTCAACTAATTCCGAGCTCTGTTTTAAAAAATTTATAAGCCGGAGAATTTTTCCTTCGTTAAATTTTATTTTATAGACGGAAATTCTAAAAAATTCTTCTAAAATAAATGAAGACAGTATCAGAATAAACCTGCCATCAATCCATGCATTTAAAACTTGGCCAGGCATGCCGTCACGCGAAATCAGGGCGGAGATTAATACGTTAGTATCCAGTACGACTCGCATAGCCTATTTTTTCTTTCTGCGAGCCTCACGCACGGCTTTGACTGAATCTTTAAAAGTTTTAATACCTGCCTTTTTCGCATACTGGGCGAACTCCTCCCTTACCGTTTCCAATCCGGCAAATTCCAGCTGTCTACGCAAAAGACTTCGCACGTATTCCGAACGGGTCATGGCCCGATTTTTAGCGGCTTTATCCAATTCCTGGGCAAGCTCCTTAGGGAGCGAAATTGGAATAATAATAGTATTGCCAGCCATATATTTATTAAATATTAATAATACTTATTAATATAATAGCATTACGCTCAATCTTGTCAAGACTTTTTTACCAGTTTCTATCGTTCGCTTCCAAATGAAAAACCTCTTCTATAAAATCATACTCATTCTTTAACTTTTCGCGGTAATCGCCCAGTTCGTCTTTTCTGTCACCGGTGGCATCGAACCATTCATCGTAGGTGCGGTTAAGTTCGCGATCGATTTCTATACAGCGGGCGTAGGCTTGTTCTTCGGTTTGCGGCCCCTGCTCCAGCCAGTCCTGGTAGCTCATACCCAGCGCTTTTTGGTATTTCTCTTCGAATAGTTCTTTTATATCGTCTTGGTCCATATATGTATAATTAATCGGTAGTAGCGGTCTTCTAGTATTTTACCTAATATTCACAAAAATAAAAACCCCTTAACCCGCCGTCGCGGCGGGAAAAAGAGGTTTTCAGGAAAAGTCACAAGAAGCTTTATAAGCTAAGAGGACTCTCTTAGCCCATTATCCTAAAAGTAAGGACAATATATGCGCTTGCGCGCAGTGTGACTTACATATTCAATTATTTTTATTTTTGTTTCTTCTGTGAAGAATTGACTTTTCTATAGGTAGTATAGCAGATTTTTTGATTGTTGTCTATAGTAAGCAGGGCTCACCACCTCTGGGAGGGGTGATAAGCTTGGATTTGGTAGTGCAGCAACAACGTTACCCGGTCATTCAACTTTTTTACCGTAATTAATTTCATCCGCGCCTTAATTTTTTCGTCTAAACTTACGGCGGCTACGGCAATATACACGGGCTCGATCTTCATATAGCCTCACTGTAACGCATTACTAATTTCATTTTCCGGCCAGCCGGCGGTTTTCAGTTCTTCCTCAATCCGCGCGTCAGTAATACCGTATTCCCGGGCCTGGCGGACAAACTCAGCTAAATGCGGATGGGGAATATTCAGCGCTTGGCGGGCATGGGCGTGAGTTTCTTCCTGAGGCTGGGGCGTGGGTAGCGTGGAAAAACCCACCCAGTCGGCCAGCCGCCGCTCTGTTTCCTGCTCGCTGACCAACTCTGTTTCCAGCGCAAATACTTCTGCCTGCTCGCGATTAAGTTTTTGAAATAAAACAAAGAACAGCCACACGGCCGCCAGTAACCCCAGCGCGCTCACTAACCAGACAAACCAAGTTCCGCGAGTGACGCTTTTTAGCGTATACCCCAACTGCTCCAGGGGAGTATCTAACGACCGTCCTTCTTGAATAAGAGTGGTACAGGCTTCAATGTACGGATTTACAAATTTATCAACCCCAAACGCCCCGCTGGTAGCCGCTTCGGCCTGGTTAAATAATTGCAGCGCAGCCTGGCATCGGTTGGCTTGGTACAACTGCAAACCCTGCTCAAACGCCGTGTAATAAACGCCGGTAATATTGGCGATGTTATTTTCATCCAGCACCTGCTGAGCCAAGCTAATGGGCACCGCAAACGCAAAATTGTCGCCGTTAGCCTGGGTCGCCGGGCCGGTTTCGAACGTAATAATTCCGGTAACTTGGCCCTGGGTATTCAGCAGCGGACCGCCGCTGGAGCCTTCCGAGATTTTAGCGTCCGTTTGAAAAATATTAAAGTCGCGCGTATCCGCATCTTTAATGGCGCTAATAATTCCTTCTGTTAAACTGGCATCCAGCGGATTACTGTTATTTATTTCCGCGGTGGAAGGAAAACCAAAAACGTAAATTTTGTCTCCAATAGTCACTGTACTATCGTCGCCCAAAGGAATGGCCGGCAAACCGGTTTGGGCGATTTTGAGCAAGGCCACGTCCCGGCCGTCCTGATCGTAATTATCATTCACGCTAATCACGGTAACCGGAAAGCCGGTCGACATAAGCCCTTCTATGGATTCCTGGTCAGTTGAGGGATCAAACGTCACCACCTGGCTTTGCAGCTGAAACGTGGTGTGCTGGGTAATGTACTGCATGAGCAAAGCCGTAAAATTGCTGTCGGTTTGGTCGTCAGGAAACAATTGCTGAAGCTGAGCTTTTGAAAGTCCGGCTGTTTCGTTAGAAAAAATCTGCTGAGCTTCGTTTTGAATGAACTCGTCTTTAATAGTCTGCAGCGAAACCACGTGGGAATTGGTAATAATATACCCTTCGGGATTAACCACAAAGCCGCTGCCCGTGAGGTATTCATCGATGGGTATAGTTTGCGGGCTGCCGTTACCCACCGAAAATGACAAATTGGTTAAACTAAACTGGACCGGAGCGGCTATGGCTTGGCCGGTAACATGCACTCCCACGCGCACAATGGCCGGTTCAATTAACCGGGCTAAATTTTGAGAGCTCACGCCTACGGGCTCAAGCGCCGTATTTTTGCCGGGCCATAACCACAACACAAGCAATATCAAAACTCCAAGCACCGCCCAGAGTATTTTTATCCGCGTGTTATTTTTTACCGGAAAAACCTCCACAATTTTTGTTTCTTTTACTTTTATTTCCGTATATCTATAGTATCATATATCTCTCAAGGAATAAATGCTCAATAAATCTACTTGATAGGTATGCTTGATCTCGGTTATAATATGGTCTAAGGGCGTGTAGCTCAGTTGGTAGAGCGGTCGTCTTATACACGATTGGTCCTAGGTTCGAGTCCTAGCACGCCCACCACGGGTCAATTATTACTCACTCCGCTTCGTCCGCCTCGGGCGGACTCCGCTTCGTTCGGTCAATGCCCCTTTCCCCAAATTTTCCTTTTGGATATTGCGAGAAAATTTGGGGCCCCCGATGGGAACAATAAAACCAATCCTCCCATTTCAAAAATTTATTTTTTAGCAAAAAAATAACCTTCCCAATTTAGGAAGGTTATTTTTAAATGTTTAGATTATTGCTGAGCCGGCTACTTTGTCGCCTTCGTCGAGGCGCATAATTCGAACCCCTTGGGTGGCTCGGCCGAGCATAGAGACATTGTTCAATGGCGTGCGGATGGTTTGGCCGGCGCGGGAAATCACAACCAGGTCGCGTTCTTCTTTGCCGTCCAAAATATACATCGAAACGATCTTGCCGGTTTTGGGAGTAACCTTAAGCGTTTTAATACCGCTGCCGGCCCGCTTTTGAATTTTATAATAAGCAAGTTCCGTACGCTTGCCCAAACCGTTCTCGGTCACAATCAGGACCGACAAGTTCTTAACATCGGCAGACTTGCGGATAACATCCATGCTAATAATTTTATCGTCCTTTTTGAGCCTCATGCCGCCAACGCCGCTGGCCGTGCGGCCCATGGGGCGGACATCTTTTTCACTAAAACGGATGGCTTGGCCGTTTTCCGTGGACAGCATAACCTGGTCATCGCCGGAAGAGCACTCTACCCACTTGAGTTCGTCGCCGGGCTTCAGGGAAATGGCAATCATGCCGCTGCGGCGGACTTTGGCGAATTCTTCCCGCGGAACTTTTTTAATCAGGCCGTTCTTGGTCGACATAACCAAAAACTTAACCTCGTCCTTTTTAGAGAACGTCAAAACGCCCGTGGTGTATTCGTCTGCCGTCAGCTGCAAAAAGTTAACCAAGGCCTGCCCTTTGGACACGCGGCTGCCTTCCGGCAGTTCATAGACTTTAGTCTGGAAAACCCGGCCTTTGTTGGTAAAGAATAAAATATCGTCGTGGGTGTTGGAAGAAATCAGTTTTTCTACCACATCCTCTTCCTTCAATGTCTGCCCAATTACGCCCTTGCCGCCGCGGCTCTGGCTGCGGTAGGTGTCCGGCGCGAGACGTTTTACATAGCCGGATTTGGTAATGGTAATAATGACGTTTTCTTCCGGAATCAGATCTTCGGCGCTAAATGTCCCCACCGCGCTCTTTACCACCTGCGTGCGGCGTTCATCGCCGTACTTGTCCCGCATTTCCACCACCTCTTTTTTGATGATGCCTAAAATCTTTTTATTGGACTGCAAAATACCTTCCAGTTCTTCAATCAGCGCTTTCTTTTCTTTTAATTCATCTTCTATTTTCTTGCGTTCCAGTCCGGCCAGAGTCTGCAGGCGCATTTCCAAAATGGCATCAGCCTGAATTTCGGTCAGTTTGAATTTTTTGATTAAGTTAACTTTTGCTTCTTCTTTAGTCGGACTCTTGCGAATAGTATTAATAACCTCATCAATATGGTCCAGGGCTTTGGTTAAGCCTTCCAAAATATGCGCGCGGTCTTTGGCTTTTTTTAACTCAAAAGCGGTGCGGCGGCGAATCACGGTCTGCCGGTGCTCCAAATATTTTTCCAGCACGGTCTTTAAGTTCAAGACGTGCGGTTCAATACCGTCTACCAGCGCCAGCATGTTCATGTGGAAGGTCTCTTGTAGCTGGGTAAACGAAAATAATTGGTTTAAAATTTTGTTCGGCAAGCCTTCTTTTTTGATATCTATAACCACGCGCACGCCGTCTTTATCGGATTCATCGCGGACATCACGGATACCTTCTACTTTTTTATCGCGCACCAGTTCGGCGATTTTCTCCAGCAAGGTAGCTTTGTTCACCCGATACGGAATTTCGTTGACAATAATCTGGAAGGCGCCGCTCTTGGTCTCAATAATTTCCGTTTTAGCGCGCATTACAATACTGCCTTTGCCGGTAGCATACGCGTTTCGAATGGCGTTAATATCGTAAATAATTCCGCCGGTCGGAAAATCAGGACCGGTGACAAACTCCAAGAGGTCTTCGGAAGTGGCCTCGGGGTCGTCGATCAGTTTGATAATGGCATTGCAAATTTCGGTCAGGTTGTGCGGAGGAATATCGGTGGCCATGCCGACGGCAATTCCCAAAGTCCCGTTCAATAACAGGTTGGGAAGCTTGCCCGGCAAGACCGAAGGCTCCTTGCGGCTAGCGTCAAAGTTGTCGCGAAAATCCACGGTATCTTTTTCTAAGTCTTCCAGCAAAATTTCGGCTAAGGCTGACATGCGCGATTCCGTGTACCGATAGGCCGCGGCCGGGTCGCCGTCTAACGAACCAAAGTTTCCCTGACCGTCTATGAGCGGATACCGCATGGAAAAATCCTGGGCCATGTGAACCATGGCGTCGTAGACGGAAGAGTCGCCGTGCGGATGATAGCGTCCCAGCACCGAACCGACGGTATCGGCGGACTTTTTAAATTTGACGTTATGGCGCAAACCGTTTTCATGCATGACGTACAAAATCCGGCGGTGCACCGGCTTAAGTCCGTCGCGCACGTCCGGTAAGGCCCGGGCCACAATTACGCTCATGGCATAATCCAAATACGACTCCTGCATTTCACTCTCAATGGTACGCTGATGGACTACGCCAATATTATCGGAAAGTGGTTTGGATGAATCTTTCGGCATGTGGATTAAAACTCGTTAAATTTATAGTAACTCTCTTTTTTACTTTCCCGCATTATTCTGATAATTATTTTTTACATCTTCTACGCCCTGACCGATGGCTTTGAACATGGTCGTATCGGTCGGCATTTTCTTGCCAATCCTGGTGGTCAGAATCCACAGTACCATCAGCAATATAAATGCCACAATCACCGTGGCCCAAATAATTCGCATTTTTTGCTCGGGCGACTTTTTTTGCAGGGACTCAATCAAGGACATAATAACAATTAAATAAAATTGAACATAATCGAGATAATTAAGTAAAGTTTATTCCAAGATCTATCATCGGAGCGGCTCTAAAACTATTACTTTTGCGCCTTCCTCGTCCTGCAAATCTTTTTTCTTGACCGTCAGTTTTTCCATGTTTTCGCTCTTGCCGCCCATTTCTTTAAGGAATTTCTCCAAAGGATCTACGTCTATGATTAAGTCTGTCATTTTATAATGGGACGGAATAACAATCTTCGGTTCGATCTCGTTCACAACTTTGGAGGCGGCCGAGGCCGAAAGCACAGTATTGCCGCCAACCGGCAGAATTAAAATATCTATTTCCCCCAGTTCTTCTATTTCATCTTCTTTCATGTTCCAGTCTTTAATGTGGGTCAGGTTGAGTATGCGCATATCTTCGGATTCGATCAGAAATACCGTAATGTACTTATCTTCCTGCTTTAAGGGGATGCCGGTTATGGTTACGCCTTTAATGTCGTATTCACCAGGATCAAAGACTTCGAAATACTCGCCGGAGATGCCGGAAACGGCGGAATATAATGCTTTATTTTTTTCGGCTAACACTACAATATCCGCCGCGCCCCGGGGCGGGGTTAGGCCGGAATCTTTATGGAACGGATCGGTGATAATAGTAGCTAATTTAGTAGTGATTTTAAAAGAAGAAAGGCCAAAATATTGTATTTGCATATAAGGAATTATACTATTATTTGGTCAAAAAGAAAAGGCCTTTCGGTAACAGTTCATAGCTCCAGATGGTCACAAAGCCAAGCCGATTTTTTAGCTGCGGAACTCGCCGCTATATTAATTTTTATATAAAGTTGGCTCAAACAGTCCTCGCTGCAAAAATCGCCTTGTCTTTGCGACCCTCAAATTGGAGCTGTGAACAGTTACGCCTTTTGAACTTGCATTAAGACTAAAAGTAGGCTATAATCTTAATGCTTATTTGGTACGCAGTGCTTAAACAACTATAAAAATATTAACCCCCAAATGAGCCGTAGCAAGCACTGTTTTAACAATTAACCAATGCAATACTGTTTTTAATTACCCCAACGATTAAAACGTTGGTTTTATTTTAAATCATCATTGGTTAGCAAAGGAATTAAGATGCCCGAAGAAGTAATAACAACCGTCCAAACCGTTTCTCCCGCCGCGCAAAAGGCGCAGACCATGGCGGAACTCATAGAGAACGGCGTGGATATTAAAGTGCTTAAGACCGGCGACATGGTCGAAGGGACTTTAATCTCCGTCGGCAAAAACGAAGTCTATGTAGATTTAGAAGGCTACGGCATCGGCGTAGTCCGCGGCCGCGAACTCTACGATGACGAAGCAACCCTTAACTCGCTCAAGCCCGGCGACAAAATTTTCGTTTCGGTCGTGGAGCCGGAAAACAAAGAAGGTATTGTTGAACTGTCCCTGCGCCAAGCCGGCCAGGAACGCGTCTGGCAGACCTTAAAAGAAAAGATGGAAAGTAAAGAAATCGTCCGCAGCAAAATCTTGGAAGCCAACAAGGGCGGACTCATGGTCTCGATTAACAACGTTATGGGTTTCTTGCCCGTTTCCCAACTTTCGCTGGAACACTATCCCCGCGTGGAAGACGGCGACAAGAATAAAATTCTTTCCGTTTTGCAAAGCTACGTTGGCCAACCGTTTGATGTCCAGATTATTACCGCCGACTCGGCCGAGGAAAAACTGATCGTCAGCGAAAAAGCCGTGTTCGAAAAGGAAATGGAAAACCGCCTGGGCCAACTCAAAATTGGCGAAATAGTAGAAGGCACCATTACCGGCGTCGTAGACTTTGGCGCATTCTTAAAATTTGGCGAGCTGGAAGGCTTGGTCCACATTTCCGAATTGGCCTGGCAACGCATTGAAAATCCGCGCGATATTGTCAAAGTCGGCCAGCGCGTCCGCGCCAAGATTATCTCTATAGATAAAGGCCGTGTTTCGCTTTCTATGAAGCAGCTCCAAAATGATCCATGGCTGGACGCCGTCAAAAAGTACCAAATCGGCCAAGTAGTCAAAGGTACCGTCACCAAGATTATGCCGTTTGGCGTGTTTGTGGAATTAGATAAAGATATCCAGGGTTTGGCCCACGTTATGGAACTTTCCCACGAAGCTATTAAAAACGCCGAGGAGGTCCTGAAACCCGGCGAAGAAAAAGAATTCAAGATTATCTCTATTGAACCGGCCGAACACCGGCTGGGCCTCTCACTGAAAGCCATGACTGAGCCGCCCAAAAAGTCAACCACAGAAGCTGCGACGGAAGTAAAAGAAGAAGTTGTAGAAGAGAAAGTGGAAGAAGTAAAATAAACATTTTTAAAGAGACTCCGGCAAAGGAGTCTCTTTAATTTTGTCTGGAATCCAACATCCGCGATCTTACCAGCCGAACATCTTCCCTATTTCTTCTGGAATTTCGCGCCTGCGGGCAACTTTGATTTCGCCGTTTTGGGCAATGAGTTTGGCTGGTGATGATAGCAAGCAGTGATGCGAAGCCAAGGCATCTTGATAGGCGCCGGTATCCAGCAATGCAATATACAATTCATCCGTTTCGCTCAATCGCGGCAATAACACATATTCCCCGCCGGCCGTATATTTATCGTCGCTGTCGCAGCTGGAGCCCGCCAGCCAGACTTTTTCCATCTTCTTGGTGTTCATGTGGTTGACCGGGATAACGTGCCACTTTTGGTGGATAGCCCAGGTATCTATTAAATCATTCATAAAGCTGCCGTCGATAATGTACCACTTAACATTCCCTTTATTGCCTACATTTTTTTCGGCCAAAATTTTATAGATCGTAATCTGAGCCGGCGCGGCTACATAGCTGCCCCATTCAACAATTAAGTTCGGGTGGCGAAGATTTAGCTTATCGCACTCTTTCTTGGCGGTTTTGACAATTTGCTGGATTAAACTTTTTCCGCTGTAAAAATGCTTCTTCTTTTCAAACGGCACGCCGGCGCCCCCGCCAATATCCAGCGTATCGAGCCCGGGATTTTTTTCCTTCATTTGAGAATACAGAGCTAAAGCGCGCTTTAGCGGCTTAATAAAGCCCTGGACGCTTTCAATCTGTTTGGAAATATGATAATGCAGTGTAGATAAATTTCTAACCTTGCCAATTTTTAAGAGTTCTTCTTCGGTAAAACCGTAGCGGTTAAAGCGCTTGTCCCAATGAGCCTGGATTTTAATATCCAAATTTACCCGAATCCCGACTTCGCCTTTAAATTTTGCCAAGCGTTCCAGCTCGTTGTAGTCTTCGATAATCGGCACCACAATTAAACCTTTGCCGCGCAGCTCTTCTATAAGGCTAATATATTTTTCGGTTTTCGGGCCGTTGCAGATAACGCGAATTTTGGCGTTAAATTTATCCTGCTCTATCATTCGCTTAACCAGGAAAAGCTCGTTGGCGCTGGCCACGTCTAAGTTCGCGCCTTCGGCCACGGCCGGCAAGACAAATTCCTTGGTCTGGTTGGCCTTCA
Source organism: Candidatus Doudnaibacteriota bacterium (assembly GCA_963788395.1). GTDB lineage: Bacteria > Patescibacteriota > Doudnabacteria > UBA920 > UBA920 > CAIVSE01. Next base: position 51,099 of record CAWBGV010000028.1, on the reverse strand, counting down.
TGGCGTAATGGTAATAAAACTTGCCGCGATAGCCCAAAACTTTAATATAGGCGTTAAAGGTTTCAATTAAGTCCCGCACCCGGTTTTCTATAATAGTCGGGAACATAATTTCGGTGCTGGTGCCGTATTTTTTGACAATATCAAAAACATTGTACTGGTAATTACCTTCGCGCACTATCAGTTCGCCGTCGGGCGAGATGTCGAACATTTGGGTGTTGTATTCTTCAATACCCAAACGCCAGAATTTGCGGAAACCATTCTTCTTTTTTGATGCGGTTTTAGTAGTCATATAAAGAGTGAGTAGCGAATGGTGAATAGGCAATTGTATTACAGCACTGTTCGCTATTCGCTAATGCCCATTCGCTAAAAATAAAAAATAACGAACTCAAATATGAATTCGTTACACTTAATTAAGCCATTGATTTGACTTGCTGCGGTTTTGAAATAAATTGCTGCTGCGACGGGGTTGGTTCAACTCCTCAAAAAATTAATAACAAAACAACTGTAACATCTAGGAAAATATTTGTCAATTTTTGGTGCCCGAGGAGGGAGTCGAACCCTCAATCCCGTAAGGGCGATCGATTTTAAGTCGATAGCGTATGCCATTCCGCCACTCGGGCCTATTGCTTTTTGCCCCGCTTTTGCTGTTCCCATCGGGGCCCACAAATTTTTCCAGCAGGGAAAATTTGGGGTAAGGGGCAACAACCTGAACGCAGCGGAGTCCGCCCGAGGCGGACGAAGCAGAGTGAGGGTTGATTGACCCGTGGAGGTGCAGATGGGAATCGAACCCATGCATTGCGGTTTTGCAGACCGCCGCGTTACCACTTCGCCACTGCACCAGATAAAAAGCTTTTATATTTTAATCGAAATTAAAGAATTAATCAACAAAAGTCCCCCGCTTGCGGCGGGGGAACCAAATTATTGCGTATCAGCTAAAAGGGTAACACTGGAGTTAGTGGCGAGCTCGGTCTGATAGCTGGCTATCATTTGAGCGCGTTCGGCCTGAGCTTGCTGCTGCAGGGCGACTAAATCACTTTTAACTTTTTCGGCCCCATGCACCCATTGGATACTACCGGGCTGGACATACACGCCGCGCATCTGAGCAAAAGTAGTATACTTTTGAGCATACAGCGGTTCATTCAACAGGTTGGTCATATCTTTAAACCAATCCATATAGTTTGAATACTTATGCCAGGTTGGATCGCCGGGAGCGCCGCCCATACCGCTACAATTGTAATTAATCTGGTGGACGCACATATTGCTTTCCACAAAACTAATGGCTAAGGCGTCGTCCCAACGCGGCATTTGGACTATCTGGGCCGCGTAAGGCGCTAAGGGTGAATTGTTCTTTTCTAAATAACTCTGTAAATCAACCACTAACGGATCGGCTTTTACAATAGTACTATAGGCTAATGAATTTTGATTTTCATCTGGACTTACTATATCTTGAATTTGATTTGGATCTTTGATTTCAAATACTAGATTGGCTGTGTTTTGCCCGTTCGTCTGAAGGCTTGCGCCTAAGGCCAATTCCGGATAAACCAAGGAGATTGACGAGATCAGAATGATAGTCGCAAAGACCATGTTCTGATTTATGGCAGACTTAAGGGTAAAAAGAGCTTTCATTCTTTGAATCAAACTCCTTTCTCCCCTATTTCCCTTAATTTAAAGGGAAATAAGACTTTAACTTTTAAAGTACATACTAAGTGACCAGAAAAGTTGCTAGAGCTTACGGGCAATAAAAAAGAGTGCCGCTATAGCACTTTCTGAATATAATTATACTCTATTTAAGTGGTTTTTTCAAGCCCTTTTTGCCATTTTACCTCATAAATATGAGGGAAAGCTTTTTTTAGCTTCATCCAAGGCTGTTTAAGGAAGAGCTTTGATGGTTGTCAAAAAACCGGTTTTTTGCTATAGTTTCTAAGCAATTCGATTTTGCACCTGGAATTCTAAAAGAGACGGAGCCTCCTGGGTAAGTAGGGGCGATTAGCTCAGTTGGTTAGAGCGCCTCGTTTACACCGAGGAGGCCAAAGGTTCGAATCCTTTATCGCCCACCACGGGTCAATCACCCTTCACTCCATTCCGTCGCGTCGGACGCGACTCCGTTACGTTCAGGGTGTTGCCCCTTGCCCCAATTTTCCCAATTGAATTTGGGATGGAAAATTGGCAGGACCCCGAATTGCTTTTCACATTTAGTTTTTTCGAAGCGAAGCGAAGAAAAAACATAGAGAAAAGGAATTTGGGGAAGAGGAACACTTTATGGAGGCTGGTTTTAATTCATTCTCGTAGGCCGGAATAAAGTGCGACGACGTGCCGGGCTAGCTCATCGGTAGAGCGCTGCCCTGAAGAGGCAGGCGTGCCCAGTTCGACTCTGGGGCCCGGCACCACGGGTCAATCAACCCTCACTCCACTCCGTGTCCGCCTACTCGGCGGCCACTCCGTTTCGTTCGGGTTGTTGCCCCTTTCCCCAATTTCCCTTGCTAGAAAAATTGGGGAGCACCAAAAGATACAGTCAATCAACCCTCACTCCACTCCGTGTCCGCCTACTCGGCGGCCACTCCGTTACGTTCGGGTTGTTGCCCCTTTCCCCAATTTTCCTTGCTAGAAAAATTGGGGACCCCAAAAGATACAGTCAATCAACCCTCACTCCACTCCGTGTCCGCCTACTCGGCGGCCACTCCGTTACGTTCGGGTTGTTGCCCCTTTCCCCAATTTTCCTTGCTAGAAAAATTGGGGGACCCCAAAAGATACAGTCAATCAACCCTCACTCCACTCCGTGTCCGCCTACTCGGCGGCCACTCCGTTCGTTCGGGTTGTTGCCCCTTTCCCCAATTTTCCTTGCTAGAAAAATTGGGGGCCCCAAAAGATACAGTCAATCAACCCTCACTCCACTCCGTGTCCGCCTACTCGGCGGCCACTCCGTTACGTTCGGGGTGTTGCCCCTTACCCCAAATTTTCCATTTGGAAACGGCGAGAAAATTTAGGGCCCGGATGGGAACAGTTAAGTTACACAATTTGGATTGAATCTTTTGTTTGTTACCTATATAATATATAAAACCTAACGCGGCTATGGTTCAATGGTAGAACTCTTCCTTGCCAAGGAAGGGACACGGGTTCGATTCCCGTTAGCCGCTCCAACGTGAAAAAACCGTCTCTAAAGGGCGGTTTTTTCCGATGAGGTCTCAAGAGTTTTGCCGGTTCTGACATAGCCATTTGAATGGATGCCTCCGTTAGCCCATTTTTCAAAACCAAGAACGGTTTAGCCAAGGTAATATCAAGTTTTCCGCCTTGTAACACAAAGTTCTGACCAAAGGCGCGCAGAATGTCAGTCTTCTGCTCATAAATCCGCTTTTTCAAAAAAAGATTTAGCATAAGTCGCAAATTCAAACGTTTTCTCAGTTAAGTCCATCCAGTCGTTAACCTCTCGCCAACCTGCCGCATCTGTGACTCTATTTGCGCTTTCTCAGCCACTAACCCGTTTTTCTGACTTTTAAACTCATCCTCGGTTAAAAGCTCCTTATCCGCATTATCGCCCGAAATATACAGGTTAATTAAATTATCGATGCGCTTAAGGCATGAGTCGTAATTCTTGCGATGGTTTTCCAACATAAGGGTGCGGTCGTGTTCTTCCTGCTCGTTGTTTGATTTAAGCACCTCACGGGGTCCAGTGCAAAAATTCTTCGGGGATGGTTATGAGATTTAAATAAGCATTAACCTGCTTAACCAGCTCCTCGTGCTTAATTGGTCTTTGGTAACAGGCAGTATCTTTTTCTTTTTAGTGCAGTGATGGTAAATATAAGATTTGATTTCGCCTGTGGCTTTCATGGTTTTAAGTTTCTCGTCACTGGTAATCATGGCGCCGCATTCGCCGCACTGAATAAGCCCGTTAAATGGTAGCCGCTTATATTTTGGCCTGGGCTTACCAGCTCTGCCTAAAATCTGTTGCACTCGGTCAAATTCCATTTTACTAATTCATAGGCTCGTGTTTGCCTTGAAAGACTTCGCCGTGATAAGTAAACTCCCCGTAGTAAAAGGAGTTAGTAAAAATTCGGTATAGGCCGCCTAAGCTTAACGTGTTGTTATTCTGCCTGCTTCTTAAACCCCACTCGTTGGTAATAACGTCTCGAAGCCTGCGGATAGTATAATTACCGCTAAGCATTAGCTTCCACATTTTCTGCACCAACTCAAACCGTTCCGGATCTTTAAAAATTCTTTTCTCGCCGCGCAACCCAACCGGATCGTTTAAATAACCAAGCGGCGCTTTAACCGGCCGCCAGCCTTTTTGCACCTTAGTGTTCATGCCGCGAGTAACGTCTTTGCTTAGGTCTAATATAAACTGGTTAGCCATACCAAGCTCAACAGCCATCATTAAAACATTGTCAGTCGGTAAGTATTCTTTGCCGGGCGTAAGGATGGATTTGAGTTTGCCGGTTTGCAGCAGCCACTGGATTTTCCCGCCGTCAATCGGGTTACGGGCAAGGCGGTTTATTTTCCAGCAGATGATGCCATCAGCTTTACCGTCCTCAACCATTTTAATCATTTCGTTAAAGTAAGGGCGGCCGGGCTTTTTAGCTGACTGCGATTCACCATAAGATTTTATAACATTAGCCTGCCGCGCAATTCTTAAAGGCATCAATTCTTTCAGTTGGTCCGGAATTGATTGCACCTGCCGGTCTTCCGAGTCAGAGGACTTGCGGCAGTATTCAATATACTTACTGGCGTTAGATTTATTTTGCATATAATAGAAATTTAATGGTGATAGTTTAAATCGTGCCTATATTACCGTGGTTTGGCTCTTTTGGCAACTTTGCCCCCTGTTTGCCCTTTTTGCCAAACTTGTCCCAAGGTTTGCCCATCTTTAGCCCAAAACGCTGCGTTTCGGCCCGATTTTGCATCAATGGCACAAGCCGTGCCCATGAATCCACCGAACGATTTAACTTCGGCCATCTTATACTTTATAAACTGCTTAGTCGGTTTGCCGGCATAAATTTGTCTGCCGATGTTTTCTTTCATACGATCAAGCTCAGAGAAGCCAATGCCTTTGCCGCCAATTTTCCAGATGCCGCTTAATTTTTGACTCTCGTAAGTCAGCTGGTGGCAGCGGACGCAGCCAAGATAACCGTCATGAAGATATAGCACTCGGGCTTTTTTTCGCCGCACAACGGGCAGAGAAACCAATATCGCTTACCGCCTAAATTACAGGGAGTCGTAACCACCGGAATCTCACAATTATGATATTTGGCATTAGGCTTATAACGGTTAGTCCAGTAAGACAGGAAAATTTTTGGTTCGGCAAATTCTTCCTCAAAATCAGCTTCTACGGTTAGAGGCAAATTATAATTGCCGTGACGCAGTATAATCTGGCCGCACTTAAAGCCACGGAAATATCCAAACCTCTGAAGCTCGCGAGTCTCAAGACGAAATAAATTGTCTGCTATTGGTTTTGGCATAATTGTTTCACTTAAGAGCACAGCGGTTAACTAACTTTATTGATTAGCCTGATACACAGTCGATTCCCATATAGCTGTTTGCCGAAATAATTAAGGATGGTAGGTTTAACAGTAGTAGGTTTTTGCTGATTTAGGTTATAAGCAAGAGGCAAACAAGAAAACTGACAAAACCTACCAAAGTGACTGTGCGATGAGGATTTTTAGTCGTGGCCATAGCGGGCACAGCGTCAGGTTTGCTTAATCGATTAATCAATCAAGCGTTTCACCCGTTGTGCTTGGTTTAAAGTCCTGCCTCCCGAATGATAGTTTCCGGATCCGGGCCATCGGGAAAATTCTCTGTCATGAATTTTATAGCCGCCTCTTTTTTTTTAGCTTCGCTCATTTTCGGTTTAGAACTATGGGACTCCACTGTAGGGAAAATCAGCATCTTACGGCCGTCCATAGGATGCGGTTCTTGGGTGATAAGTTCGGCCGTTTCCAGCATGGGAATAATTCCTTTAACTAGTTTGGTTGGATCCAGCATCCGGCCGTAGACTTCAAGGTGCTTTTTTTGCACTTCCTGTCTACTGATGCCTTCCTTTTGTCCCTCTAGGCTCATGTAAGAAATTTCTTTAGTGCTCCAGATCGGCAAGATGACTTCTTGGAATAGGTTATAAATATATGGAGGCAAATTTAGATCTTCAGTAACCGCAATCTTATTCCAAATGGCAAAGCCCTGATTGACGTCATCTTCGTTAGCCGTAATGCTTGAGCCTTCCTTTTGGCGCCACCATAAGTTCAGCAACGCTAACGATTTAACTAAAGCCAGCAGCCGGCCAATATCTCTTGAGTGCCTTGATTTCAGCATTTTGTTTCACTAAAAGAATCGCTCCTTGATTTTTTAGGATCTATAATTTTAATATCCGTTATAGCTTCTTGCTTGATAGCCGCGATACGCTGCTGGAGAAGCTTGCGTTCTGGCAGTTCGTCCAGCCAAGCCATAAACTTAGCGCGGTTAGATTCCTTATCAATCTTTTGAGAAATAGCCTGTCTGATTTTCTCTTGGTTTATTTCCGGACTCAGCAAGAAAAAACGAGTGGATTCCTGCTCATCAACGTTGGAGCTAGCTGTGCAGAACACCACGCTCGGAAAACCGATCATGGTAATATTCTTGGTGCGCAAGCTGGCATTTTTGGATCTATCGGCAATTTTAATCTTGATGGCTTTTTTGTCATGGGACAATAACGGGCGCAACCGGGTTAATAGGTCATTGTGCGGCTGGTCCAGGAAGATTATTATTTTTCTAGACAGGTCAATAATATGTTCCTTCTTTTCTTCATCAAACTTGGCGTCATGGTAAAAAGACATAGGGCTACTGTGGCCGATTTCCATAACATCTTCCTGTGGAAACAGCGTGGCAATTTCCGTAGGGATATATGACTTGCCGGTCGATGCGGCGCGTTATAACTAATGTTGAACTGCGAGTCATCGGTATAAGCCGACAACTCGCAGAGGAGGTTATGATTTTTCTTTTCATCGTCCTTTTTAATGGTAGGCCTGGACATGGCTGAGCTCGTCATCATGACGTGAAGCGGTAAAATTAAAGTAATTGTTTTCCATAATAATCAATTTAATGGTATTAGATTTTACTCTCGCCTGAAAGCCGAGGTTCGCTTTTTATACTCCTCCTCTTATGGGCTTATAGACATTTTAGACCAGGAGCCTGAATAAGCTTGGGCCGCGGTCTTTTGCGATCTTCATAGCTATCTCAATTCCAAATTGCTGCTTATATAGCTCTGAATTTCTCGATTTGTTGGTCGGTCAATTCCATGGCTCTACTCCGAGAATAATTTGATTTTTCAACGCCTGATCCCATTTGAAATAACCTTGGGAATGTTTAACCTTCTCCAAAATCACCATCCCCAAAAACTTTTTTACGCGTGTTCTGTGAATTTTGTCCTCGGCGAGTGGAAAGGTAAATTTTATCTTCGTGGATCGTCTCCTGCTGAGCCAGATAGAAGCTCAAAGCCTGCAAATCGATAAGCTTCCGGCGCATGCAAGGTCATGCGTGGAAAAATAGCTACTACTTTCTTCAGCCGGATTATCCAGCTGCACATTTTTTCGTAATGATTTTGTCATACGATTGTAGATTAATGTTTAATGTATCTATAGGTTCGCAGACAAAATTTTCTTAAACAAAGTGGAAATTAAAAAAACACAACAAAAAACCGCCGTTTTATTGGCGGTTTTTTCATTTTCCTCTTTTTCTAGTTTTTTTAAGTAGATATTAAGTTTGTTTAAGCGTTGCTGGTAAGCCTGTGGCGAGATGACTTCCATTGGCATGGCAGGCCGCGACGACTGGCCGTTTTCTTCTTCAATAAATTGTAGTCAAATGTTTGCCTGATTGGGTATATAGCCTACAATCGCCATGGGTATTCAAATAATCCATATGCCTTTAAGGGGCTAAGAAGATATATTGAACAAGTGGCTTTTCCGTCTTCGGCCACATGCAGCAGTAACTTCCAAGGTGGCTTATTCACACTGACCTTAAAGCATTTTTATATCCTTGTTAACTGCAATTTTGATTGAGGAATCGGAAAATTAGCGTCTTATAAGGGTTAATTGGTGATGGCTTGGCTAAGCTATTTTGGCAACGCCCCCGGCCACTGCTCTTCTGTAAATTTGCCAAAAAAATCTTCCAACTGCTCAAAGTTAGTATCTTTTGGCTGGTCCAAACTATACAGGTCAATAATCCGCTGCAAGCCAGCCAAGTTGTCATGCATGGGATCGGTGATTTTCTTAACATCCTGTTTGATTGCAGTAATCTCGTGCTGATGGAAAAATAATGTTTTAAAAGGCAACGTTAATTCCTCAAATAAGGTGGCGCGAATATCGCTTTGAAAATACTCCTGTAGTTTGGCCAACAACGTCACGTAATATTGTTAAGCTCCGGATTAAATTCTACCGGCTCCTTAAAATGAGTTTCAATAACTTTAATGATTTGCCCATATGTCCAGCTGACTTGCTCGTAAAAGGCTTTATTGAATTTAAACCGCTCTTCCACAAAAGCAGTCAGTTTTGCCGGCACTACAGAGCAGGTAACGCTGTAGGCCGGAATGTCCGCTTCTATCGCCATCTTGGACTGCCAATTGTCCTTAAAAAATGTTTTCTTATCATCCAGTTCCAGTTTATACCGCTCGACTGCCTGCTTACTGCATAACACATCAAACACAGCTTTGCTGCGCTGTCGGCCTTCGGTTTTAAAGACTTCTAAATCGATATATTCGTTCAGAGATTCTGTGTAAAGGCTAATGGTGATTGCAGCTTTGCTATTTGGTGTCGCTTGTTCTAATGCAGATTTATGGATAGCCTTAAGGATCATGTCAAAAATTACCGGATCTAATGGAATGCGGTCGGTGCTGCCGTCGGGATGAACTAATACATACCCTTCGGTATGATATGTATGTTGCCACTTTGATACTCATACAAATTGTAATAATCGGGCATATTCTTATGGTATACTATCGTTCACTTAAAGTCTAGCTGAACAAATGTGGATAATTTAACTCCCAAAAATATACAGAATTACGGTCTAAATATGGGTAAATAAAAAAACAGGAGTCCACTGGGAACTCCTGCTACGAATGATTTGCTACTGCTGGCGTTACAGCTTGGCGAGGCGGTCGAGGTAAGGCTGGCCTTGTCTCCGCAGGCTTTGCGGATCCGCTCCTCGAACTCGGGGCGGAACTTCTCGCCGCTGGTGCGAGCCAAGGTCGCACGTGTGCTGCGACCGAGCTTCGGATTGTAGTATCCAAACGTGCCTTTGAGCAGCTTCTCCCACGCGGCGGTGCCTTCTGTGCCGGTGAACTTACCGCCTAAGGCCAGCCGCAACTCCAGAGCCTTGATGGTGAAGTCGATCTGCTCGCAGGCGGTGAAGCTGTCCCAGGACTTTCGCACTCGGCCAGCCTTATTCCCTTGCGGCTCAACCGAAGGCGGGGAAGTCGAAGAGGGCTGGGCGGGGTGGGTATTGGATACCATCGCACCTTCGAGTGCGGAGCGGATGGCGCGGAGCTGTTGGCTGTCGGCCAGGAGTTGGTCGTATTCCGGTTTTGGCACGGCCACGTATCCTGACAAATCGATGAGTTTCGGCGTTGTCTGTTCCATATGCGTAACGATTCCTTTCGTAGTTGGTGGAACTGTGATACTAACGACTGGCATTTTGACTTCAGTGAATGCTTCATCATTAGCAAAGAACGTTTTACTGTTCACCCAGGCTTGCGCAAAGGCGAATTCCGAGGAGCTTGCATTTTGCTGTCCGAAACGGAAAAAATACGTCCGCATCCGGAAGGGTCGGCGTTTGTAGCGGCTGACGTAGATATAACGTTCAACAGCCACTGGTATCCATGGTAGCTGCTGCATGCGTAATAATTCGGTCAACTCAATGAGCAAGCCGAATTCCCGCTTGGCGGCCTTGGCTGAATCAAACGGCTTGAAAAATGCCGGCGAGTCTGCCTGACAGGCACGCATCGCTGTTGTGCCACGATTTGATCGTGAAGGTCATTTGCCTGTGAACCGAACAAGCGTTTTGCGCGCGCACGAAAACTTGGCCACTGTTCCAACGTTAAATTGCGACGCTGGTCAGACTGTAATCGCCAAACACCGGCCTGTGCTTTTGAGCACGGAGCGGTAATACAGGCGAAAAGTTTTCAATGGCGGTGTTGCAGAGCGTTCCGCATAAATCCAAATGGAACGCGTCGATGAATTCTCGATCTTCGCCGTATCCGGCTAGGATACGATCGAAAGTTCGGAGTTGGTTGTGGGTGCCGTAGCGATGATTGATGATGAGATTACTCGCTCGTTCCCTGTTGCGTTCGATCAGCCAGCCATGCTCGGAAGGAACTTGCAGTTCCGACCAAATTTTAGCCTCCAATCCTCGTCCACCTAAAAGTTGCCAGTTGCGCCTGCCCGATGGGGACATACCGCGACAGGAACGTCAGGAATAGTCGAATGACCTGCTCTTTAGTAGCCTCCATAAGGCCTCCTTGGTTTATTTCAAAAAACATTTCCGCAAGAAAAAATCTCCTGACAGAACTATAAATTATAAGGTCAAAAACCGCTTTTGTCAAGCCAAAATGGCAAATACCGAAAGGTTGACAACAATGCGAAAAACCCATATAATAATATGAAAACTTGAATAGGAGGATAGTGATGGAACCGCAAAAGGGCCAACCGCCAACACCAGTTGAAACCACCCAAAAGGTTGTTGAACTGCGCAATCCGCGGGAGATCTCCCGCGCGGTTCAATATACCGAAGACGAGCTTGCAACACACCTACAGCTCGGAACCGCTGATACCGAATCTAAACGGTTGCTTGCCGAAACCATAGTGAGTCTCATTAGGGCTATTGGTCTCGGTCAAGACAACAAGGAGTTGTCAAAGGCTGTCGACGAACTGCTCAACACAGTTGAGCAACTCGATAGTGCAGCTGCTGATTTAGTTGCAGGCGCAGAAGCGCAAGTAGCTGAGTTGGCAGAGCAACTTGAACACGGACAACCTAATCCGCAAGTCCGGCTGAATACAACGCTCGATCAAATCTGCGCAGAACTCCGGCGACGTGAGCAATGGAGCGATGCGGTCAGAAATATCCAAGAGCACTTGGAGAATGAACGGGACAAGAAAACCGAACAGCTTTCCATGACCAGCCAACTCTTAAGCCTCGGAGCTTGCGAGGATGAGCAGACGGCAAAGATGGAAAAGGCTCGTTTGGAAACCGAGCTGGCGAGCGAAGGCGGCATCATCAACAGTATTATTGACTTGCTAGCTGAAAACGATCGGGAGATTGGCACACTGCTTGCTTATCGGCAGGCCGTTGAGCTGGTCAGTGCCGATCCACCGTCCGACCTCATCGGCAAGCCTTTCCGCTACTTCAATAACTTCGGCGATAAAAATAACCCCACGACCAGTAAATGATCGTGGGGTTCTTTGTTTGTGCTTCAGAGCGTTACTACTTGAGAAACTCGCCCCTGACCTCGTTGGCAAACAGCATTGCCTGGTAACGATCAGAGGGAAATTTGCTCGTGCCGATTGCCATAAGCACTTGGACGAAACAGTGCTCACGACGGGCCGCCTTTTGATCCGGTAGCGCCTTATATCCGCCCCGCACGTTCACGAAGATCATCTTCGGATTGTTGGGACTGACTTGGGCAAAGACATACGGATGCAGGGTCTGGCCGCGATAGAGGTAGAAGACCTCGTCTCGCACCTTGATAGCGATGTGACGCCGATAGCGACGTTCAGGATCGGTCTCCTTTTCACCGCCGTCTCCGTCACCATTACCACCCTCTCCATTGCCGCCGGGTTCAGGGGTTTTGGGTTCCCGCTTTTTGTGCGGGCCATCGCCGTGATCCGATTCGTCAGGTGGGCCAAAACGATCGTTGAACAGTTCTGCCAGTTCATCGAGGGTTTCGGCGGCGTTGCCGCGGATGGAATCCCGTTCAATGAGTTGCTTGGCCTGCGGTGAGACGTCCCGAATGAGGAACATCAGCAGACGCTGCCACTCTTTATTGCCCTTGCGAGTAAACTCCTTGGCAAGAGTGCTACGGGCGGTGTTTTGATGGCGGAGAAGGTTTGGCGCAAAGATATCTCCGACGAGGTCGGGATACCAAAGCGGATCAGGGAGGAGTCTGCCAAGCTTCTGGCAGCTCGCGACCCGAAAGCCTGTCTCATCATCGCAGAGCCAAACGCCGTCGCTGTCGGTATTGCCGACACCGAGGCGGGCACGGTAACGGCCGTCTTGTAAGGAAAGATTAATCTCCTTTTCCAGCGGGGGTGGCCCGAATGCCTTGCCGCCGATCTGAAGATCGAACATCTTATCCTGTTCGCGCGGGAGGAGCCATTTGATCGCCTCGTAAATCTCGGCGTGGCTCTTGAAAACCGGAGTCGGAATGACCACTGCCGTAAACGAACCTTGCAGATTCTTAAGCGGGCCGAGTTCCGTCGAGGTTGAGGAAATGAAACGTTCGGTATCGAAACCCTGTTCCGTCTCCGCCTTTTCGGGAATGACCGGCACGAAACGAACATTACCGGTCTTGGACGTCCGCGTAAGCAGGTAGTATCCGTGCTTGATGCGGGTCATCACGTCGTCATGGAGGCAGTTCTCGTTTAGAGCGAGTGCTGCCAGACGGCCGATGCCCTTTTGTGAAGCACCGCCATAGGAACCGTTACTGTGCTGGCGAAGCTGACTCAAGGGAGTGCCGAGCCAGTTAAAGTAGCGTTCGAGCGCCGGATCAGTCAAGCCGCAGCCATGGTCCAGTATGATGAGTGCTGGATTCTTGCTGGGTGAAAGCGGGTGGTTGGAAATAATCGACATCTCGATCTTCGCCCGCTTGGGTTCCCAAACGTTCGGATCGGCCATGCTGGCAACCAGAGAATTGCGAATCAGCTCCATCAGGCGCTGACCCACACTCTCGTAGAGACCGGTGGCGAGGTTGTCGACCATGTGGAAGGCGGTAACTTTCATCTGGAATCTCATAACTCTATCTCCTTTTCTTTCCTGTAAGAGTTAGCCCTAAACTAGAGAGGTCGTCTCTCGTCACTGGCTGGTTACGAGCCGCATCGGGCTCGGGAAAAACCACGTTGATACCAAATGCGTCACAAATTTTCTGCAACGCACCGCGAATCTGCATCCGGTCTCCGTCAAACACGTCGGAAGGCTGAACACCAGATTCGACAATTAAACCGACAAGCGAGTTGAACAGCGAAATCGTATGGTCGATGAGCTTGCGAACTACGCCTGGTTTTGGCTGGGTGATTGGCTGTCCGACAGTTGGTATAACTGCGGCCGCCAACTCCCTGCACGAGTCGTATTCGGTTTCGGACGCCGATGGCTTGGAATCTGGTTCTACAAAAGTCCCGTCGTTGAGAGCTTTCAATGTGCGTAGCACGAGCTGAATCTCTGCAGATGACATGGACTTTTCGCCAGTCAGCCAGCGCCGAGTTTCGTTGAATGCTTCGCCTTTCATGTTCAGGTAGTGGCGGCAAAAGAAACGAACAGCATTGCGAGTTGCCCCGCTTTCCGTAGGACTTTTGTTGGCGATTGTTGTCTTTAACTGATCGAGCATCTTTGAGAAATCCCAATTAAGGGTTTCCTCATCGAGCTCACCAATTATAGATTGTTTGGCTTGTTCAAAAACTTCCGTTTGGCTTTGTGTGAGCTCTGAAGCCATTTAAGCCTCCTATTAAATTGGAAATTTGCAATCTCAAGTTTTGTCTTCAGGATACGTCTGGGTAGGCCTGAGGAACTTAAAATTATACAGGATATAAAGGGAAATGTCAAAGCCCAGTATTTTACAATACAAAAGGATACTGAGGGCTCTCCCTGTTTCCAATGGGAAAGATACTGAAATTCGGACATAGAACAGGCTGGGCATTAAAAACACGAGTCGCTACACTGTGAGTTATGACCATCACCATGAACGACTCATGTGCAGTTAGCATAAATCAAATGGAGGATTTTTTAAAGGGCAGCAGCCACTTACAGCTCCAGGCCCAGGGTAAACAGGAGGTCTATGACTGGATAGCCAAACAAACTAACCAGATTACATACTTTAAGCTGGGAAAAAAGGAAAAAGGAATTACCATTAACTACCTGGCGAAGATTACCGGCTATTCCAAGATTCAGATTAAAAAACTGTTGGGCAGGAAGCGTGATAAGGGACAATTAAAATTAACCGTGTCTTCCGATTGGGGCAAAAGGAATATTTTTACCAAAGTTTACACCGAAGCCGACATTGAAACTTTGGCTGAAACCGACAATCTCCACAGACGGCCGACTGGGCAGGCTTTACAAAACATTTTTAAGCGGATGTTTAATCTGTTTAAGGATGAAAAGTTTGTCCGCCTGCAAAATATTTCTTTAGGCCACATTTACAATCTGCGTGGTACTGACAGGTATATCGGTAAAGCTTTGACTTACACTAAAACCAATCCCGTTACGGTTCCCATCGGGGAACGCAGGAAACCCCAGCCCTACGGCAAACCAGGCTATTTACGGGTAGATTCCGTGCATCAGGGGGATTTGGACAAGCAGAAAGGCGTATACCATATTAACCTGGTTGATGAAGTCACCCAATGGGAAATCGTAGTTTGCGTGGAGGGTATCAGCGAATACTTTTTAATACCGGCCCTGGAGAAAGCCTTAACCGAATTTCCCTTTAAAATTTTAAACTTCCATTCCGACAATGGCAGCGAATACATTAACTATCAGGTAGCGGACTTGCTGGAACGCTTAATAGTCAAACAAACCAAATCCAGAAGCAGACATAGCAACGACAACGGGCTGGCCGAAACCAAGAACAAGATTATCCGCAAGTGGAATGGTTACAGCTACATTCCTAAAAAGTTTGCTCCGGCTATTAACCAATGGTATACAAGCCACTTTAATACCTACCTGAATTTCCATCGACAGTGCGCCTACCCTACCACATACACCGATAACCAAGGCAAGCAGAAGAAAAAATACGAAATTTACCTCACGCCTTATGAAAAATTAAAAACATTGGAAAACTGGACACAATATCTTGCCCCAGGACGGACGCAAAAAGAGCTGGACGATATTTCCCTCGCGCTTTCAGACAACGAATTTGCCAAACAGATGAACGAGGCTAAGAGAGAAATCTGGAAAACCATTAAACACCATTAATCCTTAACAACTCACGGTGCGGCGTTTACTTTCAGTATATTCTCTTGACTGGAAAATACTAATGGAATTAAAAAAGCCACGGATCAAACTGCGATCCGTGGCTGCAAGTTGTAGGTTTCACCCTACTTTTTCCGCGCCCCTTTGATCAGGCTCTCGAGGTTGTCGAAAGCCTGCTGAAGGCGTTGGACTTCTGTTTGAAGTTCCTTGTTCTTGGCGATGAGAATTCCATTCTCTTTGGTGAGGTCTGCCGTCTTGCCGAGTTGGCTACGCAGGTCGGCGATTTCACCATCCTTTGTTGCCAGTTGCCTTTGGAATTGGTCCCGTTCGGCCATTACGGCTTTGAGCCGGTCACCGACCATAAGGACTGCATCCTGGGCTTCAGCAAAAGCGGAGCCGAATGTGTCGAGGGCTGTCAATGCAGCATCCAACTCCTCCGGCTCTCCCGTCTCTGCTGACGCGGTCATCTGTGCGGCAGTGGTCGGCGAATCGGGTTGTGGTAGGGGTTGGGTTACAACGGCGATAAACTCCTTGCTCGACTCTTGAGCAGAAGTCCGTAGGCGGTCAAGCCGTTGCCCTTCGCCCGCGCCGGGCACAGGGTGGCTGCCGTTCCCGTTATGCGCCCCGGGTAGGGTCTGCGGCGGAGCGACTCCTTTACGGAGGTCAGCGAGCCGCGTTAGGATATCCTTCGTTTCGGCGATAGTCAGTGCCTGATTTGGACAGCAGGCATTGAGGTTTTTTGCCGCTCGTCGGACATTACTAAGTGAGCCGTGTTTGGTGCCAACCAAAGTGAGTATGATACCCACCTTATTGGAAACCTGCGAATCGGACACGTCAGTGCGAAATTCATCTCTGATCCACTTCTCTTCGCGGTTCAAATCCTGAATGAGGGCTTTGACATGGTTGAGTCCGGGGTATTGGTCAGGCCCGACGACGAGCACGACCGTTTCTTTGGTAAGCGTCTTTGGAAGCTGGTCAAGAATTCCTTCTCTCATAGCCCCTCCTTTTAATTGTGATTTTCTAACTACTGGAACTTAATAATTTACTATAAATAAGGCTATTTGTCAAGCACCGAACTTTAAGGCTATGGACAAAACATATAAAAAGATATATTATAAGAAGTCTTATTCTTTAGACGCAAACAAATAAAATTGGAGGTGCTGCAATGGTGAAATTTACGGTTGAACAGTTTGAAAATCCGCCGACGACTTTTGGCGTGCTACAAGGAACCTTCGGCGTAAGGGTATTTAACAATCAGATGGCTGGACTAAAGGCCGTCGACGGCCTTGAACAATTCCTGCCTCTGAAGGAGAGGGAACGATTGAAAGACCTTATTCTCGCTTCACGCAAACTTCCGGCTCGCGGAGAAACTCCGGAAATGGAAGAATTGGTCTCTGAAGCGCTGCCGACCAGTCGCGTGATGTGACCGTAACCAAAAAAAGGGCGCGCCGGTATTTTTGCCGACACGCCCTTTCTTATTGTCTGAAAAAAGTTATTCCGTTTTTTCTTTATGCCAAGGTGTCCAGCCTGCCGGCGCCTTCACAGGTGTTGCCTTTTTAGGCTCGGCTTGGAAGCGTTTTACCGCGCGTTGCCAGAAAGATTCAATTTGATCTGGTGCCTAAAACCGCGTGTGGTGAGGATCCTTCTGCTTTGGCATTGGCATATGCGCCTTGGAACATTTCCATAAAAAGATATCGGACTCGGTTGCGCCCAACTTCATCTGTAATTTCTTCCGAAACATAAGTTGGCAACGGTTGCTCCTTTGCTTGGCTTAAAAGCTTGTCGGATTGCAAAGTAGATTTGAAAAGATCGATTTTTTGTTTTAATTCCCTCGCTTGACCCATTAAAAATTCATAGTGTTCTTGGTAAGCTTCGAGCCAAAGTTCCATATTTTTTTCTTGGTCGCCGATTTCCTTGCCTTGCGCGATGACTGTGTCATACTCTCCTTGGACTTTATCCAATTCCTGCTTGGCTTCGGTCATCATTTCTTCTGCGGCCTTTTCTTCTTCTGCTGTAGCTTCAGTTCGCAAACCAGTGGCCAAATCATAATTGGCTTGTGATTTTTTTAATGAGTCGGTGCTTTCCCAATGGGATTCTAAATTTTTATAGTGTTCGCCGACATTATGTTTAGTTTCCATAAAATAAGACTATTTTTAATGCTGGATTCCCTTGCTGTTATTATAACAGCTTTTTTGTGTCTATAAAAGTGTCCACGCTATATCGGCTAAGGTTGACGGAAAGGCCTGTTTATGCTATATTTCCTTGATCCCTTAAAGGATTATTTGGATTGCGGCTGCCAAAAAAGAACCGCGCTTTGACAATAGAAAAGAGGAAATTCATGGATCGCAACAAACCTGAACTGGACTACGACCGCATCAACCGGCTGAAGCCCAAGCTTCTCAAGTGCGGAGCGGTTTCCGTGCTTGCTACCATCATCTGCTTCGCGTTGGCTCACATCCACCCCTTTGTTTACTGGGCAGCTGGGAAAATCTTTTCGACCCGACCTCTGCTGAGTGCCGTTCAGATTTTCGCAAAACAGAGCCAATCGCGAGGTATCTACGCTACAGCAGTGAGGATGGACGACACTTTGGCAACGGGATGCGAGAAAGCTTTTCCTGTCTCCAACCCTGCTGCTGATATGCCGTTCCGTCTCCCTGTCCCATTCCATATCACCGACCATATCACGCCGCAAATGACGCTAACAGAATTTATAGTGTCCAGCCACCGTGACGTGGTCTGCGTGACATTAGCGGAACTTCGGCATACAGAGCATGTGGTCAACCAGCCGAAGTATTTGGCAATCTTCGGCAGCATCCCAGACCCTGATCACGTAGAGGCAGGACTCAGGATGTCCACTGTTAAATATGATTTGAGCGGCGCGCATTTGGAACGGATAGACAAGCAAGGGACAGAACCCGACCTTCGCAATTTCTTTTTCACCGCGCCGAGGTCATATGCCGTAAGTCAACAGATGGCCGCCGCCAAATTCTATACCAATGCGGAGCAGCTTTATCGTGACTACCTGCAAGAAGTCAGGAAGAATTTCAAAAGGCCGCAAGAGTTGGTCATCGGCTGTCTTTACCTTTTGCTCAGTTTGGCAATCGGCGGCATTTCCATCTCCTACAAAGCCCCGTATTTCATGTTCCTGGAATACCAAAAGGACATGCGGGCACAACGCCGTCCCGTGGCCAAGCTCCGTTATTTTTTGGCCGCTGCGGATGTGATGGAATTGCAGAAGCTTGTCGAAGCGCAATGGAAGACTATGGCTAAAAAGGAACGGAAGCAGCGCGAGGCCGAAATTCAAGAGCTCAAACGCTTGGAACGGGAATCCTTGCCGCCGGCACCCTCAGTCCAATTCGAAACTCCCGAGCAGAAAGAAAGGCGACGACAGCAAAAGATCGCCACTTTCTGTTCTCAACTTCAACGGATAACACCAGCGGAGCACGCTGGCGAGTCAGAACGCATTTGCTTGTTAGCAGGTGAATTGGCAATGACTGACTTTGAGTCGGCGCGAGATTTACTGACCAGAGCAATTGAGCAACGGCGTCAGTTGAACCTTGTGGCGGAAAAGGTTCCCCCTGGACAAGAAAACGCTACGGCTTGATCAACAGATCCAGTATTTGAATTCTCAGCCCGTATAAGACACTGTGTCTTATACGGGCTTTTTTTATAAACTTTGTTTGACTTCCCCCCAACAATCGTCTACTATAAAAGAAAGGAAATTACAATTATATGTCTACAACAACCTTAAAACAAGCTAGAATTATAACCCCTCAAGAATTAGAAACTATGCGTTACCCTGTGCCGCAGAGCTGGCTTAACGTTGCCGGCATTTTAAAAGGCAAAAAAAAGGTAAGCGCTTTAGCCTATCAGAAACAAATCCGCAAGACTTGGGAAACCAGGCTTGCTAAATTAGAACGCTTAGCCAAATAAATGCTTTTTGACAGCAACGTCTTAATCCGGTATCTCAATGGCGAACCGGCAATTCTGGATCAACTAACCACCTGGCGCCAAGAGGGCCGGGCTTTTATTATATCCTCAATAACTACAGCAGAAGTTTTGTCGCTTAAAACCTTAAGCCCTGAAGCTGTAGAAAAAGTAAAAACCTTTTTAGAAACTTTTGTCTCCGTCCCATTTGACGATGCTATCGCTGACGTGGCCGCCCAATGCCGCAGAATTTATGGCCTCGGCCTGCCGGATGCCGCCATAGCCGCAACTGCCATCATGCTGGAGTTGCCGCTAGTAACTCAAGATAAGCAGTTCAATAAAATCAAAGAAATTACGGTTATAGAAATATAAAACACCGCTATTACAAAGCGGTGTTTCTGTAAGGACTTATAAACCGACTCTACTACTCAACTCTATATATTTTCAGCCGGCGAATATATGGGAACTGGGTGTGTATGGGTAATCGATAAAGCGAATCTGCCGTTGCGAGCATTAACCTTAGACACCCGAAAGTAAAACCAAACAATGGTATTTATTGAGCAAGCCCCACATTTAATACAAAGCAGGCCTTTAGATTTTTTGAAAGATATTCTGCCTGTATTAATAAGCAGCGTTGCCTTGGTTATTTCGGTATTAATGCCTTACTTGCTTATAAGATATGAAAAGGCTTTTTCGCTTAACAAAGAGTATAGGGATTTTTTAGGACAAGCCGAAATATTTTTCTTAGAATGGCTGAACGTTTCGTCATACAATACAAAGTTGATTGAAGAATTTTTGTCGGTAAATAATAATCCACAAGCAATATTTGTTAAAGATTTTCAATTTTATGATTTTCCAGCGATAAATTTTTTTAAAACTTATAACAACGAACTTTTGAATGAATTTTATGTCCAAGTTAGAAAGCTCAAAGGCTTAGATCACCATTTAAGAATAATATCTGCTGAATACGCAGCTTATAAACGGATGAAAGGAAGCAAAGACGCAATACACCCTCAAAATGGAAATGACTTTTTTGTCGAAGCTCTTACTGGCATCAAAGAACAATACCCAAAAATCGTTGATGACTTGGTCAAACTAAGAATTAAAGTCCGGCTGCTGCTTAAGGAAGTTAATAAAATTAGCTCACTAAAAATAAATAGGTTTTTTAGTTTCGGACAAGCCAACATGCTCTGGTATAAAAAGGATCTAAAATTCAGCGATGAACAGATCCAAGAGGAAATTACACTTTTAGAAAAGGAAAAGAAAGAAGGTCGGGAAAATCCTTAGTAAACACTATTTTACCAAGCCCCTATAAACCGATAAAACCCTAAATTCGCCCTTGTAACACGAAGTTCGGAAACTTCAAATTCCCGTTTATTTCCACTATTGCAGTTCTGACGTCCTTGACTAAGCCGCTCCACAAAGAACACCAGTTTATGCTGGCGTTTTTTGTTTGATTTGGATGGATTTTGTCTTACCCGAAAGGAGAATAGAAACAAAAGTCAAAAAAGTATATAATAACCTTGATAAATCGCAATCATTTTTTTATGCAATCACACGACGACCCAGAATTAGAAAGACAACAGCAAATCGCCTATGGCGAAGATATTTTACGAAAGCAGGGCATTGACCCGAGCCTTTATGAAGATTGTTTTCCCATAATGGCTGAAAATGATGTGCCTTTGGTTAACAGTATGCCTACTGAAATGTTTATCAGTGACGAAAAAGACTTGGATGATGCGGAAAGGAGTTTAAATTTTTTATTGACACGGTATAACAGCATAGACCTATCCAAGCAGAACGAAAAAACGGGCAAAGATATAATTGAGGAAATGAAAAAACTGCTGTCCGATTTTGACCAAGCGTTTAAGTCCTATGCTCAACAAGCGAGAAAAACAGGAAATTTTGCTTTTCCGGGACAGTTAACAGACCTTAAACGACGGATAATGGACTTGGGCGAAAGATACACAAATGAAGTGCCGGCTTATAAGGCTTATCGGTGGGTCGGAAGATTTAAACTTGACCCGGAGGGCAGACGAGGATTTCAAATCGCTAGAGATGAAGCTGATTAATTTCTAATTTATAGTGTGAAGGCTTGTGGGGTAAAATAAAACTACCCAAAATAAGCCGTCCATTTCTAACCAAATTTCTATTTTCCTAAAGGGCAAACTCTGGAACGTAAAAACTCTCTCCAATCCGCGCAATTTCATTTCTGGTTGCTACTACCTAAGAGCTCCACACGGAACGAACGCCCCCTAATATTTGGGTGTTTTTGTTAGGTAAACAGTTCCAGGGCTGCTGGTTCCAGTTGGTGTTTTTTTATGAGATTTTTGCAGATGGGTTTGAGTTTTTCAAAATTGGCGTGGCTCATGCCGGGCGGATGCTGCTTAGTTTCTATCCAAAATAAAAAACCTTGGAGACTGTTTTGCAAATCCAGCCTTTCTTCCTTTGTATACCTGGGGTAAAACCTGTTCAAAGACAGCTGCTGCTGATGAGTAGTCTTTAGAATATCTTCCTGATCAAGATACTTTATAGTATTTAAAAAATCATCAAAATCGTACTGCATAATTCTTCCTTTCCACGTTCGTTAACTTAATCCTGAGAATAAAGCCAAAACTGATTACCGCCATTTTTCTTTGCCTCGTAAAGCGCCATGTCGGAATAGTGCAACAACTGCGAAGCTTTTTTGCCGTCAGTAGGATAGATAGCCACGCCAATACTGACCGTTGTTTTTACCGACTTTTTACCAATTTTAACAGGAACCTGAAAAAGTCTTAAAATCTTACTAGCAAAACTTTTAATATCCTGTACGTCGGTAAAACCGGATGTTAGAATTACAAATTCATCACCACCTAAACGGGCAACCATATCGGTAATACGAATACCCTTTAAAAGCCTGGTCGCAATTTGCACCAACACCAAGTCCCCAAAACCATGACCCTGTTGATCGTTCACGTGCTTAAAATTATTAAAGTCTAAAAAGAGGATGGCTACCAAGCTGCCTTTCTTGTTCTGGTCTATGGCTTCCAGTAAATTTTGTTCAAAAATTCTGCGGTTGGGCAAACCGGTCAAATAATCGTGAGTGGAACGGTGCATAATAATCTGCTGGAGATTCTTTTCTTCTGTCACGTCTCGCATAATCATAGAATAGCCATAGTGAGACCCTTTTTTATCTACACTGGAGGTCAAAACAGCCGTTCCCCAATATTCACTGCCATCCTTTTTCACATAGTGCCTTTCATCTATGTGACGTCCAAACAACTTGGCTTCTGACAAATCGAAGGCCGGAACCCCCGCCTTAACATCTTTGTGAGTATAAAACAGAGAGAAAGACTTACCAACAATTTCTTCTCTACCATATCCTAATTGGAGCTTGGCTCCCTGGTCCCAACTTAAAACTTGACCTTGAGTATCCAACATAAAAATAGCATAGTCGCTGATGTTTTCGACTAGGCTGCGGTAGCTTTTAGCTACATCTACTGATTGGTTAAGGCGTTTTTCTTTCATATTATTAAACCGCGCATATAAAAAAGACAATTCTAACTATAAGAATTGCCTGTGGTATTTAGCATGGTTGACCTCCCGGCGGAATATAGGGCATGTTGCCGCACACTTTTTATTTCCGCATAATCACTATCTATATGTACTATACGCTCAATAAGGCCTTAAGTCAAAATTATATAATCTTATAATTATTTAGCATTATAATCAAAAACTTATGCCTTTTGGTCTCGGAAAACCAATAAAAGAATACAGCCAAGAAGAACTGGAGGCTAAATTAGAGAATGCGGATATAAACAGTTCAGTTAGCAATTTTGTTATGGCAGAACTAACTCGTAGAGCTATAGAAAAAAAACGCCACAGCCTCAGAGCAGCTAGTAAATGAAATAAACAAATTTAATGTTAGTAGCGATAAATATTCTAAAAAGTTGGTATCTTTAACTTGGGCTTTGCTAATTTTGACTTTGGTGCAAGTAGCGGTTTTATTTTTTCAATATTTTGTAGAACTCAAGGTTAACATATAGATTTTCTTTTCCAACTTTTACCTTTTTTAATATCCCCATAGTTGTTAATTTATTTAGATATTTTCCTGCCGTTAATCTCTTTACAATACCAGCTTCTTCTAAGAAACGAACTTTGATATACGGTTGCCGAAACAATACCTCTAATAAATCTTTAGAATAAATTCCAGGAGCTTCTTTTCTTATTCTTTCTTTGGTTGCTCTCATTAGGTCAAGAATCTCAGACACTTTTTTCTTTGTGTATATTGATGTTTCTTCAACTCCTTGTAGTATATATAAAATCCAATCCTCCCATCTATCATGTTCTGTTACATTTCTTAATTTTGTATAATAATCATTTTTATTATTAATGATGTATTTGCTCAAAAATAGCATGGGATGCTCTAGGAGATTCCTAAAAACTAAATAGAGTATATTTATTATTCTGCCAGTTCTCCCATTACCATCCGAGAATGGGTGTATGGCTTCAAATTGGTAATGAAGAACTGCTAACTTTATAAGCGGGTCAACATCATCGTCTTTATTTATATACTCTTCTAAGTTTCTAAGTTTGTTCTCAATAACGTCTTTACCCTCCGGGGGTGTATAAATAATTTCTTTAGTTTTGTCATTTTGTATTTTAGTCCCTGGATGAATCCTGATACCTTGATTATTTTCTTTTATTGTATTGACAATTTTTACGAAAGTCCTGACAGTTAATACTTTTGTATTTTTCATTTCTTTTAAGCCTTCCCAAAGTGCATCTATGTAATGCAGAACTTCTCTTATATTTGGGTCTGTTGTGATTTTACCAGAAGCAAGTGCTTGATATAGTTCATCATTTGTAGTTACGATGTTTTCTATTTCCGAGCTATCCTTTGCCTCTTTAATTAAAAAAGCGGAGTGGTAAAAAATTGCTTCATTAGGTAGCTGTTTACAAAAACCAGCCATATTAGCCAACTCTTTATTGGCGGATATGGTCTTTTTAAGAACTTGCTTAGTTTCAAGTTCCCTTTTTGGAGGTAAATGAGGCAACTGGTTATAGGGCGTATTTTTATCAAATTTAGCCATAAAGTAACACTTAATAATATCAAAGTAAGGATAGCATACGTGTATAAAAAAGTCAATATTTTATACATATTTTTACTACGTGTATATTATGTGTACATGTATCTAAACCCTCAGTGTTTTACTTTCATAGGAAATAGTTAGCCTTACGATTAGAAAAACAGGGCTATAAATTTCAAATTAAGCTTTTACCAAAAATTTATCCAGCTGCTTTGCGGTGTAACCGTAATTTCCAATTACCTGCCCCCAATCCATAGTTCTATAATCGTCCCTAAGACCGCTCCAAGCAACAAAATCAAGATTTTTAGGTGATAAATACATCCGCTGAAATGCAGGTTTGAACTGTATCTGTTGAACTTTCTGGTCTTTGACTTTAATGTCCGATAGTAGAATTTCAGCCAGGATAATTCAGACCCTTGGCTTAACAAATACATTTTTCCAAACGGTGCGCTGCCTTCGATCAGGCAAATTGGCGGCTCCATAGAAAATTTATTTGTTATGGAGGATTGGCATAATTTTGGTGCTGATTACGATAAAACTTTAATGGCGTGGTATCATAATTTTAAGACCAACTGGCCAGAACTAAAAAAAGATTATGATGAAGAGTTTTTCAGAATGTGGAAATATTATTTACTTTGCTGTGCTGGGCTCTTTAGAGCGAGGGAAACTCAATTATGGCAAGTTGTGCTTTCCAAAAAAGGCGTTCAGGGAGGGTATAAATATGCTAGGTATTTAAAGGATTAATTGATTTTTACAGTTTCCAATGACAGCTCCGGAATATAAAACCAATTTGATTTATCCTGCCAATAAGTTCTAACCCCAGCCATTATCCCGCTCCAACGCAAATTTACACCCCCCGAAAGGGGGTTTTGCGTTTTATCTGAAGCAAGAAGCGATGGTTCTAACTTGGCCATTTTTAGTGTCTCCTCCTCAAGACCATTCTTTAGAAGACTATCAGACAGTAATTAATTTGGACCAAAATCTCAATGTAATTGAGAATTGGATTCCTAGCCAGCCTGAACCGGCTTATATCTTATTGCCTTCAGATGGCGACGGGCCGCTTGGGACCATAACGGGATATATTAAATACTACCAAGGCAAAATCAGAGTCATTGATATTTCAAGCAATACTACTAAAAACGAGATCTTCATCAGTGATGTACTAAATGTTCAAAACCTTATTTCCTCCGCTCAGTAATGTATTAGCTTCATACTTTCATCAAGAACCTATCCAGCAGCTTTACCTCATATCCATAACTCCCGACCACCTCCGCCCAATCCTGGTTCCATAGCTGATAACAACACTTCTATTAACTAGCAAGTGTGTTTTTGTTATACTTTGGTTAGGTAAGTACTTAGTTGGTACATGAACAATTAAAGACGCATAAAGCTATGGAACGTGAAAATCAATATGAACGGGATTCGGAGGACACAAAGCAGCAGCAGGTTGAAGCGCGTATAGTCGACCTTTTGCCAGCTATGGTTTCCGAGGTTATGAACGAAGTCCAAAATAAATATGGACAAGTTGCGCCGACTACAGTTGGTCTTGCGGCCAATTTTGCGAGATCTTATTTTAAACAGCATTTACTCAGACGCCCTTCCGATCTTGGCGCTTGGGGTGACAAATTTATGGAAGGTTATTTTAAATCTGCCGGTTATGAAGACTCTGCCCATATTGCTATCTTAAGAAAAATTGTTATAGAATTTCAAAAACAGCTTTACTACATACTGAACGAAGAAGAATTAAAACCGCTTGGACAATATCTGCGCGATAATAATATTAAAGATTTTAATCTGCTGGAATTGCCAAAAGACAAACCTCAATGGACTAAATTTATAAGCTGGTATTTGCAAAAAGGTAATGAGGTTAAGGTTTTAGAAAACCGCTTCAATTGGCAGTTCACAGCCAGACGCCCTGCGGCAACTGACGAAGCAAAATTGGCGGACCTGGAAAGAGAGGAAGCAAATACCTCGCCAGATTATTCGCCGACGGAAGACGAATTTTCGTTTGGGCACATAGATTCCAATATTCCGCGGCGCTCCCCCAATTTAGATGAGCAAGAAGGCGGTCGCCGGGATTAATCACCGCTTTCCAGCGGCGCTGAAATAAAAATGTCTAGTTACTAATTTGCAAGCCGGCTAATTGAGCCGCAACATCAAAAGCCTTTACAAATTTAGCGGCGGTAATTTTATAATATCGTCAAAATCGTCTTGCGGTGAAGTTTTGTTGGGTTTAGTGCGGCCGCAGGTTTGACATTTGTGGAAGATAATATATTCACTGCCTTTTATTTCTATACCAATTGGCTCCATCAGGCCGCCGCAAGGAGAAGACCGGTCGCCGGGATTAATATCCACGTGCTTACTCCATAAACAGCGCGGGCAATGATTGGTGTAACCGTTGCCAATAACCCTGGCGCCGCAGCGCTCACAAGTAAAATTTTCAATTGTGCGCTGAAACTGCTTCATAAAAACGGGAGAATCAACTTGAAGTTGGTAAGCCTTATTGAGTATAGTAGCAGATTATACAATTATTAGCACCTCTTGTTTTGTACCAGCGTTTCAGTTATAATTGTGAAGCAAAAATAATTTGCCCGGGTGGTGCAACTGGCGAGACACACTGCCTTGAGGTGGCAGCGCCCGCAAGGGCTTGGAGGTTCGAATCCTCTCCCGGGCACCACGGGTCAATCAATCCTCACTCCATTCCGTCCGCGTCGGACGCGACTCCATTACGTTCGGATTGTTGCCCCTTTTCCCAATTTTCCCTATGATTTTTTTCTAGGGATGGAAAATTGGGGGCCCTGAAAAGGAAATAATCAATCCTCACTCCATTCCGTCCGCGTCGGACGCGACTCCATTACGTTCGGATTGTTGCCCCTTTCCCCAATTTTCCCTATGATTTTTTTCTAGGGATGGAAAATTGGGGGCCCTGAAAAGGAAATAATCAATCCTCACTCCATTCCGTCCGCGTCGGACGCGACTCCATTACGTTCGGATTGTTGCCCCTTTCCCCAATCCGTCTCGGGCGGATCGGGGGCCCCGCAAGGAACAGCTTAGTTATTACTAGCAGTTGGTTTGCCAATTTTCCTTTAGGGAAAATTTGTTGGGTTACTATTTTAATTTCTATGCTTACCATTCCCGTTATCCTCGGCAGTGTGCGTAATGAACGCTGGAGCGTTTATCCGGCGCGGTTTATGGTCAAAAAGTTGCAAGAGGCGGGGTATGAAAGCCAGCTCGTTGATTTTAAAGAATTACCACTGCCGTTTATGGATTCGGCGGTGGAACCTTCCAAACTTAATAAACAATATCCTTATCCCAACGTCCAAGCCTGGAGCAATATAGCCCAGAAAGCCGACGGTTTTATAATTGTGACCCCGGAATACAATCATGGCGTGCCGGGTGTTTTGAAAAATGCCTTCGACTGGCTCTATCCGGAATTCAACAACAAACCGGTAGGTTTGGTCGGGGTTTCCAACGGACGCATTGGCGCGGCCCGCGTAGTTGAACAGCTTCGCCCTCTCATGGCCAATTTTGCCATGTACGACATTCGCGAAACAGTTTTATTCGGTCCGGTCGCCGAAGCCTTTAATCAACAATCAGAATTAATTAACCTAACTTACGTAAAAGCAATAGACGGGTTAATTAAAAATTTAATTGGGGCCGCGGAAGCAATGAAGAAATGATCGCGGATACGCAAATAGCACAGATGATCCAAAAAAACACCGAGCATAGCCGGTGTTTTTATATCCGTGATCAGTTATGTCACTTTCCATTTCCCGCGTTCATCTTTACTTAATTTCCCCACTACCGAAAACCCGGCAGCTTGCTTATGGCCGCCGCCGCCGAACAGGTGGGCGATTTTGGAAACATCCACATTTTTTATACCTTCATTGCCGCTGCGCAGGCTGCCTTTAATTACGTTGCCATCTTGACGTAAAAACATGGCAAACTTGGCTTCCGGAACGGTATTTAATATTTCCGCCACTCCGTCGAAAGCGGCTTGCGGAAGCTCCCCGATTTCGCGCAGGTCGCGGTCGGTAATTACCGAATAAACAATTTTACGCTTCTCGTCGTAATAAGAATTTTCAAACGCCCTGCCCCAGGCTTTTAAACTGTTAATATTTTTATTCTTATAAGTATTCCGGATAATTTTATCTACCAGCGCGCCTTTATACATCAGCTCTGCCGCGGCCTTGAGCGTGGAAGTTTGGGTATTGCTGTGTTTAAATGATCCTGTGTCAGTAATGATTCCTGTCAGCAAACAAGTGGCAATATCTTTGGTAATGCGCCAATTGTTCCAAACAAAAAAATCGTATATCAATTCCGCCACCGAGGATTTAGAAGGATCTACTACGTTCACCTGCCCATAATGGGTATTGTCGGGGTGATGGTCAATGTTGATCGTCGGAATGGCCAAATGGACAATACTCTCGCTGCCGCAGCGTTCTTTCACGGAACAACCAAACATAATTAAAAGATCAAAATTTAATGAAGTAATATCGTCCTGAATCTTTTTACTATCCGGCAAAAAGGCCAGACTGGGAGGCACGCCGCGTTTAATGGCTCGAGTCACTTGCTTCCCCATTGTCTCCAACTGCCGCCCCACCGCCAAAAGACTTCCACCGTCGTCCCCATCCATGCGTTCGTGCATGGTCAGGAGAATGCGCTGAGCTTTAGTAATGAACGAATTAGCTGTGTTAAATTCTTGAATTAAATTATCCATAATATATCGCGTTTTGAGGTATTTGGCAGCGCTGCGCGTATTGTTGTTCGTTTTACGTCTTTCGGCCGTTACACATTTACCGTTACGCGCCGCGCCGCCAATAAACGAATTACGATTCTTCCTCATGCACTTTCTTCACCAATTCCTCGATATGCTGGGCATATCGTGGGCCGGTGTCTAAAAAGAACTGTAGGCGCGGTATTATCTTAGTTTTAAAATTTTTGTTTAAACCGCCTTGGATTTCATAAATATGGGCATTGATAAATTTTAAAATTTTGTCATCATCGCCGCCCAAAATAGAGATCCAAACCTTGGCCCACTTCATGTCGCGGCTGGTTTCTACCTTAGTAATGGTGACCAGCCCGTTTTGCCCCTCCAGTTCCTCATGCAAAACCGGCCCCAGTCCATGCTCGATTAAAGAATTAACCTTAGAAATACGATTAGTATCTTTTTTTACGGGTTTCATATAGTTATTATAACGGATACAACTCAATAGTATAATCTAAATACCCATTTTCATCAATAGTGTCATAACTCTGCCCCTAAACGTGACTTGCCAGCGAGGCAGGTGGGCGAACTACCTAATTAAAAAGCTCTAGAGGGTATATTCTCTAGAGCTTGATTTTATCTGCATAATTCGCGTGTCCGCCCTTAGGCTACAATGTCTTTTGTTTAATCTTTTCTTCAAAACTCTCCAGCACGTCGCCTTCTTTGATTTTAACCTGCGTCTTAATTTTCATGCCGAATTCATTGCCGGCCGCGACTGCTTTGGCCGTGGATTTGTTCTGTTGGAGTTCGGTAATTTCACCGCGGCCAAGTTCGGCGTCTTCGCGCCAAATGGCAATTTGGCCATTCTTGCGGATTTCGCCTTCTTCGGTGCGTCCGCCAATAATCATTTGCAGTTTTTCGGTTCGGAAAATTGCCAAAACTTTAGCTTTACCAAAAGAATGCTTTTCCAGTTCCGGCGTAAACATTTTAATCACCGCGCTGGTTACGTCTTCAATCAGCTCATAGATTACGTCATAAGAATCTATCATTACTTGCTTTTGCTTGGCCAGGTTCACGGCTTTGGGATTCACTTTGCTGTGAAAATTGAGAATACTGGCTTTGGAGTTAGCTGCCAGTAACACATCCGATTCGTTAACTTCGCCAACGCCTTCACTTAAAATATTAATCCGCACTTCGTCGTTTTTTAATTTCGCAATAGATTGCTTGATAGCTTCCAAAGATCCGGCTACGTCCGTTTTTAAAATTAAATTAAGCGTTTTGTTCTCTACATCGCCCTGCAAGGATTGCTTGCTGGAAAGATGATGGCTCCGGTTCTTGCGTTTAATGGTCGAGGCAATTTGTTTAGCTTCATCCAGGGTCGCTACAGTCTGCAAGATGTCTCCGGCCTGGGCAACTTCCGACAATCCAGAAATTTGCGCCGGCATCGATGGCCCGGCTTCTTTCAGTTTACGGCCAGTTTCGTCTTCCAGGCTGCGTACCCGGCCAAAAGCCGCACCGGCAACTATAATATCACCAACTTTTAAGTGGCCGTTTTGGACAATCACTGTAGCCGTAGAGCCTTTGCCCTGGCTGATTTTTGATTCGATAATCGTTCCTATTGTTTTGCCGTTAGGGTTCGCGCGAAAATTTTCCAGTTCTGCCGTCAGCAATATCATTTCCAACAGGCTATCTATGCCTTTATTTTGTTTAGCCGAAATTTCCACCGCTATAACTTTACCACCCCATTCTTCCGTTAACACACCCTGGCCGGCCAGTTCCTGCTTAACCCGCATAATATTAGCGTCCGGTTTATCGACTTTATTAATAGCCACGATCAACGGTGTATTAGTAAATTTGGCCCGATTAATCACTTCTACGGTTTGCGGGCGCACGCCATCATCGGCGGCAACTACCAAAACGATTATGTCGGTAACGTTGGCGCCGCGGGCGCGCATTTCGGAAAAAGCTTCATGACCGGGCGTATCTAAAAAAGTAATTGTTTTACCGTTCTTTTTGGCTTGGTAAGCACCAATGTGTTGAGTAATACCCCCGATTCGCCTTCAACCACTTTTGTCTTCCGAATGGTATCGAGTAAGGTGGTTTTTCCGTGGTCAACATGACCCATAATAGCCACAATCGGCGCGCGGGGTTTTAAATTTTCTTCTTTTTCGGCTTTTAAAACTTCCTGCAAAAAACCTAAACCATACTCGGTTTGGCTTGTGTCAGCTTCGTTTTCAACCTCAAAACCCAAGTCAGTGGCCACAATGCTGGCCGTTTCAAAATCCACCTCTTCATTGATGGTGGCCATAATGCCATTTTTAATAAACTCCTTGATCACATTGACTACCGGTAACTGTAACAAAGCGGCAAAATCCCGAACCTTTATGAAAGAAGGCAGTTTGATCTTTTTCGGCTCGGCGGCAACCGCTGTTGCCACTACTGCTTTTTTTGGAGTAAAGGCATCTTTTATCTGGTTGGCTAAAAAATTATCAATCTTATTGGCCCGAGGCGAAATGAAAAAACCCTTCTCGCGAGACTTGGCGCGAAGCTCTTGGACTGACATATTGAGTTCAGAAGACAGGCTAGAAAGATTCATAACTCACTAATTATACTTAAAATCCCAATAAAAATCAAGCCAAACCCAGCAACAGTTCACAACTCCAGTTTGTTAGTCACAAAGACAAGGCAATTTTTGCGGCGAGTTCCGCAGCAAAAAAATTGGCTTTGTGACCAACTGGAGTTGTGAACTGTTACAAAGACCCGGTCAATCAGTTTTGTTGGGAATTAAAAAACCGCTCTTGGAAATTTTAGAGCGGTAAAAGTTTTAAAAAGTCCTGTTTCTGCCTACAATCAAGCGCAACCGTTGAGGAATAATTTCCACCACTGCGGGAAACTTAGCGACTATGCGGCCAAGCATCGTCAGGTTATACCCCTGAGGTTGTAAAAATTGAATTTTTTTACACTTAATTACCGTGGTGCCGGGAACTTTTTCCAAACACCCCGAAGCAATATCAGCCTTGTATTTTAAAATGCTGGTCTTGCTCAACTTTTCTATAATCAACAAATCCAAATAGCCGTCAGTAGGATTGGCAATAACTTCTGATTGGCCGGAATTCGACCGCGTATTGGCCACCAAACCGCCTAAGGCGTCTATCTTAATATTGTAGGAGTCATCTATGCGAATATCCAAAGGCCGGGGTTCGTTGGACAGGAGTTTTAATCCCGAAAACCAACCAGTAGCCTTAATATTGTAGCTCATTACGCCAAATTCCAGATAACTGATAAAATAATTTCCGGAAATCCGGGCTAAATCTATCCGCTCAATCCTGCGGGCGGCTAAGGTTTTAACGCCCGCGTAAATACTGTCCACCCCCAGAATCTTGGCCAAAAAAGATTCAGGATCCAGGGGAATAAATCCTAAAGTAAAGTCTCGCCCTTTTAAAGCGGCCAGCATTAAATTAAATGTATCGTCGCTGCCGCAGGCCACCAATGTCCGCACTCCCCGCTGGCTGGCGGTATCAACCAGGTCGGTTACCGACCGCAGTGGGGTTACCCGGGAAGTTTCTCCTGCAATCTTAAATTCCGCCAACAAACCTTGAAGTTCGGTCTGCAGTTTTTCAAATTTATCTATAGGCAGTGATCCTTGGTCTAAAATGTAGTAATACACGAGGGTGCTACAACTGATAATTAATAACTCATAACTATAACTGACAACTGTAAGTTATCAGTTATCAATTACTCGTTATGAGTTTAAAACTACTCTTCTTCGATTATTTCTTCATTGACCGGCTTTTTGTTCGCCGAAGTCACGGTGGGAGTTTTACCGTTCATGACGCATTTGCCGCTAAACTGAGCGCCGTCTTCCACCCGCAAAATCGCGCAGGCAATATCGCCCGTAATTTTGGCCGTACTCTGTAAGACCAAATGGCCGTTGATTTTAAAATTACCCAGCACCTCTCCCCACAACCGCGTTTCCAGCAATAATATCGGCGGCAATTTTTGCTCCTTGGTTAACATAAACCCCTTGGGACGTATTCGACTTTGCCCGTAACCTGGCCTTCGATTCTAATATTTCCTTCAGAATTTAAATCCCCTTGAATCTTGACCGAAGGTCCGACTACTGTTTCAGCCTGAGCACTCATATTATCGTCAATCATTTTTTCCATACATACCTTTCTTTGCGCCCCGCGGGGCAGGATTAAGTTCTTAGGTTGACAGTTTTGTTTTTTGATTCGCCAGTAAAATTGCCTGCTGTTCTTCTTCGGTCAGGGCTGTTTCTGAGGTTCCAGAAAGAATACGTTTGGTATAAATCCGATTTTGCTGCCGTCCGTGCATGCTGGTAATTACTACCCCGGTATTATGACCGTTGAGCAAAGCTAAAGAAAAACTAAAATTACCGCCGCCATCGTCAAATGGATTAAAACGGACTAACCCTATCTTTTGGACTGCAAAATTAAATTCCTGTTGAAGGACGGCCAGCGTGTGGTCAAGCGTAAGATGCTGTTGACCCAAGGCATTTAGTTCCTGCCGCAGACCGTAAATTACCGCTTCCAAATCTGCTCCGTTTTTGCCGGTTAAAAATTCTTTCCGCAAACGGTTGAGGCGCTTATATTCCCATAGTAAAAAGACAGCTATCACAAGATTTAAGCAGCCCAGAACCAGCGCTATGTAAAGCACAATTGGAGAAACGAAAGTCATATCGAAAGTATTGTAGCACTCGCGGCAGTTGCTTTCAATGCCTAAAAAGTGATATAATAAGCCAGCTGAGTATTTGATAAATTTTAATCACCTATGTCTAAAAAACACAAGCACTCCCCCGTGCCCGACATCCGGCCACCAACCTGTTTCGACTCATGCCGAAGAATACAAGATTATTAAGCATGATTTGCTGCGGGTGCTGATACTGAACGCAACGTATCTCATTATCCTCATTGTTTTGTTTGTAACCAATAACAAAACCCAATACTTGGAGCATTGGTTTACCAAGATATTTCATTTTTAATTGTAAGTCCGCTGGCGACTTCATTAAGCTGTGGCCGCTAAACTTACCGCAGTCCTTAGGACTGCTTTTTTCATATATGATATAATTTTTGACAATATCAACAACATTGTGCTAAAATATAGTATATTTATATCATTCATGATAATATATGCCTCAAAATCAGGTCATATCAGAACAAGCCCGGATTGGCCAGTTTATTTCTGAACTGCGCGAAACCCAAGGGTTTACCCAAGCCGCGTTCGCGCGAAGTCTAAAAACCAGCCAAAGCGCCGTAGCACGCATGGAAAAAGGCGAGCAAAATTTTAGCACGGAAATGCTGGCCAAAATCAGCGCGGTGCTTAACCGGCAGATTATTACCCTGGCTAACAAATCTGTTAACTTTAAAATAGAGGGCGGCCATAAACTGCACGGCACGGCAGTCACTAACACCTCTAAAAACGCCGCGGTCAGCTTACTGTGCGCTTCCCTTTTAAATGAAGGGAAAACAGTCTTAAAAAACGTCCCCAAAATCGAAGAAGTTAACCGTATTATAGAAGTTTTAACCAGTATTGGGGTACTCATAAAATGGCAAGGAGCTGATCTGGAAATCCAACCGCCGGCTAGGCTAAATTTAGCGTCTTTAAACCTAGAAGCAGCCATGAAAACCCGCAGTGTATTGATGCTCTTAGGACCACTTTCTCACTTATTTAAGTCTTTTTCCTTGCCAGCAGCCGGAGGCTGTAAATTAGGCGCGCGCACCGTACGCCCGCATCTGTACGCTTTGGAAAAATTAGGTGTCGACATTCAGACCCATCATGACCAATATCTGGTCAAAGTTGGAAAACTAGGACCAGCGGAAATTGTTTTGTATGAAACAGGAGATACCGTCACAGAAAACGTCCTAATGGCCGCGGCAAAAATCCCCGGCAAAACAACCATCAAATTTGCATCTTCAAACTATATGGTTCAGGACCTATGCTGTTTTTTGCAGGGACTGGGCGTAAAAATCGAAGGGGTCGGGACTGCGACGCTTATTGTCCACGGTAAGTCAAAAATTAAACAAAAAGCCGCTTATCATTTAAGCGAAGACCCTATTGAGTCAATGCTGTTTTTAACTATTGCGGCTGTTACTAAATCTGCGATTACTATTCAGCGTTGCCCTATCGATTTTCTGGAATTGGAACTGCTTAAATTAGAAAAGATGGGTTTTAAATACGAAATCAGCAGACGCTATAAAGCGTATAATGGCTTCACCAATTTGGTAGATATAAAAACCACCCCCTCAAATCTAACGGCTTTGGAAGAAAAGATTCATCCCCTGCCGTATCCCGGCTTAAATATCGATAATTTACCCTTCTTTGTACCGATTGCCACCCAAGCTAGAGGCACTACACTTATTCATGATTGGGTATACGAAGATCGCGCTATTTATTATTTAGAGTTAAATAAATTGCGCGCTGATATTAAAATTATCGACCCTCACCGAGTCCTGGTAAGCGGACCAACACAACTAAAGGCGGCCGAGGTAGTTTGTCCGCCCGCTTTACGACCAGCTGTCATTATTTTGATTGCCATGCTTGCGGCCAAGGGCACCTCAATTTTGCGAAATGTCTACTCTATTAACCGAGGGTACGAAGATATTGCTTCGCGACTGCAAAAATTAGGAGCAAAAATAGAAATTATTCATAGCTGGTGAAGGTGTAAATTTCGAATTCCAAATTTCAAACATCAAATCTCAAATAAAAAACCCAAATAACAAGCTCCAAAAAAAATAGCATTTTAGTACCTCAATTTGGGGTATGGTGCTTATATTGTGGTACAATATCTTTATGAAGTCACCGAACCACATTCGCCATTACCACCGCCACATGAGTTTTAGCTATCCCGAGTCATTGCACCAAAGACTTTATTCTTTGGTACTAATCCCGGCCTTACTATTGGCGATTGTCTTTGTGGTGATCAGATCGGTTGGCATTACTCTTCCTTACGCCGGACAAAAAATATCTTTTGGATATATTTTTTTTGCACTATCCGCGACCTTTGTGCGGCTGTTTATTTCTTACTGTCTGGCGCTGGTTATCTCCATCCCCCTCGCGCTGTTGGTTAATCATAGCCCAAAAGCAGAACGGGTGCTCTTGCCCATGTTTGATATTATGCAATCCGTGCCAGTACTGGCTTTTTTCCCCGTAGTAATCCTATTTTTTGTACACTATAATTTTTATAACGGCGCGGCTCTCTTTATTTTGCTCATATCTATGATGTGGAGTATTGTATTTTCGGTCGTGGGAGGTTTGCGCAGCATTCCCCAGGACATCAAAGCCGCTGCCCATGTCTTTGGCGTACGCGGCTGGGAATACGTGCAGAAGGTTGTCTTACCCTCGGTCGCTCCGTACATTGTTACCGGCTCCCTACTGGCTTGGGCCGGCGGCTGGAACATTGTGATTGTAGCGGAAGTTTTGCATACCTACATTCCCGGGGGCAATCCCAGCCAGGACTTAATAGGTATTGGCAGTTTGTTAGTAAACTCTTCAGCCGCGGGAGATCAACGACTATTCTTTGCGTCGATAGCCTGCATGATACTGGTTATTGGGCTGCTTAACTTTTTTGTATGGCAAAAACTGCTCCGTTACGCGGAACGGTTTAAGTTTGAATAATTTCTCTAAATTCCCGCGTAAAAAAATGGACTCAATTGAAAAACAATCTGATCTAATTATCTTTAAACAGGTAAAGAAAATTTACCCGCAGGCTTCGGTGGCGGCGCTCGTAGATGTTAATTTCGACGTCAAAGATGGCGAATTTTTTGTGCTGGTAGGGCCTTCCGGCTGCGGTAAATCAACGGTATTAAAAATTATTGCCGGCCTGGAAGATATTACCGAGGGCAAAATTCAAAAACCGCAAGACGTTTCTATGGTTTTTCAGAGCGGGGCGTTACTCCCCTGGCTGACTGTTTACGAAAATGTGGCATTTGGGCTTAAAGCCAAAAAAGTCTCCCCGCATCAAGCGCAGGAACAAACCTTAAAATACATTGAGATGACAGGATTAACAGAATTTGCTCAAAAATATCCCCGCGATCTTTCTGGCGGCCAACGACAGCGAGTAGGTATTGCTCGTGCTTTGGCAATAAAACCGCAAGTTTTGTTGCTTGATGAACCTTTCTCTGCTTTAGATACGGCTACCACCGAAGAGCTGCATAAAGATCTGATTAAAATTTGGCAGCAAACCAAGCAAACCATCGTTATGGTTTCTCACTCTATAGAAGAGGCTGTTACGCTTGCTGACCGGATTATGCTCATGCGGAACGGAACGGTTGAGCATATTTTTTCCATCACCCTCCCCCGTCCGCGTCGGGAACAACAGGAATTGTTTATTCGGGATGTGCAATTAATCCGCGGGAAGTTCTTTAAATAATTTAGTAATTCGACTGCGATTACAAAACCGCCTCACATGCAAGTGAGGCGGTTTTTTAAGAAAATAATTCTAACTTTTTCAACCTTGGCCACTTTTTGATTTGGGCTTCGCGCTGCAAAGCCTTGCTCCATGTTTTAAAACGCTCAAAATAAACCACTTTTCCGCCCCCGCGGCTGCGCACATATTTAGACCCGCGCCCGGTATTATGCTGTTCTACCCGGGCCGCTAAATCTTTCGTACTTCCGCAATACAGGCTCCCGTCGCCGCACTTAAGAATGTAGAAATAAAAATAATTTTTACTTTTCATTTTATTGCACCCGCACAATCTTAAGTAGGGGTGCTAATTTACCTTTAAGAAATCCAAGTATGGCTGTTGATAAAAAGTCACACTCAAAGCGACGGAATGAAGTGAGGGTAACTTGATTATTTCCTTTTCAGGGCCCCCAAATTTTCTCGTAGAATCCAAACGGAAAATTTGGGGTGAGGGGCAACAATCCGAACGAAGCGGAGTCCGCCCGAGGCGGACGAAGCACAGTGAGGGTAACTTGATTGTTCCTTTCGGGGCCCCCAATTTTCCATCCCTAGAAAAAAATCATAGGGAAAATTGGGGAAAGGGGCAACAATCCGAACGAAGCGAAGTCGCGTCCGACGCGACGAAGCGCAGTGAGGATTGATTATTTCCTTTTCGGGGCCCCCAATTTTCCATCCCTAGAAAAAAATCATAGGGAAAATTGGGGAAAGGGGCAACAATCCGAACGTAATGGAGTCGCGTCCGACGCGACGGAATGGAGTGAGGATTGATTGACCCGTGCCCGCCTCCGTCGGACTACGGCGCGCAGCCTTCGTTGACGGTATTTTAATATAGTCCCTATAAAAATGTGCCGCTGCTTTGTGGCGTCAGCCAACCGTAGTCCAACGGAGGCTGGTGGACCCGAGGGGAATCGAACCCCTACCTCGGCAATGCGAATGCCGCGTAATACCATTTTACTACGGGCCCCTATTCGCCCAGACTACGTAGGGCAAGCCTTAACGAAAAATAACTACTGCATAATATTAGCGGATTATGATATAGTAGTAAAGTCGTCACACATAATACGAATACCAAAAATTATTCTGCGAATCATTAGGATTACACATATGTTCAAGATCAAAATAATTGCCACCGGAAAATTTAAAGAACAGGCGTATAAAGAATTAGAAAAAGAATTTCTAAAGCGCCTGTCCCCTTTTACTAAAATCCAGGTAGTTGAACTGCCAGAGGTTTCGTATGGAAAAAATCCGGATATCGAGCGAGTGAAGCTTCAAGAAGCGGAAAAAATTGTAAAAAACCTGCCTAAAGACGGAGTAATAATTTTATTGGAAGAAAAAGGAACTTTGCGAAATTCCAAGGATTTTGCCAATTTTATGGATAGAATGGGGTCTTTGAATAAAGAATTAGTTTTTGTTATTGGAAGCGGTATTGGCTTGCATCGATCCTTAAATCAATACTCTAATTATTCCATTTCACTCTCGCCACTTACATTTCCGCACAATATGGCGCGTGTAATTTTAGAAGAACAAATTTATAGAGCGTGCACCATATTAGCGGGGAAAGAATACCATAAATAAAATGGCCACATCCAAACGTTAACCCTTCTCTTGCGGAGAGGGGTTTTTAATTTGAGCTGCTACTAAACCTAAAATCACCCAGAGCAACATCTGGGTTTGTTGCAATGTATAAAAATAATGATCAAACTGCATCAGGACCAGAAAAGCTACGAGGATAGTTATAAGAAGCAAATTGTAATTAGTAAAGTAAAAATTAGATCTACTCCAAAGTAACCTTTTGCACAATTTCCATAATAAAGATAAAAAAAATGAAGCTAGAATAAGGCTTCCGATAATACCGATGTCGGCGGCGGCCAATAAAAAATAATTGGGTACCGGCTGGATCTCCCACGGCCAAAGTTTAATTGGGGAATACTGTTGCATGTGGAGCATGCTCTCCCCTATTCCCACACCAAACAAAGGATTGTGTTCAATAATTTGTAGACCTAATTTAGCATAAAAAATTCTTTCTAAACTGGACTGATCAGTCACTGTTGCCCTAGTTAATAAAAACGGAGTAAAGCTAAAGAAAATTAACAATAAACTCGCGATTATTATCATTGAGCTCCATAAAATCTTTTTTTGCTCGAATCTATTGTACACCAAAACTCCAAAA
This sequence comes from Candidatus Doudnaibacteriota bacterium, assembly GCA_963788395.1. Taxonomy (GTDB): domain Bacteria; phylum Patescibacteriota; class Doudnabacteria; order UBA920; family UBA920; genus CAIVSE01. The sequence goes on along the minus strand of CAWBGV010000028.1, from coordinate 11,677 downwards.
TATATTATTAGAGCAAATATTAAAGCCAAATACCCAGCACGAGAATATGTTACCGCAAGGCCAAGTAAGTTAATGATTATTAGCACGCCGGACAATAGACGCGCATTATTTTTAGAATTTAAATATAAATATAGCGCAATTAATACCCCCATGACCAAAAAAGAAGATAGTAAATTTGGGTGCGGAAATGTGCCATAACCCCTGATATATTTAGTACCATTTAATACAATTTTTGCTGCTCCAGTAACATTTGGCCCAATTATTTCCTCGCCAAGTTTGTTTAAACCTATCGAATGCTGAAAAAGGAACTGCAAAAGCCCGACAATAGACTCAAATGAAGATAAAATTAAGAAAAGTTCAAGAAATTTAGATTTAATTGAGTTTCTGTTTAAAATTAAAAGTTTTGTTGTTTCATATGCAACAACTAATTCGAGGTATTTCCCAAAAAAGTACCAATTTAATCTGGAATCAATGCGAAAATGCCATATTAAGCCTAAAACAAGCCAGATTATAAAAATAGATAATGGGTAGTAAGTCAGCCAGCCGACAAGGCCGGTAGTAGAAAATGGTCTAAAGCTCTTGATTTTAAGCCAGATTATTTTTACATTCTCAAATAAATTTAGATTATTTGATAAAATAATCCATAAAAATGTGATTATTAAAAATATATCGCTTAAATATAAGGATATACTAGTAAAATCTGAATACGCTCCTGTTTGAAACGCTTCCATGGTTGGAAATACATACCTTATAGGAAAAAATAAGGAAATTATGAATAAATAAAAAAAAATTTCTGCAATATTAACCTTATTTATGCCCATTTTGTTCATAAGTTTCATATGCAACAATATATATTTGCCAAAATGATATATTTATGTTTTAATATATAAAATATTTAAATTTTACTCTTATTAAGTCATTTTAGCATAAATCCGGAGTTTATCTTAAATTTATGCTATAATTTGTAAGCGAAACATGCTCTCGTAGCTCAACGGATAGAGCAGCGGCGTCCTAAGCCGTTGATGTTGGTTCAATTCCAGCCGAGGGCACCAGCCTTCGTCAGACTACGGCTGGCTGACGCCACAAGGCAGCGACACATTTTTATAGGGATGGAAAATTGGGGGCCCAAAAGGAACAGCGAGCTCAAATTAGACCATGTCAAAAAGACTTAATTATTAAATTGGGCGTGCTATAATTCATTATATGATCGAACCTGAAATAAAAAGTTATTTGGACAAGTTTGATGAAAGGCTGCAGGCTATCCAGTATAAGCGGGAAGGGCTGTGGCATAGTTTTTTTCGTGGAATTATGACTGGGCTTGGGTATGTTGTGGGTATAGTTTTAGCTTTAGCTATAGCAGGCTATATTCTTAACGCCGTCGGAGTCATTCCAGCTTTTAAACAACAAGCCGCCAGTTGGCAGCAGACCCTTGATAATATTTACAGAACCAGGTAAAATAGTTGAGACTTCTTCATAAGGGCCTGTAGTATAATGGTAATACGGATCCATGGCATGGATTAGTCGGGGGTTCGATTCCCCCCAGGTCCACCATGAAAAAACACCGACACAAGTCGGTGTTTTTTCAACTGCAAATTGTTATTATTCTTTAGAAATAGGGGATTACAGAGTATTTTATAATTGACCTCCTCAGTCAGTAATATACAAATTTTCCCAGTGGAAAAATTAACAAACCAAGGCCAGTAAAAACTAAGCTATTCCTTTTGGGGAAAGGGGCAATAATCCGAACGTAATGGAGTCGCGTCCGACGCGGACGGAATGGAGTGAGGATTGATTATTTCCTTTTCAGGGCCCCCAATTTTCCATCCCTAGAAAAAAATCATAGGGAAAATTGGGGAAAGGGGCAACAATCCGAACGTAATGGAGTCGCGTCCGACGCGGACGGAATGGAGTGAGGATTGATTATTTCCTTTTCAGGGCCCCCAATTTTCCATCCCTAGAAAAAAATCATAGGGAAAATTGGGGAAAGGGGCAACAATCCGAACGTAATGGAGTCGCGTCCGACGCGGACGGAATGGAGTGAGGATTGATTGACCCGTGGTCGGGCTGCTGGGAATTGAACCCAGTCTACACGCACCCGAAGCGTGCGTACTACCGGCATACTCCAGCCCGAAAAATTTGCTTGCCCATAAATTATAGCTTTTTCCTGGAATCTTATCAATGGTAGCAGGGGACTGCGCTCTATGGTATAGTAGAATTAATCTAATTCTCTAAACCCACATGTCTAAAACAACAAAGCCTAAAATTAGAGTCGGTATCATTTTTGGCGGAAAATCCGCCGAGCACGAAGTCTCGCTGCAGTCAGCAAAAAATGTTATCGCTTCTCTCGATAAAAATAAATACGAGCCTGTGCTCATTGGGATCGATAAAACAGGAAAATGGCATGTCCATCAATCATCCCATTTTTTATTGAATGAACAAAACCCTAAACTTATCGCCCTCAATAAACAAACTGCGCAAGATGTTGCTTTAGCGCCCGCGGAACAATCTAGTCAATTAGTTAATTTGTCGGGGCAGGGTAAAAATAGAGGAATCGATGTGGTATTCCCCGTCCTGCACGGAAGTAACGGAGAAGATGGGACAATGCAGGGACTGCTAAAAATTATGGATATACCGTTCGTCGGCCCCGGAGTATTAGGTTCAGCACTAGGAATGGATAAGGATGTGGCTAAACGGTTATGGCGTGATGCCGGGATACCCATTGCTAAATTCCTGACGGTGAAAGCAGAACAAGAAAAAAGCATTAGTTTTACCCAGGCTAAAAAGTACCTGGGCCTACCAATGTTTATTAAGCCGGCCAATGCCGGATCTTGGTGGGAGTCAGTAAAGTAAAAAAAGAAGGAGATTTCAAAAAAGCAATTCACACTGCTTTAGAATTTGATCATAAAATCTTGATCGAAGAATATATTAGGGGTCGAGAGATAGAAGTCGCAGTTCTTGGCAACGAGCATCCGCGAGCATCAATTCCCGGAGAAATAATCCCTCATCATGAATTTTATTCCTACGAAGCTAAATATATAGACGAAAATGGGGCAGTCGCGGAAATCCCGGCCAAATTGCCAAAAGTTCTGGTTAAAAAAATTCAGGAAACGGCAGTCAAAGCTTTTCAAACCTTAGAATGCCAAGGCATGGCCAGAGTAGATTTCTTTATAACATCTTCAGGTAAATTTTATGTTAACGAAATCAACACCATTCCCGGTTTTACCAATATCTCTATGTACCCCAAAATGTGGGAAGCCGGTGGCATAAAGTATCCTGAATTAATAGACAAACTAATCCAGTTGGCTCTGGAAAGATATTCTAAAGAAAAACGTCTAAAAACATCTTTCTGATTTATGAGGTGGCAAAAAAGTTTAACGGACCGGTACGAACAAAAGAAAATCCAACAAGGATTTTCTTTTGTCATAGGCTGTGATGAAGTAGGGAGGGGATGTTTGGCCGGACCCGTGATTGCCGCAGCGGTTATACTGCCTTGGAAGTATAAAGTCGAAAGCTATCGAGTTTTCAAGTCTAGCGGAATAACAGATAGCAAACTTTTAACGGTTGACCGGAGGGAAAAATTAGATAAAATAATCCGTCAACATTGTCTTGGATGGGGGATTGGGGCAGTAGGAGAGCAGGTCATAGACAAAATCAACGTCCACCATGCCAGTTTGCTAGCCATGCGGCGGGCTGTAGAACAATTAAGAAAAAATGTTTCTTGTGAATCTAAAAAAACTTTACTTTGTCTTGATGGAAAGTTTATCTTGCCAGATTACGATATCATACAAGAAGCGATAATAAACGGAGACGCAAAAATCCTCTCGATTGCTGCGGCTTCTATTGTGGCCAAAGTCTACCGTGACAACTTAATGAAAAAACTACACGCGCAGTATCCCGAATACAACTTTGCGCAACACAAGGGTTATGCAACGTTCCACCATCGCCAAGTTATAAAAAAAGTTGGCCTAAGTCCAATACACCGCCTCAGTTTTTGCAAAGGGTATATTTAAATGCAACGCGCTCCAAAGTTCCACTATAACTACCCACAACACAAAACAAAAACCCCAACCGGGGTTAAAAAATAACTTAAACTCCCACAAATTTTCCCTAAAGGAAAATTGGCAAACCAACTGCTAGTAATAACTAAGCTGTTCCTTGCGGGGCCCCCGATCCGCCCGAGACGGATTGGGGAAAGGGGCAACAATCCGAACGTAATGGAGTCGCGTCCGACGCGGACGGAATGGAGTGAGGATTGATTATTTCCTTTTCGGGGCCCCCAATTTTCCATCCCTAGAAAAAAATCATAGGGAAAATTGGGGAAAGGGGCAACAATCCGAACGTAATGGAGTCGCGTCCGACGCGGACGGAATGGAGTGAGGATTGATTATTTCCTTTTCAGGGCCCCCAATTTTCCATCCCTAGAAAAAAATCATAGGGAAAATTGGGGAAAGGGGCAACAATCCGAACGTAATGGAGTCGCGTCCGACGCGGACGGAATGGAGTGAGGATTGATTGACCCGTGGCGGAGAGGGAGGGATTCGAACCCTCGAACCCCTTGCGGGGTTACCGGTTTTCGAGACCAGCGCACTAGACCACTATGCGACCTCTCCGTGGCTGTCCTTTATTATACATAAAAAACCACTTATAATACAACTGCAGCATTTAAAAAAATCCGGTTTATTTTATCACATGCCAAAAAAAATTCTTATACTTTACACTTCGATCGGCCTGGGTCATAAAAGCATTGCCGAAAATATTGGTTACTACTTAACCGAGGCCGGCTACCAAGTAAGGTTGGAGGATATCTTAAAAGTACAGGAGGGTTGGCTTGTTAATTTTGGCCAAAATTTACATACTTTGATTAATACTAAGTTGCCATGGCTATGGAGTTATTTGTATCAAAGCAAAATCTTCACAGACATTACCTTACCCCTACGGCTAAGGGTCGCGGCAAATAATTATCAACCTACCCTAAAACTTATCCAAGTCTTCCATCCCGACTTAATTATTACCACCCAAACTACAGCTTCGGCCATCATTGCTTACCTGAAAAAACAAAAATTATATACCAGTTTATTTGGGATTGCTTTTAGCGACTTTCATTTGCATCGCTATTGGCTCTACGATCAAGCTGACTTTTATTTGGCTAACACTACCGAACAAAAACAAGAAATGTTACTCTTGAACATTTCTCCAGAAAAAATTTATGTTTGCGGAATAATTTTACGGCCCAAGCCAATCATTAACTTAGAAGAGGTCAGAAAAAAACTCAGCCTCCCCTCTACCAACAAAATTATTTTAGTTACCGCCGGCTCATTAGGCAGGGGATTTAACACCAAAATTCTCGAAGCTTTGGCAGCCAACTCCGGATACAGCATAATCGCCGTTTGTGGGAAAAACATAAAATTGTATGAACAGCTATCAAAAAAATTTACGACTAGCAATGTTAAAATTTTAAGCTTTTACAGCCCTATGGATGAGTTATACGCCATAGCCGACGCATGCGTAACCAAACCCGGCGGCCTCTCTACTGCCGAAGCTTTGCGCTGGAACTTACCCCTCCAGATCGCGTATATGCTGCCGGGCCAGGAAGAATTAAATTATTCACATCTTTTAGAGAAAGCCCTGGTTATGACTATGACCATTAACCTTGAAAAAGATGTCAGACAAGAATCTGAACGGCATGATTTTAAAAAAAGCCTCGCAAAAAACCCAGCCACGGCAAAAATTGCAAGTGATCCTAAAGTGTTATTAACCGCAATAAAAGACGTCTTACAAGGGTGACCCTTGTTGTTACACAAGTGTTTGACGGATTATAGATAATGACTTAAGATACAATTAGACAATTTTTAAGTTTGAAACATCTTAAAACCTTAATTTTAAAGCTATGCCAAAGAAAGAACGAGCCTCGTTTTTTGGGAAAATTATGGGGGGAAATGTGACAGACGATATGCCGCAGGACGAGAATATGGTCATGGAACAACGCGACATGGAAATGGAGCCGGAAGAGCTAGCGCCCGACATGGCGGTAGAGGAAGAAGAGGTGGCAATTATGGAACCCGAAGAGCAAGAAGAACCAGCTCCCCGTAAAAAAGAGACTAACGAGGAGTGGCTGACCGACTTTGAAGGTCAACTAAATATAGACATGTACCAAACTAAAGATAACGTGGTCATCAAATCCACCATCGCTGGCGTACGGCCAGAAGATATTGATATTACCGTGGCCAACGACATGGTTACGATCAAAGGCGCGCGTCGCAAAGAAGAGAATATTTCTCAAGACGACTACTTTTACCAGGAATGCTACTGGGGAAACTTCTCTCGTTCGGTTATAATCCCCGTAGATATAGATAGTGAAACTATAGAAGCGGACTTAAAAGATGGTATTTTAACGGTAATTATTCCCAAAGCTGCAAAAGCCAAAACTAAGAAAGTTAAAGTTAAAGGACTTTAAATAACGGCTTAAAAAACCCTTCCCGCATCCTTTAGGAAGGGTTTTTACTTTTGCCTCTCCAGTTCGCAGCTATAACTAGTCTGCCAGTCAAAAAAATGATACAATGAACTGGAAATACCTAATGTTTATTTATGGCTCGAAACAAAAAATCTCGCGGCAAAGAGGAAAAAGAAAGCAGGCTCCAGGCTCCAAAATTAAACTTGGGCAGAGAAACAAAACGGGGGGTGGTAGTGGTTATATTCATCCTGCTCGCTTTGTTGTGCGTCCTCAGCCTCGCCGGCACCGCCGGATCCTTTGGTGCTCAATTATTTAAGTTCCTGACTTCTATATTTGGCATACTCGCCTACGTAGTGCCCGTCTTTTTGCTGATCGTTGCCATATCGTTGTATAAACAAAATTTGGAAGAAGAAGGGAAAGTAAGCAGTTTCTATTTGCGAGTCTATCTTGGAACCATACTGTTAGCCGGTTCAGTGGCTGGATTCATCCACTTAATTAATATGGTTTATCTAAATACCGGTGTCCCGGCATTTGTTATTGCGGCCTCGGGACAAGGGGGCGGCTACCTGGGGGCGATCTTTGCCCAGCCGGCTTTTGCGCTATTTGGATTCTGGGCTGGAGCTCTAATTTTATTAGCTTTGATCGTGATTGCGGTGTTAGTTACCTTTGATGTATCTTTGGGGATATTTTTACCAAAGAAAAAAGAAATTGCCTTGGAGACCGCTGGAGCGCCTGCCGCTAACCTACGAATCAATACTATGGGCAGCCAAGGGTTTACTAAAGAAAAAGTTTTAGAAAAAAATAAAAAACTGACAGGTGATGACGCCGAAGAGGATTATGATGAAGAACGAATTACCGTACCGGCCCGAAAACCCCTGGAAACTAAAATCAACACCGCGGCAAAACAAATAGCGCCCAATATAGAGGCTATGGTAATAGAAGACCGCAAAGACTGGAAACTGCCTTCGTTCGACCTGCTAGAAGACAGTCACGCCAGCGTTGACAGCGGCAATATCGAGGTCAATGTTGCTGTGATAGAAAAAACTTTGGCAGATTTTGGCATTGCCGTGGAAATGGGCGAGGTAAATGTTGGCCCAACTGTTACTCAATATACGCTCCGCCCCGCGACCGGAGTTAAACTTTCTCAGATCGCTGCCCTGCAAAACGACTTAGCCCTGGCCCTGGCCGCCTCCTCGCTGCGCATGGAACTGCCAATTCCCGGCAAATCTCTGGTCGGAATTGAAGTGCCTAATAAGACAAGCGCGATTGTTACCTTGCGCGAAGTTCTCCAGACCAAAGATTTTATTGAACACCCCAGCAAACTGGCCATCGCGCTCGGACGCGACGTAGCCGGACATCCGATTGTCACTGATTTAACTAAAATGCCGCACCTGCTGATAGCCGGCGCCACGGGAACCGGAAAAAGCGTCAGTATCAACAGCTTGTTTATCTCTTTACTCTACCGCAACACTCCTCAAGATATAAAATTTATTGTTGTGGATCCAAAGCGGGTGGAATTAAATTTATATAATGGCATCCCTCACCTGCTCACGCCGGTTATAGTCGATCATGAAAAGGCAGTGAATGCCTTAAAATGGGCAGTCGCGGAGATGGATCGCCGGTACCATCTGCTTTCAGAAGCAGGCAGACGTAATATTTTAGAATACAACACCGCCTCTGGTCTGTCGCTACCCTATATTGTCATTATCGTTGATGAATTAGCTGATTTAATGGCTGTGGCCCAAGCAGATGTTGAGGCTGCCATCGTTAGACTGGCCCAAATGGCCCGTGCCGTAGGGATTCACCTGGTCTTGGCCACGCAAAGGCCAAGCGTAGAAATCATTACCGGCCTGATCAAAGCCAACATTACTTCCCGCATTGCGTTTGCGGTAGCCAGCCAAATTGACAGTCGTACGATTTTAGATTCTTCCGGGGCGGAAAAATTGCTGGGTAACGGCGACATGCTGTACACCTCAGCTGAATTTAACAAACCCAAACGCATTCAGGGTGCCTATATTAACGAAAAAGAAGTCAAGCGGGTTGTGGATTTCTTTAAACAGCAGACCGGAGCGGTTATTTATAACGAAGAAATTTTAGAAAAACCCAAACGCGCGCTCGGCATCTCCGGCACCGGAGAAGACGACGGGAACGATGAAGATGCTTTATTTGACGAAGCTAAAGACGTTGTTACCAAAGCCGGCAAAGCCTCCGCTTCGCTGTTACAACGGCGTCTCAGAGTGGGCTATGCTCGAGCAGCCAGACTACTAGATATACTTGAAGAGAAAGGTATTATTGGAGCCGGCGAGGGTGCAAAACCTCGCGAAGTCTACGGGGCAATTCCCCCTGAAGAACGAGCCGAATATGGAGTTGAAGAACCCGCGGAAGAAGAATATAGCGAATAAAACCACAAAAAATATCAAATCCAAACCAAAATCAAACCCTGTATTCCAGTGGGTCCTTATCGGTTAGTGGATTTGATATTTTTTTAATTCGAGGCATATGGATACTTTATTTGAAACCAGAAAAATTCCTTCAGAAACTTTAGGAGAATATTTGGCCGCAGTCAGAAAGAATTTGGGTTTGGGTCTGGCGGAAGTTGCTGAACGAGCCAACGTTAAAGCTCAATTTCTCCAAAATTTGGAAGAAAGCAACCTGGCTAAATTGCCGGCCGATGTCTATGTTATTGGATTTTTAAAAAATATTGCCGCGGTGTATGCTATAGATCCGGAAGTTTTGATAGTTCAATACAAAAAAGAGCGGGGGATTCAAGACCAACTGCAAAAAAAACCCGCCTCAGCGCTAGGCAAAAGAAAATTCTTCTCCAGTACTTTAGTTTTGACCCCAAAAAACTTAAGTATTTGCCTTGGCATTGCTTTCGTTGTCATAACGCTTTTGTACGTTATCTGGCAGGTACTCTCGATCAACAAAGCACCGGGCTTGACGATTACCCAACCCACGGATCGGCAGGTTATTCAGCAGAGTTCAATCGTAATCAAAGGCACCACCGATCCCGGCAGTAATCTGACCATTAACCAAGAGCCTGTCTTTGTTGACGACCAAGGAAATTTTTCTACTCAAATGAGTGTAGAACCGGGCTTGCAACAATTAACTTTTGTTTCGAAGAATAAATTCAATAAAGCTGTTGTTAAGCAAATTTCCGTTATCGCCCAAGCTTCGTCCACAGTTTCTCAATATAATTTTAACTTAACTTTAAACTTTCTTGATACCGCATCAGTTACAATAAGTACAGACGATGCGCCCCAAACTACCTACACTTTTCATACCGGCGACTCAAAGACTTTTAATGCGGCCGATAACATTGTCGTCTCTACCTCCAATGCCGGAGCAACCCAGGTAACGCTCAATAAAGAAAACTTAGGGGTCATGGGCAAACCCGGGGAATCGCTCACTAACGTGCTTTTTTCAGCCGATACCGACAGCATGGTTCCGGCCACTACCACTCCTACTCAATAAGTAAATTTGACTATCGGTGAACGATCGTATACAATATATCTACCCATTAAAATATTTAAACTAAGCCAAAAATATGCCCAAAAATATAGCCAAGCAAAAAAACGAACCAGTAATCAACGGCAAGTGGAAAGCCGTAGAAAGTGCTCTGGACCAAATTAAAGATAAATTCGGCGATGGCAGCATTATGAAGCTTTCAGATACCAAAACTCTTAATGTCGCGTCTATTCCCACGGGTTCAATTTCGCTGGACTTAGCCTTAGGAGTAGGGGGAATACCCCAAGGGAGAGTTATAGAGATTTACGGCCCGGAAAGTTCAGGGAAAACAACCTTGACCCTTCACATGATTGCAGAAGTACAAAAACGCGGCGGCTTGGCGGCATTTATAGACGCCGAGCACGCTTTAGACCCTGAATATGCCAAGCGCATTGGCGTAAAATTGGAAGACCTGCTTATTTCTCAACCGGATAATGGAGAACAGGCGCTGGACATCTGCGAAACTCTCGTCAGGTCCAATGGCCTGGACATTATTGTAATCGACTCCGTGGCCGCTCTTACGCCACGGAATGAAATCGAGGGAGAGATGGGCGACTCCCACATGGGACTACACGCCAGGTTAATGTCGCAGGCCCTGCGCAAGTTGACGGCCATTATTTCCAAAACTAATACCACCGTTATTTTTATTAACCAAATCCGGATGAAAATTGGCGTTATGTTCGGCAACCCCGAAACCACTACCGGAGGTAATGCGTTAAAATTCTATGCTTCCATCAGAATCGAAGTTCGACGCAGCGCCCAAATTAAAGCCGGAGATAAAATTATTGGAAATCGGACCAAGGCTAAAATAGTCAAAAATAAAGTCGCCCCGCCTTTTAAAGTAGCTGAGTTCGACATTATGTATAACGAAGGCATCTCGGCAGCCGGTGATTTATTAGACACGGGCACGGCAATTGGGGTTATCCAAAAAAATGGCAACACCTACCTGTTTAATGATGTTAAATTGGGGGTAGGCCGCGAAGCTGCTAAGAGCTTCTTAAAAGAAGATAAAAAGGTTTTTCAAAACATAGATGCCGCGGTCCGCGAAAAAGTTAAAAATGGCGAGCTCCCTGTTGCCACCAAAGCTTCCGAGGCAGAAGACGAAAAAGAACAAGAATAAAGGCCTTGATTTTTAGCCTCAGTTGCTCTATACTAGTGTTATCATCTTACGTTAAGTGTTTTCTCTTCCGCCCCAAGCGGGGAGCGGTTAGGCTTTAGCAGAGTTTCATCTCTAAGGTGTCCATACCAACATTTAAGGTATTTTAATAAGTGAGGTTTGAGTGTGCAGATGAGACTCTCAAGCAGTAAGAAAGGCCAGACAACATGGCAAAGAAATTATTCGTCGGTGGTATTCCTTGGAGCACCACGTCCGATGATCTTAAACAGTTGTTTTCTCAGCATGGTTCGGTGACTTCGGCCACCGTCATTACTGATAAAATGACCGGCCGCAGCCGCGGTTTCGGCTTCGTCGAATTTGAAAACGACGCAGAAGCCGGCGCAGCCGAGCAAGCTTTAAATAACTCCGACTTCGGCGGCAGGACCTTAGTGGTCAAAGAAGCCCGCCCGATGGAAGACCGCCCCAAGCGCAACTTCAGCAACAACCGCGGCGGTTTCGGTGGTGGACACAACGATCGCTACTAATCGATTTTCCGATTTAAAAAACTCGCCTCGCGGCGGGTTTTTTATTTTCTTGGCAACTCATATTATGGTATAATACCA
>CAWBGV010000027.1:0-35401 GCA_963788395.1 Candidatus Doudnaibacteriota bacterium | reverse complement strand
CGCTTCGCGCTCGACGGCGGCTGCGACACTCCCGCGCACGGCACGACCTCCCAGCTGTCCGCCGAGGACCTGTCGGACCTCATCGCGTATCTCGAGTCAATCTAGCGTCACGGCCCACAATAGTAAGCACCGACCGCTGCGAGCCAGGCGCCGTAGTTGCCTTGGTAGGTCGCCGGATTGCACAAGGCGGCGGCCCCGTCGAGGGCTTTCGTGAGGCACGCGTCCGCCTGGATCCAGGCCCCGCACGTCCCGGACTGGGCCTGCAGGCTGCACTGCACCGCATCGCCCGGGACACACCCCAGCCCCACTCCCGCGAAGGGGGCCGATTGGCAGGCTTGTGTCAAGCAGTCGTCCACGCACGCGGTGCTGTGAACGCACGCCTGTGTCGAGAAAGGGCAACGCGCACGCGTGAATCCCCAGGGTCGTCGCCCAGTCGTCGCCGAAGGGCTGCAAGCACACCCCGCACGCGGTACCGGCGGAAAAAATGGAGCTGCACATCTCCGATTCCGGGCCGTCCGCGCAGGCAACGGCCGCGTTCTGAAGGTCGGTCACCGAGCACGCCGCTTCGGGCACCAGCGCGAGCTCCTGCAACGCGGCCGGACAGCCGGCGTACGTCGCAGGACACGTCGTTTGCTCGCTCGTGCACGTCCGCGGTGACACGCTCAAGTCGCACGTCGACGCCGGAGTCTCGCTCGTGCAGTCCTGGCACGCGGTCGCGTTCTGGCCACACTGCGTATCGATGAACCCGAGCTGGCAGGCGCCGTTCGCGTCGCAACAGCCGAGACAGCTCCACGGACCGCACGGAACGGACCCGTCCGGGGCCATGCAGCCGCCGGCCCTGCAGTGGTTTCCAGAATCGGCGCAGTTCGCACAGGACGCTCCGAACAGACCGCATTGGGTGTCCGAAGAGACGGCGATGCAAGCCCCGGACGCGTCGCAGCACCCGTTGCAGTTGCGCCAACTGCATCCGGCTCCCCCGTCTTGGGCCGTACACCGCTGATCCGAACAAACGTCGCCGATCGACAGGCAGTTCTGGCAGTTCGTGCCCGACGTCCCGCACACGACGTTCGTGAGGCCTTGCTGGCAGTTGCCGCTCCAGTCGCAGCAACCCGACGGGCACGACTGCTCATTGCATGCGCCGGCGTCCTCCTGGGCGCAGCACTGCTGATTGACGCATTCGCCGCCGGAGGCCGTACAATCCGTGCAGTCGCTCCCGTAGATCCCGCACTGCGTGTCCGAGGCGCCGGGAAGGCAATGGCCGGCTGCATCGACGCATCCGAAGAAACACGCGGTCGGCGCAGGGTAGACGCACTGCTGCGCCGAACAGGTACCGGCCGGCGTGCTGAACGGGATGCCGTTGCTTTGGTAGCCCGGATCGTAGCCTGACGTGCAATCGGCGCAGGGCGCGCCGCCACTGCCGCATGCGGTGGCCAGACTTCCCGATTGGCAAGTTCCCCCGAACGCCCCTCCCCCCCTCCCGTGCAACATCCGGAGGGGCACGACTCGGGGCCGCAACCGCAAAAGCGGGCCGTCTCGCAGTCGGTTCCCGCAGGGCAGTCGAAGCACTCCGATCCGGCCGGACACGTTTGACACGCGGCCCCGCCCGCGCCGCAGGCCGCCGGCGACCCGCCCGACTGGCACGTGCCGTTTGCGTCGCAGCAACCGGCCGGACAATGGGTCGAGTCGCACGGCGCCGGTTCGGAGGGCCCGCAGTCGCCGCCAGCGTCGATGCCGGGGCTGCACGCCATCGCGTCGGGGGAAGCGTTCGACCCGTCGATGCTGCCGCTGTCCACCCGCGCATCCACGCTCGAATCACCGATCCCGCCGGCATCGGCGTCGCTTCGGGCTTCGGCGTCGCTCGCATCGACGGGCGACGCGCTCGCATCGACCGAGGCGGCACTGCTGGCGTCGGGGGCGCGAGGCAGGCTGGAATCCGCGCTGCCTCCGCAGCCCACCGAGACGATCGCGATCCCCAGGATGGCGAACAAGACGAACCGATCCAGACCTTCGGCGCGTGGGTGCATGTCGTCGTTTCTCCTTGGGGAACGTCGCGCGGCGGTCCTGACTGATCACTCGCCGCAGTAGTGGGTACCCACGGCGAGCAGCCAGGCCCCGAAATTTCCTGAGTACGTCGCGGGGTCGCAAAACGCCGCAGGCCCGCTCAATGCGTCCGTGACGCACGAATCGAGCGCGAGATACGACGCGCACGTTCCCGACTGCGCCTGTGCGACGCACGCGTCGCCGCCGTCGGGGAAATCCGCCACGCAGTCCAGACAGACCTCGGTCAGGCAGTCGGCGATGCACGCGCTGTTGTGATTGCACGTGGCGTCGACGTAGGGCGCGACGCAGGCACGCATCGAGGCTTGCATGAGAGGCGACACGGTGGCCTCCGTGTCGGCGCTTACCCATACCGGCGTCCCGAACGCGAAGGTCTGCAAGCAGGCGAAGCACGGCGACCCCGACGAGGCCATTTGGAAGTCGAGACACTGCACGTCGTCCAACACCGCGCATGCCGCCGCGGCATTTCAAGCTCGTTCATCGAGCACACCGCCTGGACGGCGGGCGGCGCCTCTTGCAATGCCGCGGGGCAGCCCACGTAGGCCGAGGGGCACGTCATGCGCTGGCTCGCACAAGCGCCCGCGTTGATGTCGCACGTCGAAGGCGGGTCGAGCTGTGTGCAATCCTGGCGCAGATCTCCCCGGCAACCCGGTGCTGCACTGCGTATCGAGAAACCCCGACTGACAGTTGCCGACCGCATCGCAACAGCCACCGCACGTGTCCACGCACGTGGGCCCTCCGTCGGCGCCCGCGCAGCTGCCCGCCGCGCACTGACCGCCCAGATCGTGCAGTCGGCGCAGGCTTGGCCCTCTTGGCCGCACTGCGTGTCGAGCGTGCCAGCCAAGCAGTTGCCCAAGACGTCGCAGCAGCCGCCCCGGCACTCTTGGTTCAGGGCGGCCGGCCGCTCGGGGCGGCGCCTGCTGATTGGAACACACTTTGCCGACGGCCGCGCAATCCAGGCAATTGCGGCCCCATTGGCCACAAGCGATGCCCGTCAGGCCTTGTTGGCAGTTGCCGTTGAAATCGCAGCAGCCCGATGGGCACGTCGGCCGCTGGGTGCGCCGCCCCCCTCCTCGGGAGCGTCAGACACACGTCTGAAAGCGGCATACGCGGCCCGAAGCGGTGCAATCCGCACAGGGTTCACCTTGACCGCGCCACGCCGTAGACCGAGCCCGATTGGCACACGCCGTTCGGGTCATGACGGCCGGCGGGACACGAGCAGACCCCGGCGGCGCCGGGAGCGGCATCGACGGTGCCGGCCGAGGCTCGCATCGGCGTCGATGCTGGCGTTGGGATTGGGGGTCGCCGTCGAATGGGGATAAGCGCCCGCGTCGACCCGCGCGTCCGCCTCGGCGTGTGCGCTTGCCTCGGTGCCGGCATGGGCGTCCACGGCGAGGGTTCCCGTCGCTGGGCTCGTCGCCTGAGCCGGTTGCGTCGACGCTTCCGTCGCGCCAATCCTCGCTCGCGTCCGCGCTGGTCATTTCGGCGTCGTCCAAAACCGCTTTCCCGCCGCAGCCCGCACCGACAAGCGCCAGGACGAGCGAGCCCCTCCGGCACACCGCACGGAACGCGGCGCGTCCGCCTCCCACGCGGTTCAGCCGACCGGCCACTCCTCGTCTCCAGCCCACCATGAACCTATGAGGGGCGAGCGGGTGAAATTTACCATCGGTTATCGCCTCGCGCCCGAGGAGTGCGGCTCGAAATGCGTTGCACATTTGCATTATCGCGGTCTACCGCCGAAGTAAGGCTGTTCGGCAGGTTGGCGCGAGCACATGGATCGAGCGGAAACGGCGGGGGTGGACTTTTGGGCGGGCCTCGGAAAGACTCGCGTTTCGCCCGCGATTGGAATTCTACGCTTGAGCGCCCGATTTTGAAGTCCCGATCGGAGGCAAGATGAGGCTCGGCACGAAACGCGATGCCCTCGCCGGAGAACGCGCCGAGACGGCGCGGCGATCGGAACGCTCGGCTCCGCGAATCGTCGGCCGCGCAATCTCGCCGGCCGTCGCAACGATGGCGCTCGCCTTCTTGCAGTGCACCCATTCCACCTGTGCGAGCCAGCCGACTGCGAAACACGAAGCGGCGGGGGCCCCTTCGGCGGCTGTCCGCGCCGCTGGCCCTTTCGAAATCGCGGAGCTCGTCTACGACGACGGACTTGAAAATCAGTGGCAAGACTGGGGCTGGGCCCCGCGCGAGGTGCCTCGCGATGGCCCCGCCAAGGTTCGATTCAGCGACTACGGCGGGTGGATTCTCGCCAAGCCCGGACTGAGCGGGAGCTACGACGCGGTCCGCTTTCGGGTCAAACGGCCCGCGGGCGAGGGAGAGTTCCTGGAAGTCGGTGTGGAGCTCGGCGGCACGAAGAGGCCGCACATCCACGTGACCGCAGGCGATGCCAAGGATTTGGGCGACGGTTGGACCGAGGTCGTTCTCCCGATGGATCGGCTCAATCCTGTTCTGCCCCCTTCGACCACGTCGTGTTCCAGGCGTATCGACCGCGCCCGGGGATTGGGTAATGCTCGATCGATCGCGCTCATGCGCCATGTTTCGAGCCTTCAACGGCTTACACCCACAAGAAGCGAGGCCGGCGGCGCGCGTCGCGTGCGATGCGCAAGCCATTCCGGTGAGACCCCTCGATCTATGGAGCCGCGGGGAACATCGACGCGACGATCCATCGTCTGGGCGGGAACCAACCACGACGTACAACTGGGAAGCCAAAGGTGGAACGTCGGCAAAGACTGTTTTGTTAGGAGTGGCCCCCCACCTTCATTAAGCTGCGATTTCCGCCATGGCGTTTGAGGGGAAAGAAAAAACACGTCATTTCCAAGTCTGGCCGGTAAGGTGCGCCTCTTTGATTTCCCGGCTTTTTTAAAGTTCTGAAAGAATCTCTGAAAGAAATTTGACAATCCCTGCTCCTAATTTTTTAGGCAGGCTGGCAGCCTGCAAAATTATAGAGCGCTTGGCCCTATAGAACGTCACTCGACAATTCATATATACTTTACTCCAAGGCGGCGGAAAGTCAAGACATGATCGCAGGTATTTAGAGAACGTGGATGCCGCAGATGCTGAAATAAAAAAACACGGAGCGAGCTCCAAATCGCAATTTTTCATTGCAATTCAGAGCCGCTCCGCTTGCGGGAGAAACTAGGCGGTCGCCTCGCGACGGTGGGGATGGAAAATCCGAGAAAATATTGCGGGGGTATCCCTCACCTGAACGTGACGATTATCAGGATCGACAATAACAATGGACGCTTCACCATCCACTTCTCCAAAATCCAAAACAAAAAAATCTTGGAGTTTGGTCTGCTGGGCAGTTATCCTCCTGCTGATGCGATAGAAAAGTTCCGAAAATCGAAACGCGTCCGAAAAGGCTCGCAACTGCGGATGGGAGTTGATGGTGGCGCCGAATAGCTCAGCGATATTGGGCCACTGTGATAGCTCGCTAGCTTTCAGGACTACATCGGGTACTACTCCATGTGCCTGAGTGAACCCCGGCTGCCGGGGTACCGTCGTTTCCTTCTTTTTCAAGATCCACCCTCCGGTGAAATTTAGACTCCAAACAAAAAACGCACACAAGCGTAATCTGTTCATAAAAAGCATCATACAACATTTCAACAAAAACGTCAACCGTTGGAGTGCATAAGTTGGCGAAAGCCCCAATTTACTATAAACTTAGGTCATTGGTATTCGCCTACCTACTACTCACTACTTACTACTCACTAATCCCATGTCCTTCCAAATCGGCATAGTATGAACACAACACGACATTCGGTAATGGGTGAAAATGTGAATTTTATTCCATTTTCCTTTACATCAAAATGCCACCACCCCGCAAGGAGCGAATAATAACGGCTCGTGACGGGCAAGGCAAGATTGTCCATTCCGTTCCTGTTTCCGCATAAAGGATACAAAATGCCAAAAACCTAAAAACTTTATTGCTACGTTGATGAAACTGGCCAAGACACCAAAGGCCGCTTCTTTCTTGTGGCAATTGTTATTACCGGCGAGGAACGGGAAGAATTGATTAAAGAGTTGGGAAAGATAGAAACTGAAAGCCTAAAAGGGATTAGCAAATGGAAAAAGACCAGCCCACAAAGACGGGCGGCCTATATTGAAAAAATTTTAGACAGCCACTTGTTTGAAGATAAAATTAGCTACGCCGCTTTTAACAGTGGCAAGGACTACCAAGAGATGACAATAATTGCAACGTCAAAGGCTATTATTTCCGCTGCACCTCTTAACAACTATGAAGCGTCGGTTTATATTGACGCTCTTGGCGGCGACGAAAGAATGGAAGTAGCTACTGCTCTGCGGGAAAGACACATAAAGGTTAAAAAAGTCAGGGGTATCAGCGACCAATCAAATGCACTTATTCGTCTGGCTGACGCTATAGCTGGTTTTGTTAGGGATTGTTTGGAAGGTGATGAAAATATGAAACCGCTATTCCAAAAAGTAATAGCGGCAGGCTTACTGAAAAAATTATAGGCAAATTAAAAACCGAGCTGTCAATGGCCCGGCAATCCAACATTGTTAAGAGGTTGGCTGCTCCTATTCTACCTTGCCACGTAAAGATAAATCTACGTGGCTTGCGGCAGACACTGTCCATCCGGACGTATTCGGATAACATTATTATAGACGATTTAGAGAGCGTTTGTCAACAAAAATTTTATGCCTTAATTTGGGCAAAAAACAAACCCCAGGTTTTGGGGTCTGCGTTTTCGCCTATTTTAGATTGCTCTAAAACCATTTCTCCGCCAAAAAGGACGGGCCTTCGGCGAAAACTTATACGTAAAGAATATCACACCCAGCCAAAGTATCAAAACCAATTTCTAAGGTTGAGCCAAAAGATTATACCAATTCAACACTTCCCGCTTAACCTCAAACGTGTTGCCGTGGCTTATAAGTCCCAAGTACGATTGTAGCGTTTCATTTTTTGGCCGCTTTGTATGCCTTTGAACATTCGCCGTTTGGTCACGTTCCGCAACACCCGATGATAAGGAAAATTTACCCAACCCAAAAAATCCACACCTGAAGCTAATGTCTTTATAAAAACCTTGCCAGGATGCAGGGATAATTTTAACCGCTTAGCCAAAAATGCCAAGATTTGCGGAATAAGCGAAAGCTGCGCATCTTTACTATCTGCTAAAAACACAAAATCATCGGCATAACGAACATAATACTTAGTCTTGAGTTTGTGCTTTACAAACTGGTCAAACTCATTCATATATACGTTGCAAAATAGCTGGCTGGTTAAATTCCCGAGCGGCAACCCTCTGCCCTCTGTTTTGAAATTAAAACTTTTTATTACCCGTTCCAGCAGCCAAAGTATATTTTTATCAGGGATATATCCAGTCAAAATTTCCAGCAAAATTTTATGGTCTATGCTGGCAAAAAACTTTTTAATATCGCACTTCAAAACCCAAACAGTGCGGCGGTTATTTTTACTGACTTGTATATAAAATTTGTTAAAGCGGGTTATTGCCTTATACGTTCCCTTTCCTATTTGGCAGGAGTAAGAGTCGGCAATAAAAACCTTCTCGAAAAACGGATATAACTTCCGATAAATAGCATGATGCAATACTCTGTCCCGAACCATTGCCTTATGTATGTTCCTTGGCTTAGGGTCAGAAATGTTAAACGCCTTGTAAGGGCCATGAACGTAAGTAAAATTGGCAAGTTCTTCGTGAAGTTGTAAAATGTTATCAGTAAGCCTTGCGCCAAATTCCTGAACGTCCTGCTTCTTTTTCTTGCCCGGCAAAAACTCCTGCCAGGCGGTAAACAAATTTTCGAGCGATATTATTTCCTCGTAACTTATTTTTAACTGCGATTTCATAATTAAACCCACAAAAAAATGACATTTAATACGCCCCCCCCCAACGGAAATTTCGGCAACTTGCCGATTCTAAACAAGGTCGCTGATGCTTATAAACTCTGGCAAACTTACGTCAGGCATTTCCCCAAAGACTTACGCTATACGCTTGGCGGGAAAATTGACTTGCTGTTTATAGACATTATCGAATCGCTATTTGCCGCCAGCTATCTCATAAAGGAACAAAAGATTCCGCACCTGCAACGAGCTGCGCTTAAACTCGATTTATTAAAATTCTTTCTTCAACTATCTTGGGAATGTAAAGCTCTGGACAACAAAAAATTTTCAGCTATTTCTGAACTGACTGTCGAGGTCGGCAAGATGCTCGGCGGTTGGCAAAGACAGGTAAATACTAAAGTAAACCCCGCTTATCGTTAAGCGGGGAATGAACGGCAGTTGCTGGGACGAGCCAACGCCAGCTGGCATCGTGATCGTTATCAGTCCAGTTGAAGTTGAGGTCACCGTCGGAGTTGACGATCGGGAAGTTGGCGTTGCTATTCGGATTGGCCCACGAAGAATGTATCTAATATCATCTATGCCACTGCCCCTTGAATGCTCTTAGGGCTGTATTTTATTCGGGATTTTAAATCCACCAATATCAGATACCAAGTAACGTTCATTTTTAGAAAATTTGCGGATGACGCTGGCGCAAGCCTTAGCCGACGCCATTCTGCATACTGCAAATTCCGAATTTCGGTCGCCCGAAGCCTAATGCCGCGAGCTTCTATTAACCTACTATCTATCTTAATTTTACTCTTACATTTCAATTTTGACAAAAAGAAAAGGCCTCGCGTATCGTATAGACTACGCGAGGCCAAAAACAAAGGAAACCAAGGAACCAAAAAGTGCAAAGCTCCACAGTTTCCAAGCGCCCGTTACTCTGCTGGGACGAGCCAACGCCAGCTGGCAACGTGACCGAAAGCAGTCCAGCGGAAGGAGAGGTCACCGACGGAGAGGACGATCGGGAAGTCGGCGAGGCTATTCGGATTGGCCCACGAAGCGTCGGCAATTCCGATAGGGCCGTTGCCGTCGGGTTGCGGATATGCAGCCTTAAAGGCTTTGATCCACTGACCCTCGACCGATCCACTCGCTGGAAGCGCGGCCTTTACCCCATCGAGATTCAACTGGTAACCGGCCTGCGCCAGCTTGAAACGGCGGGTCTGCTTGCCCTTCACCGTGCAGCCGTTATGCCGCCACTTGCCGGTGTAGCCGCAATCCTTAACTATCTGGAGCGGCTGGTTCTCCGGCGCATCGCCGTCGAGCGTAAGTTCGAAAACTTCGCCAACTGCCGGATAGGCCGGAACTGCGGGCTGGGTTCGAACTTCTTCGACAATTTCCGACTTCGGAGACTGAGCGGGAAGACCTTCTTCACCGAAGGTGAGACGGAGACGCGGCCCCCACACTCCGGGAGCGTCAATCAGGCGTTGTGTTTTTTCCCGCGAATCGAGGATGTCGCGAGGTAACTGTTGAGCAATGACTATGGCCAACTGTAAAAACTGGCCAACTCTTTCTATGGTATCCTCAAACATTTTGAGTATCCCCCTTCTAAGTTTCAAACGAGCATTAACTTCATCCGTGAAAAGCCACGGCGCACCAAATCCCAACAGTTGGGACAGGCAATTCAGCCATTAAATAAACTTTAATAGCCCAATTTCCAGTCTCAACTTTAACTCATAATTATACCTGATTTTCTTACTCCTGTCAAGCCAAACATATAAAAATCCAATAAATACAGGGAGAAACTATCCAAGAAACTAAGCGATCCGTAGACAGTTTAACATAATTTTTCCAAATATGGATTATATCCTAAGTTTAGACTATACTTCCTTTAGCCCATAATTACTTTCTTTATGTCTAACTTCAAAATCGGCATTGTCGGCCTGCCTAATGTCGGCAAATCAACCCTATTTAACGCTATTACCAAGTCCAAAGTCGAAGCCGCGAATTACCCGTTTGCGACCATTGATCCCAATGTGGGGGTTGTGGCCGTGCCGGACGAACGTCTGGCTAAACTGGCCGAGCTGGAAAAATCCGAAAAAATCGTCCCGACCAGCATTGAATTTGTAGATATTGCCGGCCTGGTTAAAGGCGCCAGCCAAGGCGAAGGTTTAGGCAATCAATTTTTAAGCCACATCCGCGAAGTGGACGCGATTTTAGAAGTTGTCCGGGTATTTGAAAATAAAGATATTATTCACGTAAACGGCACGGTCGACCCCCAGCGCGATATGGAAACTATTGCCATAGAATTGCAACTGGCCGATTTACAAAACATAGAAAAAAGATTAGAAACTATTGGCCGGCTGGTAAAATCCGGCGACCGCGACGCTATAGTAAAAAAACAAGTTCTAGATAAATACCGCGCCGCGCTGGAAGCCGGCCAAATGGCCAATTCCGTACACTTAACCGATGAAGAAAAAGAACACAGCAAAGACATCCAGCTTTTGACCAACAAACCAATGATGTTTGTGGCCAACAGCAAATTTGACCTGAACACTAAGACCTATGAGACCTATAACACCACTATACCGGGCGCAATCGTAATAGACGCGCAACTGGAAGCGGAACTCGCGGAACTGTCCGACGTTGACCGAGGCGACTATTTAAAAGAGCTCGGCCTGACTGAATCCGGTTTAGATAAAATTATAAAATCCGCCTACCAAACACTGGGCCTGATTACTTTTATTACCGCCGGCCCCAAAGAAAGTAAAGCCTGGACTTGTCCGGCCGGTACTAAAGCTCCCCAAGCTGCCGGCAAAATCCACACTGACTTTGAAAAAGGTTTTATTCGCGCCGAAGTCATTCAGTGGGACAAACTCCTGGAAGCTCCCGGCTATGTCCACGCGCGGGAAAAAGGATGGTTACGGGTAGAAGGAAAAGAATACGTGGTGCAGGATGGGGATGTGGTGCATTTTAGATTTAATGTTTAAAAATCCCCTCCTTTAGAAGGAGGGGTGGCCCTGTACCAGTCATCGGTACGGGGCCGGGGTGGTAAGCCCGGCACGCATGGATCAGGGTTTAACCACCTCTGGTTAATTCTTTACTGACACCGTAAAGAATTAACCTGTCTCCTCCTTGTAAAGGAGGAGATTTGCCCCATCTGCACAACAAATGTCGACCTTGACCAAAAAGCACTTG
The DNA here is from genome assembly GCA_963788395.1 of Candidatus Doudnaibacteriota bacterium. Lineage (GTDB taxonomy): Bacteria > Patescibacteriota > Doudnabacteria > UBA920 > UBA920 > CAIVSE01. Next base: position 24,345 of record CAWBGV010000027.1, on the reverse strand, counting down.
AATGCTATAATCTATTAACAATTTATAACTAATCATATTCTCCCGGCCATTGACCGGGAGATAAGGAAAACTCCTTATGCCTCAATATGAGCTTATGTATCTGCTCGGCTCGCATGTAGCCGACCCGGAAGTGCCTGCTATTAGTGAACAAGTCAAAAAGTTCATTACCGACTACGGCGGCACCGATATCCGCGAAACCCAGCTTGGCAAAAAAAAGCTGGCCTATCCCATTAAGAAGACCCGCAACGGCTTTTACGTTGTGGTTAACTTTTCAATGGACGCCCAAAAAATTAACGAATTTGACGCCCGCATTCGGGCCATGGACCAGTCCATTATCCGGTACCTGATCATCAACCTCGATGAGCACCTGATGCGCACCGCCAAAGACACTCTGGCAGCTTCCAAAATTGTCCGCCGCATCCCGCCCGAAGTTGCAGCCGAACAGGCCGAACAAATCAAAACCCCGGCCGCCCCGCTGGTAGAAATCGACGATAAAGCCTTAGACGAACGGATTGAAGCTGCGCTGACGGAAGATCTTACCAAATAAATTTACGTACATAGGCAGCGCCGCGGGTATCGGCTAGCGTCTTCCGGCAAACAGCCGCCTTACGCAAACCGAATTACCATACGCGCCGCGCCGCCCAATAATCATTAACGCAAAAAAAATATGGACTTAAACAAAGTCATGATCATTGGCCGTTTAACCCGCGACCCCGAGCTGCGGGCCATTCCCAGCGGAATCAATGTCTGCCAACTGGCCGTAGCTACCAATTACGTTTACACCAACCAGCAAACCAACCAAAAAGTCGAGCAGGTTGAATACCACAACGTGGTCTTGTGGCGGAAACTGGCCGACATTGCGGCCCAATACTTAAAAAAAGGCACCCAGGTCTTTATAGAAGGCCGCCTGCAAACCCGCAGCTGGGACGGCAAAGACGGACAGAAAAAGTACCGGACCGAAATTGTAGCTGAAAATATGATAATGCTGTCCCGCCCCATGGGCCAAACCGGCGCTCCCGCCGGCGGCTACTCCCCTGCTTCTGCTCCGGCCGCTACCGTCCCGTCTAGCAATAACTTCGACCAGCCCACGCCCGTAGAAGAACTCCCGACCATCCAGCAAGGAGAAGACATAAACGTCGAGGATATCCCCTTTTAAAAGTTATCAAGTTTCAAGTTATAAAGTTTATAAAGTACTACCATACTTTTGACTAATAGCTTGACTTTATAACTTTATAAACTTTAAGAACTTTATAACTACTTTATGCGTCCAACTAACAATCGAGACAATCAACCCCAGGTTAAAAAGCAGTGCTACTTCTGCTCCAATAAACTTTCTACCGTCGACTATAAAGATGCGCAAACCTTGCGCCGTTTTATGTCGCCCCATGCTAAAATTTTGGCCCATCAGCGGACCGGCACCTGCCCGAAGCATCAACGCATGGTCACCAAAGCTTTAAAGCAGGCCAGGCATATGGCCTTGCTGCCCTTTGTTGCAGCCTAACAAAATCGAATCTACGAATGAACGAATAACTGCGAATCTGCTTTGTATTCGTAAATTCGTGATTATTTGTAGATTCGTCTAATTCGTAAATTCGATTTTTTATGGATTTAAACGATCTCAAAATTGGTACTATCATTCTCTGGAAAACCAGCCGGTCCAGGTGATTTGGTCGAACCGCATGCGGACGGCGCAGCGCAAACCCGTTATGCAAACTAAGATGCGCAATGTCATTACCGGCAAAGTCTATGAGTACTCGTTTAAGTTTGGCGAGAGCATAGAAGAGGCCGACGTAACTCGCGAAAAAGCTAACTTTTTGTACGCTGATGCCGAAGGTACCCACTTTATGAACAACGAAACCTTCGAGACGGTGGATATTAACAAAGATGTGACTTTAGAGCAGGAAAAATTCCTGAAGGAAGGTATGGAAGTCAGCATTTTGCGCTTTAACGATAAACCGGTTTCAATTGAACTGCCTATTAAAATAGAGCTCAAAGTCACCGAAGCTCCGCCCGATACTAAAGGCAACAGCGGCGGCAACGTGACCAAACCAGTCACTCTGGAAACAGGGCTAGTGGTTAATGCTCCAATGTTCATTAAAGAAGGCGACACGCTCCGCATCGACACCCGCAGCGGCGAATATGTAGAACGGGCGGCGCAATAACTAAATATAAAAATAATGGAACCAATTCAACAAAATCAAATAACCGTCAAACAACCTTTAGGGGCTAGGTTGATAAGTATTTTATTCATTATTATGCCGCATCTCGGTGGCGATATTTGCTACGTCTGAACGGAGTGCTCTGATTTCGGTTTTTAATTCCAAAAAATCTTCTTTGGTGACAAAAACTTCTCTTAAAAAAGATATTAAATTTTGAATATCTTCGGTAGTTAGCATAAAATTATGTCTTATATTCTAAACCGATCTTATCCCCTGTTTTTTTGCCCAACCCACTAAGCCGCCAGTTACATGCACAAATGTCTTTGGGTATGAGCATATATTTAGTTTGAGTATATTGATGGTACCCTAAAAATAATCCCTGGTCAATGCACGTTTTTTAATACAGATTCATATAATTTTTATATTATTTTTATAAATTTCATTTTCATCAATTAGACCGGGTTAAACTGAATATTCAGTTATCCACAAATAAAAAATATTTTATCGGCAAACAAAAACTCCCCCATCATGGAGGAGTTTCAGCTATTGCTTTTTACTGCAGCCGAGGATCGTTATAAGTCATAACCGAAAGCATGGGCAATCGGAAATCGTAGGCGTTGGCCGGAACTACCAGGTAGTCTTGGCCGCCGTTGTTTAAGAACGTATTATAGTCCGGCACCGGAATTAAACCACTCTGGTGGACAAAATAAATTGTCTGGCCGCTTTTAATCCAGCTGCCCCAGGGATGGGAAGTTTGCGAAGTAGTGATTGTATATCCAGAACTCGGAATGTTATATCCATTGGCATTTATCACCTGAGAAAACTTAAACCCAAACCCCAAGAACACGCTGGCGCTGACAAAGCCGGATTCAGTGCCTTGGTAGACAATGTAGACCGTGCCGTTTTGAGAAATTAATTGGCCATTGGTATAAGAATTTTGTCCCAGAACGCTCGTACTGCCGGCAATGGTTAAGGTAAAAGAAGCTGTGCCGGTATGGCCGGAGTTGTCCGTGGCCTGGACCGTAAAGGTATAACTGCCGCCGGTTTGAGCCGTACCCTGGATTAAACCGCTACTGGAAAGGGTTAAGCCGGGCGGCAAACTGCCCGAAATAATCGTATAGGTATAGTAGCCATTGCCACCGGTGACCTGCAACTGAGAAGTATAATACTCTCCGGTTATTGGCTGCGATAGACTGGTGGTGGTAAAAGTTAAACTCCCGCCGGAATATCCATATCCGTTATTACCATACTGAACCGAAACATATAAACTGGCGCACGAATACGAATTACCGGTTTGGCAAATACTAAACGTAGTATTGCCATACGTATAATTAGCGGTTATCGACATTACATTGCCGGAAATATAAGCTGAAGCGATTTGTGAATTGCTGTTGCTGGCAATGGTGTAATAGTTATAAGAACCGCCGGAGACGGTAACAGTAGTAGTCTGACCAAAATTTAAATTAACATTGTTTTGGCTCAAATAAACACTGCCGCCATAATTACCATTACCGTTAACACTAATATAGAGCGTGCCGCAAGAAGAATAGCCGCTCTGGCAAATGGTTAAGGTCGTACTGCCGGTATTTTGAGCCGTTAAATTTAAAGTAGAGCCGCTCAGATAGGCATTGACCACATTTGAGTTGGTGTTGTTGGAGATATAATATCCGCCGTAGTATCCGTTGGAATTATAGATACTCACCGTTTGAGTTTGGCCGCTGGTTAACGAAAGATTGTTGACGCTAAAACTAATATTACCGGTACCGCTGCCATTCCCTACGGTAATGTAGATAGTCCCGCAAATACCACCGCCGCTTTGACAGACCTGCAAAGAAGTATTTCCATCCATTAAGGCATTAATATAAAGCGTGCTGCCGGAAATACTGGCCGAAGCTACCGTGCTCGAGTAACTGGTAATGTAATACGATCCGGTGCCGCCATAGATACTGACCGAAGTATTTTGTCCTAAGTTCAAATTGACCGTGCTCTGGCTAAACGTAATACCATTGCCGTACTGGCCGCTGCCGTTCCCCACGGTAACATAAATAGTACCGCAGGAAAAACCGCTTTCACAGACAGTAATAGTGCTGGTGCCATTAGCTAATCCATTAAGATAGACGGTATTGCCGCTGACGCTGGCGCTGACTACGCCGGAATTGCTGTTGGAAGAAATGTAATAGCTGTTGGAAAAGTTGTTACTGTTGTAAATGCTAATGTACTGGCTCTGGCCAACATTTAAAAACGGGTTGGTGTTGCTAAAGGTTAAGCTGCCGTTACTACCGCCATTGACCGTCACATACAGGCTGGCACAAACGGAAGAAATGCTGCTTTCGCAAATAGTTAAGGTTGTGCTGCCGGCGCTAATACCATACACGTTGATAGTTTGGCCGTTAATGCTGGCGCTGGCCACGCTGGAGTTGGAATTATTAGTTAGGTAGAGTGTGCCGTAAGAATTATAAGCAGTGACGGTTGTATTTTGACCGGCCGAAAGACTAATCGTATTGGTACTTAAACTTAGACCGCCAATACCATTACTGCCCACGGTGACGTACAAAGTCCCGCAGCCGCTGTAATTGCTTTGGCAAACGGTAATCGTGCTACTGCCGCCGGTTAAGCCGTCCAAGTACAGTGAGGACCCGCTAATAGAAGCACTAACTACGCCGGAATTGCTGTTGCTGGAAATGTAAAATCCGGAAGAATAGTTATAGTTGGAATAAATCGAAATGTATTGCGTCTGGCCCACCGAAAGGTTGGGGTTAGTATTGCTAAAACTAATACTGGAGTTATTATACCCCCCGCCGTTCACGGTCACGTAAATGCTGGCGCAATTGCTGCCATAACCGTAATAGGCCGTACAAACGGAGATAGTAGTTGACCCGCTATTATTGCCGTAAATGGTAATTTGATCACCATTGACCGAAGCGCTGGCCACATTGGAATTGCTGTTGCTGGAAATAGTTAAGCTGGATCCGGTATTGGCCGTAACTACGGTGCTTTGACCAGTAGTTAAAGTAACGTTGGTCTGGCTCAAAGGAAAGCTGCCGGTATTGCCACAGTTATAGGTACAGCTGTTATTACCGTTAGGATAGAACTGGGCCACGCCGGAAATTAAACCGTCGACTGTGACATACATTTGGATGGGGTTATTCGTTCCATCCGAAGTAAACCCTTCGACTTTGGTCAGATTACCGCTGTAGTCAGTGACGCCAAAATTACTGACTACCGTCCATAATTGGGTAGTCTGGCGTTCATACAGTGTCACCTCGGCATTGGGATCGGCCCCGGTAACGTTAACCTGAATATTGCTGCCGTTCTGGGCGACCGTAAGCAAAGGGGTCTGAGCAAAAGCTGGCTGAGCTAAAGCAAAAAATACCAGAAGCGCCCCGCTAGCTAGTAAGCTTTTCCAATAAATCTTCATATGTTTGTGAATAAATTATTTGATAATTATAATCAACACCCAATTATAAGACTTTTGGGCTTAATTGTCAAGGCTTTTATTTTAGTCTTTATTTTAGACTTTTGAGATGCAAAATGGCGCTGTGGGCCGCGGCCGCACCTTCACCGGCGGCGATAAAGCTATCTATAATTGACGTATGAACCGCGTCCCCTGCGGCAAAAATTCCTTTTACTGAACTGGCTAAGTTGAAATCTGCCTTTATAATACCATGAATATCTTTTCTGGTTAAATTTTCAAAATCCGCATTACCTTCACCGCTTTTACTCTTACCGGTCGCGATAACCACCGTGCTTCCGTAAAAAATTTGGCCGGTTGATATTTCCGCGGAAAAAGTCACAATATTTTTTTCTAAATTCAGAGCAGTAGCTTTTCTGTATTCCAAAAACGAACCGGCCGCGGCCAGCTGCTTTTGGAAGGTGTTCAGTAATTCGTCGACAGCCAAAATTTTAGACGGCCGCACCGCTGGCGCGTCTTTGCCAATAATTAAAGTTTTAGTTTTATTTTCCGCGGCCCAAACCGCCGCCGCCACTCCAGCCGGTCCGGCGCCAATAATGATGAGATTATACATGCTTATAGTATACACCACTAACCCCTAGCCCCTAATCCTTTGCAAGTCCTTGTTTATTTGTTTTTTTAAGTCTTCTACATTCTTGTACTTTTTAAAGGGACGTAAATATTTTACTAACCGTAAACGGACATTTTGACCATAGAGATTACCCTGGAAACCAATTAAGTGAGCTTCGATTTTAGGCAAGCCGGTGGTGTCGAGCGGACCTATAACAATACCGGCTTTGTAGGTTTTTACGGGTTTCGACGGAATATTGGCATAGCCAAAATAAACGCCAAATTTTAAGTTCATTTTTTGGCGAACGTACTGTCTTCGGTCTAAATTAGCCGTTGGAAAACCCAGCACGCGTCCGTACTGCGCGCCTTTTATAACTTTGCCGGAAAGAATAATCATACCGCGGCCACTGCTTCCAAATATTTTTCTACGTCCAGCGCGGCCATGCAGCCCATGCCAGCGGCGGAAACGGCCTGGCGATAACGAGGATCATTAACATCACCGGCCACGAACACGCCGTTGATGTTGGTTTTAGTCAGCTCTTTGACGGCGATATAGCCTTTTTGATCGGTTTCAATGCCGGCGTCTTTGAAGATTTTTGTGGTTGGAGTATGGCCTAAAGCCGCAAAAAATCCCTGGACGGGAATTACCGTAACCTCGCCGGTAGCGTTATTTTTAATTTGGACGCCCTCTACGGAGTTTTCGCCTAAAATATCGATAATCATCACGTTGGTGACAAAAGAAATTTTTTCGTGTTCCTGCGCCCGCTTGAGCATAATTTTAGAGGCCCGAAATTCATTGCGGCGATGAATAATCGTCACATGATTGGCAAATTTGGTTAAAAAGATAGCTTCTTCCATGGCGCTGTCTCCCCCGCCGGCCACGACTAAATCTTTACCTTTAAAGAAAAAACCGTCGCAGGTGGCGCAGGCGCTCACCCCTTTGCCGCGCAAACGCTGTTCGTTGGGCAGGCCCAGCCAGTTAGCTTCGGCACCCGTGGCAATGATTACGGTTTTGGCCTGGAGGTCGGTTTTTTCGCCGCGAACTGTAAATGGCTGCTTGGAAAAATCCACGCTGATTACGCTCTCCTGAATTATTTGAGCGCCAAATTTTTCGACTTGCTTAATCATATTGGTCATTAAATCCGGACCCAAAATACCGTCAACAAACCCCGGAAAATTTTCCACTTCCGTGGTTTGCATTAACTGGCCGCCCGGGTTTAGACCGGCAAAAACAATCGGCTTAAGTTCCGCCCGCGCAGCATAAAGAGCCGCCGTCAGCCCCGCCGGACCGCTGCCAATGATGATTAGGTTTTTAATTGAGGATTCGGACATACATTTTAAATTTAAAGATTATTTAGAGCTTTGTGTTTATAGATTAGAACTTTTAATATGGGTGTAGTTATTCTACCAAATCTTCAACCTCTTGACAAACGGTCCAATTTCTATTATACTGGCGGGTCATCCCGCAGTGCTACGGGGTGCCACAAAAATTAACGGAGGGACAAAAGGAATCTGTATGATGATCTTTTTGTTCCTGATGGCAGCTTTGGGGCTGGTGGTTGGCGGCGTTACCGCCGCTAAATCAAAGGCGTTAATTAAACGTCCCAGTCTCCAAATTTTGCCAAAGGCGGTCAGCGCTTTGTTGGTTGGCGCTCAACTTTCGGAAATTCTCCGATTGGTTGAGCACGCCACCTTTACAGAAGTTATTGCCGCCTTGCTGCTGCTGGCCGTCTTGCTGGCCACAAAATCAGGAACCGAAACCGAACTGCATCGTCCTTAGGTTCCTGAAACGAAAACCGCGGAAGAAGTTCTTCTGCGGTTTTTTAATCCCCTCCTTCACAAGGAGGGAACAGAAATTATAATACACTTTTTTATGTAGATTTTTTCTTCTTATGCGTAATTTTGAATTGTTGTTTATACCGGAGTATTGCACGTGAGTCGGGGGTTGACCACCATTACTTAAACACTCCCAAGATCAACGGCGTGTCGCTGGTTTGGCCGTTGCGGTTGTAGGTGACTAAAACCTGAGTGCCGGCGGGATACTTGCTGACTACGGTATCGAGTTCGTTATTTTGGGTCAGTTGTTCGTGATTAATGGCAGTGACTATGTCGCCCGCCTGCAGGCCTGCGGCATCAGCCGGCCCGCCGGGAACTACGCTGGCGATATACGCGCCCTGATCGATACTCAAATTTTTAGAAACCTGGAGGCTGCGGGTGATAGTAGCAAAAGTCACGCCAAAATAAGATTTAGTGACTTTCCCAAAATTTTGTAGTTGCTGGACGGCGGATAGAATACTATTAATGGGAATAGAGAATCCCAAGCCAGCGCCGGATTTATCTACTAGAGTATTTATTCCTACAACTTCGCCGTCTAAATCTATTAAGGGACCGCCGCTGTTGCCGGGATTAATAGAAGCGTCGGTCTGAATTAAGTCCTGCAGGCGCGGGACAGTGGTGCTGTCTACGTCTACACTGCGTCCCAGCGCCGAAACTACGCCTTTGGTTACGGTATTTTGATATTTGCCCAGAGAGTTGCCAATGGCAAAGACGGTCTGGCCGGTTTCTAAGTCATCGGAATTGCCCATAGTCGCGGTGGGTAAACCGGTGGCGTTAATTTTTAACAAAGCGACATCGCTGTATTGGTCTAGGCCGATAATTTTGGCCGGGTACTCGGTGCCGTCGGCAAAAATGACGGTGTACGACATAGTCGTATCGTCGACTACGTGATTGTTGGTAATAATGTAGCCGTCAGAGCTATAAATAATGCCGGTGCCGTCGACTTCTTCGTTGGAAACTACGCCGCCGGGAACGGGATTGGTGGTGCCAACAATGTTTACGGTCCAGGCTTTGGCCGCGCGCACGGCCATAATGGCCTGCTGTTCGTCGGTCATCGGCGGCTGATTGGGTACGGGTTTAATGGGATTAAGAGATATTCCCGCGGTCCAACCCTGATTAGCGGTTAAAAAAAACATGACTGCCGCTCCTATAACAACCCCTTTGAGCAAATTCTTATTCATGCTGATTTTCTCTTGTTTAAAATAATAATTAATTTATTCAATATCGCGCGCGGTGATATCATCCAACACTTGTTTGGTGGCGGAAAGCCAGTTGGGATTGCACGGCTGCACGTACACGCCGCACATTTGCTGCAGGGTCTGGTCTTTGTAGCGGCTGTCGAGCAGCTGATCGAAATCGGTAATCCAACTGCTTAAGCTGGAGTAGGTCTTAATTTGGCTGCCGCCAATACCGCTGCAGTTATTATCTTTACAATGTTTGCCCAAGGTACTTTCGGCAAAAGAGATGGCTAAGATAAGTTTCCAGTGGTCTTGCTGGGCGATTAGATCGGCCTCGCCGACAAAGGGCGAGTTATAGTCTTCCAGCAGCTGCTTAATTTTGGCTTCGCGCGTGGCGAGGGTGGTGTCATCGGCAGGTTTGGCGGAGAGGTAACTTTGCAGGGTGCCAATAGGGGTGTTAAACAGCATGTCGTTGGTGATATTGGAAGTGGGCTGCGGCGGGAGCGGCAAGCTAAAACCGGTAAACCCGGCCGGGGTTGGCGGTTGGGCAATGGTTACGGCTGCCGACTGCGGCGTAACAATGCGCACGCCAACGCCGGCGGCAAAGGCAATCAACAAGGCTACGACACTGGCCAATACAGGCACGCGGGAAGAAAGGGCGCGCTGGTAATTGATGTTGGGCTTAAGCTTAGCCGGAAAAATATTTTTGGCTATCAGCGGCAAACGGCGGCGCAAGCTAATGGGTTCTGGTTTGGCGGTAATGACGGGCTGTAAAAAAGAAAAAGTCTGGGGCGCTATGCTGGGAGTAGCCCGGACTTTACGGATGTCGCTCATAACCGCGCGCGTTTCCGCCACCCGCCGAGTAATGGCCGCTTGCTGTTGCGGGGTGGGAAGTTTACGCAATCTTCTTTTTTCTGCCGCGTCTATGCTTTTTGGTATCATGCCAAATATTTTTATTTCTGCCCCCTTATTATCCCACGTAATACCCTGCTCTTGCAAGCCTTGAAAAAAACCCGCAATTATGGTAAACTTGCGTAAGTTGTTAGTTTTTATTTTAACTGCCTTCACTTTCAACTTTATAAACTTGATAACTTTCAACTAAATAAGGCGCTATCGTCTAAGGGTTAGGTCAAGTGGTTTTTCCGCCGGAGGCGGACATCCAACCCTGTTATCTATGTATTACCTTTACATCTTAGAAAGCCAAACAAAACCTTGGCGGTATATAGGAACTACCGATGATGTAGATAAACGCATCCACGAACACAACAGAGGCAAAACACGTTCGACAAAACCTTACCGTCCTTTTATAATTATATATACTGAAATCTTTGAAAATAAATCTGATGCCAGAAAAAGAGAACTCTATTTAAAGAAAAATTACAAAGCTAGAGAAGAAATATTTAATAGTTTATGAATATTTTCTTTTGCGGCGCTATCGTCTAATGGTTAGGACAAGTGGTTTTCATCCACTAAATCGGAGTTCGATTCTCCGTAGCGCTACCACGAGTTTCCGTTATCGAGGGATGTTGAAGCATCAAACTGCCTAGAAAAGTTCTAGACGCTGAAGCTTCAAAAATTTCATCGATAGTGTACACTCGCAAAAATACGACCCAGATGGGTCGTATTTTTGTTATGTATCAATTACAGATTACCGATCAACTGCCTGTATGTTGCCATGGCTTTTTCGGCTTTTATTTTTGCTTCCCCTCCCTTGAAGTAATCTTCAACAATATCTACAAGTCCGGACAGAAAAGCATTGCTAATGAGACGCTCCTTGGAAAGTTTATTCCCAGAGTTTTCTTCATAGGAAGAAATAATGTACTTGAAATAATTTGGGAAATCTCGAATATACCGGGAAAACTCTTTGGCTATTTCCCCATATTCACTTTCCCCAAAATTGATAATTTGTATCTTATCAAAATAATAAATAGCGCTCCTTGTACAACAAGAGTATATACAGGTGTGAGAAGTAAAACATAATCTAATCTTCCGACAGATACTGCTGCGAGTAAGCTAGCAATTGCTCCCAATAAAAATACGGTGGACGTTTCAGATTTGGGATTAATCCACCCCTTTTTGTATGTCGGTGCCATAGCCAGTGTTATTACAACAAGATTAGATATGATTGAGGCAATTGGATGACCAGATATTTGCCATACTAGTACACCTAAAATAGCACCGCACAATACGATTATATCTAATCTTTCTGTACCACCTGAGCCGTGTCTCAGTGATAAAACAAAAATTGTTAGATTTGCTGCGGCAAATCCTACTACAAGCCAGACAGAGTTTGTGGCACCAGCAGCCAATTGATTAGCTATGGCGATTATGTCAACGAGCGTAAAAATACCCCAAGTAATTCGATGTGGAGTAATTTTCTTTTTATACGCATCAATCATGTAAGGTATGCTGCCTGCGATTGCAAGTAGACCTCCAAAAACACCAATAATTTCTAACATAGCTTATTAATCAATTAGTTTATGCATGCTAGCAGATTATATATCATCTAGCATTGCATTTGTTGTAATCATTTCACCTTTTGGAATATCTCGTATAGCTACATCCCACTTATTTATTAGATCAGGATGAGTATTCGGAGTATCTGAATGGTTTACGTATCGCTCTGGCACACTGTATAGAAAAATTGCACCCCAATGCGTATGTGTAAAATTTTTCTCACTTTCCGGTAAAGCTTCGTATGCCTTCTGCGTAAGCTGTTTAAGATCATAGCGAATAACGACTTCACCTTTTTTGAAGTCACGGTTTGCATAGACACCTTTGCTATATAAATTACCTTTGCCAATTGTTATATCTTCTTCCATATTCGACAATCAATAAAATACTCGCCTTTTTGGATCCTGCCTCCTGGAAATTCCCATGCACCTGTCTTTTCTTGAGCCACAATTAATTTATTTTCTTCATTGAAAATAAACCCTTCAGAAATACTTAAGTAATGTTGTCATTTGAGTGATCCATATTGAAATTATCTGCTTAAAATTTCTACAGCTTTTAGATTGGCCGGATCGGCAATAATTGATTTTGTTTCATCTAAACTTACCCACTTTGTTGCGTGGAATTCTTGCGGGTCGACATTAAAATTCAAGCCGTCAGTTTGCACCAAGAACCAAATGTCTAAATGCTCTTCGCAAGGCTGAATGGGATTACTAATCGGAGTGATAGAAATTAGAAACGGTTGAGGCAGGGTAGAAAAAAAATTTCCAAGCCCAAGTTCTTCTTTAATTTCACGATTTAAAGTATCCAACAGCAGTTCGCCTTTATCAATATGTCCGCCAGGCGACAGCCATAATCCTGACTTTATGTGGTGGACTATAAATACCTGCTTGGTTTTTGGATTGTATGGCAAAAAGTAAGTGCAAAAGTGAGAAGCATTTCCTTCATCCCTCGTCAATTCCGAGCTTTGTTCCAGCCTGTCTAAAAATCGTTGGGCCACCTCGGGGTTTTGTTGTATTAAATCAGTCGCTATTTGTTTTATTTGTTCGGTAAGAGTAGCCATACTATAAGGGATAGTTAAGTTGTTTGAGTAGTTTTACTGATGGTGGAACCAAATCATAATTTTTTAGCTTGCTCTTGGATATCCATTCCACCTTTTCCGCACCCTCAGGAATTTTAGGGACACCACTTAGATATTGACAACGCAAGTTGATATAAAAAAATTTCTTTTCTATCCCATCATTGTCCTGCTTAAACTCAAAAGCTGGCTCTATTAATTCTTTGCTAACCTCAACTTCTATGCCGATTTTTTCTTGGAGGTAATTTTTTAATGTGGTTTGGTCGTCTTGCGTGGAAATTCGTTCACATCCAAACATATACCAAGTTTCACTGTATGGCGGCGAACCTTGAAATTTTTTGCGCATTAAAATTGAATCGTCTTTTTCAATTATTCCGATAATCAATTCCCTTTGAGGTATATTATCAATCATAAGTTTTATTTACTTCAATAATTTAATAATCCCCAACAAAGCTTGTGGCTTATGTTCCGGATCTCTAAAACGGAACAGGTATGACACCAGATGCTCCGCTACATCTGGCTTGGTTTTGTCTATTTTGTCCGCCTTAACTAACTGGTGTAAGTCATAAACTACTAATAAATCAAGACGCAATCTATAACCCCTATCGAGCAAAGTGTTTTCGTAAAACTTTTGAATGAAATCCTCACCTTCGCCGTAATGGTTTTTACCAACAGTGCAAAAGCCAGCTTGGAAGTCTGGCTTATAAGGGTCAAACACCTCGTGGTCAACGCCTTTGCGGTTTAGATCGTATTTGTCCGTACCAGTTTTTAAAATAATTTCTACAAACTCATCAAGTGTTAATTGCGGGTGGTCGGTTAGGCTCAGTGCTCTTATTGCTACATCCTTACCGTCAAAATTCACTTCTAATGCCTTATCGATTTTTGCACCTATAGATTTAGAATCTGGTTGTGATGCTATATTGTATTCAGGTAGCGGTAAGGAAATGATTACTGGCTTCTTAAAATCTTCCATAATCTTACAATTTTAGTTTAGTAGCTACGTCGCTTAGCTCTTCTTCTGTAGGATTTGTTCTCTTTCCTTCCAGCATAGATTTTGAGGTAATGTCGTGATAATCCAGCATCGGCACAACGTGGATGTGCGCGTGCGGCACATCCCAACCCGCAGCAATAAGTCCAACCTTATGCGGCTTCATTACTTCGTTGACCTGTTTGGCAATTTTCTTAACGACTAACATAAGGCCAGTATAGTTTTCCTCATCCAGTTCATAAAAATTTGCTTTGTGCAGCTTTGGAATAACTAAAATATGACCCGGGTTAATTGAGTGCTTATCTAAAAATCCGAAAGCATAATCATCCTCATAAACCCTATAAGATTTTTCCGCCCCCTGTGCGATTTTGCAGAAAATACAGTTTTCCATAAATTTATTGTTTAGCAAATATATCTTTTATAAAGTTTCCTTTTGCTGCAGTGTATAGTTTTCTTTTATCGACAAATTGAACTGCTAGTTTTTGTTTTAGGTTTATGTACTTTTTAGCAGCAGATTTATTTTTACTTAAATAATCCCTAAAAAACATGTTGTGCTGCCAAATTTTGCCCTGGTACTTAATAAGATGAATATAGTGGGTTCTATTGGATTCTTCGCCTTTAACAAAAAATAAATGGGTATTTAGGTTGCCAAAATGGTTAATAAATTTATACCCGGCACTTTCTAAAATTTTTATAAACTTTTTTGAACCTTTCATTGTCTTTACCCCTATTGCAATATCTACAATAGGCTTTGCAGTCATACCGGGTATAGAGGTGCTGCCAATATGTTGAATGTCGACAACTAAGTCTTTTAGTTTTGAAGTAAGATGTTTCTTTTCTTTTTCGAAAGACTTTGCCCAGTTTTTATTAAATGGCAATAGCTTTACGGTCCCGCGTTTTAATCCTATGCTTTTCATTCTATCAATTATTATATATTTTTTATTTCTTCACCCTGACCGACAAATTTATACTCATTATCTAAAACTAATATAGCTTGCTGGTCATTAAGTATCCTCACCGGATATTTAGTCTTCGGCATTTCTTGTTTGAGCAATTCATTATGTTCTGGTTTGTAATGAACAAATAGAATAAAGGGTACTAAATTGAGCGCAGTAAAATCAGCCATTCCAATGATATTTTTATCTTGATTCTTCCAACCCGCTGCCTCTATTGTAGGACAGGCAATGTAACTACCAGCGCTTGAACCAATATAAATGACTCCTTTTTCCACTAATTTTGAAACTACTTCTACAAAGCCGGATTTCCGTGCTGCGTCTAACAGGTAAAAAGTGTTTCCACCTGCAACAAAAATGATATCTGCTTTGTTCAAAGCTTCTTCTAACTCGCTTTTTGTTTTACCTTTTATTGATAAGTCGTAAACATTTAATCCCAATCCAGTTAACACATCTCTGTCGGCATACATCCATGGCTTTTCATCATATACATCAGCAGCCGTAGGTATAAATGCTACCGTTAGTTCATCGGCAGCCTTTGGCAAAATTGCTTCTAGCTCTTTTGCCATGTTCTTAAATTGTGATGTCAGCAATAATTTTTTCATAGTCTACTTTATTAAAATCTGTAGTATCAATTTCTATTACCTTACCGATGTTTAGAGAACCATGCATTTCTTTATTGGAAAAGTTTTCTTTCGCCCTATCGAAATATACATTATCTAGGTGTCCTGGATGGCGTTCTCCGGATTCAAAACGTTTGGTAAACCTTTGAAAAAGCATTTCTGGATCTGCTATACAATGGAGCTCTAACACTTCAGGCTTATATTTTTCAACCAATACTTTTAATTTAGGTGCATCCAATTCTGGTTTAAAGTTAGCTTCTATGATTACCGATTGTTTTGTTTTCAAAGCTTCTTCAAGAATTAGAAAAAGTAGGGTGATGCTCGCCGCCCCCAGTTGTTTTGACCATTCCAAATCCTTGGTACCCAAAGAATTAAACAGCGCTTCTTTAAAGCTGTCTTTGCTAAAGAAAGGAAAATTTAGTTTATCTGACAGAAATTTGCCAATAGTGGTTTTTCCTGTACAGGAATGACCTGAGATGATAATCAATCGGCTCATTATGATTTAATATCCTTTAAAATTATTTTGGCTATTTGCTCTGGTGTTAGGTTATGAGTTTCAATAACTTTGGCTTTGGTAAATTTATTTTCTAAATAATTTTTGTCATTTGTTATAATGCGCTTTTTTGAAAGCTTTCGGGCCTTAGGGTGATCCAACTGTCTTTCTGCAATTCTTTTAGTCCTAACTTCCAATGGTGCTTCAAGCTGGTAATAGAACATCTTTACATCTTTTCTATTTGCCATGGTAGTATAACGTTTTGCAATTTCTGTGGTAGGGATATAGGATTCTACGATTACATTTATAACGTTACTAAAATATTCTCTAGCCATCGCTCGAATAACATGGTTAGCTATTCTGTGGTATTCCTCGTTTGGAGTAAAATCAGTAATAAACTTTTTCATCCTATCGTAGGATATAAGCGCTGTCCGCTTTAGCTTAGAACCTAAAAGCTGAGCAACTGTGCTTTTACCAGCACCATTTAGACCGTCGATTATTATTAGGAATTTAGTTTTCATAAAAAAATCAAATCTCAATCAAATTGGCTAAAAATTGTTTATTTTCATTATGGTTTTTTAGGATATTTAAATATTCTTCTCTTGATAGAATTTTTAAGGACTTGATGTCTATTTCCTTTTCGCTACTATTAAATCTATCTTCAAGATCAATAGAAGAGATATTTAATGGAACCTCGAAGTAAAATCCTACGTTAGTTTTAGAATTTATATAAACTAACTTTAGTAAACAACTCACAATTTCACTTCTCTTGATAAAAGCCTCCTCTTCCAGTTCTCTAAATAATGATTCAAATAAATCCTCGCCGACCTTAATTGGCGGCTCTGTTTCCATAATACCACCTAATAAGACAGTTTTGTTCAAATTCATTGACTTTCCGGATAAATCTACCAGTAGGTATTTACTATCAGAAGTCTTAACGGTTGCTAATGTATGGCAACCTTTTCTCCAAAAATCTTCACTTAAATCAAAGTATCCTTCGGCTTCTAATAAGCACTCTCGGGTTTTAAAATCAAAGACTCCGAAATCTAAATCTAACTTGCCATGTTCGCTTTTCAAAGAATTAAGTCTGTAAGACAATCCATTATAAATTTTCTGGCCTTTTTCTTGTGCGCCTTGTAATTTTTTCTCCCAAAGTTGCTCTATTTGACTTTCGATCTCGGGATCAATTTTTCTACTTGACTCACTTACCGTTACAGCTATGTCTTCTGGCTTAAATTTTCCTTGTGCTAAAATAATTGGCTTTACCATTATTGGTTCTCCTTATCCAAGAAGAACTGCTTCAATCGTTCGAATGGTTTAATTTGTAAGTAAGTTTTACGGTCATCTTCTTCACTTAAAGATGCCCTTGTTACAGAATATCCTTCTGGAATAAAAATTCTATCCCATCCGTAACCATTGTCTCCTGCGGGAATTTTTGCGATTTTGCCATTAAGGTTTCCCTCAAACAGCTTTAAGGTTTCACCATCGAAATAACCAAATACACATCGTGCGGTGGCTTTTCGGATTTTTCCATCAATCATTGAGCAAATCGTTTCAAAAGGGACGTTATCAACAAAAAATTTAATAAACGGCCCGGGTAGTCCTCCCAACGCAGCTAATTCTAAAGCTACATCCTCTACTATTACTGGTTGCTTTATTTTTTCATAAGCCTGCCGAGCTTTATGCTCAACAATTTTTTTTAAATCCAGAGATTGAATTTCAACCAAGTCCAACTTAACATGCTTAACCGGAAAGCCAAGGTATTTTACTAAGTAGTCTGCCTTATTCTGATTACCAGTTATAAAAGTGATTTCAGTCATATTTTTACCTTAAATAAAATTCTATACGTATCCCATCGGGATCATCAAACCAGAGGAATTCTTTATTACTGTACTTATCAACTTGGATACCGCTGTTTTTAATTTTAGCCTTTCCGAGTTTCTGTTCGTAGCTTTTAATCTCTTTTATATTTTTTACTCTAAAGGCAATATGGTTTAAACCTATGTTGTGCTTATCAAATTTTTGAGCAGATTTTTTATAAGGGGAAGTTATGAACAATTTTGTATCACCCAATTGCCATGAAGCATCCCACTTGGAAAGCTTGGGTTTCTCCAAAAATGCGCTGTAAAATTTAACACTGCGCTTAAGGTTGCTGGTTGATATTACAATATGGTCAATAAAGGTTTTCATAAATTTCTTAGTATTTATACCCTTATTATAGCACTTTTTCAGGTTTATTTTCTAAGCTCAATAGTTTCTCTGTTAAAACGAGCTTGCTTTTCAAGCTGCCAAGTAATTCTCGTTTTTCTATTATGCTGCCAGATTTAAGCAAATATTTAGTGTAAGACCGTGGGTCAATGGCTGGCAAATTTTTTGCGTCGATTTTCCCTCCGCCCAGCATCCCCTGAAATTTGTTGTACCGCTCAAACTCAAGGTCAATTTGGTGCCTAATCGTCAGTTCGTTTATGTCCACCTCGTCTATTAGCTTAACCATTTGATCGACCAATTCTTCCTCTCTCATGTAACCACCCTTACATCTCAAGTCCCGGCTTCGGCAACAGCCGTAATAAATATATCTTGCCGTCGTTCCATCTTTCAGTTGTTTCAACTTATCCTGTGCTGTTACTCCTGATCCACAATGACCACAAGTAATCAGTTTCGTGAAGGCAAACTCTTTAATATTATAAGCGTGTCCGTCTTGGTTTAGTTGTTCCTGCACTTTTTGAAATAGTTCTTGAGTTATGATTGGCGTAAACTTTCCTGTATACCATTGGCCGCTTTTTTCCGGCCATTCGTGAATGCCGTAATACATAGTGCGCCTAAGAATTCTGTAAATATTTCCTAGTGCTAAGTATTTGCCGTTTTTAGTAGTAAACTTAATTTCTTCCTTGAGCCAGAAGTACAATTCACGGCCGCTGGAATGCTGGTTAGCCACCCTCTCGAACATTTTTTTGATGATTGGTGCTCTCTTTGGGTCTATGATTAAGCTTCCTTTGCGGTCGGAGCGATTTTCGTTTAGGTAACCGGTTGGGGCTTGCCCAGGCCACATACCCATCTCGACTCTAGCCCGAAGGCCGCGCTTTACGTTCACGCTCTTATTGTCATTTTCGAGCTTGGCTTGGCTGCACAAAATCATGAGCAGGAATTTTTCACTCGGCGAGTTGGTAAATTTCTGACCATAAGTCCGGATCTCCATTAAAAGTTTTTGATCCATCAAATCTACTAAACTTCCTAAATCCCCGGCATTGCGGGAAAGCCTGTCCGGTGCCCAGGTTAAGATAGCGTTATATTTTCCTTGCCGGATATCGGCTACTATCTGGTTAAAGGTTTCTCTTTGGCCCGAGTCTTTTGCGCTGTGACTCTCGCGCTTGGTCTCTACTATATTAAGCCCCTCCCGTTCGGCGATTTGTAGCATCTCTTTTATTTGGCTATCGATGCTCAAAATTTGTTTTTCTTCTTGCTCCGTACTCTTACGGGCATAGAGGCAGTACTTTATTGGCACTACTGCGGCGGCGGGATTAGCCGCCATAGTCCGCTCCAAAGCCCCTTGTAAACTTGTTGTTTCCATGGTTTTGTTGTTAATGCTTACAACACATTAATGACGCGACCCCGATGCCTTGTCCAGCGCCGGAAGTTGATAACTTTAGCCTGAAAAGCCTTGTAAAATTGTGTTTTCTGCGACGTTAAATAATATGGACAAGGCAATATCTTATGTGATAATATTTAAATACAAGGAATTAATCATATGGCTATTGACTGGTCAAAAATTTATAAGAAGTATAAGGGTTTGTGGGTTGCCCTAAAAGATGATGAGCAAACCGTAGTTGCCAGTGGAAAGACAGCAAAAGCAGCGCTGGAGATTTCCCGCAGCAAGGGTTTTCAAAATCCGATTTTGCACCGTGTACCGACCGAGGTTCTGCCGTATGTCGGCAGTGCTTGGCTATGACAATAAAATTCAAATATAAAAAAATCCCATTAACCGTAAAAGCTCCGCTTTTCGGTTTTTCTATTTTACGGCCGATTATTCCGGTTCAGTTATTTGGTAATGGAGAAAAAATCAATTACGAAGTTCTGCTGGATTCCGGAGCCGACACATGCGTATTTGACGGCAGTATTGGTGAATTGCTAGGCCTTGATGTTAAAACAGGTACACCAGTGCGGTTTAGCGGCGTACAAAATGCGGAAGCTGCTAAAGCCTATTTGCACACGGTGGATTTAAGCCTTGGCGGGCATAAACTGTCCATCCCTGCCATATTCTCTTTTGATCTTTCCGACAGAGGTTACGGTATTTTAGGTCAAAAAGGATTTTTTAATTTATTTAATATAAAGTTTGATTATCAAAAGGAAGAAATTGAACTTAAGCAGAAATAATTTTATGATTACCAATCCTCATCGTAAAAAACAAATGGCGGAGTTCGTCGACGAAGATCGTGAAGCCAGACACGAATTTTTGGACATTACCGGTGAGGTTACAGACCGTAAAAAATTAAAAGCCGAGATGAAACGACTAATTCAGGAAGACCCGTTATTCTTTGACTCATATATTGTTCTTGCCGAGATGTTGTTATACGAAGGGAAAGATGACGAATCAAAAAATGTAATCAAAGATGCTTACGAAAAAGCAATATGGCAAATTGCGGATAAGGAAGGCAACTGGCCAAAAGAAATAGCGTGGGGCTGGCACGAAAACAGGCATCTGATGCGGGTTATTGACGAATATGCCCAACAGCTTTGGGGCGAGGGTAAAACCGAAGAATCTTTGGATATTCTCCGCCGACTGCTCAAAACTAATCCCGGTGACAATCAAGGCGTTCGCCACAGCATTTTGGCCATTCGTTTAGGACTGACTCCCGACTGGGAAGAACAGTTCATGGTCAAAGATGGCCCAATGGCCGGTCAGGCTTTGGAAGCAGGACCTTTGCACAAATGGTTTGATAAAAATTCCAAAAAATTCCCGGAAGAATTTGACTGGCTGCTTAAGATCTATAAGAAATGGAACAAAGAATAGCTGTCTTACAAATGAGACACGCAAAATTTAGTGTCTCGCGCCGGTTTATCTTTTAAATAAGACGGTAATCAGTAAAAATGACACAACTCCAAAAGATGCCTTTCTGTGTCTCATTTGTCTCATTTCCAAAAAATGGAACACGGAACATACCCTTAAGGCGTGTTCCAAATGTTCCAAATTTGTCCGGAACGCGGGAACGCCAATGCCTAGAGACTGTCCCAAACTGTCCCATATTAAATTTTAACCCTGCGACCCCGATGCGTTGGTTGGCTCCAGAAAAGAGCCGCCAAAACCCCTTAAAAGACTCCCGAAGCGCCGGTCTTAGACGCCAGTGCACTACCAAACAATTTTTGCCGCCCTCAAAGGCGGCTTTTGCTTTAAAGATATGCGATAAATTCGGTGTTCCAAATTTCTCTTTGTCAAAATAGCATTTTTCGGGGAAAATAGCATTTTGCAATTTGACTCTCTGCTGATAGGTTGCATCTTTCCAGTAATCGGGAATTGTTTTAATGAAAGCAAAAACATAGTCAACTGCCCCGTCTAAATCAAACTCCTCAATACGGCTATCATTTAGCTCCAACTGCTTGTCCATAATTTGCTGTTTGATTTTGGCAAACTCAATTTTAAAATCATCGTCCTCTAACAAATGTTTTTTAGCCATATCCAACAAGCCTTGTCTGTCCTGCTTTAGTTTTTCCAGCTCTGCTAATATCTTACGCTCTCCTGTGCCTAACTCTTGATAACGCTCCTGCCAGCGGTCTAAAATTACCTCTTTAAAGGCGTTTAGTATAGTATCTTTGGGCGTAACTTCATCTAAATATTTTACAAATTCCTTTTCTAGCTTGTCTTTGCCCCACTTAGAAAAAGTTATCGGCGATGTTTATGAGCATTGCCTGGAAACGGGCAGCCAGCCGGTGTTAATAAATTTTATAAAGGGAATAGAACAGATGGTACAAAACAAATTTACGGCTAGCCTGCTGACCGTGTTGCGGGCTTACAACCAACCCGACCATCCCCAATACTACCTGTTTAACAAACAGCAGAATATTAATTTTGCCACGGACGATCTTATTGTTTTTGCCCTAAAGTACGTGGACAAAAGAGATTTTGTGGTGGCCGTAATTTTGGAAAGTTACTGGAATTATATTAATAACCCAAAAAACAAAACCAAGTTCAAAAACCTGATTGTGGACGAGGCCAGCCAACTGTTCCAGTCTAGCTTGATTGTAGACAAGCTTGCTTCGCTAGCCTTGAGGGGCAGAAAATACAACAGCGGCGTAACTACCATTGTTCAATCCATTAATCATTACTACAACAGCGGGTTTCCACGAACTAGCGACCTGTTTGACCAGTCGTCCTTAACCTTGATTATGAGGCATAAAGTCAGCGACTCCTTTGACAAGCTCAATGAAAAAGTCCACATTAACAAACCCGAACGAGCCTATCTGGAGCGGCTGGAAGTCGGCAAAGGCTTGCTGATTATTAATGACTCTAAAATCCCCTTATCCATAGAAAGCAGCGAGGAGGAAGACAGGGTTTGCACCACGAAGCCGCCAAGGTAACTTATTTTCTATGGAACCAATAGAGCTAGCCGCAACGGTTTATAA
The DNA here is from genome assembly GCA_963788395.1 of Candidatus Doudnaibacteriota bacterium. Classification (GTDB taxonomy): domain Bacteria; phylum Patescibacteriota; class Doudnabacteria; order UBA920; family UBA920; genus CAIVSE01. The sequence continues at coordinate 1,950 of CAWBGV010000027.1, read as the reverse complement.
AAACCGAAGTGCAATAAAAAGATTTGTGAAGTGGTTAGCCATAGCCACCTGCGCTTTTGCGTTCTTTGCCTATCTGGTAGTGGCTACCGTGCTTTCGGTAATATCAAATGGTTTTAAACCGCCGCCCAAGGCTGTTATTCCAATCACTAAACAAGTTAAGCACTGATAAAAATTTAAAACTATGTCAAAAAATATACAAGCAACAATTTGGGCAGGCGTGGCTTTGCTGATGGTTGTAATCGGCACGTGGGCAGTCAAGCGCCAACTGCCCGTCCGGGCAGCTACTTTGCCGGTTACTCATAAAGTTTCTAAACCCACTTCCATAGCGGAAACTTTAACTAATATTTTTATGCCAAATGTCGCGACCACCTCAAAAGCGACAAAAGCCACAACTACTGCCGCTACTACAGCAGTCACCACTGGCCTATATCGCAAGCCCAAAGCAAAGACTCCTCCGATGCCCAGCTATGGCGATATGGTAGCCCAATACCAAAACACCCGGATCCAATTCGGCCCAGATTGCCAAGCTCATCCCAACCAAATAGCCATAGCCAATCCGGTCACACTTATGCTGGATAATCGATCCGATACCGCGCAAAAAATTACAATCGGCAAAGTGGTTTATAACGTGGCCGCATATAACTACGTTATAGCTACCGTTAACGAAAAAGTTTTGCCGGTTAATGTGTTTATAGACTGCAACCAGCAGACAAATGCGGTAGAAATACTTTTGCAGAAGTAGCTTTATCGATTATAGTAATTTTTTAATTTGTTCCTTAAGAGACTTTGAACGGCAATGTTTTAACACCCCGTAGTATGATTGTAGCGTTTGGTTGAAGGACTTTCTGTCAATCTCGCCTGATTGGAGTTGTTGAAGTTTAGCTCGGATTTTCCTGAACATTCGCTGCTTGGTTTTAGTGCGCAAAACAATATGATGGAGCAAAACCACGTAGCCCAAAAAATCCAATCCCTGGGACAGCTTCCTGAAAATAATCTTCTTGGGGTGCAGTTGCAGCTGTAAGGTATGGTTCAAAAAATCCGCAATCGGCGGAAGCAAATTTTCCAGATAGGTCGGCTCCTGGCTTAAGATAATAAAATCATCGGTATAGCGGATATATTGTTTGATCTTTAAAACCTCCTTGGCAAAATGGTCAAATTCATTGAGATAAATATTGGCAAATAGCTGGCTGGTGACGTTGCCCAAAGGCAACCCTTTGCCCGGAGTGGTGGCGAAACTTTTCAGAATCAAATCAACCAGCCAAAGCGTCCTGTCATCGGCTACTTGAGCCGCGATTAAAGTCCGGAGAATGGAATGATCAATGGTATCAAAAAACTTTTTAACATCACATTTTAAAGCAAACATGTTCTGCCGGTAGTTCTTGCTCAAACCACGGCAGAACCGCTCCAGCCTAACTACCGCCCGATGCGAGCCTTTTCCCAAACGGCAGGAATAGGAGTCAAAAATAAAAGTTTTTTCAAAAATCGGGTATAATACCCGAAAGATGGCCTGGTGGACCACCCGATCCCGAACGCAGGCTTTGTGGATATTACGAAGCTTCGGATCGCTAATTTTAAAGGCAAAGTAAGTAGCGGGACGGTAACTGCGTTGCTAAATCCCGGTTTAAGCCCAGAAGCTGAGTTTCCAGGTCCATCTCAAAACTAGCCACATCAGCCTTGCTTCTTTTGCCCCTGCGAATCCCCAAGCTGGAGAGTTCTTTCTTGGATCAACTCTCCCGTGCCGATGAACTCATGCTGCTCTATCATCTGGCGGAATCGAAGCGGCGCAAGCCCAACTAGACAGCCATCCTAATTGTCGATCGTCAACGAAACACTGCTAGCTCTAAGCTTCCCGGCCGCCCACGATCGTTTTGATCACTTCTCCCGCAGGACTCAGGATCGTGAAATCTGCCCGGGCTCCAGGGGTCAGCGTTCCGTAATTCTCCGACCGCA
>CAWBGV010000026.1:0-80798 GCA_963788395.1 Candidatus Doudnaibacteriota bacterium | reverse complement strand
AAGTAGTTGGTGCCGGCAGCAGAAGCAATACTGATTTGTCCAGGAGTAGTGGTGGTAATAGTGATGTTGGTGCCGGCGACTAAAGTGGTTGGGGCAAAAGCGGATGTTCCATCATAGGCTAAGATTTGTCCTCTGGTAGTAGGAGCAGTAGAAGTGTTAGTGCCGCCATTGGCAATAGGCAGAACGCTGGTCATGTTGCTGCCGCTTAAATTAACAGCGTTGGCGGTTAAGGCTTGGCCGGTCAAAGATAGATAGTTTTGTCCGCTTAAAGTTACGTTACCGGTGTTAGTACCGGAAATGGCATTACCACCTACAGTTAAACTGGTAATCGAGGTAGTAGCTAAAGTTGAAGTTCCCGTAACGTTAAGCGTTCCACCTACCGTCAATAGGTTAGAAATGGTAGTGGAGCCGGTAACCGCAAAGGTTGTTCCGTTCCAGGTAAAGTTAGTAGAAGTACCAATAATGTTATTCCCCTGGCCAAACAGAATATCGTTAGCTGTTAAGTTCTGAAGCTGGACAGTGGGAGTCGTACCGCCGGAAGAAAGGATGGAACCACAGCCGGCGACGGAAGTAACATAGCTACCTAAAGGTTGAAAGCCTAAAGTGGATGTTGCTATCCACTTTGTTCCAGTACCGGTGGTTTGTAGAAGCATGCCAATAGTACCGGAAGCGTTGGTACTGTCGAACAAGGCTCCGGTCAGCTGCATGTTGCCGGCAATAGAAAGTAACTGAGCGGGAGTGGTGGTGCCAATGCCGACGCTACCAGCAATTAATGTGCCCGTTGCATTTCCAATTATTCCATTACCAATTGCAAATGTGCTTGTTGCAATACGGGACAGACTAACATCTGGGGCCGCAGAACTATTGAGTCCCGTGGTTGGGGCCATCATTATTCCGCTGACACCAATCGGTATTGCCCCGGTACCTGGAGAATTTTGAAAAGAAAAAATAGTTGAGCCATTTACACTGCCAGTTCCCAGGAAATAATTTGAGCTGTTAAAGCCAATCACGTTACCAACAACCACATCACCACCGGCCTGCACAGCTCCCGCGATGCTTAAATTACCATTTCCAACCGGATATGACATATTGTAAGGAGAACCAATTTGGACATTCCCAATAACAGCCAAAGTTTGTCCGGGACTACTTGTCCCGATTCCTACATTACCATTAGCCAACACCGTCAATAACGAAGCATTCGACGAAGACGCTACCGTCAAAACAGGCAGCGTGGGGTTGGTTGAGGAGCCTTCGATGACTAGATTAGCGTTAGGAGTGGAAGAGTTGATGCCAATTTCATACCCGGTATTGTTGTAAATAGCGCTGCCGTTTTGAGTAATGTAGTTGGTACCTGCACCACCGCTAATCCCCAAAGTCGAAGTAGCTACCCACTTTGTTCCCGTTCCGGTAGTCTGCAAAATCATGCCGGTCGTGCCGGAAGCATTGGCGCCATCGAACAGCGCGCCGGTTAGCTGCGCGTTGCCGACAATTGTCAGCGGATGGGATGGAGTAGTTGTCCCAATGCCAAGATTGCCGGAAACAAACAGATTGCCGCTGCCATCATCTAAAACGTTTCGCCAGGTTGGGGCAGCATCGCTGGTAATCGGAACTATCGAACCAACCTTACCGGTATTCGTAAATGCCAAGCTATACAAAAAACCATTCCCGGGAATATTACCGTTGCCGCCGCCGGACGTGTTGGCCATTCCAATATAACCGGTGCTAAAAGTCTCCCCTATTTTCATGCCCAGCGAATCGTTAGAGTTAATCGCTTCTATAGAAGTATTCGGTCCGTTAAATTCAGCCGTATTGATATCACTGGTCCCAAAGGTCGTACCGTAATTTAAATTAAACAACAGGGTAGAATTGTAGCCGTTATCTATCTGGCTAATTTCCTGATTAAATAAACTTGAACCGTCAAAGCCGCCAAGGCTTAACATGCCGCTGCCGGAAGTAGTACCGGGAATTAAAATGTTAGAAGCGGTAGTGGTGCCAATAACTTGTAAGGCATATGACGGCGTACTCGTGCCAATACCCACATTGCCAATATTATAATAAGTATTCAGTCCCAGCGTAGACCAGTTCGAGCTGCCGCTGCCGCTGATTCCGGTTAAGTGACTGCCGTCGCCGTAAAAAGCGGTGGCGGTAATGGGGCCGCTGGCAGTCAGGCTGCTGACGGTAGTAGTAGCCAAGCTAGTCAAACCGGTTTCTGTCAACGATCCGTTCGAGAGTAACTGATCCATAATCGCAGTTTGAGCACTCAGGTTAGACGCTGAAAGTTGTCCGAACCCGGCCACGCTGCCGCCGCTAAAATTATTTTGCTGGACGGGCGCAACGTAACTTATGATTGGGTTGCTGCCGACCAGCACCGTCTTGCCGGCCGTGCCTGGAGCCCCGGGAATTCCCTGCGGACCTTGTGATCCGACAAATTTTCCTTCGGCCAAATAGCTGTTCAAAATTGTTTCAATTTGCGTCTGCAACAAATTATCAGTTAGGACTGTCGTTTGCTGAGGCCTAACTTTTTTGGTTTTGATTGTTTTCGTACTTTGCGTTTTTACAGTCGCCGTTTTAGCTTTCACCGTACTGGCTCCCAAAACTTCCCCGCGCGCATTTGGATTTATACTCTCCGTTAAAGCCTGAACAATTACCTTCCCAAAAGCTTGTCCCAAACTGCTGGCCAAAACGGAATTCGAAACCGGCCGCGGTGCGGCCGCGGCTACGGTAGTAGTGGCGTGGCGGGAAGGAGTTGCGGCTGCGGCCAGATTAGTCTTTTGCCAAAACGCCAAACCAATACCCGAAGCGCTCCATAACAACAAAAACGCAACCGCAGCTGTGGCTGTGCGCGGCGGCAATTGGTGCTCTAAAATTTCTTTAGTTAACCGGCTGCCTTTTTGCAGGCGCTGAACCAATAATACCGAGGCCGGGTTGTTTAGATTCAGACGGAACTTGCCTGGGTTTGGAGTTGGAGACGATAACTTTTCCATCTCCGGGGCCGATGCAGCCGGAGAAAGTTTTTCCCGCTCGCGCTGGCGCGCCAAACGATTGCGCGTTCGGCCTTTTGGTGCGGTGCGTTTCATTGCATCCTCCTTTCGGAGAGTTCCAAGGCATCCAGCTGTTTTTTATGTTTGCTTTGCTGTTTTTTGACATACTCCAAAACCGCCTGGGGTGTAGTAACCCAGTCGCGATTAAGTTTGACGGCAATTAATTTACCCTTGCGGGCCAGCAAACTTAAGTAGCCTGCCGAATAAGGCGTCAGTTTGGCCGCCTGACTAATTGAAACCAATTTGTCGGAAACGGCCAGCAGTTGTTCACGCTGCGGGGACATATTTTTAATTTTGTTTTTGTTTCACAAATAATCTTTAGCTCTTAGTTTTAGGGCTAAACGATTATAGATGCGCTATCCGATACTTTTTCTACTATTAGCATAGCAGGTTTTAGATGGAAAGTCAAGGTTTTTTCAAAAATTTGTTAATTATCTCCCTACCTACCATCCCCTACTTATGATATGATTAATTCATGTTACAAATACAAAATCTGACAAAAAATTTTGGAAACAAAATCGCTATACACAATATTACTTTGGAAATTAAGCCTGGGGAAGTTTTCTGTCTGATTGGGCCCAATGGCGCCGGAAAATCTACGCTCGTTAAGACCGTGGCCGGGTTACTGCAGCCGAGCTCCGGTCAAATTAGTGTAGGGGGTTTTGATACTGTCAAAAACCCTGAGCAAGCCAAAGCTCAGCTGGGTTACATTCCGGACGAGCCTACTGTTTGGAGCGCCATTACCGGCGGAGAATTTTTACAAATTGTCGGCGCACTATACGGTCTAAGCCCACAAGAGCGAGCGCTTCGCATTCCCAAACTTTTGGCGCTGTTCGGGCTCAATGGCATTGAACAAGATTACTTTGAAGATTATTCGCGGGGCAACAAACAAAAATTTTCTATTTTAGCCGCCCTGCTGCATCAGCCAAAATTTTTACTGGTCGACGAGCCCATAGTCGGCCTGGATCCGACCAGCGCGGAAATTGCCAAAACCCAGTTTATGGAATTCGCCAAAAACGGCGGCGGAGTGTTTATGGTCACTCACACTTTAAGCGTGGCTCAAGCCATTGCCAACCGAGTTGGCTTTTTAGAAAACGGCCAACTTAAGGCTGTTGGTTCACTGGCTGAACTGCGCACAAAAGCCGGTGCTGCTCAAGACGCTTCTTTGGAAGAAATTTATAAAAAACTACTCTAAAGTTCATGTTGGGATTCTTGTGGCAAATTCACCTGCGGCGCTTTGGCCGCTACTTTCAAAAAAATCGAACGGCTAAAATTATTACGGTCGTATTATTTTTGACGGTGTTTTGCGCCGTGGCTTTAGGCATTTATCAATTTTTTTATCAGGGGTTCGGCTACCTAAAAAATTATCCCTACTTTCGGCCGGCGCTAATTTTATACGCTTTTGAAATCTTTTTTCTGCTGATCGGCTTTTTAGTTTGGGTCGGTTCCATGATCGCTTTGTTGTTTAGTTTGTTTAAAGATCAACGTTCAGCGTTCATTCTCGCCTCGCCAAAATTTGGCATACTCCCCCGCTATACCCTTATTTCCAATGCTGCTTCTTCGGCTTGGATTTTATTATTTGTCCTGGCTCCAGCGTTGTGGGCGGGAGCGGTAGTTTTTCATACCGGCTTAGGAGCATTTCTACTGGCCCTGATTGCGTCTCTGTTGGCCATTGTCTTTGCGGTACTCTTGGCTTATGTGGCGGTCTTGGCCGTGGCCGGGACCTGGCGGCTCCTGCATATTTCCGGCTCAAAATTTTTAGCAGTTTCGCTGTCGTTGGCTCTGTTGTCAATTTTGGTCTTTGGGGTGGTCGCGGCAAAAATTTCCCATCATGATGTAATTTTTGTGTTTAATTCACAAAACTTAAAGTTAAGCCAGGCTCCCCGGCTCCGGTCTTACAAAATTTTAAATTTCTGCCCACCAGTTTGGCCGCCCAAGTCGCCACCTACAGCCAGTTGGGAACGCTGTCCAAAACGGTTCGCGCATTAGCTGAACTAGCCGGACTTATAGTTATTGAATTGCTGTTGGGCGGACTCCTGGAAAAATGGTACTTGTCGCTGTGGCAAAGTCTGGCCGAAAGCGGCGGGGTGGCCCATAGCCAGGAACCACGCCGCCGCTACACCACTGCGGTATCAAGCTTACTCAACCGGCCGTTTGGCGCCGTGCTCTATAAAGAACGAACCCAATTGTTCCGCAATCCCAAAAATGCTTTTTGGCTGCTGTTCTTGTTATTGCTCTGGCTCAGCTACATTGGCTTTACCTTAACCATCCAGCTGCACTTAGACAAAGACAGCGACCAGCTCAGCCAACTGCCGAATATTATTTTAGCTGTCCAGTTGCTGGTGATGGTTTATTTTGTCAGCGCTCTGGCTCTCCGATTTGTATTCCCTTCGTTTTCTTCCGAACGCAACACCGCCTGGATTTTAGCCAGCTCGCCGTTGCGGTTGGGGCGGTTGCTATGGTCTAAATTTTGGTTTTTTACTATTACCTTTGGCGGCTTTACCCTGATCGCCGAAGCCATTAACGTTTTAGTGCTTAAATTACCCACCGGCCAAGCCGGCATCTTTTTGCTGCTAGGTTTAACCACGGTCGTAATGCTCTGCGCTCTGGGCTTGTACTTTGGCGTAAAATTTGCTAACTTTGATACCGATGACCCCCAAGCCCTCGGAACCTCCATTCCCGGCCTGGTGTTTATGCTCTGCGCGGTAATTTATGGCGCGCTCTCAGCCTATTTATATTATATTTTTCTTACCGCTGCGGTGCCGGAACTCCCGTTAATTTTTGTGATCGTCTCGCTGGTTTTTGCTGCCGCACTCATGAACGCGGCCGCCATGGCCGCGCGGCAGACGGACTTTGCGCCGCAATATAATTAAACGTTATGTTTACTGGAATCATACGTGCTGTTAGTAAGGTCAAAACTGTCCGCCGCCAAGCGGGCGGTTTGATTGTGGGCATAGAGAAACCCGCCGGCTGGAAGATTAACCCCGGCGACAGCATCAACGTCAGCGGCGTGTGTTCAACCGTCAAAAAAACTGGAAAAGTCATGCTATTTGAATACATGCCGGAAAGCCTGGCTAAAACCAATCTGAACTTTCTTAAATCCGGCAGTTTGGTCAACTTGGAACAATCGCTGCGGGCTTCCGATAGGCTAGATGGCCACATGGTCCAGGGACACGTGGACACGATTGGCAAGATTATTTCAATCACTCCTGACGGTAATTCTCAAATTTTTAAAATCGCGCCTAAAGATTCCGTCCAGATGCGGTTAGCGGCACCCAAGGGATCTATTACTATAGAAGGAATCAGTCTGACAATCGTAACAGTCAGTAAAGACGCCTTGACCGTCAACACTATCCCCTATACCCGGACCCATACTAATTTACATACTAAACAGGTCGGCGAGACAGTCAATATAGAGTTTGACGTACTGGCAAAATATCTGCAACAATTAATTAAATCCCATGCAAATAAAAAATAAATTTGTTTCCCGTTTTGATGCCGCTAATTTTAAAGTTGGAATAGTGGTTTCGCGATTTAACGAACCGATCACCAAAAAACTTTTAGAATCGGCGTTAAAGGAGCTTGAACTGAATAACGTAATAGAAAAAAATATTCAGGTGCGCTCGGTTGCCGGTGCGGTGGAAATCCCGTTTGCTTTGCAGGCCTTGGCCCGGGAAAAAAAGTTTAATTGCTTAGTGGCCTTGGGGTGCGTGATTCGGGGAGCCACTCCGCACTTTGATTACGTTTGCAAAATGGCTCAAGAGGGCGTATTGCGAGTCAGTCTGGACCATCATCTTCCGATTGGCTTTGGCATTATCACCGTCAATAACGAAGCCCAGGCCCGGGCGCGGTACCATGTGGGGGGCGAAGCGGTAGCGGCGGCTTTAGAATTAGCAAGATATTAATAATGATTAAACTCATTGCCTTTGACTGGAACGGCACCATAATGGCCGATACCAACGCCGTGGTGGAAGCAACGAACTTGACGCGGAAAGAATACGGCTATCCGCCCATTAGTTTATATCAGTTCCAAAAAACGCTGGTGATTCCGATTGTAGATTACTGGGTAGCCAACGGCGGCAAAAAGGAAGATATTGCCACTCAGCACGTCATATTCCATAAGAACTACGAGAGCTTGCTTGAGCGTATCCGGACCAGAAAAAATGCCAAAACAACGCTGGCTTGGCTAGCGCGGAACCACATTCGCTCTATTATATACAGCAACCACACCCAAGCCGAAATTATGGCCCAGCTAAAACGTTTTAAAATAGGCAGCTATTTTGAAGCCGTGCTAGCCCGCAGCGGGGTAAAAGACCAACGGCATCTGCATAAGCGACACAAAGGTGAAAAATTAAGCGCCTATATTAAAAGCCACCGGCTCAACCCGCGGGAAATTATTTCGATCGGCGATACCTGCGAAGAAATAGAGATTGGGCAAGAACTAAAGACCTGGACCGTGGCCATAACCGGCGGCGAAAATTCAGTCTCGCGCCTTAAACAATGCCGCCCGAACTTTTTAATCAACAACCTAAGCGAGCTAAAGAAAATTATTAAAGATATTCGCTAATCACTCCTATGATTCCCTTTCTCGGTAAAAATTTACTCTTCCTAGTCGCTCACCCCGACGACGAAAGTTTTAGTTCGGCGGGCACGATTTGGGAAAACCACCGGCGCGGCGGCAAAAATTATATTGTTTGCGCCACGCTGGGTGAACGCGGCAAGTCGCACATCGAGCGGCAGGTAACTCAAGCCCGGCTGAAAAAAATCCGAAAACAGGAACTTTCTGCCGTGGCGCGATTTTTAAAAGTAGACGATCTGTATTTTTTTAATTTTCCGGATACCAAAGTCAAAGATCATATACCGGCGTTAACTATAAAAACGGAGCAACTGATAAAAAAAATAGCTCCTGATTATATTCTTAGTTTCGGCCCCGACGGTATGTCCGGCCACTTGGACCATATTGCGGTCGGAGCGGTAGCCCAAAAGCTGGCGAAAAAATTAAAGATTTCCGTTTTTGGCATTTGGCGCGCCGCCGCAGCTGAGAAAACGGTTTAAGCAAATTATAACCCGGAGAAGGTACGGCAAGTATGCTCCCACGGTTCGTCACGCGACTCCTAACCTGAAAGTTCCGATTAACCTAAAGCACAAACTCCAAACTCTAAAATTCCACAAATCCCAATTCGGCCCCAGCACCCTGTTCGCCAACGTACCCAAATCCGCCCGCCGCCGTTTGACAGCTTATGAGTACTTTGTTGACTAAGGCGATGAAGCTCGCCTTTAACCGTCCGCCTCAGGCGGACTCATGGCTCCTGCTGCTTTGAGCAGAAGTTTTTTTATGCAACATCAAACACTTTATTTTTTATTTTTAAGCATTGGCGGAGTTTTTGGTTTGCTGGCCGGACTTATGGCCTATTTAATTACCTACGGCGAATACGCCCATCAATTCAATATATTGAATAAAGTTTTCTGCTATAAAGACGTCAGAAGGGTAAAGGTATATACTATAAATAACTATATGAATTCCCCTGTTGTAGACATTCAATCTTTTGCTATGAGTTTTGGGACTAAAGAGGTTGTTAAGGACCTGTCTTTTAATGTTAACCGGGGGGAAGTTTTTGGATTGCTGGGGGCAAATGGGGCGGGCAAGACGACTACTATTCGCACGCTGCTTTCGCTGCTGGAGCCTAGCAGCGGGACGCTTTTAATAAATGGCAAGCGATATACTCCAGCCATGGCGGCTACCGTGGGTTATTTGCCGGAGCAGCGCGGGTTGTACCGGAACGAGCCGGTTTTAGATACCATGACATACCTGGCGGTTATGCACGGTTTAAGCAAAGATGAAGCAGAAAAACGGTCCATGGCGTATCTTGAACGCGTCGGGATTGGTGACAAAGCGCATGAACGGCTTTCCAGTCTTTCTAACGGGCAACAGCAAAAAGTCCAACTGGGCGCCACCATTATCCACGAACCCTCGCTTATGATATTAGACGAACCAACCGAAGCGCTCGACCCCGTTAACCGTTCCTTGTTAATGAGCATTATTAACGAACAGCGCCAAAAAGGCGCCACCGTAATGCTCGTCACCCACCGCATGGAAGAAGTCGAACAGCTTTGCGACCGCATTGTCCTGCTTAAAGACGGCACCCGCGCACTGTATGGCACCGTTGATGAAGTCAAAAACCAATTCGGCGCAACGGTTATTGTAGTAGCCTATAGCGGGCAATTACCCCTTAATGAAAAAATGTATGCGGTTACCAAACAACTCCCGCACTATGCCGAACTTGCATGGCAGCAGGGCGTCGCTATCGACGATATCTTCCGGTTCCTCGCCAATAGCGATGGCTTACATATTACCACTTTTGATGTCCGCCGCCCAACCCTGAATGAGATTTTCCTGACCCTTTATAAATAATATTAACGTTTGTCGGTGTTCGGTGGCGCGGCGCATATCGGTTAACGGCCGCAAGCCGTATGCCGGAAGACGCCACGCGCTGCGATAACGACTAACGAGTTACGCTTAAATAACTATGTGGAATATCATCACCTTCGAAGTCTTTCGCGCCCTCAGAAAAAAGAGTTTTTGGTATGCCTCCATAGCTCCGGTGGTTATTATATTGGCTCGTCTTTGGCATTGAAAAACTTTCCATCCAAAACGCCCAAAAAAATTCGCAAACCCAAGACTCAAAATTTTTCGCAAACCGCAAAAATTTCCGTCTTAGATGATTCCGGATTAATTAATCCCCAATTGCTCGCCGCTCAGCATATTACCACCGAGCCAAACAAAACCGCCGGTATTACCGCCGTCAAAAACGGCCAGTTGAGCGCGTTCTTTTACTACCCGCAAAATCCGGAAACCGGCGGCATCCAAGTTTACGCCCAGGACCAGGGCTTTGACTCCGCAACATATAACGACACCGCCTCCGGGCTGCTGATGCAAAGCGTGGCTAATACCGTAAATTCCGCTACCGGAAACTCGCAGGCCGTCCAGATTTTAGAAAAAGCCCCGGCCATTACCGCGATCAATTACAAAAACGGCGCCGAAATTAACGACATCTCAAACGCCATCGCACCCGGAATCTTTGCCGCTGCCTTCTTCTTGCTGGTAGCCCTGCTGTCTTTTACCATGATTTCCAGTACCTCCGAAGAAAAAGCAAACAAAACCGCGGAGATCCTGCTGACCTCAATTAAAGCGCGGACCCTGATTATAGGGAAAATTGTTTCCTTGCTTATTTTAGGGTTCGTACAGATTGCAATTTTTGCCATACCGCTGGTTGGCGTATATTTATATTCACCCGGCCTTCTCGGCTTGCCAGCCAATTTGCCCATACCTGTAAATCCAGTCGCCGTTACCTTTGCCGCGCTGTTCTTTATTGTCGGGCTGATTATGTATACTGGGTTTATGGTCGGGTTAGGCGCCATGTTTCCGGGCGGCAACGAAGCCAGTCGATTCCTGGGGGTTGCCGTAATTTGGAATTTTATCCCCATTTACGCACTCTCAAGCATTATTGTCTCGCCGCACGCCTTAGCCGTGACCGTCTTTACCTATTTCCCCCTGACCGCCCCGACCACCACGCTGTTGCGTAACGCCTTTGGCAGCCTATCTGTTCCGGAATCACTTGCGGCACTGGCAGTCTTAATTGCCAGCGCGTTTGTAGCCATTTGGTTCGCCGTCCGCGCCTTCCGCTACGGCTCCATGGAATACGGGCGGCGCGTTGGGCTAAAAGAGCTGCTGCGGAATTAATAGGTAATAAAAATTATTATTCATTAAAGGTCGAAGTATTTTCTGCCTAAGGCGGACAATAAATTAACCAAATAATAATATGGTCAGAGGAAATTTTATCGGTGCGGCGATTGTGGCAATAATTTACACGGTTTATATTTTAATAAAGCCCCTTCCCTCTCGCCCACAGACAATAGTAACGTTAGTGGTCCTGAATGCATTGACGATAGTGTTGCTGTCTTTTGCGTTCAAAGGTATTAATTAAAAATTAATACTTTATAGCCAAAAACCATAATTATCATGGTGTTCTTTTGGCGCTTTTATTTACTCGTCGCAATTATATTACTTCGGCAATACTTCGGCAATCCACTGCGCAAGCTCACGAACATAGTTCACACTTTTAATGGTTGATTTTGATGGCTTAAAACGCTGTCGATATGTTGCATTAGAGCCTCGATCTTTTCTTTTTTCTTCATGCGCCTGGCGGTATGTTGGCGTTTGGATTGTTTAGCCAAATACTTCTGCCATCTTGTCCTTTAATCTTGTAAGCCTCATCCGGGCTAACTTTCCATAGCTCATAAAACTCCATTGGGGTTAAATATCCCAAAGCCTGGTGGGGGCGGATAAAGTTGTAAGTGTACTCGTGTTCCTTTTACAGCCTTTCTTAAACTCTTTAAATCTTTGTGCTGTCTGTTACCTTGCCCGTAGAATTCTATCTCATCAGTTAAGTGGCTGCGTTCCACTCTGGGGTTATGATTCCACAACAGAGTTATACCGCCATTTTGAGTCTGGCAAAACCCAAGACGCACAAAAAGCCGTAGATATAATTTCAAAAAACTTTGGTATCGTTCCCCCGACCTTGCACTATGACTGGTCTGGAGAACTTGACCACAATTTGAATATCAAAGGCCAGATGTCAAAAGGCCAGTTAACAATTTCCTTGACGTTCACCCTTAGCAAGTTTGCTTTAGCCGCAACGGTTGCCCACGAGCTAATGCACTACATTTTAGTTTACAGGAAAAATATCACCCTGCCTGACAATACGAGAGAATTAAAAGTATTACTGATTTAGCGGCTGTTGTTTTGGGTTTAGGAAACATAATGCTGAACGGAAAGTTTATCGGCACAGAAGACAACAAAATTAAAACCCTCGGCTACCTGACTTTTGAAGAGCTTGCTTACTCATATAAAAAAATTGACAAGTTGAGGAATGTTTCCAATTTCAGTAACCTGACTTACGACGCTAAAAGAATTTTAGACGGCACGATTGAACATATAAATTCAGCGACAAGTTTTAATTTTAGACCCAGCCAACATCCAAGCCAAACGCCGTACAAAACAATGTCCCTGTATGCCAGTATTTTATTTGGCTTCAAAAAAGTATTTCATTGGTTAAGTATTGGCAGTAAAAAGACGTTCGTCTTTGTAAAAAATCTATTTGTTGGTTTGTATGGGTCTACGCAAAGGAAAAAATGCCCATTTTGCCACAATTCAATTTCCCAATCCAGCAGAAAGTGTGGGTACTGTAAAAGGACGTTAATGGAGCCTGCCAGATAAACATTTTAATCAAATATATAAATACCCCGTTGACCTTCTCGGTCCAAAACGAGGTATTTTAATTATCAGCGGCTATGGCTATATATAATATACTCAAACCATAAAATCCCATTCAACAAACAAAAAGTTTGAGGGATTAATACCTATAGACAAGCAGACTTCTAACCATTTAATTTGGGAATCCCTCATTTTGTCTTTTTTCATTCGTTTGCTCTCCACAAATATGACTTCCTTTTTTTGCCAAGCAAACACATCCCAGCAACCAGCAAAGCGCCCTACACTTGCCTACTATTTGGTCAAATAGGGCTATTTTTTCTTCGGGGAAAGGAACGGGGCCCACGAGACCTGGCATACCGACTCTGAATTTTTTGCTGTAGCTGTCCACCCAAACACCTGTCCAAAATTCTGCTTTTAAAAATTTTAATATGGCAAGCTCGGCAAACAAAGGTTCTCCCCCAGCGTCAATAACCGCCTTGCCACCGTAGGTATCTTTTACAGGCTCGCCCTCCCACTTCTTAAACAGGATGGTGACTTTGGGTATATTATATTTTTTGGCCATCACTTAACGTGATGGCTTCGTAGTCTTTAAACCGAATTTCGCCCCTCTTATATGGCCTAAGTAAATTTCTCCATTCGCTGTGTTTCGCATCGTTGACTAAATGCTTAACAAAATCCCTTTTGTCTGATTCCTTGATTTGCGCTTGCTCTGCTTCAATCTTTTTCAGCAATGGTTCATCGGACTTGGGAATTGGCTTATAGATTAAATCCACAAACCTGACAAGGCGGTTTGCCGCTTCCGAAGCTATGTCATCCGATAAATCCTCGTCGTATTGTTTTTTGTATAACTGCTTAAATTCGTCTATGGCTTTTTGTGATATACCCATAATAAATTTAAGATTTATAGATACACAGGTTTCTGACGATTGGGTCCACGACTTGGTAGATTTGCCAAACCAATAAACCTGTAAACATAGCAAACGGGACTACTAAAAGCCAAGGTGTTTTGCCATCTATTTGCTTTAAGGTTTTGGAGCGAGCTGTGAATTCTTTATACAGTGTATGAAGAAAATCAATCGCAATATATATCAAACCAATCGTTATCAAAGTCTTAAGCGCATCATTGCCAGTACGAGCACTAGGTGGGAGCGAACAATAAGACTCGGCCAAATAAATCATTAAAGACAGGCTGGCACCGACCCAAAATAAAGACTTCATTACTGCGTGTGCTGCCAGACTGTACGCGACAATAGCAAGAAGTGCCAACTCAACCACCAATATTACATTCACAGCACTAGTAAAATACGGCTTGAAAAAGGTAAGCCCAATAAACACAGTTGCAGATATTACAGTAAAAATTATAAAAGCAACTAAGTCTTTCCTTGTAAAATTTTCCTTTGCCCACCTTTTAATTCCCAAATCAATCTTTTTCATATTAAAAAGGTATATCCTCAACATTAATAGTCTCCGCTACTGGTGGAATCACCATTGCAATTTCGTTGACAATTTCAGATATTAATTCATTTTCTGAGGATAAAAATGTTTTTACCATTTCAAATTCTGTAGGTATCTCTTCAACCTTAACTTGCGAAGCCCAGTTGTATGCGTTCTTTACTTTAACTTTTGATTCGCTAGAAAAAGTATATTTTGGAAATTTTTTTGATAAAAAATCTTCTGTGTTAACGGGGATTTCAAGTCCTTTTGATTCATTTAAAGTAGTTAATAAAATTGACTGCCTACTCTTCAAGTTCCTCATCTTCGTCCCAAATTGCAAAATAATTTTGTATCCCTAATAACTTACATACCCCAACGAAATACAAAACCCCACCTTTTCCCCCACACTCAACGATTGAGGTTCCGTCTTTATCTAAATTAATACCCCATTTACTCTCCGCTAAGGTTGTCCACAAAATCTTGTCCGAATGACCCTCCACCAACAAAATTTTGTTAGCAAAGAACAGCTCGTTACGCTCGATGCTAAATTGTGTGTATATATGGAATTTTTCTTTTTCCGCAATTTCTTGATTAAGATAGGTACTATTTTTTTCGAGATTAAAAGTCCCTCTGTTTTTATCTTTCGACAACATCTCTATCTCATAAGCACATTGGGCATCCACAAAACTCGGGTTGTGCGTTGTATAAAAAATTTGAGTCCCTGAACTGCCATCCACAGGATAAGCCAAAGCCCTAAAACTTTTATATAGCTGTCTTTGAGCCTGAGGATGTAAGTAAATTTCTGGCTCCTCTATTGCTAATACCGCCCTGTCTTTCATCAATACTGCATAAGTTCTAAAAAGGAAAAAGTAAAACTAAATTTTGAACTCCTGAACCAAGCTCTTGGACATTAAACCTTCCCAAGTCTTCCTGCCCGATTATTTGGATAGTTTTATAATAAAATAAGGGGTCATAAATTTCTAAATCCAAATCAAAATAGCTGGTTAACCCTTGTGTGTTATCTTTGCATATATTAATAAAGATTTCCTTAAAAAGTTTGTAATTCAAGTCTTGGCAGAACTCGGATTCCAGTATGCTTTTGGGCGTTTTCATTGCTTCTCTAAAAGCAAGCTCAACCGTACTCAATTCGGAGCCTGATTCTTTCTTTCTGAAATTCTCGTCTATTCTTTTTAAAATTTTTCCTAATAAAGTCCACTCCGTAACATTCATCTGCTTTGCCAAATCTCTATCCGAAGGGATATAAACAAAAGAGACTTGGTCCCGAACTTCTGATGAACCATAATATACTGTTCCTCCCAAGTCAAAAGCCCTTAGGTGGTACATGCGGTCTGAATCTTGCTGCCTACTATGCGTAAGCTTTAAACTTACTGGGGAACAGTTTCTTTTTCCAGTTACCCCGACTTGAGTCAGCCTACAAGTACTTAATGGTTCAGTAAACCATACCTGGATTGATATAACCCTGTCCGTTTCTCGTTTAAAAAAATCGTCCTTGCCAAAAGCTCTTTCGGTAGGGTATGTTTCCCCTAATAATATATTTAGCGCTTTTAGAATATTAGTCTTACCTGTGCTGTTAGGCCCAATTAAAGCAGTAAGATTATTTGGTTCAATGGTTATATTTTCAATAGAACGAAAATTTTGGATAGAAATTTTTTCAAATCATATAATTTGACTTTATAACCAGCCTTAAGCCTCTTACTTCTTTTTCAAAAACTTTTTCCATTCTGATAGTCGCGTCAATCAAAAACTTATTAATCTTTTCCCAATCATCTTTTTCAAAAGCATTAACATCATCTAATTGGTATTTAATCCTTGATGTAATTTTGTCCTCCATTCTTTCCCACACTAAAGGATTACCGAATGCTTTTTCAATTTCTTCTTTTCTGCTGTAGAAATAATCAAAAATCTTTTTGTTTTCTTCCTGGTCCCCCCGTATTAATGAATACCTCCGCCCTTGCGTAGGTCTCGGAAACTACAATACTCATACTCACCCCGCTCATACCTAAAGCGACAGGAACCCAATTATCACGACTAGGGCTAACATTACTACAAAGATGGGTATGTTTGTTTATTTCTCTTAAAAACTGTGTCCAAAATTCCAACCTTTTATAATGGCGATTTTTTAATTCTTCCTGTGTGCTAAGTTCGTCTAAATTCTTATTTGCCATACTGATGGTATAATCCTCGGCACCCTTCATTGGAATAATTTGCTCAATGTTAAAGAACAATTGCTCGCCTAGCTTATAAGCAGAAGCTTGGAAACACTGAACCCGTAAGCCATAGTTAAGTAACCATAAAACCGTAGAGGTAACCTCTTTCCGAAATTCTCCCGAAATCATTACTAATCTTTGAGAGTTACCTTTGTTTAAATTGTCTTCGTAATCTTCATCGTTAAAAAAATCTTCAAGTACCTTCTCTGCTGATTCCGTGTGTCCGTTATCTTTTAAATACTGCCCAAAAATATCCTTGATGTTCTGGTTATTTAAACTGGAACAATAGGAAGCATATTTTAAAACCTGCCAAACCACATCTCTACCAGAATCGTCCAGCTTATTTTCAATCACAACTAAATTACCCTGTTTATCCAAAGCCAACAGGTCTAGTCTTTCGTGCGTATCGTTAAAACCGTCAAACTCCTTTTGTATAATAAGCAATTCCTCGCCCAAGACTTCAGGGTTCTTTGCTATCCATTCCTGCAAGTCTTTTCGTTCCCTAATCCCTACAGCTTTGAAAGAAGTCTTTTCTATCGGTTCGAGTTTATTGCTTTGTTTATTAACTATATACATAGTATTTTAATTTAATTAAAATAATTTGAGTAAAAAAATATTATTCTGACCAAAGCTTTGCCAAAGTTGTAAAAATTTCTTTTTCTGCTTCAATTTTTAATAATTGAACATTGGATACTGAACGCATTTGGTTATCCAGTTTTTCAATGATTTCTTTTTGCGTTTCAAGTCTTGGCAAAGGTATTTTTACTTCAACAATTTTATTTGCATTAAACTGCGGCTGTGTGCCACCACT
Source organism: Candidatus Doudnaibacteriota bacterium (assembly GCA_963788395.1). Lineage (GTDB taxonomy): Bacteria > Patescibacteriota > Doudnabacteria > UBA920 > UBA920 > CAIVSE01. Next base: position 64,010 of record CAWBGV010000026.1, on the reverse strand, counting down.
CACCAATGCGTATGCTTGTCTCCAATATGACTTTGAAAAAGTAAAATACCAAAAAAACTTAGGAAGTAACTGATTATTTATTGGTTTCAAGCGAATTAGATAAGAGGCAAAAATTGACTGCTCACCAGATTCAAAATAAAGCACTTTACCAAAAGTCGCACCAGTTCTGACCAACAACAAATCACTGTTATTCAGTTTGTATTGAGCAATGTCTTGCTTTTTTAATATATCAACATAAACCTTCTCAGACTCTGTAAGTTTACCGTCTTCATCAATATCAGTTATTCTGACAAATCGGAATGAACCAGTACCATTTGCGGAATCAGTATATCCGTATTGTGTTTCAAACAATTCACCAACTGAAACTAATTTATCTTCTAATTTTTCAAAAACAATTCCTCGACTCTCTCTCTCTCCTTTTATGACCATCTCTACACCTGTAATAATCTGCTTTTGTTGTTCTATCTTTTCAACTATTTCATTCTGTACTTCAATGGGTGGTAAAGGAATTTCCCAGTCTTGCATATGCTCAATTTTGAAATCCATTCTCACGCCGCCGTTGGCTTTACTAATAACATAATCTAAAAATTTCTGCGTTTTGAATAAAGCATCCAAATATTTAGGATTTAACTCGGCTTCCTTGCAACCAAAAATATTGTATGCTCCGCTAATAATTTGGTTATCAATGTCAAACTCATTTAGACCGATTGAGCCGACATTAATTCGATACGGGTTATAGCAAAATTGGTTTTTACTAACTCTAAAATAAGCCTGTTTTATTTCCGAACCGCGCAACTTTTCATTTACAAAAACCCCTGTCTGGTTTGAAACTCCCAAAACAGTAAACTCCGTATCTGGGAAGCTGGCTGGCCTAATTCTATCTTCGTTGACAATAATAATATTTTTTAAAGAAGTAATCGGGTACTTAGAACCTTTCTTAAGTATTTCTTCTAACTTTTTAAATTTACCGTCCTTGCTAAAGTTGGTGTTACTTAAAAATTCCCTAGCGATGTCTATCTGCAATGCGTTGTCGGGGTCAAAGGATGCCAAAATACTTACAGCTGTTTTAACATCAGCCTTTTTTAATTCCTTATACCTTTTTTCTGTAGTGGAACCGTTTTTTATAACAACATTTTGGAAAACTTCTCGCCAAACGCTAGTTTGTTCGCTGCTTAAACTGCTTCTGTAATTGGGCAGGTTAAAATTATAAGTGTGGGCGTGCTCAATGATTTTAGCTACCTCGTTATCAACTTGGGATTCTACAACATTGTCAAATTGCCACAACTTTTCTTCGTACACTAGTTTTGTAATACCACCTTTTGCTAGCTTGCCGTCCAGCTGATTAACCAGTTTTTCTCTCTTTGCTTTATTTTTAATTTCTAACTTTTCCTTAATCTCGGTTTTTATTCTCTCGGCAACTCTTCGGTCCAAAGTTTCTATCCATTCACGGGAAACGCAAAAGCTGTATTTTGTGTCTTCAGGCCTCTTTCCAGCTTTAACCTTTTTAAATAAATTTAACATTTCGGGTATCTGGCCGCCGTCAATGGGCTTTCTATTTGTCCCCATTGAAAACCCGTCATTTTCAATCTTGTAGTACCAAACAAAGTCTGTTGGCTCGCCTTTTTCAAAATATAATATGGAGGTTTTGGCTCCCTGACCCCCTTTGGACACGAAAACGCCCTGCGGTAAACTGATAATCGCTTTCAGGTTGGCTTCCTGCAAAAGCATTTTGCGCAAAGCACAGGCGCTATTTTGACCCCAAGTTAAGAAACCCTCGGACACAACTACGGCACATCTGCCGCCTGGCTTAAGCAAATCAAACATCAGCTTAGCAAACAGAATGGTAGTTTCCGACTCTCTTGGATAGTCTTCCCAAACGTTGGGGTAAGCTGGTTGGTCCCGCTCGGCTCCAAAGGGAGGATTCGCAATAACTATGCTCTTGCTTCCAGCGTCTTTGGAAGGGTCATAAGTCTTTAATGAATCGCCTTGCTCGATATTGTGCGGATTAAGCCCCCTAATATACATATTTACCGCAGCCATTTTACGAATACGCCCCTGGTATTCAACCCCGCCTATGCCAGTTCGGTAAAATTGGTTTGCAATGTGTTCGGCGGGAAATTGCCTAGTTTTTTTGGCTTTTTCTATGACGTGTTCATACGCATCAAAAAGAAATCCAGCCGTACCACAAGCAGGGTCAAAAATCGTGTCCGTAAAATCTGGGTCAACCATTTCAACCATCATCTTGCGGATATGGTCTGGCGTTCGGTAAAGTCCTAAATCTTTTGCGCCCCCAGTTTCGGAAAGAGCAGTATTCAATTGCATCGCCAAGCAAGTCGGATTTTAAAATTCTATCTTCATCAATTTCATTCACTAAGCCGATGACTTCTGCAATAACGCCACCTTTAACGTTATTAGTAAAATTAGAATTGGCAAAAACTTCTTCCATTAAAATTAGCTGGTCCTGCATTTTAGTTGGAAGGTTGCCGTCCACTACTCTACGAGCCTTTGTAAGGATAGTGGAATAAAAAGGGAAAATATTTTTATTCAGCTCCGATAACACTTGCTCCCCAGTTAACGATAATAAATGAGAGAATAAGAGACGATAATTTTCACCGCTTATAAGCTTGCGCAAAGGCGCAAAGGTTTCATCTCTTTTAATTTTGGTTTCAAAAATTCGGAGCAACAAAAGCTCAATAATATACTCCACCCTTTCAACAGGCGTACCAGCAGGACGTAGCTTATTATGAAGCCTTTTAAGAGTATTATTCGTTTCGTTGTCGGCGTAATGTACGGTTGACCTTCCCATAATGGTTATACTTTAAAAGTTGTTTGTAAATCTTCTAAAACTTTGGGTAAATTATTATCAAATTTTTGGTTTACCTCGTGATAATCTGCCCCGATTATTCTGACAAATACAGGGTTATTAAAGATTTGCTGCGGAGTCATTTTTTTCTTTTCTACAATATTTGCAGCAATAATATCCTTAATGTCATCCAAAATTTTAATTTGTTCGTCGGTAAAATTGTACGTTCGCACATACGATTCATAACCCCGTTCTATTCGTTCTTTCGGTGATGGTATTTTCTTTACGTTAAGAGCATTAAGGAAAAAATCCCATAATGAGCCTTGCTCAAAATCGTACGCCTTTTGCAGTTGCCCTTCATCTAAATAGACTTCTGGCTTTTTTGCCCAATCCCTAATGGTTTCAATATCCTTTTCATCGGGTTCGTAGTTTTTGTTTTTCTCAACCTTTTCTTTGATAGCCACCACTTCGGGAATTTTGGTCTTTTGCAATTCTTCCTCAAATAATGTTCGGGCTTGCTCAATTGGGATGTTGTCTATTACTTGAATTTTATCGCCGTGTAAATAAACACGCTGAATCAAATTTGCGGGGTCAGGATTATCAATAATAAACCACGTGCCTTTAGTTTTATAGTCGTGTGCCAAAGTTACATTTTCCCTAACTATATCGGTTTTCCTAAGACCAGTCGTTTTAACAATTTGCTCATTCTGTTTAGGACTTCCTTTACCGTTATCATTCATTGAGGCACAAAGACCAACAAAGTCTAATACTTTAAAACTAAACTTCCCCGTTTTGGGGTCAAGCCGTGTACCACGGCCTAACATTTGGATATATTTACCCACGGAATTAGTTAAAGCGGCAAAAGTAATGTACCTTACGCAAGGAATGTCCACGCCAGTACCCATAATATCTACAGAAACCGCTATAAACGGTTTATGGTTTACATCTTTAAACCACTTTTTAAAAGTAGCGTTGAGGTCGTTGTTATCTGAAATAATCGCCTCGGCATATCTAGGGCTGGCTTCGTCTTCTGGAGTGGCGAAAACTTTATTTAAAGCCTTGGTCAGCATTGTACAGTGGGCTTGGCTTGCGCCAAAAAGAATAACCTTTTCGCCATATTCCGTATTGGCTTTTATTTCCTCTGCTATACGCAAACAACGCTCTTCGGATATATACTTTTTATCGAGCTGTTCCAGCATTAACTTTTTTGATTTGTCCAGCTCAATCTTTTTTCTCTCGTCGGGCTCCAACACGTACTTAAATTCCACCCCCTGCTCCCGTGCCAGCTTGGTTAATTCGGTTTCAATTGATAAAACAGAATAAGGCGCAAGGAACCCTTCTTCAATGCCTCTTGTTAAATCAAATTGGTAATCAGGGTCACCAGTTTTGCAGCCAAACAATTTATAGGTATCTAATATGGCCAAGTCTTCCTCGGAAGCCTGCTTGCCTTTTGCCATAACAGCAACTTTTGGGGTTGCGGTTAAACCAATACGTGGACATAAAAAATGGTCAAAAATTAGCTTACGATTTATATTTATAGGACCGATGACACTCATCAACAATAATCAAATCGTAAAAAGTATTCGGCATATCCTGATAAATATTTTCCAAAGTATCTATAACAACAATGTGAATTTGAGCATTTTTATATTGCCGAAAGTTTCCTGATGTTATTCTAATTGCGGAAAATTCTTTACTAATTAAAGAAAAGCCGTCATTTAAGGCCTGTTCCGCAAGCATAACCCTGTCTACCACAAACAGGATTTTTCTGGCCATATTGTATTCCAGCAAGGCTTTTGTAAATGCAACCATTGTTCTGGTTTTGCCCAAACCAGTCGCCATATGAACCAACATCTTCTGTTTGCCACCTCTAAATTTATCAATCAGGGTTGTTATACATTCGGTCTGGTAATACGTCTCCTTGCCGCAACTTGGATTTATACCGCCAGCAATATTTTTATCAATATAAATTTCTCTTTGTAAATTTACTTTTTTAGCTTGCTCAACTTTCAACAGCATTTCCTCAAGCGTCATCAAAGAATTGACCTGCCGAAATTCCCCAGCTTCCAAGCCCTTCCATTCGGTGTCATAAAATAAAGTTCTTTCGGGCGAACAGGCATATAAAAAACGAGGCTTTAAAACAGCTGCATACAAAGTACGCAATTTTGTTAAAGCCTTCTTTTCGTCTTCAAACTTATTTTCAAAAACAGCAAGGACGTTACCGTTAAAGTCAGTTAAGGTAATGTCGGGCTTGATACTCTTTCTGCCTTCAAAAACTTTTTGCTGTTCAGGGGTTAACGAATATTCCTGCTGGTATAAAAGTGTGTCGCCACGCTTCCACCCCAACGCTGTTAACTCCTCAATAATTTTTAAGTCTGTGTCTGTCGCTTCGTTAATCTTTGGCATAAATTACATATACATATACGGGATTATAAAAATCCTTTGTTTATGGTCTAATTTTAGCACTTTTTTATAAACTTTTGCTACTGGTATTATTGACCAAAATCGTATAAACTGATATACTATTTTCACCTGGCACAGCAGGTATATTTGCAAGCTCTTCACAATTCTGTGCGAGAGTTTTTTTGTTAGAAAATATGGCGGCTATGGTGTAGTGGCAACACGACTCTCTGTGGCAGAGTAATCACGGGTTCAATCCCCGTTAGCCGCCCCAAAATTCTAAATAGGGTTTAAAGTTTGTTAAAAGAAAATAAATGACACCACAATATATCTCATTTTTCCATAATTCAGATGAATACAGAGAGGAATTTACACATAAGGATTTAAAGCGTCCGTGTTTTTATTGGTTTTCCGACAGGTTTCATAGCCATATTGGGATAGATTCTTACTTTTATCTTTTTGTTAAAAATCCAACCATAGATAATATTTCAATGCGTGCAAGGAGCGGTAATGATTTAGATTTTAATGATTTATTTTCACACTTCTTGTATTACAAAAATAACGGCGTTCCAAAATTGGAAAGCGGCGAATTGAGATATGCCGAGCCCCCTATCATAATGTCTTTTGACAAAATCACCCCCGATTTAATTGCCAAATACAACCGAGATGCTAAAGAGTATGAAGTTATTAAACCAACCTCTCACACAAACGTAAAATTTAAGCTCTGGGGCGACAAACAAATTTCCACTCTTGCAATTCCTTTTACAGAAATACCAGAATTGGCTAATATATTGCCAATGCTCAAAAAGTCCCTACCTTTTGAAAAACCTGATGTTATTGATAATAAATATATTTACGCCAACTGGATACCTATGAAGACAGAAAAAAACGGTACTTGGATGTAAAAGATATGAATATTTACTTAGACATTGACGGGGTAATTATAAACGACGGCAAGCCTGCCAATGGTTTGAAAGAATTTTTAGAATACGTAACAGAGCATTTTAACTGTTATTGGCTTACTACCCATTGCGCTGGCGGCGGTAACAGGGTAGACGAACACCTAAAAAATTTCCTGCCTAATGAACTTTTAGTTTTAACTAAAAAAATCCAGCCGAATGACTGGAATAAACTTAAAACGGACGGCATAGATTTTGGCCAGCCGTTCCTTTGGCTGGATGACTGGCTTCCTATTGCCGAAAAGCGAGGATTGGAACAGAATAACTGCCTGCAAAATTGTATTCAGATTGACCTTAGGACAAATCCTGACCAACTCCAAAGTGTTCTAAGACATTTGACACTTTAACTTCTGCCTTATGATTTTTTCGGCTCTTCTAATGCTGGAATATCTAAAGCCGCAATACTTGGCATTGAATTCCCGATTAACCCTTGCAAGTCTCCGTACATTTGGCTAGTGTTATTAACCACTCTTTCAATTTGCTTTTCTCTTTTTGCCCATAGTCTTTCGGTAGCTCTTTTTTCGCCGTCTAAATCCTGCTTCATTGAAACGAAAGCCTCAACAATAGCCTCAATTTTCTGTTTAAATTCTGTGCCACATAGGTAGTTATATATAACTTCCATCTTTTCGTTTTTGCCGACCACAGACATCTTGGTCGCCGAAAGCTGTATTAGAGCGGAACGCAAAACAGAGGCTACTGGTATACAGCAGTCAAAATTCGTTACCCACACGCCGTCCAACTGGGCAAAAGTTTTAACATCTGATGGTAAGGACTGCGAAACCAATACGGCTGTTTCGGCTTTTACCGTTCTCTGGTCGTCTTTTAATTTTGGTATCCAACCGTCGCTCCAGTTCTTGGTATGTTTAGATTCCCAAACAATTATTCCACAATCCCTGCCGAAATTATCTTTAACTTTTTGAATTACATCCGCTCCACTTACACCTTTTGCAACAGGACTAATTTCGTCGTAAACAAAATTTGTCTTTAATAGTGCTTCCAACTCTAATTCCAATACTTCCCCTTGGGTCTGTTGGGAACCTTGTAATAATTTCCTGTTTAATTCTTCAATAGTTTTACTTAGACTACTAATTTTAGTGTCTTTTTCAGCATCCTTAAAATGGTGTAACTTTTCGTATTCATCGACGGCATCGGATTTTATTTTATTACGCTCTCCGTCCAATTTACGTTGAACTTCAATTTCAAAAGCCTGTTTGTCCGACTCAAGTTTCGCCCTTTCTTTCCGCAATTCCAATTCCGCTTTTTGTGCCTCACCTAACTTGGTATTTTTGTCTTTTAATTCTTCCTTAAGCAGATTCAACTCGCCAGAGAGTTCCTCGCTCGCTTTAATTTTAGCGGCTGTCTCTATTTTTCGTGTTTCTTGCTTAACCTGTTCTGCAACTTTTAACTCGATAGAGGTTTTTTGTTTCTCTATATCCAATTCCTGTTTTTTTATATCGGCCTCTCGTGCGGCCAATTCCAAATCTTTCTGTCTTGCTTCCTGTTCGTATTTGCCTTTAAACTTTTCTTCTATCTTATGGGTTAAGGCATCATCCAGCGAAATTGTTTTACCGCAATTAGGGCAAGCGATTGTAATCGTATTTTCTTGCATAAATTTATAATAAATTATGTTAGGGGTTTACCTTTGAAAAAACTTTAATCAACTCTTTAAAATCCTTCGGCCTATATTTTTCAAAGTCTTCCTGCTTAACATACAACCAGCCGAATTTGGTTTTGGTTTGGGCTTGGTTTATGTCATCGCACCACTGGGCAAGACGTGCGATTTTTAACGGGTCGTCCAAGTCCTCACGGCCTTTGGTTTCAACAATCCAAATTTCCTTTGCCGAAAGTTTTACAATAAAGTCAGGATAAAAATCCGAAATAGCACCATCGGCATTTTTATAATCGCTCCTGGGCCGTCGCGTTAAAAATAATTCATATTATCTTAAGTTCAAAACAATGTTCCCCTTTTCGCCTCTTCCGACTCATGAGCCCAGGCCACTAGCAAACGATTTAAAAAATCCTGGGGATTCTTTTCGTGTTCCAAAAAATGGGAAAGCACAGCGGCTACTGTAATGATAACATGATACTCTTCCAAGCCCTTTTGCTTAGCTTTGCGCCAAGCCGGGTGGGCTGTATTAATAGTCAGCGTGTCTTCAACTATTCGCCCCAGCGGCAATTCGGGAGCATCGGAAATGTCGGCCAGCTGCAATTTAAGGCCGGAGGTTTTGGCTTTAACAGTTTTGGATTTAGTTTCGTCGGCCAGACCGGTAGGTATGGGTGGCGGTTTAATGCCCAAAGATGGCTCGGGTTCCTTTACTTGATCAGGATTTGCTTTGTATTCGGCATTATCTTCCGCAATCGCCGTGGGAATTTGCTCAAATTTATTGTCCGTAATTTTTTCTTTGCGGGCCACTCCGGCTGTTTGCGTCCGCCGGACATTGATTAAACTTTCCAGCTCGGGAAAATCTCCCACCAATTGCCCCAGCGCGCCGGTTACCGTCTGGCTGAGTGGTTTTAATAATTTTTCCGGCGCCTCGTGCAGTGCCGGCTGGTCCTCGCCCAGCTCCCGCAAAATGGGCAGCACTGCTTCCTGGATGGCTTTGCGGAACTGGTAATATTTTTTCAGGCTGTAGGCGTCGCTTAAGAAATCATTTTTATTGGTAGTCAAAATTTCAGCAAGCGCGGGAATCTCCACCAAGCCGGTCAGGCTGCCAGCGTGCTTAGGCAAAACCCCCAACCATTCCCAGCCGCCTTTAATGACTTTGCCGTAAGTCGAAATCCACAGCCCCGCGGGCAGCGACGCGATAAAATTATCTTCTCCCAGCATTTTTTGCAGCCAACCGGATTCGTGGCCGGTCTTCATTAAAAACCCCGCGCCCGCCGGATGGCGGCTCTTGCCCACAGTGACGGGGAACCAGTGCTGCAAGGCTTCCTGCTTGTCTTCCGGCAAAACCAGCTGCCGCCCGTTGACGGAAAATGTTACCGGCTTCCTGTAGAAATATTTTAAAAATTCCCGATAAAACCGGTTGGCAAGCAGCGGATAAAAATGTTTAACAATCGTCCGCTCAACAAATTCCGCTTTGAGCAAATGCGATTGATCGTCGGAAAAATAAATAGTCACCGCCGTGCCGCGCGGACCGGTTACCCCGCCGGTGAACGGCGTAAACTTCCACGGCGCCCGATACGGCGTAGTCATACTCCATTCCGTAGCCGCCTGTGAACCATGGCCGCCCCGGCTCTCGGTCACAACTCTTTCGGCAATCAACAGCGAAAGCTTGGCGCCGACCCCCGCGAACCCAATGCCGCTGCCCCGCGTTTTAGTTGAGGCGGCAATGTTATGATAGTTCTTCAATACTGAGCGTTTCATGCCGCCGCCATCATCCACGCAGCTCAGGCACTTTTTGCCGCCATCAACAATAAAATTGATGTTAAATGCTTTACCATCCAAAGCATTGGCCACCAGTTCCGTCAAAATTACCTCTTCCAAAGGAGAAGTATAAGAATCGCGGATGTCTTCCAGCAGGTGCTTTAAATTGACACGAGTTTCATTTGGCATATGAATCTGCCCATAGTATAAACGGAAATACGGATTTTGGCCAGGGGTTAATAGCTTTTGGGTAGTTGGTAAAATGCTGCTTGGCCGCGTTCATTGACGCGTAGAAGTTTGTTAAGATTGACGAGATATTCCAAATAGCGAAGAGTGTCGGCTTCGGAAAACTTCAAGTCCCGACGGACATCAATAACCGTAATCCGCGAGCGCTTTTGGGCCAAAGCTAAAATTTTGTCCAAATTTTTCCGTCGCCTAACGATTTGGCCGGGGCTAAGCAGGTTGGTAGAACCCAGCCATCCCCTGCTTCGGCCTAAATATAGGCCGATTATTATGAGTAATGCAACAACCCCAATCAAACTATCAGTAAATAAAGTCATATATATTTAGAATATATAAAGTGGCGGTGTTTGTAAATGCATTGCCCGGCAGGGCCGGAAGATGCTAAAATACCCTTATGCCTGAAGCGATTATTTGTTTTGGCCAGCAACCCAACGGGTTTTTCCCCAAGAATTTTTTTGTAGCCAAAATTCGGACTGCCAAAAAACTCCAGCAACAGATTGGCGGCAACATAGTTTATTTCTTCCACGACAGCGACGCCGACTACCGCGAGACCATCACCGTCTTTCACGACCGGCAGACTGGCGCGGAAGTCCGATTGAATTTTTTGCAGGAAAACAAAATTCAAAAAAAGTTTTCCCCCCTGTACGCTAAACGCATCCCGGCTGGCTGGCAACAGGAAATCCTCAAACAACTGCCCAGATTCGTCGACCAACCAATAATGGATTTATTCGCTTCCATTGACCAAAAAACGGTAGCCGATTTTTGCCTGAATATGTATAATCGTTTAGGCTTATTGGACGATATAACTGTTATCCGCTCCGGTGACCCTGACTTCCGCCAGCAAACATCCGACTTGCCAAAAGACTACTACGCCGATATTATCTTTCAATCCGAGATTGTGCGAGCTAAAAAAGAACCGAATGGCTTTAGTCTGCACGAGGGCGGCGAAAAATACCTTCATCTTCCTGACCAGCCGGTGGAAAAACGCCAAAAAAATGCCGGCCGCGACCAGCGCTTTGCCTGGATGCAATCCGTCATCCACTGCACCCACTATATATACGGCGAAGGCGAAAAAGCTTATTTAAAAACCCAGGATTTTCCGGAGGTAACGTTTGTAGATAGAGAAGAAGTGGAGAAGCCGGGCGAAGCGCGGATGGATTATTAGAGCGAATAGGCAATAGTGCTGCAGTTCTATTCGCTATTCACTATAATTATGAAACAACTCTCAATCGGTATTGTCTGCTACCCTTCGGTGGGCGGCAGCGGCGTGGTGGCTACCAATCTTGGCCACGAACTGGCGGCACGGGGACACCAGGTGCATTTTATTAGTTACGAAGAGCCGTTTAAACTGGACGGCACGGAACCAAATATTTTTTTCCATAAAGTTAATATTAACACCTACGAATTATTCAAGTATCCCGACTACACTTTGCCTCTGGCGGTCATGATTGGCGCCGTACACGAAGCTTATCACTTGGATGTGTTACACGTTCACTACGCCGTGCCTCATGCCACCGCCGCGCTTCTGGCCAGGCAGATGATCGTCAATTACCAAATTAAACCGCCAAAAATTATTACCACGCTGCACGGCACCGATATTACCCTGCTGGCCCGCGACCCCAACCTCTACGATATAATCAAATATTCTATTGAGCAATCCGACGGCGTCACCGCTGTCTCTCATAGTCTAAAACAAGAGACCTGCAAAGTCTTAGCCAGCAAAAAACCCATTGAAGTTATTTACGATTTTTATAATCCCAAACGCCCCAATCACAGCCGCAGGAATGTCCGGCATAAATTGCACCTCAAACCAAACGCAGTGGTGGCCATCCATTTATCCAATTTACGGCCGGTGAAACGGATTCCGGACTTACTCCAGATTGCCGCCAAATTAAAATCGCCGGAATTTAAGTTGCTGATTTTGGGCGGCGGAGAATTCAAACCCTATCTGCCTCTGGTCAAAAAACTGAAACTCACCCAAACTCTGATCGTCAAACAAAACATTCGGGATATTGAAAACTACATTACCGCGGCCGATTTTGGCCTCTACACTTCCCAAACCGAAAGTTTCGGTATGGGCATTCTGGAAGTCATGAGTTATGGCAAACCAGTAGTGGCGCCGGCGGCAGGAGGTATTGTAGAGGTTGTGGCTAACAAGCGCAGCGGCTTTTTGTACCAGCCGAATCATCTGGTCCCAGGCAGCCGAATACGCTCAGCAGCTTATAACCAACAAAACTTTGCGCGACCGGATGGGCCGGGAGGCGGCCAGGCAGGCCCAAGCTTTATTTTCGGCAAAAAAAATTGTTAAACAATATTTAAAATACTACTCTAATATATTAAAAAGAAAGCCACTATGACCTATTACGACATCACCTTGCCACTGTCCGAACAAACCCCGGAATGGCCCGGCGATACTAAGTATCAGCGCCAGGAAAAACAAGGCACGGCTATTGTCTCCAAATTGACCCTGTCCAGCCACTTTGGCACCCACATAGACGCGCCCAAGCATTTTCTGTTTGCCAAAAGCAGCGTCGATAAAATTCCTCTGGACCGCTTGATTGGAAATTATAAAGTTCTGGCCGTCCGGTCCCGCGGCCTGATTTCTGTCCAGGATATAAAAAACACACCTATTGGCAAGGACGACAGGATACTGTTTAAAACCATTAACTCCAATATCGTCAGCGGCGCTAAGTTTGACCCGGCTTACGTTAGTTTGTCTTTAGAAGCGGCAGAGTTTTTAGTCCAAAAAAAAATCGCCTTAGTAGGCATAGACTATTTTGGCATAGAAGCTAAAAGCGCGCCCGGACACCCTGTCCATAAAATTTTATTAAAAAATAATATCGTAATTGTCGAAGGGCTGAATTTACAAAAAGTTAAAGCCGGCTTATACCAAGGCGCGATTTTGCCGCTGAAAATTGAAGGTGGTGACGGCGCGCCTTGTAGGGCGGTGCTCTGGAAATAAAAAACTCTAGTATATGGCGCGCGGATCATGAGACTGTAAAGGCGGCAGCGAAGGATGCCGCCATAAAATACTCAAGTCATACGAATTCATAGGCAGTATGTATTGGGCTTGGCCGCCGTTGGCCAAAAACACATTCCACGAAGGCACCGGAATTGGGCCATTGGCCGTAGTATAATAGACCGTCTTGCCCTTAAGTAACCAGCTGCCCCAGGGATGCTCGGCGCGCGCGGTGCTAATAGTATAGACCGGCGCCTGGGGATAGCCGGACGTATCGCCTCTCATGACATGAGATAAAGAATATCCCAAACCAACAAAGGCATTCCAATTAGTAAATGGAATTTTTAAGCCATCGGAAATTAAATAGATGGTCGTGCCGTCGGCCACTAAAGTGTTACTGGAATACAGCGGGGCGCCGGGATAAGCTAACAGCGAACCGGTGCTGGTGGTCGGCGACGCGGACTGGCCGGTAGGCGCCGGAGTCGGGGTCGGCGTGGGAGCAAAATAATAAATGCTGCCGCCGGAAAACCCGATTGGCCGGGGTAGGGATATCGCTGGTGGGAGTTGGGGTGGGAGCCGAATTATTTTGGCCGGCCGTAATTTGAAAACTGATTGGCGACCCGGGTAAAACAGTATTGGAGGCGCCCGATGTATCGGTTAGGTCTAAGGCATACGCATACAGCTGGTGCTGGTTCCCGTCTTGGTACTGGGTTGGCATGGCGACCGAAAATCCATGATCACCAACGTCGGTGCGAGTCACCGAAGCCGTCGCGCTAAACGCGGGCGTGCCGGTGGCGGTCGGCACAACATCTACAAAAAAATTCACGGTCACGGGCTGAGTAGTGTTGTCGGGATCCAGGCCCAGCCGGTAATCGTCCCATCAGTGCCCACACTATCTAAAGAGCCGACCGGCGGGTTACTGCCGACGGCTCCTATGTGGAAAGAAGGACTGCTAATACCCCCAACCACCAACAAAACGATTAGTAAAAAATATAATTTTTTACTCATGGCCGAAGATTAAGGGTTTAAATAAATGAATGTGCTGGAGTTAGCGCTGGAAGTCACCTCCGAAGTCGCAGTGACGGTTATAATTGTTGAGCTGTTAACTGTAGCCGGGGCAGTATATAAGCCGGAAGAAGAAATTGTTCCTGTTTGCGGGGTAATGACCAAGTTACAGTCTGGTCACTTGTACCGCTGACCGCGGCGGTAAACTGTTGAGTTTGACCTTGGGTAACTGTCGGGGTGGACGGAGAAATTATAACTCTAATTGTTGGGGTGGGCGTAGGAGTTGGCGTCGGGGTCGGTGTGGGTGTCGGTGTTGGAGTAGGAGTGGGCGTCGGCGTAGGAGTAGGTGTTGGAGTAGTAGTAGAAGTTCCTAGCGTAAAAGTCAGCGGAGTGCCCAATAAAGGATTATTAAACGAGCTGGCGGGATCGTTTAAATCAATCGCATAAACATATAGCGTATGCTGCTGGCCGTCGCGGTACTGCGGCGGCACCGGAAAATTGAACGAGTGGATCCCAACATCACTGCGAGTTGTCGATGCGCTCAATTGGATTGGAGTCACCGAAACATTTAATTGGCCATCAAAATAAAAGAGTATCGGCACCGGCTGGCCGGGGACGTCGGGATCCAAAGCCCAACCGTAAACCGTACCATCGGGTTTAATACCATCCACATGGCCAATTGGCGAATGGTTAGACCGGCCCGCAGGCCCGGGACAGCTGAAGGAAACACTACTCCCAAAGGAGGCGTGGGCGGTGTGGGAGTGGGCGTTGGGGTGGAAGAAGGCGTGGGAGTGGGGGTCGGGGTGGGAGTGGGCGTTGGGGTCGGAGTAGGAGTGGGACTTGGTAAAACTACGGCTCCGGCCGAAGACACGCTGGCTAATTCATCGGCTACCCCTTGTTCGGCAGCTACTACATTATTGTTAGCGTCTAAATATTTAACTTGATAGTACGTCATCCGCTGCGGCACAGTCGGAAGCGTTATGGTACAGCTGCTAACGCAGGAAACCGGTTGATAACTGTCAGATTGCTCAAAATAATAATTTTTATAATCCGAGGTTTGAGCCGCCACGCAGGCTTCCTGTCGGGTGGTGCAGTAGTAATCCGTCGGGCTGCCATTTTCCGCATAACCAAATTCAACAATCGCCGAAGCTACCCCTTGGTTTTGCGGTGGCGTTAAGTTGAGCTGGGTCGGAATAAAGGTACTGCGGTCAATGCCATCCGATGTCGGCCACGGAGGAATTTTCATGGCAAAGAAATCGTTGCGCAAACCGTCGTTCACTGCGGCGAGCAAAAAGCCCATTGCCCGTCGGGACTGGCCGTCCAGTTGGCGTAGGAAAATTCACCAGCAGGTTGTTTAAAAGCCTGGGTTAACCTTCGGACATGCATCCCGGTAGTATCCGGCGGATCGACCTGCTCTTGAATGGCGTACCCGGCTTCCGGATCAGCATTAACAAAACACGGCGCATTGTATTCGTAATTGTTGGTATAGCACCAGCCTCCGCTATCGAGTAAGCCGGCACCGAAACAAAAGTATCGTTAACTTGCGAACCCGGCGGCATTCGCCGGCATAATCCGGCCACGCAATAAGTCCAAGGGTCGTTGTCGGTAATCAGGGAATCGGACCGCTGATATCTTTAAAATAATAACGGCCGGCCCAAGCCATGGTCGGTAAGTGCTTGCGATCATAACTGTTGGATTGGTAATTTGATAGACATTCTGCGTACCGGAAACGGGCGTTACGGTAATGCCGTTGAACAGACCAGAAACCTGATATGCCGGATTCCCGGAAGGGGTAATGGCCGGAAATCGGCCATCCAACTTTGCTCCGGCGACGGCGCATTCCATTGCCGCTTGTCGGGATACGATTCGAGTGAATTATAGCTTAAAAAGGAATTATTACTGCCATCCCACGGCGCGTTTTCGTCTAACCCGCTGTTAAGCGAACTGGCAATTAAAAGTTTGCGGAGTCTGGTTCAAAATCGGCAAATCCTGGCCATTGACGAAGTCATAGAGTGCCGGTGGCGTTGCCGAGCCGTAATCGCCGTGGATACTGCTGAAGAACCAATCGCCGGACAGCCAGGCATCTGTCGGGTCAGACATGTTGGTGAAATCGACCCCGCCTGTGCACAGTATTGCTGGGAACCATATACGGCGTCCAACCATTGGGATGATCATCCCGCTGGGGTCAGTACCAAACTTATCGCAGCCGACTTCATCGCCCCACCAGCGCATAAGAGTAACATCAATATCGTTATTACTATTTTTTACCACCTTCACCACAACCATTTTTTCTTCATAACCACCGTTGCCGTAATCAGCAATAAAATCGCCGGGTTGAATGTCTTGCAAAGAAGACTTAGTGACGTTAGTAGGATCAGCCTCGCACGGGAAGACCGCGTGCTCGGCGGAAGTAGCGTAAATACTGCAAGGCTCACCGTTTATTTTTAAGGTAATACAACGGCGGCCGACCGCGCCGGTGGAATCCCATTCCATACCACTCGTCCATTGTGAACTCAAACCGGTCGGGCAAGTCTGGGCAAAATAAATACTTTCCCAACCATTAGTAGCAACGGCACCCGCGCCATTGACCGGCTGGGTTAACCCGGGATCTTTATATAGAGAAACTTCATCATAAGGCAGCCCGCTGACTTTGGCATAAAATTGTCCGTTGGCAGGAGCATCGGGAATACTAAAACCTTTTATCACCACCGGATCTCCGTCTTGCAAGCCGGAAGAGATAGGATTTTTTGAGTTGGGGTTATCCACGGAATGAACTATGATCGGATCGCTCAGCTGCGTATTGTCAGGATCAACGAAAAAGGAAGGTACGGAAGTGGTACTCGACCAGTTGCTCCCCCGCTGAAGTTCCAGCACATCCATTTTGAAGGGGCCGCCCAAAGATACTTGATTGCTTTGCTTGTTTAAAGGATTCAGGTCTGCCGCCTGCCAGGTTCCGATATTCTGCGGCCCAAAGTGGCAGCCGCCCCAACGGGCCGGGAAATGGGTGCAACTGGTAAACCCGGAAACTAATAATCCGGTATTTAAATCCATATGCGCCACCAGGCAGGGCGCGTCTTGCCCTTCCGAAGTTTCGTAAACCGCGTAGCCATCTAAAATACCGCTCAAACCAGGCTTTCCAAACAAGCCAGTATTGTAAGCCGTCGAAATTGAACCTCCCAGTTGGGAAAATTGAGTACCAATATCCGGCACCGAAGCTGTTAAATTTACCACGGATGTAGGATCAGGCGGAGGGCTGGCACTGGTGCCGGGGTCATATTCCGTATAATTACCGGTATAGGTGACCTTGAGCAAATCACCGGCGTAATCGCTGGTGTAAAAAGTTTCGGGTCGGTGGGACTCCAGCCGGCAGCACTATACAAGGACAGTAATCGAGATTCGCCCGTAGCCGGTATGAACAAATAAGTTCCGAAGCTGAAGCTGCACAAATATCCGCTTTTGGGACTGCCCAAGGGATTACCGTAACGATCAACGTTAATATCATTGACCGAAAGTGAGGAACAGTAATCCTTTCGCCTGTTTGAACCGTCGGAAAATTGCTGAGAAGCTGCCATGTCCCATTTTAAAGAAGCTGTTACTGAAGTGCCGGAAGCTAAGGTCAACATAATGCCGCCGCCATATATTTGGAAATTAGCATTGGAAAGCGTGCCGGCATTTTCCACGAGCAACATGCTCTGGAAGCGAGCATTCGGCTCAGCGTAATAATTTGATTCGGACAGCTGCTGCCGCTAATTTCTATTTACTGCCCGGCTTTAAATCTTGTAAAAACAATCACCGCTGACCCAGGTAACGGTGCTGCCGCTGACGTTGGCAGTACCGGCTGGGTTGACCAGATCGTCGTGATAGATATTATTTCCCCAATCGGCGAATTCCGGATGAGGAAAATCGGTAGGCACGGAAACCGCGCCGCTGCCGGAAATGGTCAGCTGCCTGGAAGCACAAGTTTGTCCGCTATCGAACGTAATACATGCGGCCAATGTGCCGCTGCCGGCTAATTTAGCATCAATCCGCAAATCATCCAAAGAGGAGAAAAAACTGCTCCAGCTGGCATTACCTCCATCGCCGCCGATGCTAATTTTATTCCAAGCCAAAAACAAGGGCGCGCCAGTTTGGGTAATCGTGGCGCCGGCTGAACCGTAACTCAACGCGTTGTTTGGGTTTGTCCAAGCTCCGGTGCGGTCTAGAACATAGGTAAACGAGGCGTTGTTGATTTGCCAGGCGCTGGGAGCGTTATCTTCCGGACCGGTAATGCGCTTAAGTAAAATTCCGGTTTGGGGATCAATATAGTTTACGTCGCGGTCAGTCCAGTTGATGGTCGGGGCGGCTACGTTGCCAAAACTATTGGAATCAAAATTAGGAAGTTCAGGATAGTTGCTGCCCAGCGGCGGATTCATGGTTTGAAAACTGCCGCTGGCCACTTGGCTGCCGCAGGTCACTTGGTAGTAATGGGTAGTGTAGGGCCTGCAGAGCTCGGGAGTACATGTTCCCGTCGCTCCCCTGCTGAACCATGCGTTGGCCAATGACCACAATCCGGTCTGTCCGTTGACCACGCTGGTGGAACGGCTGTCTAAATTAGAGCCAGGAAAATGCTTGGGTCCACATCGTGCACGACCGGAGTCAAAGAAGCCGATTCACTCACCACTAGAGTACACGGATTATTGTCGGGGCGGTATAGGTCAGCAAGGCCTGAGTCGCGGTTGTGTTTACCACCTGTACCGAAAAAGTCGCGTGGACAGTTGCGGTAATTAAAACCTGAACCATGGCCGCAATAGTCAAAACCTGCAAGCCAACAATGGCTAGCTAAGTTTTCCTTTCACAGCATACTTAGGTAATTTCAACATACTTTCTCATTACGGAGCGAGTAAAATCGCGGAGGTAGAATTTTTAGTGGGATCGGCTGCAGAAGTAACCGAAATATTAATAATCACTTCCGAAGAAATCGTAGCCGGAGCGGTGTATAAACCGGTGGAGCTAATACTCCCGGTCTGCGGAGAGATATTCCAGGTTACAGCCTGGTTACTCGTGCCGGTGACTGTTGCTGTAAATTGTTGGGTCTGACCAGAATGAATGGTTGGGAAAGCCGGACTCATCCGCACGCTAATTTGGGGCAGGTGTTGGAGTTGGAGTCGGAGTTGGGGTTGGAGTAGGCGTTGGGGTAGGCGTTGGGGTAGTAGTAGGAGTAGCTGATGGTGTGGGAGTCGGAGTTGGGGTCGGCGCAACAGTTCCGGCCGCTAAGAATATGATACTAGTTCTATTGGTACCGGGGCTACCCACGGCTGAGGCCTGAAGGTCACCAGAGTTAAATTAGCGACACTGGAGGGAGCGGTATACAGACCGTTTGAACTTACTGGTTCCCAGCTGCGGGGTAATAGTCCAAGTGACCGCTTGATTACTTATTCCCAAAACACTGCTGGTAAACTGCACACTCTGTCCAGGATTTACAGTCGGAGCGGCCGGAGAGATAGTAACGGTTATCGGAACAGTAGGCACCGGCGTGGGAGTAGGTGTAGGAGTTGGAATAGATGTTGGGGTTGGAGTTGGAGTTGATGTTGGAGCTGACGTCGGTGTAGGTGTGGGAGTCGGAGTTGGAGTTGGTGTCGGTGTGGGCGTTGGCGTCGGAGTAGGCGTCGGCGTCGGAGTTGGAGCAGGTAACGTAAAGGATACCGGTGAGCCTGGGAGTTGGTCGTTGTGGGCTCCTGTGGTATCGGTTAAGTCAATGCCCCAGACCCAGACTTGGTGGGTTTGACCATCTTGGTAAGAGCTGGGTAAGACATAGTTAAAGGAATGGTTGCCTACGTCAGATCTGTACTGGTTAGCTGAGACTCTGGCTATGGGAGCAGCTCCGGCTGTTCCGGCATTCTTGTCAATATAGATATCAACGTTATTGGCTACAGAGGTATTATCAGGGTCTTCGCTTCCAGCCATAGACGGTGCCATCAGTCTTAACTCCGTCTAAATGACCGGTAGGGTCAGTGTTGGTGGGAGTTGGGGTAGGTGTGGGGGTTGGGATGGGTGTTGGAGTAGGAGTTGGAGTAGGAACAGCTGTCGGTGTTGGGGTGGGAGTAGGTGTTGGTGTAGGAGCTGCAGTTCCAGCAGTTAGAAAAATGATTGTGCTGGTGACTTTAGCCGGGTTAGCTACGGAAGTAGCAGATAAAGTTATTATGGTTAAATTCGCAACTGAATTTGGAGCCGTATAAAAACCTGAACTTGAGATAGTTCCGATTGGCGGGCTAATGGCCCAAGTAACGGCTTGGTTGCTACTGCCCATTACAGATGCGTTGAATTGCTCAAGTCTGCCTCGGATTTACCGTTGGAGCAGCCGGGGTTATAACCACTACTATAACAGGCGGAGGTGTCGGCGACGGTGTAGGAGTTACCCCAGGTATAAAAGTAACAGTAGAAGTAGGTGTAGGGGTTGGTGTGGGAGTCGGAGTAGGTGTAGGAGTTGGAGTCGGAGTTGGTGTCGGAGTAGGTGTAGGAGTTGGAATAGGTGTAGGTACCGATAAACTAAAAGATACCGGTGAACCAGGCAGTTGGTCGTTATGGGCTCCAGTAGTATCGGTTAAGTCAATGCCCCAGACCCAGACTTGGTGGGTTTGACCATCAAAATAGTTACTGGGGAGGACATAGTTAAAGGCATGGTTACCAACATCGGAACGGTAGTCCCCTGCCGGTAATTCTCACCAAGGGACTGGCTCCGGGAGTGCTGGCATTTTGGTCTACGTAAATGTCTACTTGATTTGGTACAGAGGTATTATCTGGATCTTCACTCCAACCAAATACCGTACCATCGCTCTTAACTCCATCAAGATGACCGGTAGGATCGGTATTGGTGGGAGTGGGAGTGGGAGTGGGAGTGGGGATAGGAGTTGGGGTAGGTGTTGGGGTAGGAACAGCAGTAGGGGTTGGAGTGGGGGTTGGGATAACTGTCGGAACTGGAGTTGGGGTGGGAGTAGGAGTTGGAGTAGAGGAAGATCCCGGGACCTTAACTACTATCGGCGCAGAAGGAATCGAAACATTTCCCGCCGCATCAAATGCGGTGACTGTATAACTGTAAGTTGCGCCGCTCTGAACTTGATTATCAACATAAGCGATCCCCTGAGTAAGTGCCAAAAATGATCCATTGCGATAAACGTTATAACCGGTGACGCCTACATTATCAAATGGTTTAGTCCACTGCAAAACAACTTGCGTATTGGTACTAAACTCCGACAGTCCAACTACTTGCGAAGGCGCTTGGGTATCGGTAGAAATTTGAACGTTTTGAAAAATTTTCGGCGCGTATAACGGGTCGCCAATAAAGACCATCATCCAGTGCTGGTATGGATTGGACAAGTAGGCGCTTTCCGCAAAATTATAACCGTGCCAAAAATGATTTAACAAAATATCTCCCATGGCGTAGCCGGTGGAGTAGGGCTCACTGCTGGCGCCCCAAGTGGCGGTAATACCATCGTTAATCCAATTCGGTACCCAGGCGGAAGTGCCGCTGGGGTCGCGAATTTGATTGGCGGTATACGATGTCAGCTGCGCTCCGACCGCGCCATTTGCAAAACTATAAGCTCCGGTATCGGAACCGTACCAGCCCCAGGCCCACAAGGTATTGGGAGCACTGGTAATCATGTGGCCGGTAACGCTTTGAATATTATCAACTGTATTAAAGCCGGCGGCCTGACTGAGAGCCGCGGCATTATTAATGCTGGTGTTGACCGGGCAGTGGTAATCGTTGTACGGGCAAGGTTGCGGCCACTGGGCGTCAAAATAACCAGTGCCCGAACTCGTAGTCAATGTCTGCTCAGCGCTGATAGCTTTGTCGACCAAACCCGCGGCCTCAACCGCAGTAGGACCGTCCAAGCGGGTCACTAAGTATATTTTGAAACCTTGTGGATTTTGGAAATAACGAAAGTGGGTTCGGAAAAATCCGAGGCGGCGGTAGCCTGGTAAGGGTTAACAAGCTCGGGCGTCATGGAACCGGAATTCAAGTACGTCAAAAAAGAATCTAAAGAAACACCGGCCAGAGCGCCTGAGTCGTTAAATTTAAACGGCACTCCATAAACCGGTACTATGTAATTAATGGCGTTAGTCAAACTATTGGCTTGCAAAAAAGCGCGTAAGGGGTCGCGAATCACCGAGATATAATCGGTGGAGCTGATGGTGTAATCGCTGTAATTGTGCGGATCAACTATATTGCAACAGGGACTCCAATTA
Organism: Candidatus Doudnaibacteriota bacterium; assembly: GCA_963788395.1. GTDB lineage: Bacteria > Patescibacteriota > Doudnabacteria > UBA920 > UBA920 > CAIVSE01. Next base: position 42,051 of record CAWBGV010000026.1, on the reverse strand, counting down.
ATATGAAAAATGTTCGAGGTCGGAATACCCCGAGCAGCAGCGTAATGCTCCCCTACCCAGTCACTGGCACCTACGCCGTTGGTCCCGGCTTCGGGTGGGGTGGCGTCGTTGACGATAATAATAACCGATGCGGGACTGTCGCCGCTATTGGTTGTGGTAGATGCACCTAAAACTTTCCCTGCGTGCGGCAAGACGTAGGCATTGTTAGCTTGGCCGGCAGCTACGTTACCGTCTATGTAAGACAAGGTATACGAAGTTTGAACACCGAGCAGGAGGCTCAAGGCCATCACCGAGCCAATACCCGCAATTGCGAAGATTCTTTTATTCATTTTTGTTTTTGTTTTATTTGCTAATTAATTAAGCAAAAAGGCACCTAAACCCTATGAAGCATAGAGTTTGTTGCACGAACGTAAATTGTGTTTTTATTTAGCTAGGCTTTTTGTTTCAAGAGCAATCTTGTAAACTTATTATAGCATATCTACCTAAATAAATCAAGAAAAAAACCCCCTAGATTTAGAGGGGTTTAAAATATTTTTATTTTTTGTTTAATTTGCAGAACAACTTGTGGCTGTAGCCATTTGCAGTGCTTTATTGGCATCGACTCTCCCCCAACCAAAGGTGGAGTTCCAGCCCGGAGTTCCCAGATGGACCGCAGTCTGAATTAATATATTTGTTACCTGGGTTGCGGATAAGCAGGGGTTTGCTGAATACATCAAAGCGGCTACTCCCCCAACCAGTGCGGCAGAAAATGTGGGGCCCTGGGCTATGGTCGTATAGAACCCTTGGGTATCCGTGGTGGCGCTAACCATGCCTGGAGCGGTTAAAGCAACATCATTGCCCGTGCCAACTCCGGAGTATGCATTATCATTAGTGTCCGTTGAACCTATAGTTAACATGTACGGGGTTGTCGTGCCGGCGAGTGTAGGCATAGGAGTGGTATCAAAATACCCTGCTGAATCTCCAATCGGCACTAGCACAATTCCGCCCTTATTAAAAAAATATTGGGCAGCTGTTTGTACGGCCGAAATACTGGTGAATGGAGCTCCAATAATCGCAACTTTGGCGCCGTGGTCGGCGGCATAAGTTAACGCATCTGCAACTGCGTAAGAATAAATTTGTCCGTTCTGGTCCGAGGCGCGAAGAGGCATAATGCTGCAAGACCAACATACTCCGGCAATACCGGTCGCATTATTAGTTACGGCCGCGGCAACACCCGCGACCATAGAGCCGTGGCCAGAAGTATCGGCGCTATTAGAAATATTATCGAAGTAATCCCAACCGGGAATCATATTACCCGCGAGATCTGAAACCGGAGTTACGCCAGTATCAATAATCGCGATAATCGTCGAACTGCTTCCTGTAGTTTGAGACCAAGCTAAATTGACTCCCATTTTTGTAAGCGCCCATTGACCAGGATACAACGGATCATTTGGTGTGACTGATACAGAAGTGGGGGTTGGAGTTGGAGTAGGCGTGGGTGTCGGACTTGGAGTAGGCGTCGGCGTAGGAGTTGGAGCAGGTAAACTAAAAGATACCGGTGAGCCTGGGAGTTGGTCGTTGTGGGCTCCTGTGGTATCGGTTAAGTCAATGCCCCAGACCCAGACTTGGTGGGTTTGGCCATCTTGGTAAGAGCTGGGTAAGACATAGTTAAAGGCATGGTTACCAACATCGGAACGGTACTGGTTAGCACTGATCCTGGCTAAAGGAGCAGCTCCGGCTGTTCCGGCATTCTTGTCAATATAGATATCTACGTTATTGGCTACAGAGGTATTATCAGGGTCTTCACTCCAGCCATAGACGGTGCCATCAGTCTTAACTCCGTCTAAATGACCGGTAGGGTCAGTGTTGGTGGGAGTTGGGGTAGGAGTAGGAGTGGGGATGGGTGTTGGAGTAGGAGTAGGAGTAGGAACAGCTGTCGGTGTTGGGGTGGGAGTAGGTGTTGATGTAGCTATCGGGGTAGGAGTAGGAGTAATAGTTGGGATAGGAGTCGGGGTAGGTGTGGGAGTTGGGGTAGGTGTGGGAGCAGCACCAATATAGAAAGTTTCTTGAGCAGTATAATTCTTACTGGAACTCACAGCAGTGACAGTAAGGGTATGAGCGCCGTTAGCTAAAGCGTAGGCAGCAGGGTTAAAACCTACTGTATAGTTACTGCCACCGGAGACTGTCATAAACAGAGGATTCTTAGTATCCACCTGAAGAGTCACTCCGCTGCCATTGGTGGTTATTGGAGTAAAGCCATAAATTTTGACTGTCACGTAAGTGGTACCACTAATAACTGAGTTATTAGCAGGAGAAATAAAAGCTACGTAAGCAGAAGGGGTGGGAGTGATAATGGGAGTGGGAGTAGGCGTAACTGTCGGAAGAGGGGTAGGTGTTGGAGTAGGCATTGGACTTACCACTACCGTGACTTGAGCAGTAGCTGTTCCACCAGTACCAGAAACAGTCAGGGTGTAAGTTATGGTAGACTGGGGAGCTACGGCTTGGGAGAAGGTTCCAGTGACTAAGCCGACACCACTTAAAGACATGCTGCTGACACTACCAGTCACGTTCCAGTAGAGTACGGAAGATTGTCCAGCACTAATGCTGCTAGGACTGGCTAAGAAGTAGCTGATGACAGGAGCAGCAGTAGTAGGAGTAGGGGTTGGGGTAGGGGTTGGGGTAGGTGTAGGTGTGGGAGTAGGCGTAGGAATTGACGTAGGAGTAGGGGTAGGAACAGCAGTAGGAGTAGGAGTTGGTGCAGGAGCACTGCCAATGTAGACAGTCTCAGAAGCAGTATAGCTCTGGCTTGATCCTTGGGCAGTAACGGTTAGGGTATGGGCTCCATTGGCTAAAGAAGCAGTATTAAAGCCAACGCTATAGCTGCCATTGGCAGAAGCGGTCATGACGATGGTGGTTTTCCCGTCTACCTGGAGGGTAACTCCGGTGCTGTTACTGCCGGAAACTACCGGGGTAAAGCCATTGAGGGTAGCAGTGACATAGGTTATGCCCTTAATCACACTGCCGCTTGCAGGAGAGACTATGGTTACTCCCGTAGTCTGGGCTATGGTCGAGAGGCCTAAGACTGAGCCATAGTGGATACCATGGCTAAGTCCCTGCTCTAGGCTTAAGACCTGGTTAGAGACAGCCGCGGCACTGCTGGCGGTGTTACTGTCCAGGTAAGACAGGGTTTGGGAGGTTTGACTGCCTATATATATACAAACCACTAAGCTAAAGGCTGCCGTTAGGACTAAGCCTAAGGGGCCGAACAGGCTTTTTTTCATAAGAAAAGCTATTTAGTTGTTATTTTGTTTCTATACTCCCCTCTCACTGATTTTGGTGAAGGAGAATGTTTGCTTATTTGTATAGATATTATAGCATACCTAAGAAAAAAAAGCAACTCCAAAAATAAATCACTCCTTTAAAAAAGGAATGATTTTTCTTTTTTCTAGTTTCTCATTACTATTTACCATTTTCCAATTACTTTTTACTGATTCCGTGACCGCCGAATTGCTTGCGAAGCAGGGCTACTATTTTATTGGAAAATTTATCCTGGTTTTGAGGATCCTTGGATTCCTGGCGCACCTTAAAAGCGTCTTCAATCACCCGGACATCCACCCCCAGTTCTTTACCGGCGTTAATCGTCCACTCCCCTTCGCCCGTGGCGTCTATGCTACCGCTGGTGCCTTCAATATCTTCGTGCTCAAAAATATTCCGCGTTAAGTCTATCAGCCAAGAACGGACAACCGAACCTTGTTGATAAATTTTTGTAACCTGAGCCAAGTCTAAATTAAATGGGGATGCCTTAAGGATGCCATAGCCTTCGGCAATGGCTTCCATCATACCGTATTCAATCCCGTTATGGACCATTTTCACAAAATGTCCGGCACCATGGCCGCCGACCAAGCCGTAATTATCTCCCGAAGATAAAGTTTTAAAAATTGGTTCTATGGTCGGCCATTGTTCTGTGGGGCCGCCGACCATTAAGGCGAAACCATTTTCTTCCCCCCAGACTCCCCCACTGGTGCCGCAATCATAAAAGATGATTCCTTTTTTTCCCAGTTCCGCGCCCCGACGGATAGAGTCTTTATAAAAAGAATTACCACCGTCGATAACAATATCGCCAGATTTAAGGTGCGGACCTAAATGGTCCGAGCCAAACAAAAAGTCGTCTACAATTTTGTGCGGCAGCATAATCCAAAAGACACGAGGTTGCTCTGATATGGTACCGACAAGCTCGCCGATGTCGGCAAAAGTTTTTACTCCTGCCGCAGCCACTTCGTTCCGCGGCCCCTCCGATCGGTTCCAGGCCAAAACGCTAAAATTATTTTTTTGCAGCCGCCGCGCAATCTGCGCGCCCATACGACCCAGACCAAAAATTGCAATGTCCATGTTTTTTTAATTAATGAATTATACAACGGAAGCTACTATATTTACTACAGAAGGCTACATGAGCCAATGTAAGCTTGGGTCCTGCTTTTATTTCCAATACAATTCTATTATACACCAAAAAGTCCAAAATGTTCGCCGAATCACCAATCTGTAATTCTCTTTGGTATTGTAGCTTCCGTAGAATAATTCATTATCTTTCCGTAGTGTAATACATTATTATCCCCGCTTATCCCCCCGCTTTAGTAATATGTTCCAAAAAATATAGCTAATAATTACACCTAAAAGCAATAACAGCCAGGCGTTGCCGCCGAGCTTGTCAACGTATTGCCAGTTACTGCCAAAGATAAAGCCGATGGCGCAAAAACAGCCGACCTCGGTGCATTCGCCCAAAGCTTCATAAAACAAAAATTTCCAGTAATCCAACTCGGTGATGCCCGCGACAATATTGACTGTGGGCGCGATGGCCGTCATGAAGCGGCTGATAAAAATGGTAATGAACGGGTGGCGCTCAATTTCGCGGCGGATGCGGTGCGTTTTTTCGTGTTCTACCAAACGGCCCAAGCCGATTTTTTTAAATACGCGCACTCCCCACCGCCGTGCCAGCCAATAGTTGGCGTTATCGCCGGTGATGTTACCAATAATCCCAATGACGACCGTCAACGGTGCGTTAAGGTAGCCTTGAACCGCAAAAGCGGCGGCGGCCATCATAACCGTGCCGGAAGGAACGGGAAGCGCAAAAGCCCCCAGGAAAGTAATGATATAAATCGCAACATATTTATAGAGCAGAACCCAGGACAACAATTCGGAAGTAAAATTACTCATGCGGCCGGCTCCATTCGAACCCGCAGGCTTTGTCGTAAATAGGTTGATACCAAAGCCCGAATCTGTTCGGCCAGCAAATTGGAATCCTCGTGTTTGCCCGAGGCGGCATCTTCTATGCTCAGCCGCGGGTAGCGAGAGTCGGTAATGCTGAGTTGGGTTTTTAAATAATCCGGAGGTAAATTAAAAACTTTATTAATATAGTTAAAAGTCATCCAATTGCTAATTTGCTGTGGTAAAATTTGCCGGTGGGGCAAAACGCCAATGTGCTGAAAAAACCGGGTAACCGGACCTAACCGGTGGACCGGAGTCAGTACGCCCTGCTGGGTCAGACTTTCAAAGTCGCCAATAAACGCCACCAGCGTTACGGCAAAAATCGCAATCAACACCACCAGCAGTAGAGTCTCCAGATTACGAGGCTTGCGCAGGGATGTAAAAAAATTTTTAAGTTTTGAGTTCATAAGTGTAGGTAATCCGATGATTCAAATTATGTATTACGAAGCTTTGAGAAGGGCCGCAAACTTTTGTTTAAACTTAGCTAACTTAGGATTAATGACTACTTGGCAATAGGGGTTACCGGGATTATTTTGGTAGTAGTCACGGTGGTAGTTTTCGGCTTCATAGAATTTGTCGAGTGGCTGGAGTTGGGTCACAATCGGATTGTTAAAAACTTTTTCATCTGTTAATTCCCTAATGATTTGTTCGGCCTGCTGTTTTTCTTCTCGGGGACGAATAAAAGATAACGGACCGATATTGTTCGCCAACGTCATGACCCTGGCGGTTTAAGGTGGTTGGATCGTGCGTGGCAAAAAAGACTTCCAGGAGGTCGCGGAAGCTGATGAGTGCGGGGTCATATTCGATCCGGATGGATTCGGCGTGGCCGGTGGCGCCGCCACTGACTTGTTCGTACGTTGGGTTCGGCAGGCTGCCGCCGGCGTACCCCGGCATGACGGAATTGACGCCCTTTAAACTTTTAAAGATGGCTTCGGTGCACCAAAAGCACCCGCCGCCAAAGACTGCTGTTTGTGTAGTGGTTGTCATAAAATTATTCTCCTCGGAACTGTTCACAACTCCAGTTTGTTAGTCACAAAGACAAGGCAATTTTTGCAGCGAGGACCCGCCTTGACCGCGTCGGCGGGCAGGCTGTCTGAGCCAACTTTATATTGAATAAATATAGCGGCGAGTTCCGCAGCAAAAAAATTGGCTTGGCTTTGTGACCAACTGAAGCTGTGAACTGTTACTTACCTAGTGCTATCATACCAAAAAACAGGCCTTCCGCCTACTGGGACTGGCGGCGCAGTATTAACCTGACCAAACGGAGTTCGTCCCAGGAAAAATCATCTCCTAAACAGTCTTTAGCTGGAGTTAAGGGGAAATCCCCGCACTGGGCAAAAGCTTGCTTAATTTTTTCCAAACGTTCAGGCACGGGCGCAAGATAGAGGATGTCCAAACCCTGTTCAGTCAATTTTTCCAGATGCTGAATAATAGTACTCGCGGCTAAACCACGCCTTTGAGAAATTTCTGCCAGCGATAATTTTTCCAAAACCATTTTTTTTGTGACTTCATAAGTGGCACCGGCTGTGAGACTGGAACCGCCTGAGGCCGAAACGGATTGGTCGGTATGGGAAATCTCGGCCAGTCCATGGGTTTGGGTAAAGGCCCGAATAGCTGTTAAAAATTCTGTACCAAACGATGCTAGCTTTTGCCGGCCAACGCCGGAAATTTTTAGCAGCGATTCTTCGCTCTGCGGCAAGTAGGCAGCCATTTCCTGAAGCGTGCGGTCGCCAAAAATAATGTACGGCGGCACGCCCAAACGTTCGGCCATGGCCCGGCGCACGGCGCGAAGCTCATTGAACAATTCCTGATTATAGTCAACAGTCTGCTCGCGCTTGGCCTGGCGCATTTGGGCCGGCTTTGGCAGGTTAAGCGTTTGACGCTCAATTAAAAACTTTTTGCCCGCCTCCGTCACAAACAAGGTTGGATACATGCCCGGCTGCTCCCCCAGCCAGCCGCCGGCCACCAGGCGCTGGACAATATATTTGAGTTCCGCCGGCGAATGGTCTTTGGCAATACCGTAGACGGACAGGTCGTGATGTTTATACTGCGTGATCCGGTCGTCGGCTTTACCGGTCAACACGCGAATAACATGCCCCGCCCCAAAGCGCTGCCCGGTTTTAATCACGGCCGAAAGAATTTTTTGGGCCGGGATGGTGGCGTCAAAAGTTTCGGCTGGCTGCAGGCAGCGGTCGCAATTTTCACAGGTTAATCCGGACTGCTCGCCGAAATAATCCAGCAAATATCGCCGCCGGCACTGGGCTTGTTCGCAATAATCGACCATCAATTTTAATTTTTCGTAGGCGTGCTGCTGCTCCAGCGGTTCGGTAATGTCTTCAAAAAACCGCGAGTGTTTTTTGGTATCGCCGTAGGAGTAAAACAGCACGCACTCGCTGGGCAAAGCATCGCGCCCGGCCCGGCCGGTTTCCTGGTAATAACCTTCTATAGATTTGGGTAAATCGGCGTGCACGACCAGGCGGACATCGGGCTTGTCGATACCCATGCCAAAAGCAATGGTCGCGGTAATAATGTGAACGCGGTCGCGAATAAAATCTTCCTGGCGCTGGCGGCGGAGTTGAGCATCCAGCCCGGCGTGGTAAGCCCCGGCCGAAAAGCCGCTGGTATTGAGCCGTTCGGCCAGACGCTCGGTATCGTTACGCGAAAAACAATAAATAATAACAGATTCATCTTGATATTTTTTTAGATACTCCAGCAAGCGGTCGAAGGTATGGATTTTTGGCTCAACTATATATTTTAAATTGGGCCGGTTAAAACTGGAGATAAAAGTTTTAGCGCCGGCCATATCTAATTGTTCTAAGATATCCTGCCGGACCCGTTCGGTGGCGGTGGCGGTCAGCGCCATAACCGGCACTTCAAAAAACTGCCGCCGCAGCGCCGCCAGGTTGCGATAATCGGGACGAAAATCGTGGCCCCATTCGGAAATGCAGTGGGCTTCGTCTATGGCTAAAAGCTTGACGTTGAGTTCGGAAAGAAACCGCTGAAAATCGTAAGAGGCCAGGCGTTCGGGCGCAATATATAATAGACGAAGTTGGCCGGAAAGCGCCTGCTGCTGGACTTCGGCGATTTCGGCCGGAGCCAGGGTACTGTTAATGTAGGCCGCGGCGATACCGTTATTATTGAGCGCGTCGACCTGATCTTTCATTAAGGAAATCAACGGCGAAATCACCAGGGTAATCCCCTGGCCGGTTAAAGCCGGCAGCTGGTAACACAAAGATTTCCCGCCGCCCGTAGGCATTAAAACCAAACTGTCCCCACCCGCTAAAGCATGGCTAATGATCTCTTCCTGCAGCGGCCGAAAGCTTTGGTAGCCAAAGTAATTTTTTAGTAAATCCAGCATAAAAATTGGGTTCTCTATTACTATAGCATACCGGTGCTGAAGATTCTTTAAAGATTAAATAAACTATCCCGCAGCAAGTTACCATAATATCGAGTGACCTGTCATTGCGAGCTGTGAAGTACTTATCCGAAAAGGCCAATAAAAAAGCGTACAATTGGGATTGTACGCTATGGCTATTTGGACTAAAACCTAGTGCATCACCTCCGGCTTCTAAATCCGGAGGCAACAGCTGAGTACGTCCAGTCGCTTTCGGAAGCATCGGGCAGAGACTCAGAGGAATCTGAGACGGCGCCGGAAGCATCGGGAAGAACAACCTGCTCTCCAATTTTATTGAAAGTTAGACCATGACTCTCCGGGTTATGGCCGACCTCGACTATGTCGCCCCCGCTAACCTGTTGGGTGGCTATAAGGTTGCTCAAGGGTTGAACCAGCAGCCGATCAATGGCGCGCTTGAGGAACCTGGCGCCGTATCGGATATCGGTACCCTCCCGTAGCAGCAGATCTTTGGCCGCCTCTTCCACCTGGATTACAAAAGATCTTTCCACCGCCTGGTTCCAGATACGCTGCTGGACTATCCCTAACTCAATATCCAGAATTTGCCTCAACTGGGCCAACCCTAAAGGTTTGAAAACCACTATTTTGTCCAGACGATTAACAAATTCCGGGGTGAACTTTCTGCGGGCTCTTTCTTTGGCCATTTCATCAAGCCGGCTGTCTACGTTCGTCTCCAATTGACTGTGCTGCTGGCGCACGCTTTCACAGGCGTTAAAACCGAGTTTGGGAGTCAAGAAAGAAGCTATCTCGGCCGCTCCGATATTGCCGGTCAAAAAAATCATGGCACTGGAAAAATCAACTTTGCGGTTATCACCCAAAGTTAATACGGCTTTATCCAGGATCCCCAGAAGCAAGTTCCAGAGGATGTCGCTGGCCTTCTCAATTTCGTCGAACAGGACAAAACTGATCTTCATCCGCTCAGTATGACAGCTATTCAGAACTTCCTGGCTAAGTAAGGGATGAGTCTCACGGTGGCCAAGATAGCCCGGAGGCGAACCAATCAATTTGGCAATTTCATGACCATGCTGAAACTCGCCACAGTCAACTTTAATGACTGCTCGCGGGTTATTGACCAGGGCTTCTGCTAAGGCTTCCACTGTACGGGTTTTCCCTGATCCGGTAGGGCCCAAAAACAAGACATTGTAGATAGGCCGATTCGGGGCATTCATGCCCGTCAAATACATTTGATAGGCTAGGGTTACTTCTGTAACTGCCTCATCCTGGCCCACAATCATACCGAGCAAACTTCGCCGCAAACGTTCGGCTTCGTCGCCGAGACGAGTCGGATCAAGAATAATATTCGTGCGCATTGCTTTGACATCCTCCGACAGAATTTCTTAGGTGCGACTCAGGGTGAGTTTGGGAACTGGTACTTTTGTCCCCTAAGATACCGTATTTTCGCACAAGGCTTATTGGCTGTCAAATGTGATTTTAAAGAATTCAAAAAGCTCCCGGATAGGTAAAGGGAGCTGGGAGAGTCTACATGAAAGCAGGGCTTACCACCCCGGACCAGCGGTACTGGTTTATGTTCAAACTAAAATCTTCTTTCACCTCTATCCCTTCTTTTCTCAGCAGCGCGGCTTGTTGGTCTTTGGTGGCGGTCCAGTTGCCTTTAATACTTAAAATTCCCTGGTTATTGACCACTCGCCACCAGGGAGTTTTGTCTTTGGCGTAATCCAGGACGCGTAAAATCGCGCCGACCTGGCGGGCGGCGCGGGGGCTGCCGCAGGCGGCGGCGACCTGGCCGTAGCTGACCACTCGCCCCCGGGGAACGCAGTTAATATAATCTAAAACTTTTTTTCTAAAATCACTCATAAGCGCTATTGTAACAGCACGCGCAGCGCATTTAAAATCACCAGCACATCTACCACCTCTTGCAGCACCGCTCCCACAATGGGAACAATATAACCCGCTGCCGCAAAAAACATTAGAATAATACTAATGCCCATACCCACAAAAATACTTTCTTTCGCAATCGCAATCGTTCGCTTGGCAATGGCCAACGCTTCGCCCACGCGCTCTAAGTTATCAACGGTAATTACAATATCGCCCGCGCCGGCACTGGCCGTGCTGCCATGACCGCCCAAAGCAATCCCAACGTCGGCAGCGGCTAAAGCTGGCGCATCATTAACACCATCCCCGACCATGGCGACTTTGCCGAATTGCCGCTGGTGGTCTTTAATTTCCGCCATTTTTTGATCGGGCAGGCATTCGGCATGAATATCGTCCAGGCCCAATTCGCCCGCAATTTTATCGGCCACCGGCTTTTTATCGCCGGTCAGCATTACCATTTGCTTTACGCCCTGGGCGTGAATATTTTTAATCATGGCCTTAATTTCCGGCCGGATCTCATCGGCCAGTATCACACTACCCAGCAACGTGCCCGAACCATTATTCAGCTGGCCCAAATATACCGCAATCTTGCCCTCACTCTGTCGCCGCTCGTGCCGCTGCTGAGTTTCCGGCGGAATAACCACGCCATTATTTTTTAAAAAAGATAGTTTGCCAAAGACATAGCGCGTCTGATCAATTATTCCTCGAACCCCCTCGCCAAAATCCTCTTTAAATTCTTGCGGAAATTCCAAAGCCGCCGCCCCGGCCTTGCGCGCGTTGTTGACAATAGCTCTGGCTAAAACGTGGGCCGAGAGCTGGTCGAGCGCCGCCGCCGTATGCAGAATTGTTTCCGAGCTTTGTCCTTCTACTGCCACAACTTCCACCACTTTTGGTTCGCCCAGGGTCAGCGTGCCGGTCTTATCAAAAATAAACGCGTTAATTTCGGCCAGGGTTTCCAGAGCGCCGCCATTTTTGACAATAATCCCGCGCGCCGCCGCCCGCGAAATTCCGGACATGATCGCAATCGGCGTGGCCAAAATCAACGGACACGGCGTAGCTACTACCAGCACCGCCAAAAAACGAATCGGGTCGTTGGAAATCAGCCAGGCAAAAATGGCCACCGCAAAAGTTACCGCCGTAAACCAAACACTGTAGCGGTCGGCCAGCCGCACCACCGGCGCGCGGCTTTCCGAAGCCTCTTTGACCAATTTAATAATTTGTTCGTACTGACTCTCGCTGGCTGGCCGCACGGCCTGAAGTTCCAATGGATTTTCCTGATTCACGCTTCCCGAAAGTACCAGGCTGCCGGCTTTCTTGGGGCGCGGCAGACTTTCTCCGGTCAAGGCGGACTCATCAACTTCCGAAGCGCCCGCAACTACCAGCCCGTCTACCGGGGCAATTTCTCCGGGCTTGAGCACTAAGACATCCCCAACTTTTACCTGAGCCGCCGCCACATCAGCTAATCCACTAGTCCGTTTAATATGGGCAATTGACGGCGCGTTGGAAATCAGCGCGCTCAACTCTTTTCGCGCTCGTCCCAAAGCATAATCTTCTAAAGCCTCGCCGCCCGAGAGCATTAACAGAATAACCAGTCCGGCCAAATACTGATGCAGGAAAAAAGATCCAACTATGGCAGTGATGGCAATTAAATCTACGCCAAAATGTCCCTTGAGCAAATCACGAGCCATTCTATAGAGCGGCACCAGCGTACCCACGGCTAAAATATATTTTATAGTAGTGGTCGCGGCAGCGGGAAAGTGAAATAAATACAAAAGACCGTAGGCAATAAGCCCGGCAAGAGCCAGTATGGCGATAAAATTGGTACGAAAAAATTTCATATTGGGACGAAAAGCTTTGAGAGTGAATAGCGAATAGGCAATAGTGAAGACACATAGTGTTCCCTCTATTCGCTAATCGCTACTAAACAAACATCAACACCACCGCCACTGCCATTATCACAATAGCCAAAATTCCAAACAGATTATCGAACCACCCATTCATGTACTCTCCCATAATTTTCCGGTCATTGGTCAACAGGTAAATTAAGACCATAAGAGGAACTGCTAAAATTCCCGCTAAAACTTGGGAATAGTACATGGCTTTAAGCGGATCGATGCCAATCACTAAAATGGTCACTCCGGCCAGCAGCGACAGGGTAATTATAGTATAAAATCCTTTGGCGCGCGCGACTTTATCATTCAAACTCTCGTGCTTCCATTTCGCGGTTTCGGCCACCACCGTAGCAGTGGAGGCGGCCAGTACCGGAATGGCCAACAAACCGGCGCCGATTATACCGATAGCAAAAATGTCGACGGCAAATTTCCCGGCCACGGGCTGTAAGGCCTTGGCCGCGTCGGCCGCGGTTAAAATACTGCCGCCGCCGTCATGGATGGCAGCTGCCGCCGCAATAATAATAAATAAAGTAATAAATTGTGAAAAAATGAAACCGGGCGCGTTCAATTCGTCTTCGTGCCTGGCTTCCATATGCCCTTCCCGTACTGTCAGACGATCTTCCAGTTCTTCTTTGACCTGCCAAAAAAATAAATAAGGCGTAATCGTGGTTCCTAATATGCCGACGGCCGCGATATAATAGGTTTTTCCGCCACTAATCTGAGGCATAATAATGCTTTTTAACACATCTCCCCAATCCGGACGGGCCAATATGGCGGCAACAATGTAGGCGAGAAAAAATAAGAGCATTATCGTTAAGTATTTGGAAAAGACTTTGTAATTTTTAAAAAGCATAATGTACCAAATCAAAATGGTCACGGGGATAATCCGAATACTCGAGTTTTACTCCTGTTAAGAGTTGAAACGCCAACGATACGGCTAAAATGTCCGCGCCAATTGTCACAGTGTTAGAAATGATAAGTATCACTGTCGCGGACCAAGAGATAAACGGCGAAAAATGTTGGCGTAAAATTGTGGACAGCCCCTTGCGGGTAACGTGGGCTAATCGCGTACACATGCTTTGGATCGCTATGAGCATAGGCGTGGCCAGAACCATTAGCCACAACTGCCCAAAGCCAAAACGGGCTCCGGAAATAGAATAGGTGGTAATCCCGGAAGGATCGTTATCTGCCCCGCCGGTGATAAAGCCGGAGGTTACCCGTTTAAGATAAATTTTGTATTTTGATTTCACGGGGAAAAGCTTGGTTTTATAATGAATTATTCTACGGAAGCAGTAGTTTCAAATCTATAGAGTTTTCATCGACAACTTCCGTAGCTTTCCGTAGTAGCTATCGTAGCTTCCGTAGAATAATTCATTATAAACTCAACTATTACAGTATAGCAGAATAATATAACATCACTTATTTCAGTCTCATAATACGGCACGAAAAGTCTCATTAGTCAAGATGACAAAATTTTAGGCTTATGTTATACTTTTTCTACTAATTCATAGAAATAAACACACTCAATTGTTAAGAACCAGAGTTAACCATCAAATTACGGCTCCGGAAGTCCGAGTTATTAACGAAGAAGGGCAGCAAATTGGGATTATGAAGACTTCGGCCGCCTTGGTCTTAGCCCAAGAAAACGGCTTAGACGTAGTCGAAGTTTCCCCCCAGGCCCGGCCGCCGGTCGTTAAGCTTATCGACTTAGCCAAGTTCCGCTACCAGCAGAAGAAAATGGAGCAGCAGCAAAAGAAGAAAACCAAAAAAACCGAGGTTAAAACCATATGGCTTTCCGTTCGGATTTCCGAACATGATATGCAGATCAAGGCCAAAAAGGTTATGGAATTTTTAGCCGGCGGGGATTTGGTTAAAATTGAATTGCGCATGCGCGGCCGCGAACAAGCCTATGGCGATCTGGGCCGGCAGCAACTCCAAATTTTCCTGACCATGATTACCTCCACCCACCGAATCGAAGTCCCGTTAAAACGCATGGGCGGCACCTGGAGCATAACGGTAGCACCCAGTAAGTAATTATTAATTTAAAAATTAAAAATTTCCCCTTCCTCTATGCCTAAAGTTAAAACTCACAAAGGGACGGCCAAGCGCATCAGAAAGACCCGAACTGGTAAACTGATTGCCCGCAGTACCGGACAAGACCACTTTAATTCCCGCGAATCCGGCAAGACCACCAAGAACAAACGCCGCGATATAGTCCTCAGCAAAACCAATAATCGGTTAAAAAGCTTAATTCCATATAAATAGAGGGCGGCGATTAGCGAATAGAAAAGGCGGCCAAGTGTATTTTCTATTGCCTATTCGCTAATCGCTATTCACTCTCTATTGCCTATTCGCTATTCACTAATCACTCTATTATGACCAGAATCAAACGCGGCGTTGCCGCCCACAAACGCAGAAAAAATTTATTAAAGCGAGCTAAAGGTTTTGATAACCGCCGCTCGACCAATTTTGTTGCCGCCCGCGAAGCTTTGCTGCATGCCGACAAGTACGCCTACCGCGACCGCCGCAATAAAAAACGCGACTTCCGCGCGCTATGGCTGATTCGCACCAACGCCGCCTTGCGGGAAAACGGCACCACCTGGAGTAAATTTGCCGGAACACTCAAAAAACAGGGCGTCACCATTAACCGTAAAATGCTGGCCGAACTGGCCGTTAAACACCCGGCGGTGTTCGATAAAATGGTAGCTGAGCTGAAATAATCACATTTTACATAAAGACCTATGAAGCCAACTTGGCCATAGGTCCTTTTAATAAATCCTTTTACCCAAAGCCTAAAAAAAACCCTTGAACAAAACTTGAATTTAAAAAAAGAACCCCGTAAGGACAAAACCTTAAAGGGCCCTTTTCAAATGTGATTCTACAACTACTATAGACATATTTGAAAGTCTTGTCAATACTTGAGTATAAATTTAATTATGGTAACATAATCTCAGATGGCAATTCAAGCTTAACATTCAGTATTGAGCTAGCCAAAAAATACCCGCCGTAAAGTGCGGGTTTTTGGTATCTTATCATTATCTACCATAAGACCCGGAAAACTAATTAGTTCTCCGGGTCCTATTTGGACTTAACCTTTATTTGCTGGGAATGGCGGCAGGGGGGGTGACAGCATCGGCAGGGGGGGTGGTGTTATCATCGGTAGGAGCTTGCTGGCCGGTTGGGTTGGCTTTATAGGCCTCGATAGCTTTATAGACCTGGCTGTCTTGCTTCATATCTTCGTAGAACAAAATCTGGGACTTGGCAATGTGCATTTCGTCTACCGGACCATGGAGCTCGTTGCCTAATTTGACCAAAGAAATCTGGGGCTGGGACTGGCTGGTCGCGGCCTGAGTTTGGGTCTGCTGACCCTGCAGCGGCGGCTGGACTACTTGCAAATAATAGATATCGGTCAAGACCGGGTAATCGCTATCCGCGTCGGCCAACTTGCCAAAGTAGACTTGGCCATTGGTCAAAAAGACGGCTTGATAGCCGGACGAGGCTTCCATGGATGTAGAAGCACCCAAGACCGCGCCGGACTTGCCGCCAAACAGGCGGTCGCGGAACAATACTCCCAGCACTATTATGACCACCACAATTAAACCTAAAATAATCCAGGGCAGGCGGGAAGCCGGCGGATTAGCTTTAGCTTCGGCAACGCCCGTGGCCGGTGCCGCGTCATAGCGGGGCATAGGTTGCTGGGGTCGATTGGTTCTGATTTCATCTGGCATGTACGTAATTCCTTGTTTAAATTTCCATCCTAAAGGAAAGGAAATGTTTAAATATTATAATCAACGTCTGTGTACAGAGGAACCTGCGCCTAGCATCGCATCACACCTAATTGATGAATATTTAACGATCTTAATGATATTACTGACCCGCTGCTGCCTTTGAAATTAGAGCGAATTTTGCGGTCTTCGGCCATAGTCATGGCTAAAATAATGACTGCTACGGCGGGTAGGGCAATTGGATTCAGCGGCTCGGCCCGATTCACGCTCAAGGGACTTAAGCTGGCGCCGGAATTAGTCACAATAATTTGCGGCAGGGCAGCTTGCAGCGGCAAAACCGCCAAAGTAGGTTGGGCAACCGGACGGGCCAAGACC
Source organism: Candidatus Doudnaibacteriota bacterium (assembly GCA_963788395.1). GTDB lineage: Bacteria > Patescibacteriota > Doudnabacteria > UBA920 > UBA920 > CAIVSE01. Next base: position 25,573 of record CAWBGV010000026.1, on the reverse strand, counting down.
AAGGTAAAACAATTGGCCGGTTGGTTAAGGTTTAACTGGCTGGCGCTTTGCAAAAATAAACTACTGGTCAGTGCTTGCCAGGAACAGCTCCCCTGAACAATCGATTGGCTGCTGGGTGCCGCAACCACCACCTGTTGTACCGGCGCTGCCCGAGTAACTACAATATTAACGACTATCGGAGCCGCCGAAAAAGAAGCCGAAGCTGTACGGCTAAGCAGATTGCTGCCGCCAGGTACTAGTAATAACGTTACCAAACCGGCGATAATTGTGGCTGAAAATATTTTTTTCACTTTTATTTCTATAACTGAAGCTATTTATCTTATTATATCAGATTTAAATAAAAAAATCATCAAAATTGTGGACAATTAAAATGGCTTAAATAAGATTTAAATAGACAAATATTAAGCTAACTAGAAAACCGAGCGCTAAAAATAGAAAGTTAGTGCTATAATAAAGTCAGGTTTTATTTTTAATTTATTTAACAGGCCCAGATCTCAATATTATGGCCCGCACTTTTACCCCTTTAACGCTGGAAATCCTATCGGCAATTAAGTCCCGTCCGGAGGTTACGCCGGAAGAACTCTGGGAAAACTACAAAAAACAAAAACCTTACAAAGAAATTTACAACGCGGCGTTCCGGCTGGAAGAGTTGGGATTGGTTAAGAAAGACCGGGCACTGGGCGAACTTCTATTGACCATTACCGCTGATGGTGAGCGCATTTTGCAGCGGGCCAGGCCGGAGCGCGACGGAGTCTGGAAATTAGTTATCTTCGATATTCCTGAGAAACAAAAATACGTCCGCACGGTTTTACGCGCCAAACTAAAATCACTGCATTTTAAAAAATGGCAAAACAGTATTTGGGTTTCGCCCTACGCGCTGGATGAAGAAGTAGAAGGTGAATTGGGGCAGTTAGCTAAAAAATTCTTTGTCCGGCTCATTAAAACCACCCAAATTAACCATACTGAAGACCTGGAAAAGCTATTTCAAAAGTAATTTTTTGACAAATCACAGGCCATCAACTAGACTTAAATTACCTTAACAACCTAGATGTTCTGCCAAGGGAAGTCCTGTCGCAAAACCCTTTATAATAAAGGTTTTGCTATCCAGGCGCTGTGCCGCAACTGTAAAGGATCGCCAACCCGCGATCACGAGTCAGGTCGCTTGGTTGAACACGCAGTTCTCCCGAGCAGGACCATGTTTGCATTTTCAACGCCTCGAGAGAGGCGTTTTTTAATAATTTTTACTAACATGACTAACCCCGAATCAGGCCCAAATGATAATGAACCGGATCTTACTGACGAACAGTTGCCGCCCGAACCATCCCCGATTGATTTTCCCAACCCTGAGCCTCCCAGCGCAGATGCCAATGACTACTTGGGAAAAATCCAAGAGACTTTTGGCGCCGGCGAATACGAAGTCAGATTCCAATCCACTGTCATGGGAAAGTTTAATCATGATACAAAAGAATTAAGACACGTTCGAGACGGCAAAGAAGAAAATGCCCGGGATATTTTAGAAAAAAACGGCGACAGCTCATTAATGGCGGAATTTGAACAACGCGTTGAGCATCTTGCTAACGACGGTACAGCATTCGCGGCGCGCTTGGACGTGGAAAAAGGCGAACTGGAAATTACCGGTTACCTGGTTTTGGGAGAAGAAGTACATACTTTTGTGGTCGTAAAAAAATTAGAAGAAAAAGAGCTGGCAGAACTAACTATTAGCCCGTTGAGTGACGATAATGACCCGCTGCCAATAAGCCAGCCTAAGGTGGAAACCGAGAAAGCGGCCCCGAGGGTTATTAATCTCGATAGCTTTTTACCAAAATTCCAAGTACTCCAAAAAGACAAAACAGCCGCGTCAATTTTTACTTTCTTACCTGCTGCCGATGCAAAAAAAGAGCAAGTTCAAGAAGCTAAGCCGCAAATCTCCATGACCGACTACTTTTTAGGCGGCAGTGGGGTTATGAAAGTATCTCCGATACAGGAAATTATAAAATACAGCGACCCAAAAAAAAACATGACGGCCGAGGAATATTCTGAACCGGAAGGCCTGGTTGGAGCAGGCATTATTAAAACCAGCAACGAATCACGGTCGCCAAATATTTTTAAACAAGTAGAAACCAGCGGGCTGACAATTATAGAACAATCCCCAGTCCCCGCTTCCAACGACGGGACCCTAAAAATCGCGGCCGCGATTTTTAGGGTCCCTGAGGTTGGAAAAGAGGCCATAAATGTTGAGCTCGCAAATTTGAGGACAATCGAGACTTTAAAAAAACCGCCGACTGAAAAAAGTGTAATTGCAAATTTAAAAGTCGTTAAAATCCAGCAAGGCGAACCGAAGACGAAGAAAGCAAACGGCAATCCAAAACCGGAAAAATCAGATACACCAACACTTGGCCGTCAACCGCTGCCTCAACGGGTTCGCCAGTCTAATATTTTTGGCCGGAAAGTCCGCAGTTTTCAAATAGTTGAGAAAAATTTTCAAATTGATAAACCGACGGAACAGCGGCAGAGAGTATCGTCTCCCGCGCGCTTGGAGCCAGCACCGGTCAAAACTTTAAGTAAGCGAATCGCGACCGCAAAACAATCCATCCGTTTTTCTGCCAACCGCGAAAATAATCTTGCCCAAGATTTAAACGATCGGGCAACTCTTAGACAGCCCGAAATTGGAAAATTGGAGGAACATAAAATAGATCGTCAAGCTACACAACCGTCAAGGTCAGAATCCATAATCCCAACCCGCCACCAAGAAAAACCCAAGTCAGCTGTTTTGAGTAATGAACGGAATAAGCAAAACCCGGCTTCAACTGAAATCGTCCCAAAAACTCTTTCAGCGGAACAAAAAGGGATTACGAGTCTTGAACCAATCGTTGTTGCGGACAAACCGGTTGTCACAGAAGCTCTTGATGGAAACGAGGCACAAATACAATTTTCAACTTACAAAACTGGCGAGCGGAGCGGTCTGACTCAAACAGCTGCTTTGTCGGAAAAAAATCAATTGGTGACAGTCGCTGTAGAAAAGCCTGCTCCCGTCATCAAAATTCAAACCATCATTACCCATCGTGACCGGTTACAACCGTCATTAAGACAGAACATAAAACCATCTGTTCCCGAATTAAACAACCGCATTAATCGTCAACAAACGCAAGAAAAAGAGAAAATCCAGCTGCAAACCAACCTTATAAAACCGGCAGAAAAAACGAATCCGCGTCCTAAACACTCACCGCTGCCTGCGCGTCAAGAACCACAAAATCCCAAACAGATTGAAAGTGCAACAATAATTAAAGAAAATCGCTCCACCGTAGAACGCATCACCTTACCAGCGCAACGGACCGGACATCGGCAACACCAAAAATAATTCAACGGCCATTCACAACAAAACATGATTATCGGACAGTTCAAACACCAAACTACGGCGAACCTCGAGCGTCCGCAAAAATTGACAGCGGTATTCGTTTAGAACAGCGCGAACACACTCATCAAAATGCCTTCCGTTCCCCTAAAATAATCGAACGCGCGCCAATCAACATCTCTGCTTCGGATTCCAGAAAGAGGAGCCTGCCAACCGCCTACTCGGTAACCAAAAAGACTAATAGTTTACCACTAACCAGAATCAAGGCCCCCACTACCTCCCGTCTCCCTTACCGTAATCTCCAAAGTGGTCATACCCCGGCAAGCTATCTGCCTATTGATGAAGCCGAGACAGTACAAGAAAGTACCGGAATAGCTTTGACACACTCGGCTTAAAATTTTAAATTAAAAATTCAAAAAATCTCCCTCCCAATGTCCGATTTCGATAAAATTGCCTACTACGACCTTCGCTTGGAAGCGCAAAAAAAACGCTTGCCGGTTTGCGTGGGGCGCCAGGAAGAGATTTCCCGGTTGTCGCGCGTATTGGAACGCACGCTTCAGCACCACTGTATTGTGGTAGCCGAAAGCGGCAGCGGCAAAACCGCCGCGATATTAGGCTGGGCCGCCCAAGCCGCCGCGCATCCCAGCTTTAAGCAGTTTAAAATTATTTTACTGGACGCTTCGACTCTGCAAAAAATTTCTCAATTGCCGGCAGCGTCTCTTCATCTCTATCAGGAAGCTTTTGGCAGTTTGGAAAACTGCATCTTAATTTTAGATAGTTTTGGCGAAATGATTTACGGCAATCCGTCAGGCCTCCAAAACTGGAACTTGTTGATTAAACCGCTGCTGTTTTCAAGATTCGACCCGGGTAATTCTTTCGATGCAGCCTCAGGAATTAAAGTGGCTGGAAGAAAACAAAAGCCACTTTTTGAGCCGCTTTGAAATTATGAAACTGGATCCGCAGGACCAAACGCATCAGCTGGAAATTCTGCGCGGCGCAGCCGGCCAGTTTGGCCAGGCTGAGATTGATCCGGAAGTTTTTGAGACCATCCTCGATTTTACCCGCCGCTTTCCGGCCCTCGGCACGGCTCCCAAGGCCGCCATTACCCTGTTAGATGAAAGCCTGGCCCACCTCCGGCTGCAACCCGGGCAATCGCGCCTGACTAAGCAGTTGGTAGAAAAAATAGTGGCAGAAAAAACCGGCATTCCACTGGCCCGCTTAAGCCGCGACGAAAAAACTAAGCTAAAAAATTTGGGAGCAGAATTGCAAAAAAATATTATCGGCCAGGAACCGGCCCTCCAAACCATTACCAACATTATCCAGCGGGCGGCTTTAGGACTAAAAAACGAAGACCGGCCGAAAGGATCTTTTCTTCTGCTGGGACCTTCCGGTGTCGGCAAAACCGAAACCGCAAAAATTCTCGCCGAGCAGCTCTATGGCTCAACCCAGCAATTTTTGCGCGTTGACATGTCCGAATTCGGCGAAAGCCACGCGGTTGCCAGGCTCTTAGGCGCGCCGGCCGGTTACATTGGGTTCGACCAGGGCGGCCAGCTCACCGAGCACTTTAAAAATAAACCCTATAGCTTATTGCTCCTGGATGAAATAGAAAAAGCCCACCCTAAAATTTTTGATATTTTTTTGCAAATACTAGACGACGGCCGGGTGACTTCCGGCCAGGGACAAACTATTAACTTTACTCAGAGCACTATCTTGGCTACCTCTAATTTGGCGGCTGCGGAAATTGTGGAAGCCTTTGAGCTCGGGCGCGATATTACCGCTCCGGAATTTCTCCAGACAGAAATCTTGCCTATTTTAATGCGCTCATTCCGAACGGAATTCTTAAACCGCTTTGACGCGATTGTGATATACAACCCGCTGTCCCCCGCCGCCCTGCTCGACATCGCCCTGCTGGAAATTAAAAAAATCGAACAGCGCGTGCAAAAGCACAATATCAAGTTCGCGATTACCAACGAAGTCCTGGCCACCAATATTAGCCGCTTGTACGATCCGCGGCTGGGCGCCCGGCCGGTCAAACGCTTTATTGAACAGACCTGCGAAACCTTAATCACCCAAACCTTACTGGAATAATCCAATTTTTTATGAACCCCGAATCTCTTACGCCATCTGAACACCTTCCGCCGCTGCCTCATTCCGCCGCAACAGCAGCGGAACCCGTGCTCAGCGAACAAAAAATTACGGAATTAACCGAACGCCAGGAAGCCAAGTTACAAGAACTGCGGCCTGTACTTTCGCGCAAATTATTTTTTGCATTGGAAGAAAAACTAATTTGGGAGCAAAAAGAACTGCGCCGACTGCTGGATTTACAGCTCGGGCGGGCCAGCAGGCAAGCCAAGTACAGCCACGTTTTGGATCCGCAATATTTTGAACAAAAATTTCTGAATATAAAATAGTCTTCTATGCCCTATATAACTCTTGGCAATAACATCTACCGCAATAAGTCGACCCCGATTCTCTCCGAAGACACCGATCGCCTGCGCCACATGTATATGATTGGTAAAACCGGGGTCGGCAAATCGACCCTGTTCGCCAATATGGCGCTGCAGGATATTTTAGCTTTTAAAGGAGTTTGTTTTATTGACCCGCACGGGGAATCGGTAGAGTGGCTCATGGAGCGGATCCCAGCCAGCCGCAGAGAAGATGTTATTGTCTTTCAGCCGGCCGACTTGCATTTTCCGTTTGGCCTGAATTTACTGGAAGCCCAGACGCCGGGAGAACGGGATTTTTTAGTGGGCGAACTCATAGAAATATTTTACAAGCTCTTTGACCCGCAAAAAACCGGAATCATTGGTCCGCAATTTGAGCACTGGCTCCGCAACGCGGCCTTAACGATTATGGCCGACCCCCGGGGCGGCTCGCTATTGGAAATTCCAAAATTATTTGTGGATAAAAAATTCGAAACTTACAAACGCCAGTTTGTCAGCGATCCGCTGGTCCAGGAATTCTGGAGCCGGCAAATGGCCAAAACCGCTGATTTTCATCGCAGTGAGATGCTCAATTATTTTACTTCCAAGTTCGGCCAATTCTTAAGCAACAGTCTCTGCCGGAACATATTAGGCCAGACCCGAAGCAGCCTGCAGTTCGACCAGATTTTGGCTCACGAAAAAATTCTTTTGGTGGACTTATCTAAAGGAAAAATCGGGGAAACGGTTTCGTACTGTTTGGGCTTGATATTGATTTCCAAACTGCAAGCTGCGGTGTTGAAGCGGGCCACTCTGCCCACAGCTGAACGGCCGCCGTTTTATCTGTACGTGGACGAATTCCAAAATATGACCACCGATACATTTGCCGGCATGCTTTCGGAATCGCGAAAATACGGGCTGGGAGTCCATTTAACCAACCAGTATTTTGCCCAGCTGCCGCAAAACATCCAGAATGCTATTTTAGGGAATGTTGGGACGCTCCTGGCTTTCCAACTGGGCATGGAAGATGCCGAAAAACTAGAAAAAGAATTTCATCCTTTTACTAAATTTGATCTCAGTAACTTGGCTAAATATCAATTTTACCTCAAGCTGATGGTTCAAGGCCAAACCAGCCAGCCTTTTTCCGGTACCAGCCTGCCGCCGCTGGTTGGCACCGAAACAACTCCCGCCCAAGAGCTGATTGGCTTAAACCAGCTGGCCTACGGACAACCCCGGCTGCTGGTGGAAGAACAACTCAAACAACGGCTTAAAATTAGTTCGTAAAGTTTATGAAGTTATAAAGTGGCTGCAGTTTGCAGCACTTGATAACTTTCAACTTGATAACCTTATGAACTAATCTAAGGCGCAACCTCGATTGCGCTGGGCGGCTGCGTCCCAATCGTAAATAATATCAGTTTGGTGAGAGCCGTCACACTATCGGTATGGCTGGCATCTTTGTTGTAATTAACAACAGCACTGTTTTGGAATTTACCGGTGCTGCCGCCGGCGTTGGCGGGAACATTTATTTTAGCCTGCAAGGTCAGAGGTAAATACCCTCCCTCGGGAATACTACCCGGGATAACAAAATGCAGGGTCAAGTTCGGTTCAGTGCCGCTGGCCGACTGAGGGCTGATGAGATTGCCGCTGAGCTTGCTATTCCAGGCGGCGGAACTCAAAATAGGCTGGCTGCTGTCGTAGCGTGCCAAATTCAGCATACTATCATCTACGGTCACGTTCGTGGCCGCATTTTGACTGGTGACGCTGTTGTTGCAAAGATCAATCTCAAAATCAATCGTGTCCCCAAGCCGGAATATGGTCGTGGGGGGAGGGCCGCCCTGGCTTTGTTGGCCTTGGCACGGAGTGGTCGGATAAGTTTGCGAGACGCCATTCGTCACGGCTCCGGTAATATTTTTATCGCTAGAACTCATGTTCGCCTGACACGGTACCACGGCGATTGGATTTTCAGGCGCGGCCGCGGCCGCAGAATAACTCGTCACTCCACCGGTGATACTAAAAGCTTCGACCCAATAATAATTATTATTCGGGTCGCCGGGAGCAGTATCTGTATAACTTAAAGTGGCGGCGGTGGTTGTAGCCAAAACGTGAGCCGTGCCAATATTATTGGTGTTGTTCCAAAGCACCACATAACCCGAAGGGCTGCTGGTGCTGGCCTGCCAAGTTAAATTAATCTGGCCGCAACTTACGGCAGGAGGAGTGTTAGAGATAGTCACGCCACTGGGAGGGCTAACCTGGCTACCGGGAACGTTTATAATTACGCTCGCGCTCATCTGGTTACCGGAACTATTGCTGTTGGAGACGGTGTAAGTGGCAGTGTAGGTGCAGCCGGCTAGGGATGGAGATACGGTATAGGGTCCGCTACTGCCTTTGGCTGAGTCTAAGAAGGCGTAGGAGGCAGCGGGACAGGAAGATGGACTCACGGTATAGCTGCCGCTGTAGGTATCGGCATTGACACTGCTCCAGGTATAACCAAACTGCTGACCAACACTCAGGGTGGTGGTGGTGGCTCCGTTTACTGCTAACTGGGCGTTTAGGACATCAACGGTGATTTGGGCGGTGGAAGATTTGCCAGTTGAACTCTGGCTAGCAGTATAGCTAATAATGTAATCACAACCAGCCAGAGGAGACTGGACATTAAAAGGGCCAATGCTTCCGGCAGCGCTGTTTAAGAAGGATAAAGAAGCGCTGGGGCAATTAGACGGGCTCACGGTGTAGCTGCCGCTATAGGTATCGGCATTACTGCTGTTCCAAGCATAGGTGAGCTGATGGGGAGCCACGGCTACGGTATCGCTGACTCTGCCGTTAACGGTTAGGGAAGCTAAAGGATTGTTAGGAGGGACAATGGAATTGACGATTAAAGTTACCTGCTGGGAGGCTTGAGTGCCACTGTTGACTTGTTGGCCAGTCTGCGGGTTAATAGCGCCGGAGGACTCAGACCGTAAGAGTAATCGGGTAGCCCGCCAGGTTTTGAGGGGTACCTGCCGAAGTGGCGACGGTTAAAACAGTGGTAGTGGAAGTGTAGGGGGCTAAATCAATAAAATTATCGGCTGCCTGCCCGGGTTCATAACCGCCGCTGAAAGTACAGGAAGAGCCGGTAGGACAAGTATGAGACGGGTAGTTAGTCACGGTCTCGTAGCTGTCATCACCAGGATTGTTATTAGTAATTGTAACGAGATAGCTAACGGTATCACCTTGGTTAGCCGAGCGGACCAGCGGGGTAATGGTAAAATCAACATTATCGTTACCAGGAGCGGTATTGGTCTGACAGGTACCATTATTACAGGAATTGCCGCTGCAGCAGTCAGCGCTGCCGGAGCAGGAAGAACCGGCCTCGCTGCAGGAAGGAGCGCTGCAGGATGAAGTTGGAGTACACTGGGTGTAACTGGTACCTTCAGCGCAGCCAGTGCCACAACCGCTGTAAGTGGTGCAGTACTGGCCGTCGGTGCAGATGGAAGAGTTGGAGGTGCAGGAGCAATAAGGAGGAGTTGGTATTGGGGTTGGTGTGGGAGTAGGAGAAGTACAACCGTCAATAGGAGAATAATAGCATTGCTTTGTCACGCCATGACATGACGGATCCCCTGGTTCGCACCCAACTGTTTCACAATCACTTGTCTCGCAGGTGATTGCGGAACAGGGAGTAATACTGCAATTTGGCGCCCCATCGCCAATATAACCGGCATGGGCCTGGAAAGCTACAGCAAAAATAAATAAACAGGCAGAATCCAATATAACTTATAAATATTTTTCATATTTTGGTTTCTTTTTGAAAAAATTTTAGTTTCCTTCTATATAGTGGCATAGTATCATGGATATTTAAGTATTTCAACATAAAATATGATGGAATTTGAAAAATCAGCTTATACTTGACGAAATAATAAATTTATGATATAGTTTTGCCAAGCTCTAGGAGGGGCTATGTAATGAAGAAGATAGGTTTGATCGTTTTTGGTCTGATTTGGGGATGTGCCTGGGCAAGTGCTGAGGTAAACGGTACATGTACCATACAAAAAGTCGTGTTCTCCGTCGGAGGTAAGGCACTTTTATCTGGGTATATCCTCAGTGGGATAAACGGATTGACAGTAACGTCGGAGGATTATTTCCTCGACGCAATGGAACTACCCGGGAACGAAACATGGGGTCCCGTATGCACCGGCACTAAGGAGAAATTACTGTTTCTTTCGTACGTCTTAGGAAAAAACGGTGGTGAATATTCCACCACAGCCCATGTCATGTCCGCAACTGCAACCGCGGTCGTCGATACTGGCATTTTTAAAAGGCTAAGCATTTCAAGTACGAGTACCGGGGGCGCCAGCACCTTGGGACGCTCCTGGCCATTGCCGGGCTGTTCTCATCCGGAATCAATGGTGAAAGGGTTGGCATGGTTGCCAAAATTGTTGACCCTGAACTGCGGGGCAGTCATACGGTTATGGTCATCTTTGACCTTACCGGGCAGGTGCCGTCGGGTCTCAGCGGAGTTCAGCACCACAGATGCTGACGAGACCCGGCATACGTCTGTCGTCAACGCGACGATCGGATGGAGATACTCTGGCAGAATGGACAATAGACTCAGGGTGGGTGTCCATTCTTAGTAGGGCGGACTCCAGTGGTAGCCCCGTGTCTGTATTCTCCTATCCGCCACCCCCGCCGCAGCGGTAGACGGTAGGCCGAGTGCCTACCAACAAACAGAACACCAGGACAATTCTTTCCCCGAGCAATCGTGAAAGAATTGTCCTGGCTTTTTTATTATCTTCTTCTACTATTTTATTGACCGGCGGCAGGCGTCGCAGTGGGAGTATTTTTTGACGGCGTCGTGCTTTGGTTAGTAACCGTAATATCCACCACATTTTCCTGGGTCACAGAATTTTGACTCAAAGAGATTAACATTGTCTCCGAAGCCTTAGTCGCAGTCAACAGCTCGACACCGCCGGCCGATTGGGTTTGAATATTCGTCCAACCATTGGCCTGCAAATACTGCTTAAAAAGCGTAATATTTTGGGCCACCGTATTTTTGGTCACATACCGACGTGTGCCCTGCTCCACCCCATTCGTATTGACATTATAATTATCGCGGATAATCGCCCCTGCTTCTTGTGGCAAATTGGCAGGCAGCAGTGCCGGAAGCTTGTTGGTGCTGACCTGGGTTAGACCTTCGGGCAAAATCAGATTCTTCCGAGCCTGATAACGCACGGCCAACCATAGTACCAGCAAAATTAAGATCAACAGCACCAGGCTGGCACTCAGAATGACCCAGCGTTTGGTATTTTTTTGTGGTGAAATAGAATAAGTTTCGGACATTTTATTTTAGATCGGCTTCAATGGCTTGCTCGAACGTAGCCGTCGGCTGGGCGCCGACCACCATCTGGCCGTTAATGAAGAATGTTGGGGTACCGGTCACGCCATCCTTAGTGCCTTCGGCCACATCCTGATTGACCGTCGGCAAAGTAGCGTTACTTTCCAGACACTGATTAAATTTGGCCGAATCTAACTTCAGCTGGGCCGCGTATTTTTCCAAACTGGCTTTATCTAAATCAGTCCCATCCGATTGGCCGTTGGTATAGAGCAAATCGTGATAGTCCCAGAATCGCCCTTGCAGGTTGGCGCACTCAGCCGCTTCGGCGGCAATTTGGGCGTTGACATGAATTTGCGTCAGCGGGAAATCGCGGAAAATATACTGGACTTCGCCGGTGTCTACATATTTCGTTTTCAAATCATTGAATGTCTGTTGATAAAACTCTTTACAAAACGGGCACTGGAAATCGCCAAATTCAACAATCGTGACTTTGGCATTTTTATTTCCCAAAGTCGCCTCTCCGGTGCGCGGAGTAACGGTCACCGGACCACTGGCAGGAGTAGGAGCTGCCGCCTGGCCCGCGGCCGCGGCTGGAGCCGGGTTGACCGCCGGAACCGCCGCAGTAAGGGCGGTCGGGATAATTTTTATCAGCTGTGTCGCGCTATAAAAAACACTAGCCGAAATGAGCAGCGCGCCCAAAAGAATACTGGCCGATATTATAATACTGCTTTTCCTGGCATCTGCGCGATGGTGGTGAGGGGGAGGGTCTACCGTCGCTCCCGCTTCTGCGGCAGCCGGCTCCTGCTGAGTTGTCGTTTCTTCTTCAGTCATAAGTGCTCTCTTTTAATTATTAATATTCGGGATAACAAGGGTAATACCTACCCGCATGGTTCGGGGATTTTTTACCAGGTTGCTGTTGGCGGCCAAGATTTTGCGCCACTGCGTGCCGTCGCCGTAATACTTTTGGGCTATCCCCCATAGTGTATCACCTTTTTTAACGGTATAGGTAGTGCCGGTGGTAGCGCCCAAAACATCCTGGCTGACCGGCGCGGTATACGTTACCGGCATTTGCAAACCCACAAAACCGGCGGGCTGAACAGATTCGGATTGAGTAGTAATTGTTTGCGGCGCCCTCAGGCTGTTAATGGTATTTTGCAGCTGATTGATTTGCGAGGTCAAAGCTGCAATTTGGGCGTTGGCATACTCATAATTGTTTCCGGAATTATTACCCAGCTGGGTGCTTAAATAATTAACCTGATTTTGGAGCTGGTCAATTTGGTTGGCCAGCGAAGCGATCAACGCCGCGTCCGGATCGGTGGTGCCGCTGGTTCCGGTCGTGCCGCCGCCGGTACTGCTGCCGCCGGGCGCGGTAACCGTTACCGTAATAAATTGATCTTGAGAGGTATTTGATGAATCTAAATTGGCAGGATGAACCGTAATAGTTGTCACTCCAGCCCCGATGCCGGTAATAGTTAAAATATTGCCGGAGCCCACGCTGACCGTCGCAATAGCCGAATTGGCCGACACCGCAGTCACGGCTCCCCCCGCGTAAGTAGTAGAGCCGTTGACCGTAGTCGCGATGTTAACGGCGGCAGCCGCAATATCAGTGCCGCCGACCGTGACGTTAGAAGTATTTTCACTTAAAGTTAAGGTGGTAACTACACTCGAAGCGACAGAACCTGAAGCTGCCGGACTGACCGTAATACTGAAAGTCTGAGTTGCCGTGGCAGTCCCGCTGACGGCTTGGATAGTAAAAATGTATTGTCCCGCGGTAGTCGGAGTGCCGGAAATCGTCCCGCTGCCAGAAGCCAAGGCCAAACCGGGAGGCAAAGTGCCGCTGGTCAGATTCCAGTTGACGCCGGTATTGGTGCCCCAGGTCAACGTTTGATTATAAGCTACACCGACCGTGGCTGGAGCTAAAGCCACCGTGGTCGAAGTTTGAGAAGCATTACCGGAACCGGCCGTAGTCGGATCAACCGTAAAACTCAAACCGTTTGATACGGCCAGGTAGGCATTTAAATTCATCACATTAATAGTATAGGCTCCCGGAGAGACATTTTGCGGGACCACAAACTGCAAGTTATTACCGCTGACGGCGGAAGCCGGGACATTAGCCACCAGAGCTCCGGCGGAATTATAAAACTCTACTATATTATTGGATGCCACAGCTGCAAAATTGGAACCGGTAGCCGTGATGATAGTGCCAGCGGGAGCATCCGTAGCGCTTAACGAAACTAAGGTGGGAGCGGTTACGGTAGTGCTGGCGCCGGAACCTGTCCCCGTACTTGCCCCCGATCCAGTTCCCGAATTTGAACCGGCTGTTGCCGCCTGTACCGTAAAAGAAAAAGATCCAATTGTGTGTGTACCCACCATCCAGGTTTCATTCCAGGCGCCAATGTTGCTGGTAGTAAAAGTTCCGTTCAGAATCAGTGTCCCGTTTTGATCGGTGGTACCCATTTGGGTTTTAATCTGAGCCCCATTTAGTCCGCCAACTACATAGACCGGCGTATTGGCCGCCGCTCCAGTAATGCTGATTTGCCAGGTATCCCCTACGCTCACCAGGCTAGTGTTACCGCTGCCCGTAGTAAAAGAAAGTGTGCCGTAACTCGTTGTGGCAGTATAACCACCATTGGTAGAACCTCCGGCATTAGCACCGGTCCCGGTACCGCCATAGCCGGCCGGATACTGAGTACCTACATTAATTAAATTAGAGGGGTTGGTAATGGTCGAAGCGTTAGTGTTTACGGTTACTCCTTGATATATACTGGTCACCGCGGTGGACGGCAGGGCCTTGACGTCGGTATTAAAATTTCCCGTCGCAGGCATGTATTCGCTTGCGCTCAGAGGATTGGTAGGATCAGGATTACTGGCAACTTCCTGTTGGAGCATTTGTGCGGCTGTGGTGTATCCATACTTGATTATATTTTCGGCCAATTGACCGGCGTTGTAAGCAGTCGTATCACCCGGCAAGACAATACCATACATCGGAGCCGCAGCCCCGACAATCGGGATAACCACCACAGTTCCGCCGTAGGCTTGGGCAATCTGGCTGGCGGTGGCGTAAGAGGCGTACCACTGCGGACTGTTGGCAAAAGAATCGCCGCTGGGTAAGGTGATGGCTGCTCCGGAGTAAAAAGTAAAACTATAATTAACCGGAGCCCAGGCTTGGCCGGTGATTTCCTGGTACTGGGCCAAGTCTGCGGCGCTGGGTGGTGTTTGGCTACCCGGATATTTTTGGTTGAAGGCCGCCACGTATTCCTGAACCGTTGAATAACCACTTGCCGCCAGCGCACTCTGACCATTATAAAAAGGCACGACCTGGTTGCTGTATGCCTGGTAGAATGCATTGTAAGCCACACTGCCCTGGCCATAGCTTTCCATTTGGGAAGAAAAATTGCTGCTGCTGGTGGCAGTAATGGTATAGGTTTTTCCGTCCGATCCGACTACGGTGACAGTAATGCTGCCGTCGGCGTTTTTGACCAGACCCGCGGTGTTTGTCGACGAACTGCCTTGAGCCACCCACTGGCCGTTGACTAAGTTATAAACTGTCCCGGTATTGGCCGTTATAGTAGTATAAGATCCGTTGGCGCCGGTGCCGTTTCCCAAACCCAAAACTTCGGCCGCGGCAGAGTCCGGGTCTACCGTAGTCGGAATTTGTGATGGGTTCTGCTGATAGTAACCGGCTAAGGCCGTTAATTGCTGGGAGGTTGTATTTAATAATTTTTGGCTGCCAATAGCCGCCCCGGTAGCATTGCCAGTGGCCCGCGCATAATAAATATTACCATTTGAGTCCGTAGTTTGAGTCAGGCCTAAAGCTGTTAATTGGCCGGCGCTGGGATTGGTCCCAAGTCCTAACATAAAGGCGGCCAAGCTGCCGGGGTAGACTGCCCCACCCAGGTTAAGTGGATTACCGTTAGAACTGCCGGCATTCAAGCTGCTAAAATAAGTCAGCAAGGTTTGCTGGTCGGTTGACGAAAGTTTTAAAAATTCCGAATACGGTAAATTTCCGTCAGCTTGCTCAAACTGCTGGACAGTATATTGCGAAGTGGAACTGCCACTGCCGGGTGCGGTAGTGGTCCAGACACCGTTATTTAGATAATAGGTCAGGCCATCGTTACCGGATATAGTAGTATAAGAACTGCCGTTGGGGTTTGTGCCGTTGCCCAAACCAAGCATATAGGCCAAGACGGATCCCGGCTGGATGCCCTGAGACCGGTAAGTCGCCAGCTGAGAGGCGGAAATTTGGCCCAACGATGAAATTTGAGAATTCAGACCGGGGCTGTAGGTTGTAGAATTTAAGTTGGTTGGGGTCAATGTGACCAGACCCGCGGTGTTTGTCGACGAACTGCCTTGAGCCACCCACTGGCCGTTGACTAAGTTATAAACTGTCCCGGTATTGGCCGTTATAGTAGTATAAGATCCGTTGGCGCCGGTGCCGTTTCCCAAACCCAAAACTTCGGCCGCGGCAGAGTCCGGGTCTACCGTAGTCGGAATTTGTGATGGGTTCTGCTGATAGTAACCGGCTAAGGCCGTTAATTGCTGGGAGGTTGTATTTAATAATTTTTGGCTGCCAATAGCCGCCCCGGTAGCATTGCCAGTGGCCCGCGCATAATAAATATTACCATTTGAGTCCGTAGTTTGAGTCAGGCCTAAAGCTGTTAATTGGCCGGCGCTGGGATTGGTCCCAAGTCCTAACATAAAGGCGGCCAAGCTGCCGGGGTAGACTGCCCCACCCAGGTTAAGTGGATTACCGTTAGAACTGCCGGCATTCAAGCTGCTAAAATAAGTCAGCAAGGTTTGCTGGTCGGTTGACGAAAGTTTTAAAAATTCCGAATACGGTAAATTTCCGTCAGCTTGCTCAAACTGCTGGACAGTATATTGCGAAGTGGAACTGCCACTGCCGGGTGCGGTAGTGGTCCAGACACCGTTATTTAGATAATAGGTCAGGCCATCGTTACCGGATATAGTAGTATAAGAACTGCCGTTGGGGTTTGTGCCGTTGCCCAAACCAAGCATATAGGCCAAGACGGATCCCGGCTGGATGCCCTGAGACCGGTAAGTCGCCAGCTGAGAGGCGGAAATTTGGCCCAACGATGAAATTTGAGAATTCAGACCGGGGCTGTAGGTTGTAGAATTTAAGTTGGTTGGGGTCAATGTGACTGTACTGGCCCCGCCGGAACTGACAATATTATTGGCACCCGATCCCCCATGGCTCCAACCCGCCCCGCCGGGAGGGGTAACGGGAGCCGGAGCCTGGGCCTGGATAGCACTGACTACCAAGGCGGCGCTGTTACTATCTAAGTTAACCTTCTGTCCAGCTGTGTAGCTGCCGTCTGGACCGCACGAGCGGCTGCTGCCACACCTTGAGGCCCTCGTGCTGGCTGCTCGAGGAACACGACCTTCCACCGGTCGTAGCGCAGGCCCGCGAGGTCGCCGTCGTCGGTCCAGTAGAAGAAGGAGCGGCGCGCGGTCGGGGCCGCCGGCCAGCAGTCGCGCTGATCGTTCCCGTCGAGATGGACCTTGAAGGTCTTGCCGCCGGCGTCGTAGCCTTGCAGGAGCTTGTTGACGATGTCCGGCTCCCCCGCGCCCGCCATCAGCGTCGGCAGCCAGTCCTCGCCCGAGAAGATCCCGTGATCTCGGTGTGCGGGCTTGGCCACGCCGGGCCAGCGCACGATCGCCGGAACGCGGTAGCCGCCTTCCCAGTTGCTGTTCTTCTCGCTGCGGAACGGCGTGGTGCCGCCGTCGGGCCACGAGAAGGCCTCGGCGCCGTTGTCGGACGTGTAGATCACGATCGTGTTGTTGGCGACGCCGAGGTCGTCGAGCTTCTTCAAGAGCTGGCCGACCTGACCGTCGTGCTCGACCATGCCGTCGGGATAGGTCCCGAGCCCGGTCACCCCCGCGACTCCGGCTTGAGGTGGGTGAAGATGTGCATGCGCGTCGAATTGAACCAGACGAAGAACGGCTTCTTGTCCTCGGGGCGTGGTCCATGAATCGAGCGAGCCCTCAGGAACTCCTCGTCCACCGTCTCCATGCGCTTCCTGGTGATCGGGCCGGTGTCCTCGCATTTCTGCTTGCCCCAGGCGCCGAAACGCGGATCCTCGCCAGGGGTCACCGTGTCCGTCGCGAAGCAGTGGAAAACGCCGCGCGGCCCGAACTGCTGCCGAAATTCGGTATTCGGAGGGTTCGGATAGTCGGGGTTCTCCGGCTCCTCCTCGGCGTTGAGATGGTAGAGGTTGCCGAAAAACTCGTCGAAGCCGTGCACCGTCGGCAGGAATTCGTTGCGGTCGCCCAGATGGTTCTTGCCGAACTGGCCGGTGACGTAGCCCTGCGGCTTCAGGAGCTCGGCGAGCGTCGGATCCTTGTCGGACAGGCCCTCCTTGGCCGACGGCAGGCCGACCTTGAGCAGGCCGGTGCGGATCGGGCTCTGGCCGGTGATGAAGGCGGCCCGGCCCGCCGTGCAGGACTGCTGGGCGTAATAGTCGGTGAAGATCGCGCCCTCGTTGGCGATGCGATCGATGTTGGGCGTGCGATAGCCCATCATGCCGCGGTTGTAGGCGCTGATGTTCCAGTAGCCGATGTCGTCGCCCATGATGACGAGAATGTTGGGCTTCTGCGCGTCCGCGAAGGACGGCGCCGAGAGCGCCGCCGCGCTCAAGCCGAGCGCCAGGGCGCCCGCCGCTTTCCAGGTCATGTGTCAAGCCTCCCCATGTCATCCCGGCGCAGGGACCGCCCTCTTGGCCGGCCCGCGCCACGCGCCGTGGCAATTTGCCTTGCTGGCCGCATGCGTGTCCACCCGTCTCCTGTCAACCCGCCGCCGTCGCCTTCATGGCCGAGGCGCGCGCCGTCGGCCGGGGCAAGGGCGCGGCGCAGAGGAAGGCGGGTACTGTCCAATCGAGCGTCCGCGTCTCCCCTTCGCGGCTCACTCGCTCCGGACTGGGCGGGGGCGCCCGTCGCCCCGCCGAGGCTCAGCCAGACGTTCGGGTCGTCCTGCGCCTGGCGCTTGAAGAACTGTAGCCGGTCGCGTTCCAGGGGCGGACTCGTCGGCGAGATTGTCGAGCACGAAGTCGCCGCGGTCGGTCTTCACCGTGAGCACCGCATGGCCCTCGCCATTGAGGTCGCGCACGATCGTCATCAGCAGCGCCTGGCGCGGAAAGCCGCGTTCGATCAGGAGCTTGCGCTTGAACAGGGCGTAGATCTTGCAGTCGCCCTTGCCGTCGACCGGATAGTCCCAATGGTCGAGCATGGTGCCCCAATGGTCGAGGTTGCTGATCGGCTCGATCGCGCCGTTGACGCCGCGTTGACGTCGTTGAGCATCGCCACGCCTGCCGCGTCAGGCGGACGTCGACCGGCGTGAGCTTGCCGAGCGTGCATTCGTCGGCCTGGCGGTTGCAGAAGTCGACCCAGCCGTAGGGGATCGCGGTTTCGCCGCCGACCGGCGCCCGGCTCGCCCGGGGCAGACCTTCCGACGCCTCGCCGAGCCCGGCGAACGCGAGGCCGGAGGATCGCGAGGGTGAAAGTGAGGAGCCGGGTGAGCATGAGCGCGCCTCATCGTCCGTTCGTCCCGCCACGACGATCGCCGCCGCCCCGTTGGCGCGCGCCTGCGAAATTCGCTCGAATTTTATCGGTCGCGGGCGCTCGGGCGACGCGAAATTTCTTAATCTTGACAAGACCTTTGCTTCATTTTGGGTTTACCGTCTTCGGTTGCTTGGCGTTTACCGTGACCGGGCGCGGCGGCGGCGGATCGTCAACGAATTGTCTCGCCTTGCGGCTATGGCGCTCGCTCCGGCTGTGGCATTGGCTGCGCCGGAGCGGCGCCGGCGGCGCGTGGCGATCTGGCGCGAGGAGATCTGGATGGCGGGCGAGTCGAACGATATCGGAAAGCCGTCGGGCGGGTGGGCGGGGCTCGCCGGCCTGGCGGCGCTCGGCGTGGTGTTCGGCGACATCGGCACGAGCCCGCTCTACACCCTCAAGACGGTGCTCGACGTCACCGGCCCCCACCCGACGCCGCGGCCTCGCTCGGCGCGCTGTCGCTGATCCTGTGGACCCTGATCATGATCACCGCCGTCAAATACGTGACTTGGCCATGCGGGTCGACAACGACGGGGAGGGCGGCATCCTCGCGCTGATGTCGCTGCTCGGCGTCAAGGCGCAGCTCGGCCGATCATCGTCGCCATCGGGCCTGTTCGGCGCGGCGCTGATCTATGGCGACGGCGCGATCACCCCGGCGATCTCGGTGCTCTCCGCGCTGGAGGGCCTCGAGCAGATCGCGCCCGCGCCTGACAGCCTGGGTGCTGCCGGCGGCCGTCCGATCCTGTTCGCGCTGTTCGCCGTCCAGCCGTCGGGACGGCGCGCGATCGGCAGCGCGTTCGGCCCGATCATGCTCCTCTGGTTCGTCGTCATCGCGGCGCTCGGGATCTCCGGGATCCTCGCAGCATCCGGAGGTCGTCACGGCGATCAACCCGCTCTGTGGCCTCGACTACCTCGTGCGTGGCGGGATCACGGGCTTCCTCGTGCTCGGCGGCGTGTTCCTGTGCGTCACCGGGGCCGAGGCGCTCTACGCCGACATGGGACATTTCGGCGCGAGACCGATCCGGCTCGCCGTGGTAGGCGGTGGTGTTTCCGGCGCTGGTCCTGAACTACGCCGGGCAGGCGGCGATCGTGCTCGCCGGCGCGCCGACCGAGGGCAACATCTTCTTCCGGCTCTGCCCGGGACGCTGCTGACGCCCATGATCCTGCTCGCCACCGTGGCGACGGTGATCGCCAGCCAGTCGATCATCACCGGCGCCTCTTCGATGACCCGCCAGGCGATCCAGCTCGGCTGGATGCCGCGCATGACCATCACCCAGACCTCGCAGGAGGGCTACGGGCAGATCTACGTCGGCGCGGTCAACTGGATGCTGATGGTCGTGACGCTGATGCTCACCATCGGCTTCGGCAAGTCCGACAACCTCGCCGCCGCCTACGGCATCGCCGTGTCGGCGACCATGCTGATGACGAGCGTGCTCCTGTTCATCGCCATGCGCGAGATCTGGAAGTGGCCGCTGTGGCTCGCCGGCGCGGTGGCCGCCTGCTTCATCCTGATCGACGGAAGCTTTCTCGCGGCCAACTTCGCCAATGCTGATTGCGGCGGCGGCGGCGATGCCGGCAATCGGCCCGGCCCCGCGCCGCGCAATCATTGCCACGGCAAGGGCCGTGATCAGGGCGTACAGCAGATTGGGCAGCCGGGCCACCCAAGCGTCACTTCCACCGGCCCCGATGGTGGCACCCGCCAGCCAGTACGTGAGCGGCGGCTTTTCGCAAAAAGCTTCGCCGGCCAAGAGCGGCACCGCCTTGGAGGGTTGCCAACTCATGCGCCAGGCGAGATCCGCCTCGCGCGGCTCATCGGGCGTCCAGTAGCCGCGCCCAAGAATGCCCACGCACAGCGACGCGGCGAGGATCAGCCAAATCAGCGCGACGCACGACCGTGGAAGGATTTGCAAGATTTTGCCCTTGGCAATTGTAATACGCTACCCGATTGCGCGGGCGGATCGCGCACGCTGTGGCGGCAGCTTGGCGATGACATCATCGAGCGTTCGGTAGAAGCCTCGGCAAATTCGGCCCCAAGGACATCTTCAATGTGTGCGTAGACCGCCTCTATGCGCGGAGCAATGCGCCTGGCGAGAGCCCGGCTGTGCGCCGTGAGCGAAACGCTCACGCGTCGCTGATCATTGGGCAAGCGTTTGCGCCGCACCAGTCCGATCTGTTCCATGCGCGCCATTACGCCCGCCAGGCTGGGACTCGAGAGGTTGCAAAATTCGCCGATCTGCCGCGGTTCCAGCGGTCCGGTGTCGAGCAGCAGGCGCACTATCCGCCACTGTTGCTCGGTGACTCCGTTTTCGTTCAAGACCGGCCGAAACAGCGCTATGACGCGCTCGCGCGCCCGAAGCATCAGCAGCGGCAAGTTGCGTCGCTGCAACGGGGGTTTCCGCTGGGCTTGGGCTGCATTCTTGACGCGCTCTTCGACAAGTGGAACGATTACTAATATATTAGTAACTATTGGACGGGAGCGGAAGACGCTTGAGGACCGGGGAGTGCATGATTCCATTCGATACGGCACCGTTCAGATTGAGCGGCGCCGTGTACGGCGTCCTGTGCTCAACCATTCCACGGCGCTCCACGAGATCGCGTCGAAGGCCGCCCTCCCGCCCTACAACGGGCTGCCGCGGGCGCCGGTGCTTTACATCAAACCGCGCAACACCCTGGCCGTTTCCGGCAGCGCCGTGCAGATACCGGCAGGATGCGAAGAACTGGAGACAGGCGCATGTCTCGGTCTGGTGATCGGCCGCCCGCATGCAACTTGTCGGTCCGGACGCCCTCGACCATGTCGCTGGCTATCTGATCGTCAACGACGTGAGCATTCCGCACGAAGTGTTCTACCGGCCGTCCATACGGTTCAAGGCGCGTGACGGTTTCTGCCCGCTGGGTCCGGCCGTGGTGACACGCGATCGGATTGCGGATCCGGACGCGCTCGGCGTTCGCACCTTCGTGGATGGCGCGCTGGTTCAGGATTCGAACACGGCCGACCTGGTGCGCTTGACGTCACGGCTGCTCGCGGACGTCACCGAATTCATGACTCTCTCGCCCGGTGACGTGCTCGCGGTGGGCACGGCCAGACCCTGCCCCCGGGTCCGCGCCGGCAGCGGGTCGACATCGCGATCGACGGGGTGGGCACGTTGTCCAACCGGTTCGTGGCGCAAGCATGAGGCGCGCGCGCGTTGCATACTCGGGAGCGGTCCACAGCGCCACTCCGCTCGGCGCCGATCGGCTGCTGCTCGAGGACGGACGGCGGGTGTCCGAAGCCGACGTGGTGTGGCTGCCGCCGCTCGAGGCGGGAACCGTCATTGCCCTGGCCACCACAGTGCCGATCTCGAGATCGAACTCGCGCGAAGACGAATTCCCTTCGTCAAGTACGGCGGACTGCGCTACTTAGAAGCGGCGCACGTCAAAGATCTTCTCGCAGCCTTTCGACTTGCCGACAATCCTCGCGACGAGATGGCATGGTTCCGTCTCTTGCAACTGATGCCCGGTGTGGGCCCGAGCAAGGCCAGGCGCGCCATCGACGCGCTTCGAGACGTCGATGGCGTGGTCCCTCTTTCTCACGGCGAGATCCAAAGTCGATGGTCGCACGTTCTGGATGTGCTGCCAGAAGATGCCCGAGCGATGTCGAGTGATCTCGCACTTGCGTTATGTGGCAAGGCGACGGAGCCAGTCGCAATGCACGCGGAACGGATTTGCCGTGCTGTCGAGCCACTGATCACCTCTTCCTATGATGATGCAGCCCCACGGCTTGAAGACCTCGGCGCGCTCGTGCTTGCATGCCATGAGACGACGCGACTGAGCGACGTGGCCGCCGAGCAGGCTTTGGAGCCGCCGGCTTCCACTGGTGACCTCGCAGGCCCACCGATGATGGACGAGGACTGGCTCGTCCTCTCAACTGTCCATTCGGCGAAAGGTCTCGAATTCGACGCCGTGCACGTTATTCACGCGGCCGACGGCAACTTTCCCTCGGACATGGCGCTGGGGTCGCCCGAAGGACTTGAAGAAGAACGACGTCTCTTCTACGTCGCCATCACCCGCGCCCGGAGGAATCTCTCCATCTACGTGCCACTGCGGTACCACCATCATCGGGTTCGTGATGACCACTCCTGGGCGCAACCGTCACGCTTCTTGAGTGCAGCGGTCCGCTCGACCCTTGTGGAAGAGACAGGTTCCAAGAGTCAGCAAGATCCGCCATCATCCCCCGTCACCATCAAAGCGTCCGAGCTCGTCACCGGACATCTTTCGTCGTTGTGGTAACTCACACCTGATCGCCCGACGCTGTACCAGCGTTTCCACATCGAAGCGAGTTGCTGTCAACCAAGGACTGAAGGCTTAGCCTTTGGGTAGCTCATGCTCTAGAGGCCAAGAAATTTCGCTTCCCGACATGAGAAGTATCTCGTACGAACACCAAAAGGAACTGGGTAGTGATGTCACATCTCAATCGCAATCTATGACCGCTGAAAGCGACCACGAAGAACTTCATACTGAGCGCAGGTCGCTCGGCCTCTCCGTGAGTTTCGGCATCGTCCTTGCTGCTCTGGGGATTGTTATCGGCGTGGCGACAGGTTCGCAGATCATCTTGTTTGACGGCTTTTACACATTCTTAGGCATTGGCCTTTCGTCGATGGCCCTTCGAGTTTCTCATCTGGTTGCAAGGGGCCCGACGCTGCGATATCCGTTTGGCCGTGAAGCACTTACTCCCCTCATCATTGCGATTGAAGGGGTGGCCCTGCTGGCCACGTGTATCTACGCCACGTTCAACGCAGTCCTCACCATCGTTGACGGTGGGAGCAAGGTTCCCGCTGGCTGGGCTCTCGCCTACGCAGTTCTGGCATTCGTGCTGTGCGCCGGGGTCTATGTTGCCTTACGCCGAAGCGCGGGCAACTCCGAATTGGTCCGCGCGGAAAACATTGCGTGGCTCTCAGGCTCCCTGCTGGGTTTGGGCATGCTCCTCGCATTCATCTTCGCCCGAGTCATCTTGTCGACTTCCTGGTCACCCGCTGCGCGCTATGTTGACCCCTTGCTCGTTGTCACGACCTGCTTGGCGTTCATCATTCCGCCCTTGCAGATGATTCGTTCAACGTTCATTGAACTCGTCGAAGGATCTCCAAGTGGCGAACTGCGTGACGAAGCTCGCTCCGCAGTTGATGAAGTGTGTGAGATGTTCAACTTACGAGAACAGAATCTTCGAATGACAAAATAGGTCGCAAGTTTTACGTTGAACTCGATTTCGTAGTGGCCGCTGATTGGACCGTCCGCCAATCCGACGAAGTTCGCCACGAGCTGAAGCGACGACTGTCAGAGATCCCCCAGGATCTCTGGTTGGTAGTGGAGTTCACAGCTGACCCACGCGGAACGTAAACAAACACCTTGGCATCCAGTGACAGTGGGCAAGCAAAGTTCGGGTTGAAGGGCGATTCCAAGGGCGCTTTGCAACGGCACCCGGATGAGTATTTGGAACGTTCAAGCCACGACCGCGCCTTACCCTTCCCGGACCTGAGTGTCTTGAACTGGCGCCAAATAGTGATCTTCGTAGGCGAGAACCGTGAATCGTACAGAATGGACGACTGAATCGGCCTGGGTTTCCTGGAGACTTCCGAACTTGGAAATCTCACGCCACCTTGGCTTGATCTGACAGAGAGTACTCCTCCTCGAACTCGGCCGGCGTGCGGTCGTCGAGCTCGCCATGGAGTCGCTCTTCGTTGAACCACGACACCCACGCGCACGTGGCGACCTCGAGGTCGTCAAGTCCTCGCCAGTGCCCACCGTTGTCCGCGAGCACCGCAGGATTGCGATGCAGCTCGGTCTTGAAGATGCCCATGACCGATTCGGCCATCGCGTTATCAAACGAATCGCCGACGGTGCCGATTGACGCAGAGACGCCGAGCTCGTCGATGCGGTCGGTGTAGGAAATACTCGTGTATTGGGCTCCCGCGTCCGTGTGACAAATAAGTCCGTCGAGTCTGGTGCGCCTCGTCCAGGCGGCCATGTTGAGCGCGTCGACGACGAGTGACGCGGTCATGGTGCGACTCGCTTTCCAACCAACGAGTCGGCGCGAGAACACGTCGATGATGAAGGCCACGTAGACCACCCCGCTCCACGTCGAGCAGTAAGTGAAGTCGGCAACCCAAAGTTGATCGGGTCGAGTGGCCACGAACGCTCGATTGACGAGGTCCGGCGCGCGCAGGTTGTTCTTGTCGGCGTGGGTCGTGAAGCGCCGCTTGGCGCGTGACGCCCCGCGAATACCTTGGCATTTCATGAGTCGCTCGACCTGGTCGCGACCACAGTCGAGTCCGCGACGCCTCGCGGCCTTGGTGAGCTTGCGCCGACCGTAGACGGAGTAGTTCTTCTTCCAGATCGCCTCGAGCGCGGGACCGAGTTCCTCGTCGCGCCTCTGGCGAGCCGACACCGGCCGTGACTTGGTGTCGTAGTAAGTGGAAGGGGCGACCTGCAGTTGGGCGCAGATCGGCTCGACTCCCCAACGACGCCCACGGGTCAAAGAGTCCCGGTGGGCGTCGATGAAGGTAACTACCTCTTCTGTCGGCGGTCGAGCTCCGCCCCGAAGAAAGTTGCCGCGGCTTGCAAGATGTCGTTCGCCCGCTGCAACTCGAAGTTCTCTTTGCGCAGCCGCTTCAGCTCCTCACGCTCCTCGGTGGTGAGACCGGGCCGAGTACCCGCGTCGATCTGGGCTCGCTTCACCCAAACGCGCAGCGACTCTTCACCTACCCCGAGTTGTCGCGCCACCCTCGAGATGACGCTCTTGTCGCCAGGATCCGACCGCTGAAGATCAAGGACCATGCGCACGGCACGTTCCTTCAACTCAGACGGATACCTCTTATATCCAGTTCGCTTCTTTTCCATGATTCCATCCTCTCTCCCAAGCGGGAGAGCCTCCGGAATTCCCAGGCCGATTCA